>DFZX01000096.1:31198-128581 GCA_002383695.1 Caryophanales bacterium UBA4045
GGAATTTTCCCGCTTATTACGCTACATTTGCTCCAGATTGACGAATAAGCGGGAATTTTCCCGCTTATTAAGCCATTCTTGCTCCAGACTCACGATTAAGCGGGAATCGACCTTAGAGCGTAGCTACAGAGCAGGAAATGGGCTGCAGAGGAGAAAATCGACCTTAGAATTGTGTCCACTTTCTTGACAGAGGTCCATCTTGCTGTCGCAGAAAAAAGAGGAACCGTATGACTCCGCATGAATGAACAGAGTCGTACGGTTCTTCTTCAATTTAATCCTCTATCTGCTCTTGTGGACAGTTCCGATCGCTTCACCCATCTTGACTTTACTATTAACCATAAGATCACCACGTGCCTTGAAGGTTCCTGATTCCATAAGTAGGACAACGGTGGAGCCAAATTCGAAATAGGCTAGCTCCTGACCCTTCCCTAGCTCGTTGCTAAAGGGCTCGGCATATCGAATACTGCTGACATTCATAGCACCCACCTTCACAACCGCAACCTCGCCCGATTGGTGTTGAACGTAAGAAATCAATCGTTCGTTACGACTGAGTGTTCTCTTCATATTACGTAATCCAAAATCATTCACCGGATATACCTTGCCTGGAATATGCTCGGTTTCTAGTATCCTTCCAGATATTGGGCTATGAATTCGATGATAATCCGTAGGGCTTAGATAGAGTACCATATAGTAGCCGTGTGCATAATTGACCATGCGCGGTGAGTGATTAAGCAGCTCCTCCACGGTGTAATCCTGCCCCTTTACGTTCAGGAGCTGGCCATCCGCAATTTCACCGATTCCAGTAATAAGCCCATCAACAGGACTCACCATCGTATTCGCTGCTGTATCTATAGGACGCAAGCCCGGCTTTAATCTTCGAGTGAAAAAATCATTCAGTGAAGTGTACTCTTCAACTGCTTTCTCCGCATCATGAATTGAAATTCCGTATAATTTAGCAAACCTAGTTATCCAATGTTTACTGACCCTGGATTGGGCAATACGACCTGTAAGCTGAGAGATCCATTTGCGAGATGATAATTCTGTTAGTAATCTGAAAGTCGCTCTTCGCATTGCAGTAACTCCTGTTCCTATAAATAGACTTATTGAGCAAGCACTTGTACTGATTGTAGCTAAGGTACAGTATACTCGATATCTTGCCACAGTTAGGAGTATTAAGCAACATGATTCATTTATATAGGCTTTATTCAGAGAGACCTCAAGTTTTCTGTTGTTCAATCAAATACTTCGCATATCCGATTGGATTCCAATAGGTGTTCATCCATTGTTTGATTAAGCCAGCCTTCAGGAAGCTGTAGCGTAAGTCTCGGCAATTGCATTCAATAAAGAGTGGAAATCCATCAGGAGTAATTCCTACGTCCAATCCGATATCGGCAAGGTAAGGAAGATGATGACTTAAGTGTGTGGCAACAGTTAATGAGAATTGAGTTAATTGTTCGCGTATATACGCTGAGGATTGAGTATTGTTGGATTCAACAATGGTTTCTAATGGATGTACTTTACCACCCTGAGCTACATTGGTTATGAATGAGCGGCTTGCAGCAGCTTTTCCAACTATGCCTGTAACGTTCCAATCACCGGTTTGGTCTCTCTGAACGGATATTCGAAAATCATAGGGTCTACCTTCAAATTCTGCTAGTGGTAGTCTCTGCTGCACGAGGTATTTTTGCTTCTGAATGATCCTTTGTAAGAAGAGTGGAAGCCTAGTTCGGAATGTATAATGTCGATAAGTACCCTGCGCATTACCTCGATAGTAAATGGTCCAGCAATTGTTGGCGGATTTCTCCAGCTTCATAATCCCCTTACCAATGCTTCCGTTATTCGGTTTAAGTATCAATGTATGATGGCGAGTCATCATGGATTTGATACTATCTGCGGTAGCCATCTCCGTTTCCGGAAGACTGACACGTATTTCTGAATGCTGTAATAAAATTTGATGAATCCGATATTTGTTATAGCGAGTAAATTGATTAAAGATCGTCATACCACTCCGGGTAAGCAGTAGAAGCTTCTTATTCGAGATACGACTGCGATACATAGCACGATTGTGAATAATATGTGGTGTTGGAATCTCCTTGCGAATAAAACCTAAACCCTGAGAGACATAAGCACGAATTGTAGGATGCCCCGGACGAACATCTTGAAGACGGAAAAAGCACGGTGTGACTTCATATTCGTTCCCAGCGAGGACATATTGATAGAGCGACTCGTGTGCTGTTCTACCTCGTTCAATTCCCTTGTACAATCGTTGGTTGACTAATACACCTACATAAGGACGGTTCACTTCGGCGTACACCCCCTAACTTCTCATTACAATATCCATATGCTAGTACAGCAATAATGTATGGATGATGTGTAGGGGTTAAAAGTCTATTTTGCTCAACATATCCTTGGAATTGTGTACTATAAAACAATTGCTCCAATTATGTGCGGGGAGGATGAGTTAATGGATGGGTTACGCAGACCGAGGATTGCGATTGTTACGCCAGGTAGCTTTACAGTTCCCTCAAATTTAAGCAGCTCAGTAGAGAGAGTTGTAGATGCTCTAAGTAGGAATATGCAGAATGAGATCGATATGCTCATCTTCTCAAGAAGAAGTAAGGGGTTCGCGGGGTATGACAGGAAGGGCGGAATCACACACATCAGACCAAAGCCTCTAGGTAGCAAAAGATATCAAGCCTCCGTGCGTCGGTGGATTGGCCGGTTTAAGCCTAGTTTGATCCAGATTGAGAATAGGCCAGCTCAGATTGTAGGAATGAAGATGAACCATCCTCGTACGCCAGTGTGGCTATCCCTACATTCCGTTACCTTCTTAGAGTCGGAGTTAACTAAGGGGCAGAGCCGAAAAATCAATCAAGGGCTATGTCTAGCAGACAGAATTGTAGTGAATAGTCAATTTTTGAAGGAGGAGGTGACTCGTCGATATCCATTGTGCGAACGTAAAATACTAGTGAATCATCTTGGGACGGATGACAAATTATTCGCCTCACAGTGGTCAGCTCCCATGCAGATCGAACGCGAGCGCACAAAGGTCAGAATGGGATACGAGCACAAACAGATTGTAGTATATGCAGGAAGATTGATACGAATCAAAGGCGTGCATCACCTATTGAACGTGTGGGCAGAGGTGGTTAAGCAATTCCCACAAGCGCTCCTGCTAATTATCGGCTCAGCTTTCTATGGGTCTGATCGGATAACGCCATATGTGAGGGGCTTACATCGCTTAGGGAATCGGTTGCCACATCATGTTCGTTTTATTCCTTTCACTCCATACTCTCGCATGCCGGAGTGGTTTCGTATAGCCGATGTAGCCGTAGTGCCTTCTATTGGTCAAGAAGCATTCGGGCTAGTGAATGTGGAAGCGATGGCTTCAGGGGTTCCGATTATAGCGGGAGATGCTGGGGGAATTCATGAAATTGTTGAGCATGGCAAGAATGGCTACTTGTTGAGGCTGGATTCGATCGAGAGTGAAATGCTGATTCACTTGGGTGAATTATTGGGGGATGCGGTTAAGCGCCAGCAGTTCGGAGAGAATGGTGTGCGCATTGTAAGAGAGAAATTCACATGGAGCAAGGTGGCAGAGCGGCAGTTGGAGTTATATTATAGGCATGCTCATATCTTCGAATAGAGCTGAGACGTTTGTTCTTTTTCGTTTTTTTTGCTCCGCTAGTGACCATGCCCGACTTTCTTGAATATGTTACAGGTGACTACTCTGAATGAGAAAGGAGCCTCGTATGAGAAAACCGAAGACAAGTAAGGGACGTAGCTCGCGGGTATCACGAAAGCCGTATAGCGTGGTCAACTTCTCGATGAATGAATTAAGCTTAATTGATGATAGACAGAAGGTATCGAAAGGGGAGGGAACGCAGAAGCAAAAAGGCAAGATTACAGCACTAGCTGAGCCATTAATTCAAGCAGATGCAGAAATCATGAACAAAGATAACATGTGGATAGAACGGTCTGAGCAATCCGAGCGAGAAGGGCAAGCGGAGCAAACAGAGCTAATAGATCAAACAGGGCAATCTGAACAGACTGCGCAGCATGTTCAATCTCAGGTTGTCGTTAAATCACCATCTATTGACTCTGTATACACCCCTGTGCAGGAGCTCAAGGATCGGATTATAGGCGAACGCAAAGCTGTTGTATATACGGATGATATTGTTGATGGAGCGATAACAGCTTCGAAGATTGCTAACCGTGCTGTCGAGGAATCCAAGATGAAGACAGGAAGTATTGGCAGCGATGCGCTTAAGGACTTCTCCGTCACACATGCAAAGTTAGCCAACCATAGCGTTATCTCAAGCAAAATTGCACCAGGGACGATCGACGAAGTCCATATTGCCGACCTCGCGATTCCAGGTGGAAAGCTGCAGAATAGATCTATTACCGATGAGAAACTGGCGGATAACAGCATCTCCTCGAAGAAGCTAGCGGATAAGACGATTGATTCTGTGAAGATTGCTGAAGGCTCTATTGGCACCATGCATATCAAGGAACAGTCAATAACCACGGAGCTGATTCAGGATCAAGCGATTACAGGCTCTAAGATAAAGAGTGGGTCGATTGATGACTTCTGCTTGGCTAATGATGTGATTAATACAGCTAAATTAACGGATGGTGCGGTGACGATTGATAAACTATCCAAGAATAGTGTGAATGCGGATAAGTTAATTGATGCAGGTATAACCACATCTAAGTTAGCAGATGGTGCGGTAACCTCTTCAAAGCTGTCCCATGGGTCTGTGACAAGAGAACATCTATCGGGTCAGACGATAACGGGAGATCGCATTGCATTCAGGACGATCGACAATCGCCATCTCGCTCAACGATCGATTCAAGGTGAAATTATTATGCAGAATGCGATTAATGCCGAACATATTGCTAAGGAGAATGTGGGGACTGAGCATCTAGCTGATCGGTCGGTTACAGCGATAAAACTTGCTAACGAGGCGATCACGCGAGAGAAGCTACAGAATCTTAGTGTCCATGAGGAGAAGCTTGCCGATCAAAGTGTGAGCTCCGTTAAGCTTGCAGATAGAGCTGTTACCTCGGAAAAATTGGCTCTTGGGGCTGTAAGTCAGGATCACCTCGCTGAAAATTCGATAACGGGAGCTCGCATCGCTCAGCATGCAATTCAAGGGATGCACATAGCGCAGCATGCCATTCAGAGTCTGAATATTGCACCACAAGCCGTTACCTATGAGCATATAGCGAATTTATCTGTGTTAACGGATCATCTAGCTGATCGTTCTGTGACCGGAGAGAAGCTATCTGGTAATAGTATTAGCACTGATTTAATAATGAGTAGTGCAGTGACTACAGATAAGATTGCTGATCAAGCGATAACTACGGAGAAGCTGAAGAAAGCCGGAATTGAAGGATCCCGTTTGGTGGATGGTGCTGTTAGCGGAGAAAAAATTAAGAATGGAGCCGTCGACTCGAGACATATTGTCGAAGGTGCACTAACGACAACACATCTAGCCGATCATTCAGTCACAACCTTAAAGCTATCGGCAGAAAGTGTGTCAACGAATAAGCTGATCGATGGTTGTGTAACGGAGAATAAATTGGCTAATGGAGTAATTACCTCCAACAAACTATCACCAGCCTCTATTCGCAATGAGCATATAAGCTATGGATCGATCGCTGCTGAGCAGATTGCCGACTCAGCTATCTACTCGCATCATGTGGCAGACGATACACTGAGTGGTATCCATCTGCAGCACAATAGCATTAATAGCAATCATTTGTTAGCTTCATCAGTGAAATCAGCTCATCTGGAGAATGGGATTGTTACTGCAGAGAAGCTCGCTGTAAACAGTATTGGACAGGAGAATATTAGAGATGGGAATATATCCAATGCACATCTAATTGATGGAATTGTTACAAGCAATAAATTATCTGATGAAGCTATTCTCTCGCAGCATATCAACGAAGCTTCTATTCTTTCTAAGCATATTGTTGCTGGTGCTATCGATCATACTCATATTCAAGATGGAGCAATACTGGCCATAGCATTATCAGACAATGCGGTCACTGAGAATAAGCTTGCTGATCATAGCATCAGTGGGAATAAGATCATTCAAGGTCATATTAATGGACTGCATCTACAAGAGGATTCCATCTCTGCGGATCACCTTCAACTCGGAGCGGTCGCTGGTAAGCATCTTCAGTCTAATAGTATAACTGCAGACCATCTGACAATTGGAAGTATTCCCAGAGATCGTCTGATGGATGGGATTGCTGACGAAAGTCTAATTGCTGATGGTGCTGTAACGGAGAACAAACTAGCTGATCATAGTATCAGCGCGAATAAACTAATGCTCGGGCAAATTCACGGCCTTCATCTTCAGGATGATTCTATATCCGGTGATCATTTACAGAATGGTGCGATTAGTGGTCGACATTTACAGACAGGTTGTGTGAATGTAGAACATTTGGGAGTGGGCAGTATTGCTCGTAATCAATTATCGGATGGAATTGCCGATGAGTTATTGATCGCGGACGGTGCGGTGACGGGGAGAAAGCTAGCTGACACAAGTATTACAGAAGAAAAGCTAGCCGATGCTAGTATTGGAAGTAGTAAGTTGCAAGTAAGTTTAATCGGAGTCGAGCATCTGAAGAATAACGCAGTAACTTCGGAGAAGCTGGATGATCATGCGGTCACCTCGAACAAGATTGATTTAGCTTCTGTTCATAGTAGGCATATTGCGCAGGAATCTATCTCATCAAAGCATATTAAACAATTGTCTATTACAAGCTACCATCTTCAAGATGAGGTTATTCAGTCACATCATGTGGAGACGGGTTCAATTCAAACGGACAAATTGGCGGACGGGAGTGTTACCGCTGAGAAGCTTAAGCGTCAAGCCATACAGAGTGTTCATTTAGCGAATGATGCAGTAACTGAGAGCAAAATAGCTAATCAATCAGTAACATCTAAGAAGCTATCATTCATCCCGGTCCAATCCATCGGAGCTAGTAATGAAGTATTCCAACAATTTGGACTTATTCCATTCGAGATCGGATATGATGTTCTGACAACTGAGCTCAGTGTGGAATTTCAGAAGCCTTATCTCGATGAAAGCTACGTGATCGTAGCGATGACGAGTCACCCTGCATGTTATCCTGTGGTTATTCAACAAACCGTTTTCTCAGCAACCTTGAAAATTGTGTGCACGGATTTCCAACCAGAAACAAAAGGATTCATTCACTGGATTGCTATTGGCAACAGCGGGACAATAGCTGAAGCTGCTGTAATGGAAACAGTTGGTAAGGATTTCGAGATCTAACTGATTATTGATGCAAAGACACTTACCATTCTTGGTAGGTGTCTTTTCGTGTAGTAGAGTAGATTTTCTGCTCTATTCCTATTGCAGATTCTTGGTCACAAACACACACATAAGACTGAACAAGCAGCATAGTCCCTCGTCATATGCCGTTACAAGATTCGTCCAACTACATAGAATGGGAAGAAACGAAAAATCCGATTGGCTCAATAGGTCATGATTAATGATTACGATACCGTTAGCCTGCTCATCAAAAAAGGGGGGGAGAAATATATGCTTTCAAAGAGGAAATTACCTAACCGTCGTACATCTATCCGTAAACTCAGAAGCACCCAACTTGCGTTAATCCCCAAACCCAGCAGCAGCCGCCACAAGTCAAGCCTTACTCGCAATGTAGCTCCTACAAAGGTTCACAAGAAAATTCGCATTAAAGGTCACAATCATGTACTCAAAAACGGAACCCGCACCAGCAGTAGCGCTCGACGCACGAAAATTCGCACATACAGCAGTACCCGTCGTCCCAGAATCCGCACACGCACCAGCACTCATGCAAGTAGCTTAGCCCGACCAATTACCAATTCTGTTGTTCCCAAGGTGTCAGTGGTCATCCCAGCAATGAACGAGCATAAGAACATCGCTCGGGTGATTGCTTATTCCCGGAATGTCCATCCTGATACCGAGGTCATTGTGGTTGTAAATGGTTCTTCTGATGGAACTGAACGCATCGCTCGCCGTATGGGTGCGAAGGTTATCGTGTACACATCACCTCTCGGTCATGATGTGGGACGGAGCGTTGGAGCAAATCATGCTAAAGGAGATATCCTTCTCTTCACGGATGCGGACATCGTCATTCCTACAAGACTGCTTACCCCATTCATTAGGTCGATAGAAAAAGGTGTGGATGTAGCATTAAATCGCTATACCGGAATGGTGAACACGAACAACGTTCATAGTGTTGTGCTAGCCAAGCATGCATTGAATGTTGTGCTTCACCGCTCCGATTTGACGGGTACATCTATGACCACGATTCCCCACGCCATGAGTCGGAAAGCGCTACAGACCATCGGATCGGAGTGGTTAGCGGTTCCGCCCAAGGCATTAGCGATTGCGGTGTGGTTGGGATTGAATGTACAGAGTACAGCTCACGTAGATGTGGGAAGATCGAATCCACGGAAGCGCAAATGGAAGAAGGTAGATCCGCTGAAGGCGCTCATCATCGGTGATCATTTAGAAGCGATTAGCTGGATCATTGATCATACGAACGAGCGTGGTGGCTACACCGATTCGATCCGTAGGCGAGATATGGTGAGGTGAGTTGAGGGTTGTGTAAGTAAGTCATACGCCAACATATCTAATAAATGAAAGGAATGAATGGCCTTGAAGGGTGTGATACTTGCTGGGGGAACGGGATCTCGACTGTTCCCATTAACGCGCTTAATGAATAAACACTTACTCCCGGTGGGAAGACAACCCATGATTGTTCATGGTGTTATGAAATTGAGGGATGCGGGCATTCAAGATATTCATATTGTTCTCAGCAAACAATCCGCGGGTATGTATGCTGATTATTTAGGAAGTGGAGCGGAATGGGGAGTGAAGCTGTCATACATTATCCAAGAGCAGGCTAGTGGAATTGCCCAAGCACTTTCCCGTGTAGAATCGTTCTTATCGGACGATGAGAAACTGGTTGTTCTTCTAGGAGATAATTTATTCGAGGATTCACTACTACCCTATGTGGAGAAGTTCAACCTGCAGGAGAAGGGGGCTAGGGTGATATTAAAGGAGGTCACCGACCCACGCAGATACGGTGTTCCTAAGTTGGAGGGGAGTACGATCATACACATTGAGGAGAAGCCGGAGCACCCGTTATCTTCCTACTGTGTGACAGGTATATATATGTACGATATGACAGTCTTCCGAATCATTCGTGAGATTAAGCCCTCTTCAAGGGGAGAGCTTGAGATTACGGATGTGAATAATGCATTCGCACACATGGGATTGTTATCTTACGACATTATGGATGGTTGGTGGACAGACGCAGGTACATTCGAATCCCTTAAGGAAGCGGACTCTGTTCTAGGAAAGCGTGGTGAACAATGATACGTTTGCTCATTACCGGTGGTGCTGGGTTTATAGGCAGTAATTTTATTTTATATATGTTGGAAAGGTATAGAGCTCATATTCATATAACCAACCTTGATTTATTAACCTATGCTGGAAATCCAGCCAATCTCGTTGACATTGAGGGATTACTTAATTATCAGTTTATACATGGTGATATTACTGACCCTGAGCTTGTTCGGCGAATATTACAGGAGCCTTATGATGCTATCATACATTTTGCCGCTGAGTCGCATGTTGATCGTAGTATTGAAGGACCGATGAGCTTCTTCCACACGAATGTAATAGGCACTTTAGTCTTATTGGAGGCTGCTCGGGAACACGGGATTAAACGATTTATTCAAATTTCGACGGACGAGGTTTACGGAACACTAGGGCCAGAGGGTTTATTCTCAGAGACCTCAGCAATGTTACCGAATAGCCCTTATTCGGCCAGTAAAGCCTCTTCAGATATGGCAGCAAGGGCGTATTATCACACCTATGGATTTCCGACAATCATTACCAGATGCTCGAATAATTATGGACCTAGACAATATCCCGAGAAGCTAATTCCACGAATCATTACGAATGCCATTCAGGATAAGCCGATACCGGTCTTCGGAGATGGAGGACAGGTGCGTGACTGGCTACATGTGACCGATCATTGTAGTGCAATCGATTACGTTCTCCGATCAGGTCAACCTGGTGAAGTTTACAACATTGGCTCAAATCACGAATTAACAAATTTAGAGATGATCAAGCTGATTCTGAATCTATTGAACAAGCCACACAGCTTAATTCATTTCACTCAGGATCGTCTTGGACACGACCGTAGATATGCGATTAACGCTGGAAAAATCCGACACGAATTGGGTTGGAGCTCTAAAATCCCATTAGCTCAAGGGATCCAGTCCACAATAGAATGGTATGTACGGAATGTAGATTGGTGGAAGCCATTGCTGCAGAGTGAATCCTTATGAGAGTGATGCTCACGGGAGGAAGAGGACAGCTGGGAATAGACCTAGCTCGAGTACTCAAGGAATCACATGAAATAATCGCATTAGACAAAGAGCAGCTGAATGTGTGTGATGCAAGTGCGGTTGTGACCAAAATGCAGGAGGTTTCCCCAGATATCGTCATTCATACAGCGGCATTCACAAAAGTAGATGAGGCAGAGCAACAACCGGTTAGGGCATTCCACACGAATGCGATGGGTTCGAGGAATATAGCGATAGCAGCAGAGTTATATCACGCAAAGCTTATATATGTTAGTACTGATTATGTTTTTGATGGGAAGAAAGGTTTACCATACAATGAAACTGACGACCCAAATCCGATCAATGTGTACGGAATATCCAAGTATGCAGGTGAGTTATTCATCCAGTCCATTCACAAGCAGGCATTCATTGTCCGTACTTCTTGGTTATATGGAGGTGACGTCTGCAATCATTTTGTACGCAAAATAATGCAAGCAGCCAAACAAAGCAAGATGATAAAGGTAGTCACGGATGAAATTGGATCTCCAACCTATACGTATGATTTAGCTGAATTCATAAATCGTCTGATGGTCACTGAGCAATATGGGATATATCATGCTACAAATCAAGGCGCATGCTCCCGGTATGAATTTGCAATTGCAGTGTTACAGGAGTCTGCTCTCGATGACGTGACGGTCCTTCCTATTACGACTGATTTATTCCGATTGCCAGCCCTACGGCCGAAATATTCAATCTTGGACCACCAAGCGATTCGCTCACAGGGTTTAGTGGATTTGCCTCCATGGCGGGATGCCCTAACTCGATATATGAAAGGATGGTGAAAGAGATGATTCGCAAGCCAATAAGTAAGAAAGAAGCTAGTAAGCCAGTAAAAGCAGTAAAAGCAGTAAAAGCAGTAAAAGCAGTAAAGGATGTCAAGTCCATAAAAGCTCACAAACCTACACGACAGGTAAAGAAGCTTAGTCCATCAGTGGGGCGAGCTGCAGGAGATTCGAGCTCTACACGTAATTCGAAAGACAAATTAACAGACGAAGCCTATGACCGAGGCTTTAACGATGGTTACGCTAAGGGATTAGAGGATTGTGGTCTAGATGAGTCGAGGTAGAGTGGTAGATAAAAGATTTATTCGTAGGAGATGGCGCAGTCTATCTTGCTCGGAGAGGTTCAGTCCTTTATTAGAAGGTGTGAAGGGGCAAGTCATTCTGAACCATCGTCAGATGACATGCCTGAAGGACTCCTATAAGAGTAGCGTATGGAAGCTAGAAATCATCGTCGATAGTAAGAAGCTACCTATAATACTGAAAATTTTTAAGCACATGAGGAAACCAAGACCGGAAAGCACAGTCGAGAAAAATATGTATCGAAAAGCAAAAAAAGCACTTCAGCCATTCATGCCACAAATCTATATGACCAAAAAAAACGTCAATGGGCATGATTTGTGGGTATTCATGGAGTGCATTGAGAAAATTCAAGGTCAGATTGAATTTCATCCGAAGTACTTCGAGAAGATCATTCCAACATTAGCTAAGCTTCACGCTACAACAATGAGTAAATCATTTGATAAGCATACGCATTTATTCAGAGATTGGCTTCCGGATTATGACTCTAAAGAGTTGCTTAGGGAGCGAGTTGAATGGAATGAAAGAACGATATTCTATCTCGAGCAAGCATTAAAACACCCGAAGTATCGTATAGTTGTGGCGCCTTATGCCGCCCTCTTACGAAGACTACTACAGAAAGGTCCAGAATACTTTCCCGAGGTACGTCAAGCTGGCTGTTGTATCGTTCATAGTGATCTTCAGCTATCCAACATGACCTGTCACAATGTGAATGAGCGACACTGGGATATCAAATTTATCGACTGGGAAGGCGGCAAATTCGCTCCTTGCTGGTACGATATGGTGAATTTGATTGGTGTGTATATGGCATATAAGAGAGAGTGGCGTAATGAGGAAGAAGCAATTACCGAGCGCTGTGTGAAATTGTATGCCAAGGAGATGGGTAAGAACGGAGTTACCTTTCGAATCGACCCAGTCAAGCTCTACCAAATGGCATATTTGCAACGAATGTTACAGAGAGGCTTGTATCTTCAGCTTTGCTGGGCAGTAACGGGTAAGAAAGAGGCAAAGCTCTTAAAGGTCTATCTGGAAAAAACAAAAGCGCTGAGTACGAAGTTAGGATTGTAATGTCTTTGTGTCACGATGACAAAGCTCCACATAAGATACAACAGGAATTATGAAGTGGAGGATCAGGAGTAGTGACAAAATCAATGGATCAGAGCGCTTATAGAAAAGGGCGTATAGATGGTTTCAACAAGGGCAAGGATGATGGATTTACGAAGGGACGCGAGCATGCATTGGCCGCATCAACAGAGTCCTCAAGAATGAATTCTGACCCCCCTCTGAATGAAATTAGCTTGATGTGGCGGGAGCTACAATGTGCAGATAAGCTTGGGGAGCATTATGGTCAACCCGTAACTTTAAATGATCATCATATGGAGCTTCTGAAGGAAACGAGCAAGAGTGCGATATGGAAGCTCGAGGTTACAGCTAACCAACAAGCTTATCCACTCATATTGAAAATTTTTAAAGCTCCAATCATAGAAAAAAGCTTGGTCGAATTAAATATGTACCGAAGAGCTAGCGGTATTCTGGCTGGTTTAATGCCTAACATTCATATGGTACAAGAGGGGATGAATGGTAATGATGTCTGGGTATTCATGGAGTTTGTCCCACAGCTCAAAGGGCAAATCATATTCACCCCAGATCAATTCGATAACATCATTCCTACTCTGGCAGCATTTCATGCACGAACATATAATGAGCGTCTATATACCCAATGGGAAGTATTCGCCGACTGGCTACCCTTGTATCATTCGGAATCTGAAACGCTAGAACGTCAGCAGACGAATAAGAAGGCCTTGCACAACTTAGATAAAGCTATGAGTCGTCCCGAGCTGAAGGCGAGACTAGATTCTAATTACAAGAGACTACAGAGCATATTATTGAAGGGACCTGAATATTTTCCCGAGCTTGTTCACGCAGGGAAAAGTATCATTCACAGCGATCTTCAGACACCGAATATTGGCTGCGGTAATGTGGGTGAACCCCATTGGAATATTAAATTTATTGATTGGGAGGGTGCAAGGTTTGCACCATGCTGGTTTGATATGTTCAACTTAATGGGTGTATTCTTCGCTTATCGTAAGGACTGGCGTAATGTTGAGGAAGAGGTAATTTTGCGATGCTCACATTTATACGCATCAGAGATGCTCAAGCATGACATTACGTTCTCTGATGATCCTGTTCGGTTATATAAGATGGCCTACTTGCAGCGTGTATTAGAACGGAGTCTGTGTCTTCAATTGGAGTGGATGGTGGAAGGGAACAAGCAAGCCTTCTTGTTAGAGGGTTACCTGGAGAAAATTAATGTGTGGGGCAAGGAGCTGGGATTACATTGAGTACTGTACTAAACGATCTTACCCATTTAGACATGCTGCTCGGTTCTAATCCCACCAGAGCGCATATTATGAGAAGCTCGGAGCATATGAATAGGCAATTATATAAGATTAGAGTGGATCGAACAATGCCATTCGAATGGATTGCTCGTCTATTACCGTCGTTCTGTGGATTGTGGCAGGCTAGTGTAGAATTTGACTATTCTGATTATGATGCTACGCTAGCTCAGCTTGGGGGAGATCAACAGACAGATGTTTATATCATATGGTTGGATTGGCGTATCTATCATCAATCAAGGGCTATGGAAGAATCCGTGCAATGGCTTATCGGAAGAATTCAACAATTAAGAAGCTTAACTTCAGCAATGATATGGGTGAATAACTGGCCTGAATCATTACAGCCTGGAGACGGCTTATTCGGACTTCGTGTTAGTGAACGTGGAAGGATACGGAAGTTTAATGAATACCTAGCAGTATGCTTGGAGCCCATGACAGGCTGTGAACTTTTAGATCTAGCTGCAATAGCATATGAGCACAAGGGAAATGTATACGATCGTAGGAATGATGATATTAGTAGTTACCCTTTCTCAGATTCGATGACGATTCGACTTGCACAGCATTTAGGCACACAGCTACTTCCAGCAACCCTCATGCCACGGCTAAAAGCGATTGCTCTAGACCTTGATGATACGCTGTATAGTGGAATTCTAGGGGAAGATGGTTGGGAGAGAGTGATGCTGAGTGAGGGGCATTATGAATTACAGAGGCTGTTACTGAAACTTAAGCGTTCAGGAATCATGCTAACCATTTGTAGCCGTAATGAGGAGCAGGATGTGAAGACTTTATTCGAGAGTAGAGAGGATTTTCCGTTGCAATGGTCTGATTTTGCTGTGGTATATGTAAATTGGCAATCTAAGGCTGACAATGTAATGCAATTAGCTCAGCAATTAAACATTGATCCATCGACCCTCCTATTCATCGACGATAACCCAGTCGAATTACTCAAGATGGCAGAGAGCATTCCCTCAGTTAAGCTGATGCGAGCTGTATCGGACGGGTTAGAGACGACGATCAAGCTAAGCTCCTATCCAGGACTTTATCAGATTCGTCCGGATCATGAAGCAGCCATAAGGACCGCTGATATTCAGGCTAACCAAATTCGCAAGGGCTTGCAGGAGAAAGCAACTGAGTATAGCGCATATATGGAAAGCTTGCAGATGGTTGTAACCATTCATATCAATGAGAAGATGCATGCTGGAAGATTATTTGATTTGAGCCGTAAGACAAACCAATTTAACTTGGCTCTAAGGAGAATGTCGATCATAGAAGCACAAGAAGCTATGAACCAAGAACGATATATTACACTTACTATTCGTCTTAAAGACATCATATCGGATAGTGGCATCGTCGGAGCTATGGTATGTAGCTTAGAGGGGGAGACGGCTAGGTTAATCGAAACTATATTCAGCTGTCGGGCGCTCGGGCGCGATATCGAGTCCGTGTCATTTGCCTGTTTACTAGATAGACTAAAACTACGAGGTATCGAGCTATTAAATATTGATGTACAGGACGGACCCCGGAATATGCCTGCCATTGATTGGTTGAAACGTTATGTACTTGATGTTAGGGAGAATATTCCCGTAGAAGGGCTGTTAAACGATGTTCATATGGACTGTATGAATCATCCCTCTAGGGTGGAGGTGATCGCATGAACCATGAGCTATACACACAGATTACCTCTATCGTTTCAGAGGTGCTGAACATCGAACCGACTAAGCTGGATAGTCCATTGCGAAGCCAGCTTCCAAGCTGGGATTCACTGAAGCATATGGAGCTTATCCTGCGTCTCGAGGAGCAATTCCAAATTCGCTTCTCCAGCCGAGAGGTAGCTGAGGTCCAAAGCTTGGAGGATCTTGTTAGGATCATAGCGTGTAAATTATGAGTCATCAAATTGTTGTAGAACGCTTTGGAATTCGATTAAGACCAGTCACGATGGATGACGCAGAGTTCATCCATAAGCTTAGAAGATCACCAGAGCTGTCAAAGTATATAGGAGAGATCGATTCGCAATTATCGGTTCATCGTGCGTGGATAAAGCAATATCTTAGCAGCGCGGATGATTATTACTTCTGTATTGAGCTGCAATCAGGGAAGCGTATTGGAACGATAGCGGTTTCCAACATTGTCGATGGGAAAGGGAATTGGGGCAGATGGATTATCTTCCCTAATGTACCTGCAGCCGCTGCGAGTGTTTGGCTCATTCTTCATGTCGCTTTTGATATTCTTGGATTGTCAGAGGTGTATTCCAATACCGTCATAGATAATGCAAGTGTGGTATCCTTCCACGACAGCTGTGGGTTTGAGCGTACAGGTATAGAGCCCGAGGGGTTAACTATAAGAGGGGTTACTTATGATATGGTCATTCATTCCGTACAGCGAATTAATTGGTCTTCAATACAGAGTAAATTAGAGAAGCCTGCTGTACTGGCCGAGCGTTTGCTTCTTGAGGAAGAGGAGTGAAGTTCTCAATCCATCTTCCTTGACACCAAATACGCCAATACTCTCTGATTAGCTTTGGTCGTGATTATAGGTATATATAGATTTATTGTTTTCACGATTGGAGAGGGGATTTGGAACCATGGTTTCAATAATTACTTGTACGATAAGGCAAAAAACCATTCGCAACGTATTCAAAAATTACAAAAATCAGAATTATAAGGAAAAAGAACTGCTCATCATTCTAAATAAAGACAATATGAGCATTCGAAAATGGAAAAAGCGAGCTGAACGTCACAAGAATGTTTCAGTATATCAACTTCCGGAACGTTATACATTAGGTAGATGTCTCAACTTCGCCATTGGAAAAGTGAAGTACGACATTATTGCTAAATTTGACGATGACGATTATTATGCTCCTCACTATTTGACACAAGCGATAGAATCCATGAAGCAGCATAATGCAGATGTTGTAGGTAAGAGCGAATTTTTCACATACATGGAAAGACTCAAAATGCTCGTGGTCCGTAAGAGTGGAAGGATCGCAGGAGCAACCCTAGTCTTCAAAAAAAAGGTTTGGGAGAAAGTGAAGTTTTCAAGTGTAAAAGTCGGATCGGATACGGCGTTTAAGAAAGGGTGCTTAAAGCATGGGTTCAAGATATACGATACCGACAAGTATAACTTTACTCATATTAGAAAGAAGAATCCCGAGGATCATACTTGGTTAATTAGTGAAAGGGAATATTTAAAGAAATCCACTTTAGTCGTTTATACTAAGCATTTTAAGTCACTTGTGGAAGCACCTGATTGACTTAAGAAAAAGTACCTTCGAGTTTGATGAAGTTCACCCCGAAGGTACTTTTTACATTTCCACTTTTAATAGTATTACGGACGCTCCACTTTGTTTTGCTCTTATTTATTGACCAACCATTGGTCTTCAGGGACATCACGTAGCTTTCTTGCGGGAGTACCAGCAACCAATTCTCTTGACCTTACATCCCTTACTACTACGCTTCCCGCTGCAACCACTCCATCGCTATCAATGACCTTTCCTGGGAGAATAGTCGCGTTCGCTCCGATACGTCCGCCTTTTTTTACAGTGACTCCTTTGAATTTATTAAATCGTTCCAAGGATCTCCCCATATAGTTGTCATTCGTTGTGACTACACAAGGGGCAACAAAAACATAATCTTCTAGTATGGAATAAGCCGTAATATAACAATTCGTCTCCAGCTTGCAATATGCGCCAATTGTACAATCATTCTCAACGGCCACTCCCCGTCCCACAATGGTTCTCTCCCCAACAGTTACCCGTTCCCGAATGGTGGCCAAATCAGCAACAAAGACATCATTAGCCAAGTAAGCACCGGCATATATGATCGATGACGTACCAATAATACATTGAGCTCCAATGATTGTCGCGGCGATATCCGTATGAGAGGCTAGGGCAGAATTCTTGGCTTTCATAGGAAGCTTGCCAATAACCGCATTGTCATGAATTGTTACTTGATCTCCAATAATAGTCTTATCGTAGATGATAACATTGTTCCCAATTACAACATCTTCACCTATGCATGTGTCACTGCCAACAACAACGTTTAGCCCACGCCTTGAGTTATTAAGCATACCTGTCAGCTCTTTCGATTTAGGTTGATGAATCGATTTAATCCTACATAAAGTCTCTTAGAATCGAGGGGATGGAGGAGCTATCAATTAATAGACTCGGATCTTTGCACTTGAATTTACTTGATTTATTCTTTCCATGAATGACCACTACATAATTTCGTGGCTGGATAATTTCGTGGCGAAGATTAATTACATCCCCGTGTCCCGCAAGTAAAGGATGCCTTTTGCCTCGTATATATTTTTTTGCTTTATAAACAAGGGTATAGAATGGGGGGGATGGGCGATCAATGGAGGCCATGCGATGATGAATAGAGTCATACAAATACCCTTTTTGATTTATTAAAGCATTCGTTTTTTTATTAGGTATATAATCGTGCAATTGCTGAATAAAGCTTTTATGGTATAAATCATCGGAATCGATGCGAACGATGTAGAGATCATCGTATTCATGCAAATTTTTAAGTAAATGGGCTTCCGCCTCTTTCTCTTTCACGAAGAGAATATTGCCAGGAAGTGCTGGACGGTGTCTCAATAGTCTTTTTATTATCCTTTCTGTTTCATCCATATATTTAACGTATACTGTGAAATCCTGATTAGTCTGGTTTATTAAGCTATTTAAAGTGAATTTGAAGAAGATATCTATCCGATACTTTATCCATCGAGGCAATGAACTATTCTGTAAGTTTATTCTTGTGTTAAATATGATATTTACTACTATTTTCTTCTTTCTTAACATTATTCTCCTCCTCAAACTAGACAATGTTAGCTATTGGATATACTTAGTAACAGCCTTGCCGATATCAATGCCTACCTTCCCGGATAATTCAGCAACCTTTTGCGCAAGAATGACAGCGTTGACCCCACAAGCAATTAAGGCAATGTCGAATTGATCTTTATGGATAGAGATTTTTTTAAGTGTCTCCTCCATCTGGTCATAATGGTCGAAATATAACTTTAGGCTGATCGAAAGCTTATAGGGTCTTTTTCCTAAAAGGGCTGCAACTTCCGTGACATTTCTTGTAATCAGAAGCACTCTCTTTCCTCTGAGCAATTTCCAAAAAGCAGGTTCATTGACCAGAGCTCGAAAAACAAGAGCATCACAAGTAACAGGCGGCATTAATTTATAATGTGCAAATATTTTATCGGTCAATTCACGTTTAATCCGTTTGGGAGCCAGAATGATTTTATCGTTTGGTTTCAGTATGCCTACCACATCCGCTTTTTTGATTGCTTCAAGCATCTGATCTCTTAAGAGCAGATTAGGAAAGTTGACACCCTTGACACCTTTATTTGCTTGGGTAACCCACCCCTCTTTCAACAGCTTTTTCATACTCCAAACAGAATTTTGTGCCAGAACATGATTCTCTCCATCACCAATCCGTACAATAGAGCATGGACATTTATGGACTAAGGCAAATCTAATTTTTTCTAATACTTCCTCATTCTCTAAAACTTTGCTTCTTGGCGTCATAAAATCACTCCCATTACAATGGTGTAACAATAAAGTATATGTAAAAGGAATAGCTAAGGTGAATCTTCCAGCCCATATGAAAAACTATATGATGGAATACCCATACAGATATAGTGCATTTGGCTTCACCAATTCTTCAACCATTCATAGAATAGAAAGATAATTGTTTAAAAGGGAGGTTTCTCTTGAGTCCTATACGAATTGCCTTAATCGGATGTGGAAACATAGCAAAAAAGCATTTAACTGCAATCTATGAATTAGGTCCAGCAGTAGAATTGGTAGCTCTTTGCGATATGGAGCCGGATAGAATTACAAGCTTGCTCGAAGTTCATGCAAGCCTTTTGTCGATAATACCGAAAATATATACAGATGCTGATAGCTGTATTCAGCAAGGAAATGTCGATCTTATTGTGATTACTACAAGCACAGATTCTCATGTTTCCCTCGCACTTGCCGCCATACATGCGGGAAAACATGTCCTTGTCGAAAAGCCTTTAGCGCTAACCGTTCAGGATGCCCGCTATATAGTAAAAGAAGCTGGACTTCATAAACGTGTTGTTGCCGTAGCGATGCAGACCCGATATTTATCGCAAATCCAAGCTATGAAAAGAGCCGTTGACGAAGGGCGTTTCGGCAGGCTCATGCATGGAACTGTTTCTGTAAGATGGAACCGCAACATGGAATATTACAAAACCAGTCCTTGGCGTGCTTCATGGGTTAAAGGCGGTGGTGCATTGATGAATCAGTGTATTCATTACATTGATTTACTGCAATGGCTGATGGGTCCTGTTGTCTCTGTATATGGAGAGGTTTGTACAGCGCTGGAATCGATAGAAGCGGAGAATATTGGGTTGGCCATCCTGAAATTCGCCAATGGCTCAATTGGTCAAATCGAATGCTCCACCAGCATATATCCAAGAAATTTACTGACTTCCCTTAGTCTTTTTGGAGAGAGAGGAACGGTCTCACTGGAGGGGGAGAAATTAAATATATTCAAGCATTGGCTTTTTGAAGAAACCAGAGCAGAAGATGAAGACATCGTTAATAACCCAGAGGATATTTCGCATACCCCTCTTTACCAAGACCTTGTCTATGCTATTCGTACAGGAAGCACTCCCTTAGTTTCAGTGGAAACCACATTAAATTCATTAGAAATTGTATTGGCTATTTATAAATCCGTTGCGGAAGGGAAACAAGTTCAGCTTCCGTTTGATGATTTTGATACAAATCAAATGATTACTAAATTACGACCCGGCGGTGAAATCGAATGAAGGTTTTGCAAGGAACAAAGGAAATAGGCAATCAGATGAATACCATCTCCAACGGTTTAAATGAGCTGGGTGTTCTATGCAGAACTCTTACGTATTCCTCCAATTATTTAAATTACAAATCGGATTTAGTGCTTGATTTAAAGGATAAGAATAATTCAACAAAATTAGAGGCGCTTATAACAAGGTTAATGTCGGAATATGATGTTTTTCATTTTCATTTTGGAAAATCGTTGCAACGGAACAACTCTGATCTTCCAATATTAAAGGAAATAGGAAAAAAAGTTTTCATGCAGCACTGGGGAACGGATGTAAGATGCTACTCGCAAGCAGTGAAACGGAATCCTTATGTTCAGGTGAAGACTCACAATGAAGAGAAAATAAAACGCAGGCTAAGCATGCTATCCACTTATGTGGAAAACTGCATTGTTTCCGATTATGAGCTGTATGAGGATGTAAAGGAGCACTATTCTAAAATTCATGTAGTTCCCCAATCGATAGATTTAAGCAGGTATAAGGTATCTCGGGCTCCACAGAATAAGAAAATGCTTATCGTTCATGCACCAACGTCGCCCCTAGTAAAAGGAACTTCTCTCATTAATAAAGCACTGGAAGATTTGAAGAATAAATATGATTTTGAGTTCAGGCTTATTCAAGGCATGTCGCATAAAGAAGCTATGAAAATTTACCGAAAAGCGGATCTGATCGTGGATCAAATATTGATTGGTAGCTATGGCTTGTTGTCCACAGAATGCATGGCCTTAGGTAAACCGGTGATATGTTGGATCAGTGAATTCATGAAAGATAAATATCCGGTAAATTTACCCATTATTTCAGCGAATCCCGACAATATAAAAAGAGTATTGTCAAAATTAATGCGCAATAAAGATGGGTTACAGGAAATAGGTAAAAAGGGAAGAGCTTACGCAGAGGAGCATCATGATATGAGAATTAACTGTAAAAAAATAATGGATATTTATCTGTCTAAATAAGGAGTTAAACGATGAGAAATAACGAATTAGCAGGAGAAAGAATTTTTATTACGGGTGGAGCGGGATTTATCGGATCGACTATAATTGGCCAGCTGATCGAACATAATCAAATCGTCGTTTATGATAATCTATCAAGAGACGCCTTGAAGGATAAGCCATTCAGAAACCACCCTAATCTTACCTTGATCAAAGGGGATGTATTAGACCTACCGCTTTTAAAAAACTCGATTGAAGATTCAACCTATGTGATCCATGCTGCTGGAATTGCGGGAATAGATACGGTGATAAAAAAACCTGTATCTACTATGAAAGTGAATATGGTAGGATCGTCTAATTTATTAGAAGCCACCTTAGGACTAAATCATTGTAAGCGTGTGGTTTGTTTTAGCACCAGTGAAGTGTTCGGTAATTTTGCTTTCCGTTCCGATGAAACCAGTCTGGCAGTGCTGGGAGCAGTAGGGGAAGCAAGATGGACTTATGCAGTAAGCAAGCTAGCTGAGGAGCATTTAGCCTATGCCTACTTTAAAGAATTTCAAGTGCCAACGGTAACTGTCAGACCCTTTAATGTTTATGGTCCAGGTCAAGTGGGTGAGGGTGCAATCCGCACATTTGTACAACAAGCCTTAAAGAATGAAACCATTTGTATCCATGGGGATGGAACTCAAATCAGAGCTTGGTGTTATGTAGACGATATGGTTGAAGGAATTATGAGATGCTTAGTAGATGAGCGAGCTGTTGGAGAATCGTTTAATATAGGAAACCAAAAGGCGATTACAACCATTTATGGCTTAGTAAACACAATAATTAGAGTATTAAATTCCAATTCGAGCATTGCATTTATAGAGAAAAGCTATGCTGATATTGAATTAAGAATTCCTCAGGTTCATAAAGCGAAGGAATTACTAAATTTTGAAGCAAAAGTGGATTTAGATGAGGGGATTCGAAGAACAGCTCAGCACAATATTATGATGTCGAACAGGAAGGTTTAAGCAGTGAGAGGGGAGCTATCATGATCAGATTGTCTCATCCATTGATTGGTGAGGAGGAAGTGAGCGCCGTATCTAAGGTTCTGTTAACGGGAATGCTTGTGCAGGGTCGTTATGTATCCACATTTGAAGAGGCGTTAGAAGGCTATATTCAAGTAAAACACGCTGCAGCGGTTTCAAGTGGAACTGCTGCACTACATGCTGCTTTAGTAGCATTAGATATTCATGAGGGTGATGCCGTATTTACACCTGCCTTTACCTTCCCCGCAACAGTAAATGTGATTGAATTGCAGAAAGCAAGGCCAATATTGGTAGATGTCAATCCAGTAGATTATAATATGGACCCCCATCAATTAGAGCAAGCTATTATCCATTGGAAGGGTGCAGAAATACCAAGGGCAATACTTGTGGTTCATGAGTTTGGAGCACCGTGTGATATGACAGCCATCATGAACATTGCAAACAAGTACAGTCTATATGTCATTGAAGATGCTGCATGTGCGCTGGGAACTAGATGGAACGATCGGCATGTTGGCACATTCGGTGACATAGGTTGCTTCTCGTGGCATCCCCGTAAGGGAATAACCACTGGAGAAGGAGGGACAGTTGTTACAAGTTCCGATCAATTATTTGCTACACTATCTTCTTTAAGAAATCATGGTATCGAACTTTCTACAGGTAAGATCGATTTTGTGTTGCCTGGATTTAATTATCGAATGACAGATTTTCAAGCAGCTCTTGGGTCAGTACAACTTAAAAAATTCGAATTTTGGCTTGAGAAACGAAGATTATTAGCTGAGCTATATTCGACTTATTTAACTGGATTTACAGGGGTCAGTCTGCCAAAAGTGATTAAAGGGCATGCATGGCAAACTTATATGATTACCTTGGAGGGAACTCTTGATAGAGACCAGCTCATTATTGATATGAAAGAACAAGGCATTGAAGTAAATCTAGGTGCTCAAGCGATTCATATGCTAAGTTACTATAGAACCAAATATCAATATAAGCATAGTGATTACCCTAATGCATGTAGGTTGTACACAAGTGGTCTAGCTTTACCATTGCATCCAAATTTAACTAATGACGATATTCTTACCGTTACCAGGAAGCTGCGTTATACGATTAACATGAGCAAGTCGGAGCCATTATGAAACAATTAATTATATTAGGAGGTAAATCACATGCCGCAGAAATAATTGAGATTATCACAAGAATCAACCATTCACATAAAGAGTGGGATATGATCGGATTTATTTCCATTGATGGGCAGGCAAGGGGAAACAAGATAAATGAATATCCTGTATTAGGTTCCTTGGATGTTATTCAGCGATATCCCAAGGCTTGGTTTATACCAGAATTCGGATTCCCAAATCTTGCTGATATTCCTTATGAAAGGTTAGCATCCTTGGTAGATCCAAACGTGTTTATTGCTAATAATGCGCAGCTGGGAAAAGGCTGCATTATCTATCCAAATTGTTTTATTGGAGCTAATGTGCAATTCGGCGATTTCGTTTTTTGTTTAAGCGGAAGCATCATTAATCATGATGTTAATATTGGGCATAAAGTTACTCTAACAAGCGGAGTCATTCTAGGGGGATATGCGAATATCGGGAACAGCTGTTATCTGGGGCAAGGCAGTAACATTAGGCAAGGAGTGAATATCGGACACAATAGCTTAATTGGAATGGGAGCAGTCGTCATTCGGGACGTTCTCCCCCATAGTGTAATGGTAGGAAATCCTGCGAGGATGATTCACAGAAAGTAAATGTTGTACTATAGAACCAACGTTATGATTCATTACGTTGGTTCTATCAGGTACATGATTAGCATCACAGCTGTGGAAAGCTCTGTAATGCTGCAATAACCTGATCCTGCTCCGAAGGCTTGAGAAACGGATTCATGGGAATGGCAAACAACTGGGAAGCAAGCTGCTCGGCCACAGGAAAGTCTCCTTTTTTGTAGTGAAGATGCTCATATGCCTTCTGCAAATGAAGCGGGCAAGGATAATAAATACCTGTTTGAATATCAGCTTGCCTGAGCGAAGCAACAACTTGATCTCTTTCATTAGATGCTAGGCAGAATAGATGATAAACGGGGTTGTTATCCTGTGAATGGACAGGCAATTGCAAATAGGAAAGCTGCTGCAGCCCTGCGTAATAGCGTTGAGCTAATGCTCTTCGTTGGGCATTCCAATCATCCATTCGCTCTAAGGCGGTAAGAAGAATCATGGCATGAAGCTCGTCTAGACGGCTGTTATAGCCAATTTCATCATGATAATACTTCGTTCTGCTTCCGTGGTGGCGGAGCTTGCGAATTTGGGACGCTAAGAGCGGATCGGAGGTTACGATCATCCCTCCATCCCCCATCGTTCCCAGATTTTTTGTGGGAAAAAAGGAAAAACAAGCCGCATCTCCCAGGCTGCCGACAGGCTTACCTTTATAGGTTGCGCCGAATGCCTGACAAGCATCTTCAATAACAACCAAGCCATGCTTTTTTGCGATCTGATTTAGGCTGTCCATCTCGACTGGCTGGCCAAATAAATGCACAGGCAGAATGGCTTTGGTTTTGGTGGTAATCAAGGCTTCTACATGAGAGGGGTTAATGTTATAGGTATCCGGCTCAACATCGGCAAAGACGGGTGTAGCCCCCCTACGGGATATAGCCTCGGCAGTTGCAAAGAAAGTATAGGGAGTCGTTATGACTTCGTCTCCTGCGCCTATCCCATAGGCATCGAGAGTGAGCACCAATGCATCTGTCCCATTGGCTACTCCAATCGCGTATAATGCACCTGTTTTCTTTGCAAGGGCTTCTTCTAATACCATGACTCGATTACCCATAATATATTTTCCGCTATCAATGAGCTGCTCAAATTGCTTGACAAGCTCCGGCTTAAGAGATTGGAACTGGCGGTTAACCTCTGATAACAGGATCATATGAAATTCTCCTTCCGCTATCCTCAATTTATTTAAGCAATTCGATCAAGCTGTATCCGCATTGTTTAATCCATGAATCGTTATTATTTTGGGAGATGTATCCATTTGGGATATCGCCGTCGAAATCTGCAGGGATGCCAACGATGTCATACGATTTCCAGAATGTAGCGGGTTTGGCCTTATATCTGTATAGAAATTCAAAATCAATAAACTTGATGCTGTTTTTTTTCGTAACTAAGATGTTACCGGGGTGAAAGTCCGTGTGTGCCCAGCCTTGATCGTATAACAATTTTAAGAATTGGCGGATTTCGATTTTATGATCCTTTATTATCTTTGATCTCTTATTCCGGTCTATTATCAAATTGTCATAGAAGGGAATCATAATATAGTTTTCACCACTGCTAATTAGCGGGGGGATGCAGGGGTTCATTTTACTTAGCACCTGGTATGCAAACTTTTCTCTTTTGAGAAATCGTTCTTTACTAGGCATAAATGTCTTTTTTACGACCTGCTTCCTCTTGAATACAACAACCTCTACTTTTCCTCTATTCTTGAATCCATCAAACTTTTTTAGCACAGGTTCGTTTGTTCTATAGCTGCTTGTATGTGTTCGAATCAGGCTTTTTACATGTGAAACCAATTTGGGACAAACAATTTGTAAATATGCCCACGCCTCTAGTCCGTCGTAACTGGAATGAAGAGGATTAATTTTACTTCCACTGGGTAGATGACTTATCAAAATTTTGCGTAACTTATCTGTTAAAAAAAAGTGTCGGTTTGCAACAAATGGATAGAGCTGCTTATCTTTTTTTAGTACAGGTAGTGGGTGGTGATCATAGGCTACAATCAGTACAGCTGGATCACCCTCACTAATTGTAGATGAACCTTTTCCGTAACTCTCTCCTAGTATCTCTCTTTTTGCCTTGTTTCGGCTATGCGCATCCAATGGATGTGTCAGCAGGATATCAAGGCCCTTCTTATCCAAAAAATTGACGATAAAATCAGTCAGGTTTCTTTCATGGACCCAATCTCCTACAAGATATAGGATCAACTCACCACCCTGTATTTGTTTGGAATTCATAGGTGGAAACAGTGTAGATAGCCATCTTTTTTTTAGTCCAAGTTTCCGAATCATGCCAATGCCTGGGGTCCATTTTTTTTTTGTAAGGTAACGATGAAGGGAGGATAACGTGATCTCAATTTTAATACCGTTTTTTCGGGCTAGTTTTTTTATTATTTCAACATAGTTATGTTCTGCATGCTTTATCGACGCCTTCTTATCTGTAGAAATAGGTATACCCGAATTCTCTGCTTTATGATAAACCACATGGAACGCCAAACTATGAAAATAGTCATTTGGACACGGTACATAGTAGGTTCCGTTCAATAGAACCCGATTTAAGATAATTGATTCGGCAATGCGTATAGGGTAATAGGGAAGTCCAGAATAATCGTACCCTTCCATTCCGTTTGAGCTGTAAATATCATATGGAATGGCGCCTGAATGTTTTTTTTTTGTGAAATATTTGTTTAATTTGGGAAGATCATCGCTATGCACTAGCAAATTCATATCTTTTCCTGCTGCAAGAATCGGAAGCTGTTCAAACCATCGCAGAACAACATATTGAATGTTATCCGCATTCATATGTTTAAACAATTGATCAGTTCTTAGATTAAGTTTTACATACCTGCGAGCTGACAATGGATCATCCCCTTACTAAAAACATTTCTTACAGTATATGTGGATCATCTCCAATCGCTATAGTTCGATGCCGTCATATCTATTTCTTTGTATCTCCTCATCTAACTAGATTAGAGCTGTTTATATATTTCCTTAAGCTGATTACCTAACAAATGCGAATCATAGTATTGTTCAGTGTATTGGCGACCTGCTTTACCCAATTGATTTCTTCTTAGTGGATCTTGGATTAGCTTCCTCAGTACGTCATAACATGTAGTCGTGTTAGCAAGGACGATTGGTAGCCCAGGCGGGTATTTATTCAGCAATTGCTCTCGGATGTAACATACGACGGGTTTACCTAAGGCCATTCCCTCAAGGCTAAATACGCCGAAGGAGCCCTGTAATAATTGGTCGATAATAATGTCCGCCTTTCGATAGCATCGAATGGCTTCCTCCTGTGTCATACCCTCTATAAGTTTAAAAGCAAATTTATGTCCATTCCTTCGAAGTTTGCTGATAGCTTCCAAGACAAACTCTGTTCCTTTTAGATGCGAATTAGTTGGGGCATGTATAATGAGCGGCTTGGTGGGTTGGGTCGAAGGATAAGATGGTTTAAATCGATCTAATGTTATAAACTGTCGCAGAATATGAACATGCTTGTAGTGATTATCGACATAAGGTAGTAGCTCGTGATCAGCTACGATGGCATGATCGATATAAGCCGATAGCTCCTTTATTTTATTGAGGATTTGCTCTTCTTCTCTTCTTCTTCCTCCCTTCACACGCACATAGGGGTTGTTATAGCTATTAGCAATAGATATCATTCGTACGTCCGATCCTCTGTGTTGAACAACCAGCTTTTTTCCATGCTTCTTCAGAAGCTCCAGATCTGCTCGGTCCTTCAGAAAAGTTTCTCCAAAGTGAAAATGAAACACATCATACTGTTTAATTGCCTCAGCTAGGAATCTTTCCTGCGCCTTTCTTCTTTGAGCGCTCGAAAGCTGTTCTAAGTGCAAACAAATATCCGGTTTTCGAAATATAAATCGTTCCCTAAAGTGGCACGATTTCGCATCTATACCGATTGCCTGTAGAGAAGCACACATTTCAATCATCTGTCTACCTACCGGAAGATGAAGAACCTTCATTAGGAATATGCCCCTCCCTGCCCCGATTTTTATATTCCTTGTTATCGTATGTTGTTACAAAAAATAGCGTGAAACATATGTAACTAGAAGATTAATTAAGAATGTGTATGGCTATATGCCTGTCTAAGGCTTTGTTTTTTTGAGGTTTGGTTTGGTTTTAATTTTGAAGATAAAATAATAGTACTTATACACAATAATCAGCACTAACATAATCCTGATCCATAGATGATCTAGTTTTATGAGTGGTATGGCGATCATAATATCAGCGAATAGCAATAATGTGATCTTCTGGTTTAAAGTCATTGCCCTCTCACGCACGAAGCTCTCTAAGTACTTCTTATATATGGATGTCCCTTTAAACCAAATATCGAAATTCCGGGAGCCCTTCATAAAGCAGAAGGAAGCAAGCAGCAATAGAGGCGTAGTAGGAATAAGCGGGACAACGATTCCAACGATTCCCAGAGCCAAGCAGATAACTCCTAGAGAAATATAGAGCATATTGATAATTCTACGGATGGTAGGCATCCCCTTTAAACTAATTTGGATAATTGTTTGTAGTGCTACTCTAATATTAATGAAACATGCACGATTTGTGTAGTGTTTCTCTTCTCTATTTTCGCCTGTAGGTACGACTGCCGTTACGGCTAATTAACCCGTACATATGATGAGTGTAGTGGTCTTGTTAAATCTATTAGGCAGGTGAGCCGCATGCCGAAACGTATTCGAAGGAAGAAATTAAGAGTGAAAGTAAAAATCGTGCGAAAATCCAGAGTGAAAAGACGCAGAGGTTCGACAGCTGGCATCCTACCTAATTGGGGGAAGAGGGCTTATACCGCAGGCCGCCATGCAGCGGCTTCGACGGGTAGAACAACCCTTCCTGATACGGACCTTCACAAGGTTGTTAATCAA
Source organism: Caryophanales bacterium UBA4045 (assembly GCA_002383695.1). Taxonomy (GTDB): domain Bacteria; phylum Bacillota; class Bacilli; order Paenibacillales; family UBA4045; genus UBA4045. The sequence goes on from DFZX01000096.1 coordinate 60,571, forward strand.
GACTGGCATAAATGGTATTCGTCCATTCAACGATTACCTTGGGCAATGTACCACTCTGCTGCCAATCAATTTATTGAAGGTTATTGTCAACAGTCTGGTCAGCATGCGAATAGGTGGGTGCTCATACCAACCAATAAGACAGTTTCCGCGATTGTAACGGTGATGAATGAGAAGGAAACCATTCCAAGTATACTAGAACAGCTGCATCGATTGCCACTTCATGAGATTATCTTCGTCTTAAATGGATCGACGGATGAGAGCTTTGAGTTGATTAGAAATCAATCGTGGGCAACAATTATTCACTATCATTCTCCTCTTGGTCACGATGTAGGTCGAGCGGTTGGAGCTAAGCTGTCAGAATCAGATATACTGCTATTTCTTGATGGTGATTTCCCTGTTCTAGCTGAGCATCTGGTGCCCTTCATAGCATCTGTCGAGCAAGGGACAGACATTGCACTGAACAATATTACACCTTATCTTGGAAAATTCTCTGATCGAGACGATGTGACTACCATTAAGGAGTTTGTGAACATGTCGATGCAGAGAGATGAGCTTGAAGCCAATTCACTAACCGCGGTTCCACACGCAATGAGTCGTCACGCTGCTCAAGTCATCGGTTATTCGAATATAGCAGTTCCTCCATTAGCTCAAGTGATCGCATTGAAAAATGGATTGAAGGTAAGTACTCCAATCCAAGTGGATGTGATTTCTAGGAATAAGCTACGGAAGCGGAATGTGGGTTCTAACAATAGCGTTTCTGAGATGATCATCGGAGACCATATTGAAGCTATGAAAGCTGCAATGAATAGTAAGGGACCACGCTTGACTTATCCGGACCACATTAGGAACCGGTTAGAAGCTTAACCTCAAAGGGTGGATGTCATGGAGAAAACGAGCATCATTATCCCAACCTTCAATGGTAGGGAGCTGCTCAAGAATTGTATATATTCAATTAAACAGCATACGGAGCAGCCATATGAAATTATTGTAGTTGATAACGGATCCTCGGATGGTACGGTTGATTTCTGCAGACAGGAGCAGATTAGTTTTATCTCTCTGTCTAGTAATATGGGCTTTCCCGTTGCATGTAATAAGGGAATGAAGCTTGCGAGCAGTGATGCCCTTCTTCTATTGAATAACGATGTCATCGTATCTAAGAACTGGCTGAAGAACATGCATCGTTGTTTATACAGTCGGAAGGACATAGCTATTGTGGGACCACTCACGAATTATGCGAGTGGCAAACAGCAGATCGAGATGCCATATACCAATTTGGAAGAAATGAGTGTCCAGCTGAATGAACCCGATTCAACAAAGTGGCAGCAGGTGGATCGTATCGTTGGATTATGCTTACTATTCAAGCGTGAGTTAATGGAGAGGATTGGACTGTTAGACGAACGATTCTCACCAGGTCATTATGAAGACGACGATTACTGTATGCGAGCAAGGAATGCGGGATATCGAATCATCCTTGCAGGAGATGTGTTCATATTTCACCATGGCAGTGCTAGCTTTGTTCAGCAGGAAGAGAGCAAGGTCAAGCAGCTCATCGAGCATAATCGATTGAAGTTTATGGAGAAGTGGGGGATTGACCCGAGCGTCTACATGTAAATTAGGGGTGAGGTGTGACGGTATGCGATGGTCTGAAGAAATCGCTAGAGTGAAAGGGCGAGAAGCTGGTTATAAACGGGGACACAGTGATGGATATAAGATCGGTTTTAGAGATGCTGTCACCCGCCAGACGCCTGCTTTAGAGCAAACATTCTGGGATAAAAGGATTCTATATGTCACAGCAGGTATTGGAGTGCCCTATCCTGCATTGGATCAAGCCATTATAGAAGCATTAGGACCATTAGTGAGTGATTTGAAGGTTGCAGGTCCCTCAGAGGATGTTGTAGCTATAGCAGCAGAGCAGCAATCGGATTTGGTGCTTGTTCTAAACGGTGTAGTACTACCGGCAGATAAAACACAATTATTACGAAGTAGTGGATACAGAACGGCCGTATGGTTCACCGATGATCCTTACTATACCGATTGGACATTAACCATTGCCCAGCGCTACGATTACGTATTCACCCTTGAGCTAGGCTGTGTAGCCTTCTACCTTAATGCTGGATGTCAGCATGTATATTACCTGCCCTTTGCAGCGAATACCGAAGTGTTTAAACCCATGCAAGTGCAGTCCTCCTATCAGTCAGATATCTGCTTGATTGGAACAGCTTTCTGGAACCGTATTGAATTGATCGACCGATTAACACCGATTTTATTGAATAGGAAAATTGTGATTTCTGGATGGTGGTGGGATCGATTACACAACTATTCCAAGCTTTCTGACTCCATCAAGCTTGGCGAATGGCTGACTCCTGAGGAGACTGCCAGTTATTACAACGGTGCTAAAATTGTCATTAATCTTCATCGTTCCATTCATGACGATAGCATCAATGTGAATACATCTAAGAAGATTCCAGCTCTATCTGTCAATCCACGTACATTCGAAATTGCGAGCTGCGGTGCCTTTCAGCTCTCGGATTTCCGACAGCAGACAGCCCAGCTATACGAGCTCGGCGCTGAGCTCGTTTCATATACCTCACATGAGGAGCTAGTTCATAAAATTGAATACTACATGCAGAATGAGGAGGAACGGCAGGCAATAGCCTTGAATGGCCTCGCGCGAACAAGACGCGATCATACGTATCGTAAGCGTCTTAGTACGATGCTGAGCATCATATTCCCTTGAGCTCTAAGGGCAATCATGTGAGAAGGGGGGATAAACGATGAGGAGGCGTACAACCAGAAGCAAGAGGAAATTGACACCGAAGAAGTTCCCTCGAAGAAAACGATCCTACTTATTCGTACGCAAGAAGAAAAGTCTATTGCAAGCTGCAGCCTCCTATGACCAGGGTTACGATATGGGATTTAACAAAGCTATGAATCAATTGAATAGCTTGATGAGACATCCTGAGAAGCCACAGGAAATAAATGCTGAAGTGGAATATAAGAGAGGGCTTTATGATGGGGGCGATGCCATTGTAAACTCACTTCTACCCGAGCTTGATATACTTCCTGATATTTCTATACAACAGATTATAGAAGCCGGTGTTGAACAGCTAAAGCCACAAATTCTAAAGCTTCTTGGGGCACCTAAGGTGGCTGAGCAAATCTTACATGCAATGCATACAAAGTCCCCACTATCTGTTGTTCGTCTGGGTGATGGTGAGTTGTTAACCTTAGCACAGGATGTGGTGCTGAGTGAGGAGCAGGTGCGCAAAGAAGGGTTTTTTCTAAGCTATGCAGGGGTACGAATTCCTGATCTGAGTGCAAGAGATCAGCTCGTGCAAGCCATTAGGAAGGCTACGATTATCGGTATCCCGATACTAAGAATGGCTAACTTCCAACCCTTTGCATTCACCGTACTGAAGGCGCATGGTATCGATTACCGACAATTACAGCTCACCTCATCGACGATTAATTATTCACTATTCTTGGAGGGCTTTCTAGCTAAGGTTCTAGCTAATCGAAGTGTCTTGATCGTGGGTAATACGGCACCAGAGCTGTCAAAGTTTTTATCGAGTAAGGGGGTACATGTGGCCGGGTTCGTTGCTCCTGTGAACGGGATCCATGATGTGTCTAGAGTGATGTGTGAGATTGCTGCTTATGAATATGACATAGCACTTGTTGGAGCGGGTATACCTGCCGTTATTATCGTGCAACAGATCGCTTCTGAGCATGGCAAGGTGGCGATAGATTTTGGGCATTTGGCCGACTCATTCATTAAAGGAGAGGCAGATTTATGAGGAAGCCGGTACAACGAAAGGCTGGTTATAACAGTGGATATAACAGTGGATTCCGCTCTGGATATAATGACGGTTATGATCGTGGCAGACAAGTGGGGATGTTGGGACCTTCCTTCGAAGGTACGAGTATTATTATCCCTACTTATAATCAGATGAATTACCTGCGTGAGTGTATAGAGAGTATTCGTCACTACACACCTGAATCCTATGAATTAATTATTATAGATAATGGATCTACCGATGGAACAGCTGAATATCTAAAGTCTGTCGTTGGTATTCGCTATCAGCTCTTACCAAACAATCTAGGATTTGCTGGAGCTGTGAATCAAGGTCTCATGCTGGCAAGAGGAGCAACGTTATTAATACTTAATAATGATTCGGTAGTCACAACGAGCTGGCTTGGAAATTTACTCACTTGCCTGCATAGTGATCCTCGTATTGGGATCGTAGGACCTGTAACGAATTACATTAGTGGGAATCAACTGATCGCTACATCCTACCAGGGTATGGAGGAAATGCAGCAATTTGCAATGACATACAATCAATCTAATGCGGAGCAATGGATGGTTACAAGTAGGTTAACGGGCTTCTGTATGTTAATGCGGCGTGAGACATTCATGAATGTAGGATATTTCGATGAGGGCTTTGAGATTGGGAATTGTGAGGATGACGATTATGGGCTACGTGCTCGCCTTATGGGACTTCAGCTCATCATTGCCAAGGACACATTCATCCATCACTACGGCAGTGTAAGTATGAAGTCACTGAATGGTAGATTTGATCAGATTTATGGGCGCAATTTATCATTCTATTCGAATAAGTGGTCTGATCCACATGGTTATCTCTCCTTCAATTGGCTGGTGAACATGGAAGGAATACAGCTTCGATCATTAGATTTCTATCCAACTTGTATGATCGTTCGAGGTATAAGCGCCACTATATATTGGGTGGAGAATGGCATGAGATATCCGATTAGTGGTGATTGTGGGGTAGATTCTATCCGTGTTGCTCAGCTTGACCTGCGTTGCTGGCGTCTAGGTGAAGATATTTCTTCTGACGAAGTGTTACAGCGTGTCCTAGCGCTACAACGAATAGATACTGAACAGCAGGATAGCTCTGTGAATACGCTTGTTGAAGGAAGGCTTGTTCAGGTACGGGATGGCAATGTGTATCAGTTGAAAGGCGGGAAGCTTCATCGCTTTATGAATATGCAAGCCATAACATCCTGGAATGTGCAGACTTATCACGTTACTCACTTGGCGCATAATCAGCATAATTACGCTGAAGGTCCACCTATCATTAGCGCACCCTTAATTAAGGCGAGCAATATCTGATTGAGATAGGAAATGAAGGAGGTGAATGCTATGAAAGCTCGTAGAAAAGCTGGAGCAAAAAGAACGATCAGGGTAGTGACCAGAAGACGGAGTAAAGGTAGTGCGCGTGGTCTCAGAAAAGGAGTTCGTAAAGGCGTCAGTACCAAGATTTTGGGTACCAGGAGTGGCAGCAGAAGAGGAGTAAGAAGAGGCAGTAGAAGAGTGCTGGGCAGACAAAAGCTATCTTACAATAAAGCCTATGACTCGGGCTTCGATGCTGCATATAATGAAGGATTTAATGTTGGTTACAGCGGTGGCTTGGAAGCCGGCCATCAGGAAGCATATAAGGGAGAATGATACGGATGGCTCTGACTAAGAAACGAAGTCCTAAGAAGGGAAGTAATCGACGACGTCCTGTTCAACTTAGCGCTTATCAGTTAGGGCACATCGCTGGATTCCAGCGGGGCAAGGAGGATGGCTTTCAGCAGGGCAGAACAGATGCTAGTCGTGCGCGGGACATTGCCATTGCAAATCCCCCGCCACAACAATTAAATGCGCTAGTTATTACTGCAGGCATTATTCCTTCGCTGGAAATCGGGATTGCTCAGCCTTTTAATGAATTACACAAGCGTGGAAACTTCAACTTCGAGATACGTACCGAGGATGATGTAAGTAAAGAGAATATTGCAGCAGCACATACCATCGTCTTCCTGCGCAATGTCGAACCTGCTGCTTATATCTATTTGGAATGGGCGCATGAGCTAGGCAGAAGAACGGTGTATGTCATTGATGATAACTTTCTGGAACTCGAACCATCAACACCGGTGGGGGATTACTATGCTGACCCTCAGCGAAGAGACACATTCATCAAATTTTTGCGAAATTCCCAAATCGTCAAGGTGGATTCCCAAAGTTTAGGTGATTACATTCAAGAGCGCTTTAGTCGGAAGGTTGTATATTTTCCGGGAAGTGTAGACTTTGATTGGTTGGAACAGCATCCGGAGAGCGTAACAAATGGTCAGATTGTGATCGGCTATGAAGGCGGTAGTAAGGAAGCGGACTTCGCAGTGGTCGTACCAGCGCTTAGGAGAATTCTTGATTATTATGGAGGGTTTGTCAGACTGGAGTTTTTCGGGTTCGTTCCCGAGGCTCTTATGAATCATCCAATGGTCACCTACAAAGAGGGTGGAATGAATTACAGGGAGTTTATTAGAAAACTGAACACATGCAATTGGGATATTGGGCTAGCACCATTAGAAGAGCATGCATTCAATAATAGCAAAACGAACAATAAGCTTCGTGAGTATGGAGCTTGTCGGATCGCAGGGATTTATTCCAATTCCCCCGTGTATAAACCATGGGTAACGCATGGTGAGACGGGATACCTAGTTCCACATACAGAGGATGGTTGGTTCGAAGGATTAAGAACGATGATTGAGAGCCCTTCGATGAGGCGACAGATTAGAGATCTTGCGGAAAGCATGGCTAGGGAGAATTTCTCGCTGGGCGTCTGTGTGGAGCATTGGAACACATCTATATTTAGCTTGTAGGCAGGAAGGAAGGAGATCAGCGATGGGGAGAAGAGGGGATATACACGCACTCATCATCGGATCGGATAGAATTGCATCTTACAAAATTGGAATTGAACAGCCATTTGCCTATTTAAAGAAGCAGGGTATTTGTAGCTTCGATGTTGTATCTGATGAAGATATACGAGTGTCTGCTATGGCGGCAGCGGATATCATTATCTTCTTTCGCTCTGTTAAGAGTGAGGCATATAAATCTCTGGAAATTGCACGCGAGATGGGTAAGAAGACTGTCTATGTCATTGATGATCACTTCTTAGCGATGTCTCCAGCTACGGAAATTGGGAGCTATTATCATGATTCATCAAAGAAACTGACATATACGCGATTTCTAAAAAATGCCGATATCGTAAAGGTGGCCTCGAGTTTCTTCGCCAAGCATCTCGAGACACATTTCACACCTAGGAATCTGGTCTGCTTTCCTGGAAGTGTAGATTTCGCCTCACTAGCAGGGCTAGAAAAAGACAGAAGGCATGATGATAAGATCGTAATCGGCTATGAAGGCGGTAGGAAATCAGTTGCATTCGAGCCTGTTATTAAGGCGCTGCGGGGAATTATTAGAAGGTATGGAGATCAGGTGAGAGTGGAATTCTTCGGATACGTCCCCGTGGAGGTTGAAGGGAAGCCTCAAGTCTCATTCCGGAAGCACAACTCGGATTATATGAGCTTCTTAAAGACCCTTTATCGATCGAAATGGGATATTGGCTTGGCACCCCTCGAGCAAACTCTGCTTCATGATTGTAAGACCAATAATAAGTTCCGTGAATATGGGGCTTGCGGAATCCCCGGCATTTACACCTCGTCACCTGCATATTCAGATTGGGTTACAGATCATGAGGATGGATTATTAGTATCACAAACAAGAGATGGCTGGTATGAAGCACTTGAAGAGCTTATCGAACATCCAGAGCTACGTGAGAAGATCAAGAAGAATGCGGAGAATAAGGCTAGGGGGAGCTTTTCCATAGAGGCTTGTGCTGAACATTGGCACAAGCAGATATTGCTTGGTTAAGGCATGGGGCAGTATAAAGAAAGGGGAAATGATCTTGGAGCATAAGCTGATACCTGTTCTACAGCCATCTATTGGGCAAGAAGAAATCGATGCAGCTTCGGAGGTTTTACGTTCTGGTTGGCTAGGACTAGGTCCCAAGACTGAACAATTCGAACAACAATTTGCTAGCTTTGCAGATAGTCGCTTTGCAGTGGCATTAAATTCTGGTACAGCTGCACTACATCTTGCACTGGATGTTCTGAGAATTGGTCCTGGGGATGAGGTTATTGTACCCTCGATAACCTTTATCTCTACGATCCATGCAGTTAGCTATGTAGGTGCTACACCGGTGTTTGCTGATATAGAAGCGGGCACAATGAACATATGTGTGAAGGATATAGAACGCAAGATAACCAGTAAGACTAAGGCAATCATTGTTGTCCATCTGGCCGGTCATCCCTGTGACATGGATGCTATTCAACAGTTAGCCTTATCAAAGGGAATAAAGGTCGTGGAGGATGCTGCACATGCTTGTGGAGCGGAGTATAAAGGCAGACGTATCGGATCAATTAGCGAGCTGACCTGCTTCAGCTTCCACGCTGTTAAGAACTTGACCACTGGAGAAGGAGGAGCGATTACCTGTAATGCAGAGTGGATGGATCGAAGAATTCGCGAGAAACGCTGGGTAGGTATATCACGTGATACATGGATGAGATCAATTAATGAGAAGGTTTATGCATGGCAATATTACGTCAATGAGGTTGGGTATAAATATCACATGAACGATTTGCAAGCATCCATTGGACTTGTGCAGCTTAAGAAGCTCAGTCAATTGAATGGGCGACGTCGGGCAATTGCGAATACGTATATAAATGAGCTCAAGGAGCTGGATTGGATAGAGCTCCCACAGGAGCATTCCTATGCGAAAAGCTCTTGGCATTTGTTCCAAATTAAATTAAACAACGATAACGTAAGAGATCGGTTGATTAGTCATCTACAAGAAGTGAACATCGCTACGGGTGTTCATTATTATCCATGTCACTTACACCCTTGTTACATTCACTTGCAAGCGATCGTACCGATATCCTCTGAGATATGGAAAAGGATTCTTAGCTTACCGATACATCCGAATATATCAGAGTTTGACCTCGAACGAATTATCGAACGAATTAGAGCATTCCAGCCATGAAGAAGCTAATGGTTCTTGGTGCAGGTATCTCGCAGCTACCGTTAATTCAAGCAGCGAAACAAATGGGCTTATTCGTCATTGTGCTAAGCAATCCTGGAAGCTATCCGGGATTTGCTTGGGCAGATCAGATTTACCATGAGGACACGACGGATATTGAGAAGGTAATGGAGGTTTGCCGATTCGAACAGATCGATGGGATTTGTACGACAGGTACAGATGTGGCAGTGAAGGCAATTGGTAAGGTTGCTGATACACTTAACTTAAGCGGAGTCAGCTATGATTCTGCGCTTTTATCATCTAACAAATGGGCGATGAAGCAGGCATTTATGGAGCATGGTGTGCGAACAGCAAAATTCGTATGGGTGAAGAGCATAGAAGATGCTTATGATGCGCTTGAATATTTAGAGCTTCCTCTTATGTTCAAAGCCGTTGATGGTGGGGCAAGTAAAGGTATTGTCAAGGTGGAGCACGCCTCACAGGTGAACTATGCCTATGAGGCAGTAATGAAGGCGACACGACAGGATTATTTTATCGTAGAACAATTTATTGAAGGCGTCGAGTTCGGTGCCCAAGCTTTTGTTTACAATCACGACATCCAATTTGTCATGCCTCACGGTGATCTGATGTTCTACGGAGATGCGGGTGTTCCTATCGGTCATCATGTTCCATTCGAGTTATCTGACGAAGTTGCAAGAGACATTCAAATTCAGCTAGCGCGCAGCATTCAAGCTCTAGGATTGAATAACTGTGCGATTAATGCTGATTTTATATGGAAGAATCAAGAGGTATATGTGCTCGAAATCGGTGGTAGAGCGGGTGCAACATGTTTACCAGAGCTTGTCTCTACGTTTTATGGATTCGATTATTATGAACAGATGATTAGGGTGGCTTTAGGTTTATTACCTGATTTCAAGATGGATGGATCACAGCCCTGTGCTTGTGAATTACTTATTGCTGAAGAAACGGGTGAAATTGTGAAATTGCAGAGCAACAATCCACCACATCCGAATATCATACAAATTTCATGGGATTATGAGATAGGTAGTAAGGTTTCGAAATTCAGAGTTGGGACTGATCGAATCGGCCAGGTTATTGTCAAAGGGGAAAGTGTTGATGATGCACTGAAGCTCTTAGATGATGTAAAGCGAAATATAACAATAGAGCTAAGATAGGTGGGGAAGTTTTCTAAAGTTACAATCACGTGGGCTAGCCTAGTTTCATATGATAGGAGTAGTATTCGCACATTTGTTTATAACTCAGGGAGGGCCACCTATGGAGCAGTTGGTTACTGATAATATACAATTCATGATGAAATCGCACCTTGAGCTGGCTCGTATATTGGAAGCTAAGAGGTATGTAGCTACGCAAGTAAGCAAGCTTGTCCTTGCGATTCCCGATCAGCCAGAGTCGTTTGGGAGTGGTGAGAAAGCGATAGCATTATCATTAGAGGTTACACAGAGTATTGCTGTATATCTGAGCAGTCTTGGGGATCTTGAACAAGCAATGGCAGACACGCTAGAGTTGGTTATAGCAGAGCTGCACGTCGGGGAGATGCAAGAATGAATAGGAATGAGGCTTACATCCATATTGTCGAGTCGATGACAAGCATTCAAGGTCACATTGCTTATATCTTGGAAGCACAAGCAGTAGAAGCAGAGAAGAGTAGAAATTGGTTATGTGAATATATTTGTGATGGTGCGTTCTCTGATCACGAGCTTCAGCTGAAGCAAGCAACGAAGGTCCATGGTCAGCTCATTGAAGTGATTGATGGTATTGTTAAGGTGGAGAACGGTATGGCTCATAATCTGAAGATCCTACTTAATAAGAATGAGGATATGGATGCCACAGATTCATCCTCCTTATTTGGTAATTTAATGAATTCAGATGCTGACGATTCATGAGCTATCAAGAGGAGCTAAACCGCACTAAACTCGAGATGCTACAAGCTCTTACGAGAAGTCAAATTGCCCTAGCAGGTATCATGGAGCATACGGCGGTATCAGCGACCCACTATCGAATACCTGTATCCTTGATTGAGGAGCAGCTTCGTTCACTTGCGAGCTATCAGAGTACGATGATTGCCCAATTATCGGGTATCCAATTGAAGGTGGTCAGGCTAAGGAAACCTACACATCGACCTTGGTTAAACAGCAAGATATCGTGTTGTAAGTTGGTTTAAGTGGGGTGGGTTCGTCCACTCCTTTCATATAATATCGAGTAAAGTGCTAGAAATATATCTTTATTAACGTAATAATTGGAAGTATAATAATTGGAAAATGTGAAGAAAGTTTGGTCGATGATATGAACACATTAAATTATGGACGGCGTTATGAGGATCTAGCGGAAGTAGATGACAGAATAAACCTTAGTAGAGAGCAGCACCAGTATTTGGTTGAGTTGTCACCAGAGCCTATTATTGTTTATTGTGGGAACCGTATTGTCTATATTAATCCCGCCGGAGTAGTTATGATCGGTGCTCAGCAAAAAGATGAGGTCATCGGTAAGGACATATTCGATTTTCTGCATACTAATCATCGAGAGACTATGGGCACTGACATAGAGGAATTTCTAAGGAAAGGGTTACCATCTGAATTATTCGAGAGAAAATTAGTTCGACTTGATGGCATGACGATTACCGTTGAGGTTCGAGCTATCCCATTGATGTACAAAGGCGAGCTAGCGATACAGTTTTTGTGCAGGAACATAACGGAACAAAGGAAATTTGAACAATCTCTGATTGAAGGTGAACAGAGATACCGCCAAATGATCCAGATTTCACCCCAAGCTACATTGATACACTCGGATGGGGTAATTACATATGTGAATGATGAAACGAAAAAGCTTATGCATGCTGATAACGAGAAGCTTCTTGTTGGCAAATCCCTATTTGACTTTATACATAGAGACTACCATGCAATCTTAAGAAAGAGGTTGGATGAAGTTTCATCTAATCAAGATCCAAATCAGTTCATAGCCTATAAGCTAGTGGATTTAGATGGGAATCTCATCGAGGTCGAAATTTCAAGCATTGAGGTGAAAAACGTAGGTGGGCAATCATATATTCAAAGCGTACTTAGGGATATTACTGCACAACGCAAAGAAGAGGAAGCACTTCGTGAGAATGCTAGAACCTACGAGCGTCTTATTGAATTTCTACCTGAGCCCATTGTTGTGACGGATCAGGATAAAATAATCTATTTGAATGTTTCTGCAGCAGACTTAGTTAGATCTTCCACACAAGAACTACTCGGTAAGAGCTGGATTGACTTCATCCATCCTAACGATGCGGACAGATCTGTGGAGATGATGCAAGAATTATTACATACGGATACACTTTCACCTTTCTCAGAAAGCACTATTATTTGCGGTGATGGAGAGCTTATTGAAGTGGAGGTATCGAGTATTCGGATTCATAATTTTATGGGGAAATCGGTTATTCTTACCGTGATCAGAGACTTAACAGAAAGAAAACTTTCCCAAGAAATTCTGCTTAAGTCTGAGAAGCTTTCCGTTATTGGTCAATTAGCCGCGGGTGTAGCGCATGAAATTCGAAACCCACTTACAGTTTTAAGGGGATTTACACAGTTACTGCAGAAGGAATTGGGAAATAATCATTCCTATTTATTAACCATGTTAAGTGAGCTCGATCGAATTAATAATATTGTAAATGAATTTATGACCTTAGCCAAACCACAATTTGTACAATTTCATAGTAACCATATATGTGACATATTAAATAGCGTCATCTCTATCTTGGAAACACAAGCGATCCTAGTAAACGTCTATATTAAAAGTAATTATGCAGATCAGATTCCGAATATTCATTGTGATGAGAATCAGCTGAAGCAGGTATTCATCAATGTGATTAAGAATGCGATAGAAGCCATGCCATTCGGTGGAGAAATCGATATCCTAGTTGAGTTAACCAGTGATGATCATCTTCTAATTCGTATTCGTGACCAAGGACCAGGCATTCCACAGGAGATGATTCAGAGATTAGGTGAGCCCTTCTTTACAACGAAAGAGAATGGAACTGGGTTAGGTCTTATGATTTGTCAGAGAATCATCGAGGCTCATCAAGGTAAGCTCAGCATAACAAGCTGTGAGGGTAAAGGTACGACGATAGATATCTTACTACCGTTAGAATCAATAGAAATAGAGTAAGTATAAATTAATAAAGTAGAAGCACACTTCGACAGTATTCGTAAGGGCATTCCTGTAATATAGGAACACCATTACGAATGAAGGAGTGTTATCCCTTTGGAACAAATATTGAATAAGGCTGAAGAGGTCATACAATTCTCTACAAAAAAACCAAAGCTCACAATGAAAGTACTATATACTCTTATAGAAGAAATTCAACTTAAGAACGATTTATTAGTACAGCGCGTGAATGTACTAGAGCAGCAATTCATTGAATTTAATCAATCGCAAGCTGAGATCGCAGCAGCTAATGAGGAGCTGTTCCAGCAGGAAATCCAAGCTAAGGAGGCTCTAGCACAGGAAGTGCTAGAAAGAGGAATCCAAGTGAGTCGTGCGGAACGTCATTCACCTACACGGAAGAAACCATTCTGGTATATAGGGTAGGTATAGCTAGTTCATTAAATCCGATATATTTAACTTCCAGATACTATCTAGTGGAAGCATATTGTTAATAGTTTCAGCCTCAGTATCTTTATCGATCGTTAGATATTCGTCACTTGCTGATTCAAACAATACATGGAGCAGGTCGTTTTTGACTACAATACCTTCGGTCATAGGCGGAGCAATAAGCTGTGAATCCAGACTGATGTGGTCTAAGAACCACGATGGTACTAAGGAACCAGCAACCGTAGTATAATAGTGTGGAGGTTGACTTAATACATCCTCATAGAAGTAAATTTTGGAATTGTTGTCCCGCCCATATGATTGACTGAGCGCAATACCTCGATTCGTTAAATTAGCAGCTCCTTGAATTTTATCGGTAATGGATATAATTCTATCAGGAATAACGGCTATATTGTCATCGATATATTTTCCCGGGGGAAGTCTGCCCGTGGCTGGGTTGAGCGTAAAGCCTATCATCCATGCACGATTGGATCCCCCATTGCGTGTTGTCTTATGATGTGAGTTTGAGGTCGGAAAGTCAGAGGCCTCATGAAATTCCCCGGTCCATAATACCCCATCTCGGTATAAGGTGAAAGCTGCTACATTACCGGTTTTAAATCGATCAACGATGTAAACGCGAGACTGATCCGGGGCGATATCTATATCCTCTAGAGGTATTCGGTGCAAATAACCCATCCCAGAAATCCATATATCGAATGTGCTCACGACAACCCCACCTGCATGACCTGTATACGGGGTTTTGTCAGCATTATAGATAGTCATTGATTTCAAGAATGCTCCACTGCTTCCATTCATTATTGTGAGCATAGCCGACTGATCGCCAGGTCGATAATTGAAAGTGATGAGCCAATCGTGATTGGGCTCATAAGTGAGACCTTGCGGAATTAAATATTGTTCAAGCCCTGGAATTATGGGACCGGCCTCACCAATATGAAAGAATGTGGTGTATGGCGGATGGTTTTCAGATGGAATACTTACGACAGATGATTGAGTTATCGCGACCGACAGAGGCGCTGAAACCTTCTCACTGATGGCAGATTCATTATTCGAGGAATCCACGGCAGTTACGCCAAGCATATAGTCCTGTTCTGCTATCAAACCAGTTACCTCAACGGTTGTAGTATCTTTATTATACGTTCGGTAGTGCAGGCCATCTTTGTATACTCGATAAAAGACAAGGTCTGATTCTCTATTATCATCCCAGCTGAGAGTAACCATTGAGCTACCTGAAATAGCGGTCAGTCCTGTTGGTGTGGCTGGAGATGAGCTTGCATACACCTTCTGTATGCTCAATGTTATACTGGACAAGATTAGGATGGTGCTAAGGAATATACTGAGAAGTTTCGAGGATAATTTACATGTGCCTTTGTTGTAGTGAGCCTCCATGGTGTTCCCCCTAGAATAGACATAACAAAGAGCCTCATATCAATCATTGTACGTTTTGTTTGAGGCTCTTATTGAGATCTATTGAATGATCCTTGTTACCTTCTTCTTTTTTTTACACAAAGTTATCGATTTTGAATCAATTACAATCCCTAAAGCTTTATGGTTTTAATAAATCGAAGTACGTTCTCTGCACATAGGCATATGATGTATTTATAAACCTATGAATGGAGAGAATGACTAAATGTATGATGCTCCTATAACATATCTTTGTCCTAATTACACTAATGTTAACACAACCATGTATCACTCAGACTATATGTCAAGACGTTATCAAGGAAATGATCAGCAAGTATTCGAAGCCTTACTTTCTGCAATGAAAAGGGAGTCCTCTGCTTATGATCTTTACAATCGACTAGCCCATGTAGCGCCAACACAAAATCATAAAACTAACATTCTTCAAGCTTTGGAATACAAAAAAACTCATTTAAATCAATTTAATAATCTTTATATTACACTTACTGGCAGACAGCCTATGTACCAATTTGATAAAGTTAATTTTCATAGCTATAGAGAAGGTCTTAAGAAGGCTCATGATGCACTGGTAGAGGGTTATGAAGAATATCGAAATAATTGTTCGCTTACTCAATATCCGCTAGTTCAAAATTCATTTTTGTATGCTTCTAATGCTGAAAGGGAAATTGCTAATCGATTTAGTCTTTTAAAGGAGGAAGAAATAAAGGATTATGGATCAAAACCATTCGTAGTTAACATCGATGAGATTACTAAGCGAAACAATACTTATCGCACCGCGTTATGGACAGGAAATCATCTGCAGGTGACCTTGATGAGTATCAATGTTGGAGATGACATCGGTTTAGAGGTTCATCCGACAACGGATCAATTCATACGGATTGAAGAAGGTCAAGGATTAGTACAAATGGGTGATAGCAAGGAAAAATTAGATTTTGAAGAGAAAGCCTATGATGACTATGCCATTATGATACCAGCTGGCAAATGGCATAATCTAACCAATACAGGGAAAAAACCGCTAAAAGTTTATGCGATTTATGCACCGCCTGAGCATCCCAATGGCACGGTTCATGAAACAAAAGCAATTGCAATGGCATCGGAATAAGTTCTTATATTGGTGTTTCTGTCAAAAATGACATTCAATTTAATCTATGGTATGGTATTGAATGAGCACTGTTCAAAGCTAGTAACTTCGGAGGACTACATGTCAATTGAGATCTTGATTCTGATATTACTCATTGTGCTGAATGCCTTTTTTGCGGCTTCAGAGATAGCCTTAATCTCTTTGAATGATAATAAAATAAGGCGAATGGCAGAGGCGGGAGACAAAAAAGCAATATTGCTACAAAAATTGTTATCCGAGCCAAGTCGGTTCTTAGCAACGATTCAAGTAGGAATTACTCTTGCTGGCTTTTTGGCTAGTGCATTTGCCGCTGGAAGCTTTGCTGGTCAATTAGCAAGCTTTCTTTCTAATTTAGGCGTGCCTCTTTCTACGCAGTGGCTAGAGACCCTTTCAGTTGTTATTATCACTTTCGTGTTATCTTATTTTACATTAGTAGTTGGGGAATTGGTCCCTAAGCGAATAGCGATGCAGAAAGCCGAGCCTATTGCCATGTTTGTAGTAAGACCTTTGACGCTTCTGTCTAAGGTCGCTTCTCCATTTATTAAACTATTAACTTTATCTACGAATGGAATGGTTCGATTATTCGGCGTTGATCCACAAGCTAACGATGAACAGGTTACAGAGGAAGAAATCCGAATGATGGTTGATGTAGGGGAAGAAAGAGGAGTTATACAGGATACTGAAAAAAAGATGATTAATAACATATTCGAGTTTGATAATACAATTATTTCGAATATTATGATTCATCGAACCAACATCATTGCGATACCTGTGGGGACAACACTTAAAGAGGTTGTCCATTTTATAAATATTGAAAAGTACACAAGATTCCCTGTCTACGATAATAATATTGACAACATTATTGGGACACTTCACGTCAAGGATATACTTTACTTTTTGGAAAATGGTGTCGAGAATGAATTTAATTTACTTAATATAATAAGGGAGCCCTACTTCGTACCTGTTTCTAGAGTAGCAGATGACCTATTCAGTGACTTCCAAAGGAATAAAGTTCATTTAGCTGTAGTGATTGATGAATTTGGTGGGACCGCTGGAATCGTGACTTTAGAGGATCTGCTAGAGGAAATTGTGGGAAATATCTTTGATGAACACGACGATGAAGAATTTGAATATATGCAAATAGATGAGAACACCTTATTAGTCAAAGGAACTTTAAGTTTGCATGATGTGGGTAAGTTCATCGATGCTCAATTTCCATTGGAAGATTATGATACGATAGGTGGTTTCATAATAGGACAACTCGGTTATAAATCGAACTTTTTAGAATACTTGAAGGAAACGATCGAATTTAAAGGATATACCTTCACTGTTGAGACAGCAGATAATAAGAGAATAAATAAAGTGAAAATAACAAGAAACCAACTAGAACAAGGTGATACGGAATAAGTTCAATTAAAACCTTAAGAAGTATATCCTTTCTTAATTAGAACCTAAAAGCTACTCATTGGATGTATCTTCCTCAAATAGCTGTTTGATGATATTGATTTTGCGAATCCGATGTTTATCTTTCTCTATTATTCTAAAGGTCAAATCCCGATAATTCCATTCCATAGCTATTTTTAGTTCAGGGTTAATTCCGTATAGCCATCCACCGATTGTGTCAGCATCATGATCAGAGCTTTCAAGCTCTGTTTGAAGCAATTCATCAACATGTGTCAATGAAACTTTTCCATCCACGATGATATGATGTTCATTAATGACTTCGATTTCCTTTCGTTCATCTGTGTCGAACTCATCCCGGATTTCCCCTACGATTTCCTCCAAGATGTCTTCAATCGTAACCATGCCGGATGTTCCACCATATTCATCTACGAGTATGGCAATGTGCGTTTGATTTTTCTGTAGTTTTTTCAATAGTGTATTTACTGGCATAGATTCAGGTACAGACAATATAGGATGAATCAAATTTTCGAAATTGAAGCTTGGTTCATCTTGGGAGCGAAGGAAAAACTCCTTTGTATTAATCATACCAAGGACATTGTCTTTGTTATTCTGAATAATGGGAAATCGCGTGTACTGTTCATTCCTAATGATTTTTAGATTTTCCTCGAACGAATGGTCTGTGGATAAACAAATCATATCTGTTCGTGGTACCATGATTTCCCGGGCTAACAGCTCATCAAAAGCAAAGATACGATTCACATATCCGAACTCCGTTTTATTAATGTGACCACTCTCATAGCTCTCGGACAGAATAATTCGCAGCTCATCTTCTGTATGTGCGTCTTCATGCTCTTTGGCGGGCTTTAATCCGAACATTCTTACAAAGCGGTTAGCTGAACCGTTTAAAACCCAAATTAACGGATACATAATTTTGTAGAAGATAATAATGAGTGGGGACAAAGCGATCGCAACAGCCTCAGCCTTTTGAATTGCTAACGTTTTTGGAGCAAGCTCACCTAGTACGACATGCAGGAATGTAATAACCAAGAAGGCAATAAGAAACGACAATAACGTAACGATACTATCTGGTACTGCAAAATGCGCAAGTACGGGGTGTAATATCTTCTCAAATGTCGGCTCACCCAACCAACCAAGTCCAAGTGCGGTGACAGTTATACCAAGCTGACAGGCTGATAAATATCCATCCAAATTGCTGGTTACTTTACGAACAGCAAATGCATTCCGTTTCCCATCAAGCACCATCTGATCCACTCGACTAGAGCGTAGCTTGACGATGGCAAACTCTGTTGCAACGAAAAAAGCAGTGGCGAGAATAAGAAGGGCGACAAGAAACAAATTTAGTACAAGCATTATTTAACTCCTATTTAGTTCTATTTGAACTTTGTCTTGAATAGTTCATATGAACTATTATATACTTGCATTGTCTTATTATCAATATGATTTCGTATTTTGACATACCCTGAATTGTGTCTACGATTAGTTCATATGAACTCGTAAGGAGTGATGAGTTTGGAAACCTTCTATTTAACACGTAAAGAGATGGCAGCATTATTACTATCTCTTCAAGGTAAGACAAATAAGACTCCCTTAGCAAAGCTGCAAGAAATATGGGTGAAGTCACACAAGAGTGAGATTGAGCATGGCAAGTCTTTCTCTGCATTTATTTCGACTAAATTACCACCTATATTCGAGAAGATCATCAAATCCAACTGTGAACATATCGGGTTTTCCCTTAACGATATTGTCTCATTAGGAAATCAAATTGAGTACACGAGCTTCTCAATCACATCGATTCAGAATTGGGTAAAGCGCGATATTAAGGATAAGCTAGGTGGTCCGAGAAGTGGCAAAAAATACTCCATCGACCAAACGGCTATATTGTTTCTAGTTGATGATCTGAAGTCAACGCTCGATTTTGAAGCGATTCGCAAACTTCTCGATCTTATATTTAATGATCCTAAAGATGATACTGATGATCTCATATCTCCAACAATGCTTTATGCAGCGTACTCTTCCATCTTCGAGGAGCTTGATCAGAATAACGACCAGATGCTAGATGTACATGGACACGTATCCGGAAGAGGTAATCACGATCATATGTTAGAAGGTTTGATTAAACGAAAAGCTGAGCAGTATGTTCAGAGCATGCCAGACTTAACGAATGAGCAGAGAGAGGCGATTAGCAATATGCTAGTAATTGCTATGGTTTCCGTTCAAGCAGCATATTTGCAATCGATGGCCAAAAGGTTTCTAAATGCAACATTATTCCTACAGAACTTAACATAGAGGAGAAAAGTTTATATATGCGAAATGTTCTTCGGGGTATTGTAATGGGGATTACAGATTTAATTCCTGGAATTAGTGGTGGTACTATGGCAATGGTTTTAGGAATTTATCATGAGTTAATCAATTCAATTAACGGTGTATTAAGTAAGAGATGGCGAGAACATTTATTATTCTTAGGTCCACTTGTAATTGGTATCGGTATTGCTTTGGTAACATTCAGTCGATTAATTGAATGGCTTATCGCCCACCATTCTCAGCCTTTATTCTTTTTCTTTAACGGGCTAATTATAGGAATTATCCCATTTCTACTTCGAACAGCAAATTTCAAAAAAACCTTTAAAGCTAGTCACTATATGCTCCTTGTAATTGCCATGATATTGGTTGCATGTACTAGCCTTATTCATGATGATAATATGCAGTCCGTTTGGACAAGCTTAAATTATGGTCATTATCTATTTTTATTCCTTGCTGGTTGGATAGCTAGTTCTGCGATGATTTTGCCTGGAATAAGTGGTTCTTTACTATTCTTATTGCTTGGTGTGTATCCAACAGTGATCAACGCAATTTCTAATCTGAATATACCTGTTATAATCATTGTAGGTCTAGGGGTTGTGATGGGTATCCTTATTACAAGTAAGCTTATTCAGTATTTGTTTCGCGAATTCAGTGTAATAACTTACGCTGTACTGATAGGACTAGTAATAGGCTCACTCTATGTCACTTTTCCTGATTTACCAAGAACAGTTCCCTATGCATTCTTGTGTTTAATCATGTTTTTAATAGGCTTAATGCTCGCTATACTACTTGGTCGCATTGAGCATAAAAAAGGGAATGTGGTTAGTTCTGAGTAACTTAACATTGAGGAGTGGAACAGTGGGTAAGTAGTTTCAACCTAACCAAATAATTTTCGTGATGTAAAGTAATGTGTGAATATGGCTACAAAGACGATCGTAACAAATGAATAGAGAGTGCGCTCCATACCGATGACGTGGATACCAACGAAGAGGATTAGAAAGTCGATGAGAAAGATTAGGACAGCTATCGGAAGGTTCAACTTGACCGAGAGTAGTTGAGCAATGAGATCTGTACCGCCAGTATTCATGCCATAGGCCAACATAATTCCAATTCCTAGTCCGATTAAAGATCCTCCATATATGGCGTGTAACGGAATCGGCAGCAAGATATAATCCCGAAAAGGACTTAACAGATCTATGAGTAATGATGAGAGGATAAGACCGTATAAGCTGTGAAGGAATAGAGTGCGATCATATAAATAAACGACTAAAAAAATAGGTGTACTTATTATTAAAATGCTAAGTCCGGGATGAAATTCAAAATAATATTGCAGGAGTAAACCGATTCCGATCATTCCCCCATCGAGAAGATGGTAAGGAACCAGAAATATATTGACCCCAAGCGCCATAGTAAGACTACCGGTTAGTCCAACATTTAATTTTCGAATAATACTATTCATTGAAACCTCCAGCGGAACGTAGTTGTCCACTATGTATATGCGGCCAAACAAGAAATAATCGATTAATGGTTAATGATTTTAGATTTTATATTATTTAGTTTATCGCACTTAATTTGTTGTTTCTGTTCAGAAATTAAAGAATACTAATAAGCACCTTTGAGATACGGCACCAGCCGTAGTATCTTAAAGGTGCTTATTAATATATTCAATTCAGAAACTTCCGAACATGCTTTGTGCCATCATAGGTGAATAGGACAGGCTTCCCTTCGACTAGAAGAATACATAGTAAGTTCAGAAAGGTCTAAAATTACATTATCTTCCATTAGTATATAAGGTTACAAACTTACTCTTGTTGGGAAATATATAAAGATACTACCAAGAAGCTCTAAACTTTGAAGAGGATGACTTGAATATGGATACAGTGAGTCGCAAGGTTGCTATTAATTTCTTGATATTATGTTGCATTTTAATTTCAAGCACCGAAGTAAAAGTTTATTCTGAACTAAGGGAAGATCAAATAGAAGAGGCACTTTTACAACAGTTACATCCTGTTATCATAGCTTCACTTAGGCAGATTTATAATGAAGAATATTCTCAATATGGCTGTGAACGTATAATTTCTATTAACGAACAAATAACAATGAAATATAAAGATAATAAAGCAAGACCTGTCGATGCAATTCATGGAGCGAAGTATTATGAAATTACAATTGTAATATGTCGACCCAATGCCGAAGAAGTTGAATTAATCCTGAAAAATGATACAGTAACAGCTCAATATTATCTTCTTCGATATAGAATAGTTCCCCCTTCAGTAACTAAATAGAAAGCAAATAAGCTGCATTAAGATATGGCGACAAGCCAACATAATCTTAATGCTGCTTATCCGAATAATCCACATCCTCAACGTGAGATAGGGAAATCCACCGTTGGCTCGCGATTCTATGAGTATTATATGGAAGGGGAAATTAGCTTATTTGCTCAAGTCAGAAACTTCCGAATATGCTTCGAGCCATCATATGAGAATAAGACTGGTTTTCCCTCGACAGTAGTCTCCAGATGGACTCCCTTACCCCATAACGTATGAAGATAGGGGAGTGTCCGTTCAACGTACTTCAAATCAAGCTCAATGCCTTCGTAGGCATGACGAATATACATCTCCCCATTATCCGAATAATCCCCATCCTCGACAATGAGATAAGGAAATCCACCGTTGACTCGCGATTCGATGAGTTGATCACGGACATTCTCCCATGCTTTCCCCGTTATCTTCCACTCGGGACCCTGCTTCTCGAAGACGTAAAGGTCTAAATCTTCGACCAATTCCTTGGTCATATAATTACGTACAAATGAAGTGTCCATATCATATTCACGTACCTCGAAAATTTTATCTCGATCGTATCGACGTTCAATATCTTCGAATATCTTCACACCCAGATGATACGGATTCAAGCTATGACGAGAAGGCTGCAACACAGAAGCGTTCAACTTGGCGAACTCAACTATCTCTTCAGTAGTCAGATCCAGCTCCCGCATAATGCGAAGATGCCAGTACGAAGCCCAGCCTTCGTTCATGATCTTCGTCTCTAGCTGTGGCCAGAAGTAGTACATCTCATCTCTAATTACGCCGAGTACATCCTGCTGCCATGGCTCCAGCTTGCGTGAGTATTGTCCGATAAACCAGAGGAGATCCTTCTCGGGACGAGCTGGAAACTTCTTCTGTACTGAAGGAATGTCAATAACTTCTTCCTTCGGCTCACTCGCTGCCCAGAGATCATCATACTCTCCTTCGAGACGGTTACTAGCTCGCTTTGCATCCTTATCTAACTGCTGCTCCGCCCGGTTACGGTCCATTCCATAGGGATTAACTATCGATGGGTTAATATGCTCTTGTATCGCCATCGCTGCATCAATAAAAGCTTCAACAATCTCGGTTCCATACGTGGCCTCATATTTTCTAATGCGGGATGCAGAGGACGACATACTCTCGACCATATCACGATTTGTCGCGCCAAAACGAGCATTATTCTTGAAAAAATCACTATGTGCGAGCACATGAGCAACAATGAGTTTATTCTGAATGAGTGAGTTTCCATCCAATAGAAAGGCATAGCAGGGATCGGAATTGATCACGAGCTCATATATTTTACTCAAGCCATGATCGTATTGCATCTTCATGCGATGAAAGCTCTTTCCGAAGCTCCAATGATTATACCGAGTGGGCATGCCATAAGCACCAAAGGAGTAGATGGTATCAGAAGGACAGATTTCATATCGCATAGGAAAGAAGTCTAGCCCGAAGCCAGAGGCGATTTCTGTAATTTCAGAGATTGCATATTCTAACTGCTGCTTATCATCCTCCCAGCTCATAGCGGAGCAGCCCCCTCCATCTTAGAAAAAAATGACTTCAAAGCCCCATAAACTTCAGACTTCTCACGGATTAAGCAGGTTCGGAAATGAGGGTGATGAAGCCCTCGATACGCAGACATTAAAGTACTATTACGATTGTATTGATTGATCTCCCCATAACCGAATAAATTAGTTATCTCTAACAGCTTCTCAAGTAGCTTTAAACAACGATCATTGTCCGAGGACAAATTATCACCGTCTGAGAAGTGAAAGGGATATATATTGAAGCGAGATGGGGGGTAACGATCCTCGATAACCTCAAGTGCTTTACGGTAAGCAGACGAGCATATCGTTCCACCGCTCTCACCTCGATGGAAGAAATCCTGCTCTGAAACCTCCTTGGCTTCCGTATGATGAGCGATGAATACAATTTCGACGTTCTCGTATTTCCGTCTTAGGAAACGAATCATCCAGAAGTAGAAGCTCCGAGCTACGTACTTCTCGAATGTCCCCATAGAGCCGGAGGTATCCATAATAGCCAGAATAACCGCATTGGACTCAGGTTTAACAATATCCTCCCATGTCTTATAACGGAGATCATCGGGTGAGATTCCACCGATTCCTGGAGTGTGATTTAAGGCATTGCGGCGCATATTCTCTAGAATCGTTCGTTTCTTATCGAGATTAGACATCATGCCTTTATTGCGGATGTCGTTAAATCGAATGTCTTTTATCTCAAATTGATCATTCTCTTTACGTTGTAGGTTTGGTAGCTCAAGCTCAGCGAAGAGGATATCCTCAATATCATTCAGTTGGATTTCTGCCTCATAGACATCATCGCCTGCTTGATCGCCTGCACCTTCACCTTTGCCAGCGCTAGAAGAGGGTGTTGGATCAACACCGAGTACATCGCCAACCACACTATCTCCATCCCCCTGACCCACATGCTTCGATTTCTGGTGATTAAAGCGGAATCGATACTCGTCTAAGCTGCGAATAGGCACCTTAACTACCTGCTTACCACCGGAGATAACAATACTCTCCTCCGTTAATAAGTCAGGTAAATTCTGCCTGATAGCATCGTTCACCTTCTGTTTGTGCCGCAGCTGATCCTGATGCCCCTTGCGGTGCAGGGACCAATCCTCCTTGGAGACGATAAATAATGGTTCACTCATACAGAGACACCTCCTAAAGGTTCTGAGTTTAATGGCTACGCGAGTGAATGATTAAGCTATTACTTAAGTATCTACCCTGTATGTATATTCAGGAGAAGAAGTAATATATACAAACAATTGAGCCTGTTTCGAAAAGTGTTATAATAGAAGCACACTAATCTAGGAGTCGATTCGAGCATGATCGCGCAAGCCAAACAATTACTACAAACCTATTATGGTTATTCCTCATTCAAGAAGGGCCAGGAGGAGGTTATTCAGAGTATCCTGTCCGGCCGTGATACGCTTAGCATTATGCCTACAGGCAGTGGTAAATCTGTCTGCTATCAGATACCTGCATTAATACTCGAAGGCGTCATCGTTGTCATCTCGCCGCTGATCTCCTTAATGAAGGATCAAGTTGATGCTCTACAGCAGATGAATATCCCCA
This sequence comes from Caryophanales bacterium UBA4045, assembly GCA_002383695.1. Classification (GTDB taxonomy): domain Bacteria; phylum Bacillota; class Bacilli; order Paenibacillales; family UBA4045; genus UBA4045. The sequence continues at coordinate 85,727 of DFZX01000096.1, forward strand.
CAACCTTTATTAATAGCTCTCTTACAGCAGCTGAAACGAACCAGCGAATGAGAGATCTCGCTAATGGACTCTTCAAGCTTGTATATATTGCACCAGAAAGATTAGAATCTGAACGGTTTCAGCACTTGATGAATCAGCTTAATGTGCCATTTGTAGCGATTGATGAGGCACATTGTGTCTCGCAATGGGGGCATGACTTCAGACCGAGCTATATGAATATCCGCAGATGGATCAAGCAGCTACCCGTAAAGCCTGTTGTTGCAGCCTTCACCGCGACCGCTACACCCAAGGTGATCAATGATATCTCAGCCAATCTATCTCTAGTGAAACCGCTTCTTGTGAAGACTGGCTATGCTAGGGAGAATTTGGCTTTCTCTGTTATCTCGGGCATCAAGAAGAAGGATTATCTGATCGAGTATTTATCCACTAAGGAAGATCAATCTGGTATTATATATGCCTCTACTCGTAAAGAGGTAGACGATACGCACCGTCAGCTGATCAAGCTCGGGCTTAAAGCTGGCAAATACCATGCAGGACTTCCAGAGGATGAACGTATCCAATACCAGGATGAGTTTCTCTATGATGATATTAAGCTGATGGTTGCAACGAATGCTTTCGGTATGGGTATTGATAAGTCGAATGTTCGCTTTGTGATCCATTACAACATGCCACGGAATATTGAGTCTTATTACCAGGAAGCGGGTAGAGCAGGTCGTGATGGGGAGCCAAGTGAATGCTTACTTCTGTTCTCTCCACAGGACATTGTTACCCAGAAATTCCTGATCGAGCAGTCCGATACGGATGATAGCAGGAAGAAGAGTGAATATAGCAATCTGCACAATATGATTGAATACTGTCATACTACGAAATGCTTGCAGAAGCATATTGTAAACTATTTTGGCGATGAAGATTATGGTGAGTGTGGTCAATGTAGTCAATGTCTGGACACTCGTGAATTTCACGACGTCACTTCGGAAGCACTTAAGATTTTCTCCTGTGTGAAAAGAATGGGGCAACGTTTCGGAGTTACAATCACTGCCAAGGTGCTAAAAGGGTCTAAGGATGCTAGGGTTAAGCAATTTGGATTTGAGAAGCTATCTACATTTGGTTTACTCAGTGAGTATAAGGAGCAGGATTTAATTCAACTCATCAATACTTTAGTGGCAGATGGCTATCTAGCACTATCAGAAGGGAAGTTTCCGGTTGTTAGTTTAAAGTCGAGAGTACTAGAGGTTTTTGAAGGGAATGAACAGGTTTTCCAACGGAAAGCACCAGAAATTCAGAAGTCGACTAAGTATGATGTGAATAGCTCCTTATTCGAAGCGCTGAGAGCGCTGAGGAAGCAAATAGCTGACAAAGAACGAGTACCGCCATTCACCATATTCCATGATTCCACCTTGAGAGAAATGTGCGAGCTACTTCCCCAAACTGAGCAGGCCATGTTAGCTGTTAAAGGCTTAGGTGAAGTGAAGCTTCGCAAATATGGACGTGCATTCTTGGCTTGTATGAATGAGCATGGATTATAGACTTTATTAGCGGTTTCAGATATTCGACAATGGATTGGAAATATGCGCCAGTTGAACTATACTAAGAGCAGAAGTAGGTTGAAATAATGACCATACATGTTCTAATGAGAGGGGTTCAATTATGAATCAAACCCTTAGTGAGATTGCTGGGCTGGACAAGATATTATGCGGTGGATTTCCCAGAGGCTCTACCGTTATTGTTGAAGGTGAGCCTGGAACGGGTAAGACAACACTTGGTGTGCAGTTTTTATATAATGGTGCAATACAGCATAATGAAGCAGGCATATATATTACCTTCGAAGAGCTACCTGATCAAATATATAAGGACATGTTAAATTTCGGCTGGGATATACAGGAGCTTGAACGGCAGGGTTTATTGCGAGTGGTGTGTATATCTCCTAAGCTTTTCTTAGAGCAATTTCTTGAGCCATCTGGAGTTATTGAGCAGATGATTCGACAGATCAAATGCAAACGAATTGTCATAGACAGTATAAGTTTATTCCGCTTCGGACTGAATGACGATGAATATCATAGATCGATGTTCTATAGCTTACGGAATATGCTAAGGAAAAATTCTATTACTACATTACTTCTTCAGGAGCAGCAGCAATCTACATCGGCACAATCTCCGTTCGAGAATTATGTGGTGGATGGAGTCATTCAGCTTAAATTAAAAAGTCATCTTGAGAAGTATAGAAAAAGAACAATCGAGATTCTTAAGATGAGAGGGACACGTATTGCCGAGGGTGAGCATCATTATCGAATCAATGAGGAAGGTTTCTATGTTGTTCCAAGACTAACCATGGTAGAGGATAAATCGGTCCTTCAATCAGGGTATGTGGCTACGGGAATAGATCGATTAGATACTCTACTAGAAGGTGGAATTCCAACTAGCTCGAGCTTCTTGCTAGATACTAATAGTAAAGCTCATTATAAATGCATTCTTGGTTCCATCTTAGCTTCCCAGATCAAGGCAGGTCGAATTGTCACGTATATGTGTTCTAGTATAACGACATTGAGCGATCTAGATGTAACATTAAAGATGTATGACATCGATATATTCAAGGAAATTAAGGAGAGAAGATTTTTTATTATCGAGCATTACCAACGCCCTTATCCTCCGGATATAGAAGATTCAGTTATTAAAGTGTACGGTATAGCTAATGATGAATATAGTCGAATGCTGGATGAAAAGTTTCTTTCCATATTCAAGGATTCAATCATAAATAAGGTTAAGTGGTTCATGTTCTACGATCTGAACACCCTCTTCACTCAGAGGGGCGCAGATTATGTCAATCGTTTCTATGCCGCTGAGGTTGCTAGAGCGAAAGCTTATGAAGTGACGTTATTGTCTTTATGTAATTTTACAGAAATCTCTCCACATGTCTCTTCATACTTAGAACGAACAAGCAGTGGTGTAATTCGCACTTGGGTCGATGGGGGCTATCAGTTCCTACAATTAACGAAGTCTCCTCATGGTAATGTCTCGGAGCCACATCTGGTAGAAAGAATTGAGAATATTCCATACGTTCGTATGATCTAGGGGGGTTAAGTATTGGAAAACCAGGACATCATGCTAAGAATTGAATGTACGCTGTTCTTCCAGGAGAACCCCTACACCTTCGATAACATAGAGGGTCTAGCTAATCGGATAGGAAGGAAACATGAGCAGCTCCAACCCATATTGAACTTACTCGTTTCCCAATCGATCATTATGAGAGTCGGGGAGGGACATAATGCGATATATCAATATGTTCAGCCTGAGATCAGTTTAAGGATGGATGTATCATGGACCAATTCTTAAGCTTCCTACGTGATCTGCTAAGGCCATATGTTGATCAATATCAACTATCCTTTATGGTTACGAATTGTAAGGGGGCATCCGTTGAAGAGGTAACGGATAGCGATCTTGCTTTTCTGGATTACCTGCAGGAGGTATTATTGGAGCCGTATGAGCAGATTATTACTAAGCTTACGGAGGTATCAACTCCCGTAAACTATGACATTCAAATTCCAGGGATCTATATTCTAGTAACCCCAATTAGAGCATTAAATGGCAATGAATATTACATATGGACAGGTGCATTATTAGAAGAACATAATCCAGATCTGATTTATGAATATTTATCCAAAGCAAGCCGGAATCCGAAAAAGTGGGCCACTATCTTTGTTCAGATGCCAATGATTCCATTATCTGGATTAGAATTATTATCCTCTCGCTTGAATACAATTGCGGATCTAGCGTCACAGTTTCTAACTACGAAGAACAATGAGATAGATTACAAACTTCAGATGGATATGATTCAACAGATCACCAAAGCTGCTAATAGTAATCTTAGTTTAAATTTATCTAAGCTATTAGCGTCTATTCTTGAGCATATACAAGGCGTACAGTTCTGCGGCTATGCGATGAAACTAGATGAGGATATGTATAGTATTGTTGAGATTTCGGGAGCGGATTCGAGCTTAGTTGGAGTTGAGTTTGGCTCGGGCGAGGGTTTTCTTGGACAGATAGGGTTATATGATCAATATCGTAGCTTACAGTCTGTTGTTAATGACCCAAGGCTTGCTCTGTTTCACCAGAGAGGTCTTGATCCTTATCATATGTATGGCGTACCGGTCAGAGATGAGAAAGGTGTTTGTGGAATTCTCTTCGCTGGGACCACATTGAAACATAACCGTTATTCAGAGCAAGCCACACTGACTCTTCAAGTCATATCTGATTTGTATGGATCATTCTTAGTGCTTGAGAGTAATCGATCTAGCCTAAGAAAACAGAAAGCATATCTGTTTGCACTTACTGAAGTTTCGCGTGTAATGAACACGGTTCACGATCTTAGAAGATTATTGTTAATTCTCATAGATATAAGTCTCAACCTGGTAGATGGGGCTAGTGCTTCCTATTTGATTTATCATGAGTCTGGGACGAATAAAGCACAAATTGTCTCTAGAGGAATCACAACAGAAGAGGTTGAGCGTTATACACAACAGCTTCTCCAGCGTTACCCCTCCAAAAGTTTGTTACCTCCATTGCAGGCACCTATGTTAAAGGTCCAACATACGCATTGGGGTACACAAGTTTTGGAATGTATGATTATGTGCAGAGGTGAAGCAAGAGGAATACTTAGTGTTTCCTTACCGGATCATTTTAATATAGAGGAATATAAGAGGATTTTTGAAACCTATATCTATTTTGCAGGTATTGCACTTGAACGATTATTGGATAAGGAGCAACAGGATCAAGATAAGAAGACCGTTTCTCTGTTACATAAAGCTATGGGCTGTTGGAATCCTGACAGATATCGATGGGTTGAGCTCATGAAAAAATCAGCTATGGATTTTGCAATAGGTTTACCTTTAGCTATGGATCATATATCGGATATTGAGCTAGCATGCTTAATATCATCGTACCCTATTGAATTAATTCAACAGCAGCATTTAGCTTCAAGTGTGGCCAAGCTTTGTGAGGAGTATAATCAAGCTTTGAATGGTGCAGCTCCGAGTGAGGGCGAAATGTATTATACTGTTCCATGTCAAGTGATGCTGTTGTCCATGTATGAGGTGGGTTACGAGGAGTTTGTAAAGGGTCTACCTACTACTTCTCAAGGTATAGATCCGCAGATAAGACAAAAATTCAATGTTTTTAAGCTAAGAGATCAGGTCGTGAATTTAGAAATCATGATGGACGGTCCGGAAAGTGAATCAGGGAAATTGATAGATTTCTCAGCTTTACAGAAGACCATTCATATATCCACAAGGGAGAAAGAGGTTCTGGAGTTGATCGTTCAGGGCTTGAATAATAGAGAGATCGCAGAGGGACTATTCATCAGTGAGCATACAGTGAAAAATCACATTACTAACTTATTTCAGAAGCTTAAGGTAACTGACCGAGCTCAAGCGATTGCGCTTGCGTATAAAATTGGTTTCCATGTATAGATACTAATTATTGCACCTAGAAGCATTGGAGTTTATCTCCGATGCTTCTAGGTGCTAGGCAGGCACATGATCATACGTATTAAGCAAGTAGGAGCTTGCTCCTATTCATGTCGAAATATAGCAAATAAGAGAGATAGGTCATAGGAACAAACGCTTAAATGTTGCATAATGTGCATAGCTTATAATAATAAGCACGCGTTTAGCGAAAGGATTGTGCAATATGTTATTGATAGATGAAGCGATTATGGGAACCGACAACCATCTTAATACTGAATTCGAGCGGAATGATCGAAGCACATTGTTAATCCGTCGAATGAAGTCACACCATAGAGAAACCTATCTACATTCGGCAAGAGTTTCCTTGTATACGCTTCTATTAGCAGGTGCAATGGGCTTCAATCAGGAGGAGCAAGAAATTATTTATAGATCAGCTTGGTTACATGATATTGGTAAACTGAACACACCAAGATTAATGCTAGACCATGATGATTCGAATAGTGATTTATCCAAGGGGCATTGTGTATCAGGCAAACAAATCGTTAGCCTCTGGGGAGATGATACGTGGGCAGATATGGACATGATACTATATCACCATGAGAATTTAGATGGAACGGGTTATTTTGGCCGTAATTGGAAGCAGCTATCTATGCCGACAAGGCTTCTTAGAGTAACGGATAGTTACGATAAGATGACGAAGCACATAGGGAAGAATGACAATGGTACAGTAGAGCTGGCCTTCGAAGAGCTATTCCGTTGGAGTGAGATCATCTATGATGCAAGTGTTGTCGAACATTTCTATCAGATTATGAAGAGTTCGAGAAACTAATGAAAGGGTCTAATCCAGTTTTTACCCAACATTTACCCTGAGGTTAGATCATCGATTTCATTGAGATCAATGGAGTAAACCTTCTTCTCGTCAACATGATAAGCGGTTATATTGCCAGATGACCAATCGAAATTTAGTATTCGACACGGTATGCTCAGCATTACGCCTTTTCCTTTATTGATGGAAAGACGAACAAGCGATTTATTTTCTTTGAATTTTTCGATTTGATCAATGATAGGCTGATACTCGGATTTTGCTGCTTTTGGCTCTATTGCCTTGGTTAATTTTTTTACATCAGTTACTTGAAGCTTCTGAGTGGTTGTATTAGCAGCTATAGCTCCTGATTTGGCTTGAGTGACCTTCTCTTTAGGCTTGTCTAAATTTGCCGCAATGATCTGTCCTAAATTAATACCTTTAATGATTCTGTAATCTGTTATTTGCTCTTCGTTCAGTAGATGAGTCAAGCGTTCTAATGCGTGCCCGTTTGTTCTGCCTTTAACCAATACCTCAACTGAGAATAAATACCCATTAACGTCGTCTTGTGCTTCGGTTTTCTCACTCTTCTCACTTTTCTCATTCTTCATATTCTTATCACTCAAATCATTCACTCCCTACTGCAATTAATTTCTCTAGTTGTTGTGCAAACGGGGGATATATGATCCCTTTCTCCGTGATAATTGCAGTTACATATTCATTTGGAGTGATATCAAAGGCTGGATTATAAACCTTAATACCTTCGGGTGCTGTTCTTTTACCAAAGCCTAGAGTAATTTCATCACCTTCACGCTCCTCGATAGGTATGTCAGCACCAGTAGCTGTCATTAGGTCTACCGTAGATATTGGACACGCAACATAGAAAGGAATGCCGTGAGCTTTAGCTAAGACGGCGACACTGTAGGTTCCGATTTTATTGGCAACATCTCCATTAGCAGCCACTCGATCTGTTCCAACGATTACCGCTTGTATCCAACCTTTGGCCATAATCATTCCGGCCATATTGTCACATATTAGAGTCACATCAATTCCTGCTTGCTGAAGTTCAAATGCAGTTAAGCGTGCACCTTGTAAGACGGGTCTTGTTTCATCCGCAAATATTTTTAGATCCATTCCCTTTTCTTTCGCAAGATACATGGGGGCTAATGCTGTTCCATATCGAGCAGTTGCTAACCCACCTGCATTACAATGTGTGAGGACACCCATACCATCATGGAATAAATCAACAGCATGTTCACCGATCATACGGCATATTTGCTCGTCCTCCATTTGGATTAACTCTGCTTCAGCTAGAAGCGCCTGTTTGATCTCAATTGGTGTAATTGATGGTTGTTGTTCAATAAGTGAAGCAGCTCTGTTCTTCAAACGTTTCAAGGCCCAGAATAAATTCACAGCAGTAGGTCTGGAGGTGGCTAACAATTGTGCAGTAATTGAAATTTGCTCAGTAACACGCTGAAGTTGTTCATCATTAGACAAAGTTAAATCAGGCTCGAATTCATGGATTCCTAAATACAGACCATAAGCTGCTGCAATACCGATGGCTGGAGCACCTCGGACCTTCAGATGTCGAATGGCCTCCCAAACATCCTCCGCAGTTTTAAGCTGTAAGTAAATAACTTGCTCAGGTAATAAACGTTGGTCTAACAAATCAAGATGAGTGTCCTTCCAACGCATAGATTGTATGATGGATTGTTCAGAATTTCTGTCCTTTGGTCTCATGTGATAGTCCTCACTTCTAAATATTCTCTTCATTAGTATATAGGATTATTGTTTACAAGAAAATAAATACACTGAAATATATTATCTTATTGGGATATTCGACAAACGGACTTTATAGTTTGTTTCATGTACGTTATAATAAAAATGTAAATGAGAATCATTGATAATCAATTAGAATTATTATAAACTAATAAGAACTCCTATCTGGGGTGCACTCAATGATTCAATAAAATAAAACATATTTCTGGAGGTAACGTTACAATGAGCCAATCACCAACATTCATAATAGATGGACTTAAAGCCACTATTGATGGAAAAGAAATTCTTAAGGGTATTGATTTAAAGCTAAAGGGCGGCGAAATTCATGCTGTCATGGGACCGAATGGAACAGGGAAGAGCACACTTGCTTCAGCATTAATGGGTCATCCCAAATATGAAGTAACCGAAGGTACAGTTACAATTGATGATCAAGATTTATTAGATATGGGTGTTGATGAGCGTGCACAAGCAGGATTGTTCCTTGCTATGCAATATCCGAGCGAAATTACCGGTGTTACGAATGCAGACTTTATGCGTAGTGCAATTAATGCACGACGTGAAGAAGGAAATGAGATTTCCCTGATCAAGTTTATTCGTCAGATGGAGAAGAAGATGGGCGAGCTTGAGATGGATCCCCAATTTTTACATCGTTATCTAAATGAAGGTTTCTCAGGTGGAGAGAAGAAGCGAAATGAAATTCTCCAGATGATGATGTTAGAGCCAAGAGTTGTTATCCTCGATGAGATTGACTCGGGATTAGATATTGATGCATTGAAGATTGTAGCTGCTGGTGTCAATGCGATGCGAAGTGATGATCGTGCTTTCCTAATCATTACCCATTATCAACGTTTATTGGATTATGTTAAGCCTGATTTTGTTCATGTCATGATGCAAGGACGTATTGTTAAGTCTGGCGGACCTGAATTGGCATTGAGATTAGAGGCAGATGGATATGATTGGATTAAGGAAGAATTAGGAATAATCGACGAAACCGTTGGTCAAGAAGAAGAAGAATTTAAGATGCCAATGAATACTGTAGCACCCAAATATTAAGATGAAGCCGGCCGCTTTTCAAGGAGGAAAACCCAAATGACAATACAAACCGTTCCAGCATTAAATGAAGCTACAATTACGAGTCTTTCCAATAGTCTCAATGAACCGGCATGGTTAACTGAGCTTCGTAAACGTGCTCTTGATGCTGCAAGTACATTAGAATTACCTATGCTGGAGAAAACTAGAATTGATCGATGGAAGCTCGACGCATACGGTAGCTTCCAAGCTGCCGATACGGTAGCATCGGTATCTGACTTGCCAGCGAAAGCTCGCTCTTTCTTGGATGAAGACAAAGAATATGACAATTTAATCGTACAGAGAAATTCTTCAGCCATTTACAAATCCGTGTCAGAAGAATTGAGCAAGCAAGGTGTTATCTTTACAGACCTTGCAAGCGCACTGAAGGATCACTCAGAGATAATACAGCAATACTTCATGAAAGCTGTTCACATGGATGAGAACAAGCTGACTGCTCTTCATACCGCATTATGGAACGGTGGTGTATTCTTATATGTTCCACCTGGTGTGAAAATTCAGACGCCTCTACAATCCATTTTCTTAACAGATGATATCCATGCAACGTTTGCTCCACATATATTAATTATTGCTGAGGCAAACAGTTCGGTAACTTATGTAGACAATTATGCAAGTAGTGATCTACCTGGCAATCTTGTTCATAATGGTGTCGTCGAAGTATTCGCTAAGAAAGGCTCTCATGTACAATTTGCATCAGTCCATAATATGGAACGGACTGTCATCGACTTATGCTACCGTCGAGCGATTGTAGACAATGATGCTCGTATTGATTGGATTATTGGTGAGATGAACGATGGGGAGAGTATGTCGGATACAACCTCCATTCTTAAGGGTAATGGCTCCTCCTCCGATGCCAAAGTGATTTGTGTAGCTACTGGGGATCAGAAATTAAATATTTCTACACGTGCTGTCCACCATGGCATGCATACTTCAAGCGATATGATTACACGTGCAGTTCTTCTGAACTCAGCAACGGCGATCATAAACGGAATTACGAAGATTGAGAAAGGTGCAACCCATTCCAACGGTCAGCAAACCGAACGTATACTCATGCTTAGCCCTACTGCTCGTGGTGATGCTAACCCACTTTTACTCATTGATGAGGATGAAGTAAAGGCTGGTCATGCTGCCAGTGTTGGTCAGGTAAACGAAGAACAGATTCATTACCTGATGTCTAGGGGTATAACATTAGAGAAGGCAATGAAATTGATTATCTACGGATTTCTTGCACCTGTTGTAGCTGAGATACCTATTGCCGCTGTGGAGCAGCAACTTAGGACCGTCGCCGAAAGGAAGCTGGGAGTATGATGGGTTCCCATATTCGCAGCTTGTTCCCAATATTAGAGCAGCAGATGAATGGTCACCCACTTGTCTATCTGGATAGTGCAGCAACCTCACAAAAGCCAATTCAGGTCATTGAGGCTATGAAATACTATTATGAGAATGACAATTCTAATGTTCATCGGGGTGTACATTCACTGGGCACTAGAGCAACAGACGCGTATGAGGGTGCACGCGAGAAGGTGAGTACATTTATCAACTCGGAGTCGCCCGTTCAAATCATCTTTACTCGCGGAACTACAACTGCCATTAATCTTGTTGCATCCAGCTATGGTAGGTCGGTATGCGGTCCTGGTGATGAGATTGTAATTACACCTATGGAGCATCATAGTAATCTAATACCGTGGCAGCAGGTTGCCAAAGCAACAGGCGCTACATTGAAATATATACCCCTACAACCTGATGGTACAATTCAACTCAGTGATGTAGAGGCAACCATAACAGCGCGTACCAAGATTGTCGCTATGACTCATGTGTCGAATGTGTTGGGTGTTATTAATCCAATCAAGGAAATCGCGGCTATTGCTCATAGGAACGGTGCGAAGATGGTTGTTGACGGTGCCCAGAGCACACCACACATGAAAGTAGACGTACAAGATTTAGATTGTGACTTCTATGCATTCTCCGGTCACAAGATGTGTGGACCTACAGGCATAGGTGCATTATATGGTAAGAAAAGCTTGCTTGATCAGATGGAGCCTATAGAGTTTGGTGGTGAGATGATCGATTATGTTGAGCTGCAGAGCTCTACATGGAAGGAGCTTCCTTTCAAGTTTGAGGGAGGAACTCCAATCATTGCAGGTGCAATAGGGTTAGGTGCAGCCATCGATTTTCTCAATGAAATTGGCTTTGATGAGATTGTGAAGCATGATAGAGAGCTCGCCGCATACGCGTATAACCGATTAAGCGAGATTGAGCAGCTTGTGATCTATGGACCTAAGGCGAATCGTGCCAGTCTGATCACATTCAACTTAGGTGATGTACATCCACACGACGTGTCAACAGTTCTAGATGCAGAGGGTGTTGCGATAAGAGCAGGACATCATTGCTGTCAGCCGCTTATGCGATGGCTACAAGTTTCTGCTACTGCAAGAGCTAGCTTTTATCTGTATAATACAGAGGAAGATATCGATCGGCTGGTGGGATCATTATTAAAGGCAAAGGAGTACTTTGGCCATGCAATTAGATGATTTGTACAGACGGGTCATCATGGACCATTACAAATCTCCACATAATAGCGGTACCTTTGAAGATGGGGCTGTAACCGTGGAGATGAATAACCCAACTTGTGGGGATAGCATTTCTTTACAGCTGCTCGTTAAGGATGGAATCATCGAGCGAGCAAAGTTCAAGGGAGAGGGATGCTCGATCAGCATTGCATCTGCCTCCATGATGACAGATGCAGTGAAAGGTAAGAAGATAGAAGATGCCTTACAAATTGCTCAGGATTTCTCAGCGATGATGACCGGAACAGATGCTGAATTCGAATATGAAGACATTCAGGCGTTATCAGGTGTAACTAAATTCCCTGCTCGGATCAAATGTGCAACCTTATCCTGGAACGCCATGAAAAAGGGAATTGAATTATCGGAACAGTAAAACTTAGCGCATGCTTCAGAAAACCTTAGGCTTATGCTTACGAGATAGTTTTATCTACTGCTAGCACAGTCATCAAAAACTTTAAGGAGGTTACAATTATGGCTTTAAAAATGCCGGAAATGGAAGATTATAAGTATGGCTTCCGTGATGAGCACAAATCGATATTCCAGTCAGGTAAAGGAATTAATAAAGAAATCGTAATGGAAATTTCACGTATGAAGGATGAACCTCAATGGATGCTTGATTTCCGCTTGAAATCACTAGAACAATTCTTTAAGATGCCAATGCCTCGCTGGGGCGGCAACATGGACGATTTGGATTTCAATGATATTCAATACTATGTTAAGCCATCAGAGAAGCAAGGAAAAACATGGGAAGAGGTTCCATCAGAAATTAAAGAAACCTTCGACAAGCTTGGTATTCCACAAGCTGAGCAGAAATTCTTAGCAGGCGTATCAGCACAATATGAGTCGGAAGTTGTTTACCATAGTATGCAGAAGGAGCTATCTGATCAAGGTGTAATCTTCACTGATACGGATACTGCCTTGAAGGAATACCCAGAAATTTTCCGTGAATACTTTGGAACCATTATTCCTCCAACTGATAATAAGTTTGCAGCATTGAACAGTGCTGTCTGGTCCGGTGGTAGCTTCATCTATGTACCGAAGGGTGTCAAATGTGAAGTGCCTTTACAAGCTTATTTCAGAATTAATTCTGAGAACATGGGTCAATTCGAACGAACACTCATCATTGCCGATGAAGGTAGCTTCGTACACTACGTAGAAGGCTGTACTGCTCCAATCTACAGTACAAACTCGTTACACAGTGCTGTTGTGGAGATCATTTGCCGCAAAGACTCACGTGCACGTTACACTACGATTCAGAACTGGGCACCGAATATCTATAATCTAGTTACTAAACGTGCTGTGGCTGAAGAGAATGCGACGATGGAGTGGGTTGATGGTAATATTGGCTCTAAGCTAACTATGAAGTACCCAGCCGTTGTTCTTAAGGGTAGAGGCGCTAAGGGTATGGTTTTATCAATCGCAGTCGCTGGTAAAGGCCAGCACCAGGATGCAGGCGCTAAGATGACACATCTTGCACCAGACACTACGTCGACGATTATCTCCAAGTCGATTAGTAAGCATGGTGGTAAGGTAACTTATCGAGGGCTTACATCATTCGGACGAAACTCTCAGGGATCTAAAGCTAATGTACAATGTGATACGCTCATTATGGATAAAGAGTCGACTTCTGACACAATACCTTACAATGAGATTCTAAACGATAATATTACACTTGAGCATGAAGCGACAGTATCCAAGGTTTCTGAGGATCAATTGTTTTACTTAATGAGCCGTGGTCTATCACAAGCAGAGGCAACGCAGATGATTGTCATGGGCTTCATTGAACCCTTCACTAAAGAATTACCAATGGAGTATGCAGTAGAGATGAACCGCTTGATCAAGTTCGAGATGGAAGGGTCTATAGGTTAAATCGACTAGAGCCTTATTGCAGTAAGGCTCGCGGGATATTTATATATTGACCGATATCGTTTGTGCCGATTTCGTGCCGATTCAGATTTTTCTTTTGGTGTAGGAGGCGAACTTTTTCAGTTCGTCTTTCTCTATTTTTTGAGTGATTGACAGATATGTGTCTGCGGTTGTTTTGATTGTTTTATGTCCAAGTCGTTTAGATACGAATATCAAGCTTGCGCCCGATTCAAGTAGTAAGACAGCATGAGTATGCCTGAATCCGTGCGTTCCTTTGTATTCAACACCAGCTTTCAAGGCATAATCTTTAATGGAATCTCGAACAGTCGAAGGTGTCAGATAGTTCCCTAGGTAATTTTGAAAGATGATTCCGTCCTCGTTTTGGTGAAATGTCGGACTGCCAAGAATAAGTTCATTTTGTTTGACTTTGAACTTCTTTAGTTCTTTCAGAAGATCTTCCTCTATGCCAATCGACCGATATGAGGATGTATTCTTAAGCGTTGTTAGCTCCAGGTCGTTATTATCGTCTCTACTCGTTTGTCTCTCTACTGTCAACTGATTCTCCTTAATATCCGTCCAGCGCAGTGCAAGTGCTTCGCTGATTCGTAAACCGGTCTGACTGAGGAAGTACATAAGCGTATAATAGATCGGATAACCATCATATCGTTGGTGCTTGTACGATTTCATGAAGTCAAGCAGCTTGTTAAGATCCTCCAATGAAAAAAACTTGATTTTCTTATCTACAGTAGAATCCTTGACCGAAACTTTCAGGCGATCAGCCGGACTCTTTTCCAACACTTCTAACTCATGAACTGCATAATGGAAGATACTCTTCATTATAGATAAATATTTCAGACACGATCCGTAAGAATACTTCTGGTTCCCTTCCTCATCTTTCATGTCCACATATTTCTGGATCCAATTCTTGATGTCTACACGTTTAATCTTCATGATCCGTTTATTCTCGAAGAAAGGTTTGATATGTAGCCTAATAATAATTTCGAGTTGTCTAAACGTTGAATCTTTAAGTGAATTCTTCTTGTAGACGTTCATCCACTCATCTGCAGCATCTCCGAACAACATGTTTCTGTCGTTGAGTGTTTGCCCGTAATAGATCCGTTCCTCGACTTTCCCTGCTTCTATCTGAGCTTCCTTCTTCGTGCGAAATGTACCTATACTAAACTCTTCCCCATCTCTCGATACACGAGCCTGCCACTTTCCGCTTTTAAGTTGTCTAAAGGTAGCCATGTCTAACTACTTCCTCTCTTGAGAAATTGGTAATGATTTACCTACTTATTAATATAAAAATCTTCTATACTTATTCAACTAGTACCAATAACTACTAACTTTCCTTGGGGAGGTGCAGAAACTTTCTCTGCTGCCTATTGATTTTCAATCCACTCATGAAGTTCTTCCATATGCACACCTAGCAAATAAGAAATTGTATACATAGCTTCAGGCGACATCGGCTTGCCATTAGCAAAGAAGGATATCATTCTTGGAGAGTACCCTACTCGCAATTCTGATTTTACACTAGGATCATATCCAGTCCTGCGAGATAATTCCGATTGGGTCCAACCTCGTATTTTCAAGAGTGGTTTCAATAAGCTTCTCCCTCGGGAGAAGTCCATTTCTAACTCCTTTCAGTTCGTAAATTTAAGAACATAAGTTCTTATTTCTATGATATACTCAAAATACTAATAATAGGGAGAGTGACTTGACGATGAAAATGGTAGTCCATTTTGAAACAATTTTATTACAATTTTTTCCGAAAAGAATGGATGAAGCGGTACATACAATTAAGGTTGCTTTGGCTGAAACATTGCCCGAAACACAGCAAGTGCCGTCTTTGCCTCAGCAGCTGATAAATTGCGACCATCAAAATTAATATCAAATCGATCTAGTAATTCTTCATCGGACAAATCCAACTCGAGCCTTGAAACAAACTCTTCCTCCACATCGTGAATATCAGGGTTCTTGGATTTGCCAAATAGATAATCAATTGAGACATCGAATAAGTCTGCAATTTTTAATATTATCTCTTTATTTGCATTCTCTTTGTATCCCGATTCTATTTTTGAAAGTGTACTATGACTAATACCGATCTTACCCGCCATATCCTTCTGAGTTAGTTTGTTTTTTATCCTCAAATCCCTAACCCTACTTCCCATCGTTCCCATTACATTTAACCTCCTGTATTAGTTGCTTCTTACTATTATACTTATTTTTTCGGATTCAGCAATATTTTTTGTAAAAATTTTCGGATTCGTAAAATTCATTCTTGACACTCATCAGTCGACAAGATATATTTAATTTATACATTTTCCGATTCCGAAAATTAAAGAAAGGAGCGTGCGAAGTGATTAATTTAGCGAAAATAAAGGAAAAACGAAGAGCAGAAAAAATAACATTGAAGAAAATGGCTGATGCTTTAGGATACGGTACGGCTTCTGGTTATTATCGTGTGGAATCTGGGAGTGTGAAATTACTTGCGGAACAAGTGCCTACCGTATGTCAAATTCTCAAAATGGAATATAGCGATATTTTTTTTGATAATCAACTTTCGATTTCCGAAAATTAAGGAGCGGTTGCAGATGAGCAAGTTAACAGTAGACTTTACCAAACTTATTAAGTTGATACAAAAGAAAAACGAATTGAAGAAGACGAATTGAGGGGGGAGCAAATGGATTCTTCAATAGTGAGTGTGAATGTTAATCAATCCGAGATCAGGGAGTTATGTAAGCAGAAGATAGCGGAACTGATTAAGGAAGTTGATGTTGAGTATGTATTTTGGGATACTGGCGAGTTAAAACGAAGAACTTGTATGAGTTGGAATACTTTGCAGGAAGCATTTTTCTTCGATCCAAGGTTTCCGAAACGAAAAGTCGGGAGTAAATGGTATTTTCCCGCGCGGGAAACGAGATCATTTTTAGAACGATGGCTACTTGAACAAGCCCAATGATGTATCTAGTAATCCTGATAATATGCTTCTTAGACTTTCTATTATACGGATGGAGCCAACTTGGCGATGAAGGAATTGATCCACAACAACCTTATATTCATAGGAAACATTCTAGAGAGGAGGAAAGGCATTGATAACTATCAGCAGCACATTGGATTTGGAATATATCGCAAGTACTGCTTCAGCAGAACTTGCGGACCGCATTAAGGCAAATTTATCCTCGACAGATTGGTGCGAAAGACGATTCGTCAAGGTTCGCTTGGAACAAAGAAATACGTCAGTTATATTTGATGTGCATAGTCAATTTAAACTACTGCGCTTAAGTTCTGAAATGGAATGGAACGATATCGTCGAGGTGTACTGCTTCTATAAATCAAGTAAGTCGTTTAATTATGAACATTATGGTGCTGGAACAATGAAATACCTCCTTAACTTCATTGATATGGAGGTGAAGCCAATTGAGGAAATCAAAGAGGTATCAGAAAAGGTTGAGACGTTGGATGAAGAAAAGAAAAATAAGCCGAGTAGTCGTTGAGCATCACGACCAACTGTGGAAGCTTGGAGAGTATTACAACAGCGACTATGTAAAGCTCAATATGCCTTGGATTAGAGAGATCCCTTTCTGGCAGTTTGTAGAACGACAGATGGGAAGGGAAGGTGTGCGAGTTGCTTGATCCAGTAAAAGAACATTTGGATAAACTCAGTTCATTTCTTAATTCAGATACATTAGGTGCTGATGGCCGGATCTGGATACTTAACGAGATTTGGGATATCCGTATAGAAATAGCAAAAAGTCGCCCTGCCAGGCGACTAACTTGAACGATTTATTAAATTTATTTACAGCAATTATAACACATACCGAATTTGAAAGGTATCCCATGATCAAAGTTGGTTCATGCGTTCAGTTCAAGGAGTGGATGTTATACAAAGGTGATATCATGCCGGATCTACCAGAGGAAGAGTGGACCGGCGAAGTGATTAGCAGCTAGGGAACTTCCAGAAATTTTTATAAGGTTAGGCGACATTTCGACAAGCGGATTATTCCAGTAATGGAAAGAGATATTATTATTTCTGATCGGGTGTGGGTAGGCAAGCCTACTATTAAAGAACCTCGCATCAAGAAATTTAATGTTGAGAGTAATGAACCAACTGATCCAGCAATCCAAACACTTTTCGAATAGAAGGGATGATTCCTATTAAACAAGAAACTAGACCAACTCGTAAGCAGAAAGAAGAGATTGCGAACAATGGCCTTAATTGGAGGAATTGGTTAGTAGAGCGTGATGTTCCCTCTAAACTCATCGTTGTGCACCGTGAATCTCGTAATGTT
The DNA here is from genome assembly GCA_002383695.1 of Caryophanales bacterium UBA4045. Classification (GTDB taxonomy): domain Bacteria; phylum Bacillota; class Bacilli; order Paenibacillales; family UBA4045; genus UBA4045. The sequence continues at coordinate 103,581 of DFZX01000096.1, forward strand.
CGTGAATTGAAGAGAGGGGGTTGATCTATGGCTATTATTAATAAACACCATCAGAAACGTAAGGAAAGCCTTATCAAGGCGATTCAGAAGGCTTCAGCTAAAGCGGATCAAGCTTGGATGTATCTTACTGCTAATAATGATGTTCCACCAGAGCAACTCGCCAATATGACTTTGGCACAAGTCCATCTGGATATTGCCCTGGGACATCTGGGTGTAACCAATACAAACGAATAGGGGTGAACATTAATTGAAAAATACATTAGGAGACTTGAACAATCATTTATTTGCACAACTCGAGCGTTTAGGGGATGAAGAGTTAACTGGTGAAAAACTAACAGAGGAAGTTAATAGAGCAAAAGCAGTAATGGGAGTAGCGTCGACCATTATCAATGCAGGTTCTTTAGTCTTGAAATCTCAACAATATGTGGACGAAAAAATGAACGCAGACGCTAAGCTTCCTAAAATGCTTGAAGGCGGTCAGTAATGCAGCATCGATACACCCTGGAACAAAAGGCATTTATTCGCGAGATTGCTCCAGGTAGGTACAATGCTGAAATCACCGACCTATTCAATCGTAAGTTTGAAACCAGTTGTACGGTGGAACAGATTAAATGTTTTAAAGCTAATCATAAGATCTCAAGTGACGTTCCTAGAATTCGGATAACTAAACCGGATACTCTGTTCTCCTTTGATCAAGTGGAATTTATTATGAATAACGTAAATGGTTTGTTAAATCAAGATCTAACTGATCTTGTGAATGAAACCTTTAATCTTTCTATAACAGTAAAGCAGATGAAATCTTGGAAGAAAAATAACAAGGTCAATAGTGGTCTTAAAGGTTCCGAAGGAATGTCACCGCCAAACAAAGGAACAAAAGGTGTATATAATGTCGGTGGTAGTAGGACATCTTTCAAAAAAGGACAACAAGCAATTAACTATAAGTCGGTAGGGTATGAAAGAATCGACAAGGATGGATACGTATTAGTAAAGGTACAAGATGATGGCCCTTGGCATAAGCGGTGGAGGCACAAACACAAGGTATTGTGGGAAGAAGCATACGGACCGATTCCAAAAGGTCATGCCATTGTATTCGGCGACAGAGACCGAAAAAACCTAGATCTTGATAATTTCGTCTGTGTCTCTCGCGCTCAATTGGCGATACTAAATAATTTCAAGCTAATCCAACGTGAAGCTGACCTTACAAGGACAGGCGTTATTATCGCAGATATGTATATGAAAATCAGCGATCGCAAGAAAATTAAGGATAGCGTCAGGAGTGAACGCTAATTGAAGAACCGCTACGAATCTCAAGGTGAAATCACAGTCATTTACTTAGATAGACGTAATGGAAGTTCAATTCCTGCAATAGTCTCAAGTTGTAGGCTTCCAGATCTCCAAGAGTTCCCTCATAAGTGGGTAGCAGCATGGAGAGAAACTACGCAATCATATTATGTGCTTTCACGAATCCGAGATAAAAATGATGTATGGAGAACTGTTTACTTGCATCGTTTCCTTAATAATCCCAGGAAGAAAGAGGATGTTGACCATCGGGATCGCGACACATTGAATAACTTGGATGATAATCTCAGAAACGTTCGCCGAAAGAAGAACAACAAGAACAGGCGACCGAATGGCAGCGTGTCTCGTGAGGAATGGAATCATTATGAGAAGTTGCAGAATGAAGAACTAGCACGAGGATAAGAGGTGAACACACTTGGATGAAATCACCAGACGTAAGACATTCCAGCGTATCAAGACCATGCAAAATGATAAGTTTTGGGATTGGATGAATGGTATCCATAGTCAAGCTTACTTTCTTGGCCAGAAGCATATGCGTGAGGCTATGGAGTGTATACCAGGGATCAGTAAGAAGCAGATCGATGCAGCCATGAAGAAGTCAGATCAGATCCGTGAGGATTGGGACGGCATAAAGACCGTAACCATCGATGAAACGGAAGCTGAGAAACTATTTAATACGAGAAAGGAATGATAGAGAAATGGATTTCAAACACACGGTCAAAATAACAGATCCAACTCATCCATACTTTAATCTTGAACTTCCAGGAGGATGCGTCTATTACGATATCTACCATCAAGGCAGCGGAGGGCCTGATCTATTCTTATTCAAATCACTTGAAGGAGAACAAAGGATTCTTTCAACTCAGATTGATACCGACCATTATTGGGAACAACGCCGCCAAGAAGAAATCCGTAAACTTGGAGCAAATGTTGGCGATACAGTTAGAATTCTTCGAGGAGGATCAGGCAGTTCAAAAGCAAACTTTGATTGGAATGCTCCTCACGTTATAACGAAGATTGATAGTAGTGGTGGCGTTGTATGGGATGACGGAGCAGCGAGTGGGTTTAGGCCTGATGTAGAGGTCATATCCAAAGCGGAGGCATCCTTGGAGTGATGAATAAGAGACTTAAAGTGCGACAGAAGGAGGTACAGATGGCGAAGATATTAGATGCATGTTGTGGCAGTAGAATGTTCTGGTTTAACAGGCAGCATGAGGATACTTTATACATGGATAATCGACAATTGAGTGATACCCTTTGCGATGGTCGGAAATTAGAAGTAAGGCCTGATCTGGTAGCTGATTTCAGAAACATTCCGTTTGAAGATAATACATTTTATTTGGTAGTGTTCGACCCTCCACATCTACTGAAAGTCGGTGATGATGCATGGATGTCCAAGAAATACGGAAAGCTGGAATCCACTTGGCAGGATGATCTACGTCAAGGCTTCCAGGAGTGTATGAGAGTATTGAAACCGAATGGCACTCTAATTTTCAAATGGAATGAAGATCAAATAAAGCTTAGAGAAATTCTTGATGTGATTGAGTTCGAACCGCTATTCGGTGATAGAAGAAGTAAGACGCACTGGCTTACTTTTATGAAAGGTTAGTGTCGCAGTACGACCAACTTGTAATGAAAGGGTGATACCCATGAGTGAAGAACAGGCAATCCCGGTAATAGTAATGCGAAATAAATCCAATCCAGAACGATATTTGGCATCTAGTATGGAATCAGGTGATTGGAGTGATGAGAACCTTGATGTAAAGATGGATGACATCCACAACGCTTATATGATTGTTCGCAAAGATTTAGCTGCTCCAACGGTTGAGGATTTTGAAAGTCGCAAAACTTTTCACGCAAAATTCAAGGAGCATATGGTTAAAAAGTTTGGTGAAGATGCATTTATTTCATTGGATTTTCAAGAAGTTTGCAAATATTACGAACCGATTAACATTGATATCTCACAAAAACAGTATGAATACTTTTCGGAACAGATGGAGGTATCCCATGAGTGAAGAACAAGCAGCATATAACGTTAAACCTATTCTTGATAAACAGCTATTGTTGGCTTGGATAGAAAATGAAATGGAATCAATGGGACCATTACCCGCCTACTCTTATAGAGTCGGTATATACCATGGTATGAAGAAAGTGTTAACGGAAATTGAATGTGGGCAATTCGATTATATTGGTGAGGATACAAAATGGAAGATTAAGCTTCGTGTTGAGGAACTGCTTAAGGAGAAGGTGCAGGAACAACTCAAGCAATCTGTAAATCTATTAGAGGAAATTTTTCAAGATGGATCTGCTTACTTCGTAATACGTCGTATTGGAATTTTTCTTTCCTCTCTATCCCAAGGAACGGAGGATGAAGATGCCAAACAAAGAAGGTAGATATAACAAATCGGAAGTATTAGCTTCAGGCTTACCATACTATATTCCAGCATCAAAGCGTTGGACAAGTACACCTTATGATAATGCAGTTTTACTCACTAGAACTCGATGCAAGCTGCTTAAGATGCCTGTTATGAATAATGGAGTTATCCGTCCTGATGGATCTGGTGAGCATCCAGTAGCATTCCATTATGCTGCAAGTGCTGGTAAAGGGACAGAGGACCTAACACATCGTTACTTACCTCTATACGATCGAACAGCAGTATTCGATGCCGGTGAGTTAAGTCGTAAGATACTCTATCCCAATGAAATTATGGAAGGAGAATAAAAGCCATGATCATTAAAGCTGGTGATTACACTTGCATTCCAATTGAAACATTCATTCCTCAACGTGAATTACCTCTAGGATGGGTTGAAGTAAAGGAAGTAACAGGAGTTTTTGTTAACCCGGATACTAATCGTATTGTCATTACGGGCAGACCTAATGAAGAAGACGAGACACACAGCTGCGACCAAATGTCATGTACATCTGTAGAACACACAATTTACAGAGGGAGGATACAATCCGAATGATAGGTAGAAGAAGCTTACTCTTCGGAGTACATCAATTCATCTGGCATCCAATTACCGTATGGTTAGCCTGGTATCATCTGTACGGCCGTCCAACATTAAAGGAATCGATATGCATCATCATTCACGATTGAGGCTATTGGTTCACTCCTAATATGGATGGACCTGAAGGAGAGAAGCATCCAGTGTTTGGAGCGCGGATCGCAGGGGAATTGTTCGGAGAAGAATATTACAATCTAGTATTACTGCATAGCAGGCATTATGCGAGATTAGTAGGTAAGGAGCCTAGCAAGCTCTGCTGGGCGGACAAGCTATCATTGATATATGATCCTAAACAATTCTATTTATTCAGAGCTAGGCTTAGTGGAGAGCTTCGAGAATACAGAAAGAATGCGGATCAGTGGGTTCCGGTATCTGCAATAGATGCTGAATGGTTTGACTGGCTTAAAGGTATATTGGTCAAGTTGGCCCAGGAGAAGAAGGGTGATGCGGTACCTTACTCTCGTCATATTATTGGCGCAGAAATTGTCTTTAATCGCCGTCGAATCATCGATCTATCGTATCGAAAAGAGCGAAGTCAGCAGCGAAAAAAGTAGGGAGGAACATTTATGGCGCGTCCACCGAAGGAAGGATTAGATTACTTTCCGCTTGATATTGATATCGATCAGGATGACAAACTCGTCGTACCGATTGGGAAATATGGCATGCAAGGATATGGTATTATTATTCGACTTATGTCAGAGATATATAAAAATAGTTACTTTTATCCATGGAGTGAGAAAGAACAATATGTACTCGCTAACAAGGTTAATGTAGACATTAACCTAATAAATGAGATCGTTAATGAGTGCGCAAAGTGGGGATTTTTTAATCAAAAGATGCTTCAAGAGCATCAAATTTTAACATCAAGAGGATTTCAAATCAGATATATAGATGCTGCAAAACGCAGAAAATCCATTACGATGATGGATCAATATATGCTTGTTGATCCATACAAGGAAAGTCAGGAATTAACGATATTCGTCATTGATGTGAACGGTAATGAAGTTAATGTATACATTAAACCTATTAAATGTAGCGCAACGTCTACGGTAAGTACACAAAGTAAAGTAAAGGAAAGTAAAGTAAAGGAAAGTAAAGTAAATAAAGTTCTAAAGACTTCTTCTCGGCAACGAAAAACGTATGCCGAGGACAGCTCGGCTTTTAAGATGGCAGTCTATCTTCACAAAAAAATTATGAAGTTCGCAGAGAGTGTTGGATTAGGGCATCACGTTCGCAATGCTAATTTTCAGAAATGGGCGGATGTTTGTCGCAAAATACTGGAGCTTGATGAGAGGAATGAGGAAGAAGCATATCGCGTAATAGATTGGGCAACAGCGGATATCTTCTGGCAACAGAATATTCTAAGCCCCGATAAGCTTCGTGAGAAATATACCGAGCTATGCTTGAAAATGAGTGCTTCGAACAAATCTAAAAGCACACCAGTTAAACCGCATCAACAATTCAATCAGAACCGTCCTGGTAACAAACCTAAAATACCTATATTTCGGCCCGATGAATCTGTAGACGAAAGGTTATCACCAGAACAACTTGAGGATATCAAAAATAAAATGAGGAATTTTGGACAAAAGGAGGCTGTGACAATTTGAGTAAATTCAGGAGAGACAGCATCACTCATGCTTCCAATGCTAATTCACAACTACCGGATTACGAGGGTGAAAAAAAATCGCGTGAAGAGATCGAGAAGATCCGCGCAACATTAGGAATCAAAGGGAACAGACATGAACGTAATCGTCGAGAGAGAGGGAATGCTCGTGGTTGAGATCCCGTTCCACATGACCAGAGAATTCAACGCAACTTTCGATAGCCTTATTCCTGAACTGACTGAAGATTTACAAAGAATCGATTTCAGACTTCAGACGATCACATCTCAAGCGATCCACTGTGGAGTAAAAGGGATTTATGTGGAGCAGCTGCTTAAAGAACGTTTCTGGAATTTGGTAATGGAGATAACCGGAATGGAGGGAGAACATGTTAAAACAAAGTAATCATGGAGATGTTAAGAAATTTCTCATATCGGACTTGCCGATAGAGGAGCAAGAGAGAATTGAAAATCTTGTTGATCCATACCAGGAGAAGAAACCACATAAAGGATTTCATATTTCGGAAGCTAAGCAAGGTCACGGATCGAAGAAACGATAATCCCATACGATTGGGAATTTGATATAAATGGGAAGGTGAAGAGCTTGGATAAGGCGATTGAGCAAAGGGTTATTGATCAATTAACCGGGTATAAACGCTTGTGCGGAAGAATCGAGCTACTCCATTTTCAACCGATTGGTATGGGACTTAGTATCGAACATGATGGAAGTGTGGATGCGTTGCAAGCTTTACATAAAGAGCTCAAGGATAAACCGTCATACATGTATTTGACTGATAAACAGCAGCAGCTTGAACAAACAGCTTTTGCCTATTTGGTTAAATATCCGGTTGGAACGAAAGCGCAGCTGAACGAGGTCAAGAACCATACTGGGTATGATGAGCAAGACAAAGCGAATTTGAAAGAACTGGCCAGACAGATCCAGAAGGTGATTGATGCTCGTAACGGTGAAGGGAAAGGGAACGATGCAATCATACGCAGACTGGCAGCTCTTCAAGACGCTAATGAGGAAAAGGATATCATCGATAAGACATTAGATTCGCTATCCATGTATAAACCAGAATTAGATAAGCTATTGAGATTAAGGTATATCAACGGATTCTCTGTCGAAGAAGTAGCAAATGAGTTAGGAATTGTAAGAAAAACATTTGACCGTTGGAGACCGAAAGCCCTAGAAGAATATAGTATTATTGCAGGAATGTCGCAAACATGTCCCTAAAATGTCGCAAACGTGTCCTATTTCCTCAAAAAATCCGTGTTATTATGATATTGTTGAAGAAGTTGTCGAAGAGCAGAATACGCAGTTTTACACAAGTCGCCAAAAGCGGCTTTTTTGTTGTCTAAAAGGATGTAAGCGGGGTGGTGAGATGAAGGTACAACCGATTCGAGATAAGCGTGTTATTGATGGCTTGAAGTTCTACTTCAGGAATCGTAGCATACGAGATTACTTATTCTTCTGCATAGGTATTTATAGCGGTCTTCGAGTATCAGACTTATGTCGATTAAGAGTGGGAATGGTGAGAGGATCACATGTCCACATGACAGAGACCAAGAATAAGCATAAGAAGAAGTTTATCATTCATCCCAGCATACGTGATGATCTAGATCGATTTATTGCTGGACACAAGGATACAGATTATTTATTTGCCAGTCGCCAGAAGAAGACGATCAGTCGGTTAAAGAATCAACCGATCGATCGCACCACTGCTTATCGATTTTTGAATGATGCTGCTAAGGAATTTCGATTAAGTGAAATTGGCTGCCATACATTACGGAAGACATGGGGGTATCAATTATATATGGCTGATCCAAATAACATAGCGTTACTAATGGAGATGTTCGGGCACACGGATCCAGCAGTAACACTCATCTATATTGGCTATTCCCAAGACATGATGGATCGAGCAATAGCCGCTTTATACTGACTTGAGTGCATCATTTCTAAGGTTTTTTCGGAGTCCAGTGGATAAATGATTTTGCATATATTGAAGTGAGACAAAAAAGAGAATGATTTTCGAGTGAAACAATCTTACCAGAATGATGCACTCCAGACCCAAATATTAGTAGATTACGGCTAGGAAATTAGTCGTCGAAGATAATGGTCATTAGTAACAATTTACAAAATTTATGTAAAAGTGTTCCATTCAAACTCAATTGCGTTCGGAGGTGCTTTATCATGAGGTGATCAAATCAAATAGTTAACCCAAATCCAACAACGTTCGGAGGTGTGGTGAAATGACATGAGTAGACATAAGAGTGAGAATCGAGACAAGGCATTCCGATTGTGGGTGAAAAGCGGTCGAACAAGAGATTCCGCATCGATTGCAAGAGAATTAGGAATTTCACCAGGCCTTGTTCGTAAATGGAAGTATCTTGATGCATGGGATGCTAAACCTAGTCCTGGTAAAGGTGCTCCTAAAGGAAATAAGAATGCAGTAGGCAATAAAGGCGGGTCAGCTCCTCCAGGGAATAGGAATGCTTATAAGAATGGCAACTATGAATCGATGTGGTTAAGCCAAATTGCTGTAGAGCATAAGGTGAAGCTCATGAAGGTCGAGACAGATCCTCGTCAGATCCTACTGAATGAAATAACGTTGCTAGACTATCGTGAATTTCTCATGATGAAAAACATGAAGGAAATTGACGAGGGTTTAGACAAGCTTAGTATCGAGCGTAGGTATGAATACTATCAGGAAGAAGATGGCGATGCTGAAGGAGCGGAAACATTAAAGTTCGTTGATGGAGTACCGAAGTTCCAACCGGCTATTGTTGAGCGAAAGCGGATTGTTGAAGAGAAGACGAAAGAACCTCAAAAGCTCGAGCGTATTCTTCAAATACACAATGCACTTACTGCTGTTCAAGGTCGTAAGATTAAATGTATATCATTACTAGATCAGTTCGATCGTAATGAATTGACTGTCGAAGAACTTAAGCTAAGAATCGAGCGAATGCAACTCGAAGTGAATAAGCTAAGAACGGAGACATGGTAAATGGCTAAGTATGCAATTCTTAAATCATTCTATGCAAGTGATGAGTGGCAAGCATTCCGAATGGTTATTATTAACCAGCGAGGTTTGCAATGTGAATACTGTACTGGGATTGTTGCTAGGTCGAGAGAATTAACACTTCATCACAAAATTGAGCTAACACCTGAGAATGTCCATGATGTCATGATATCTCTTAATCCAGATAACATAATGGTTGTTCATCATGAATGCCATAATAAGATTCATAAGCGATTCGGGTATCAGGCATCCAACGGCGTTAATATTGTCTATGGTCCTCCAATGTCAGGGAAGAATACATTTGTTATGCATCATCTATCAAGAGGTGATTTGGTTGTAGATATGGACAGGCTTTACTCAGCTGTAACCATGCTGCCTTACTATGATAAACCTGATGGAGTGTTTAGCAATGTAATAGGTATACACAATCTATTGATCGATAACATTAAGACCAGGTTAGGTAAATGGAATAGTGCTTGGGTTATCGGTGGTTATGCAGATAAATATAAGCGTGAGAGATTAGCCAATGACTTAGGGGCTGATCTTATTTTTTGCAATGTAAGTCAAGATGAATGTCTTAGGCGGTTAGATGCTGATGAAGACAGGCGGTACCGCAAGGATGAATGGAAGAAGTATATCGATAAATGGTTTGAGCAATACCATGAATGATAATCCCAAATGTTTGGGAGTATGGGGAGTGATTCACATTGATTGAACTAGCTATAAAACATGAGGCAGCTATTCAAGAGTTGTTTCTTAAACATGCATTCGATGAGAAGTTTAAGTTCTACTGGTCGTATTCGTGGAGGGTTAAGTATACCGCTCCTGATACTACATGGGAACGGATGGAATACGCTGTTTTGGAAGATAGCAAGGTGGTTGGATTATTGGGATATTCGATTGAGCGTGACACATTGAATGTAACCAGCTTCTCTGCTATTAATTTCACAGGATCGTCTATCGCATTCTCTAAAGCAATGATGAAGGTTATTGATGATTTGTTCATGGTGTTTAAATTTAATAAGTTGAGGTTTAATGTACAGGTTGGTAATCCTATTGAACAGTCATACGATCGTATTGTCGAAAGATTCGGAGGTAATATCTGCGGATTATGGAAAGCAGACACTAGACTTATCGATGGCACGGTAACAGATTGCAAATGGTATGAGATTATGAGAGAGGATTATATAGAGAGGGTGAATGAGTGATGTCAACAGTATTGAGCGTGGATATAAGACTTACGGAAACTGAGGTATTTAATAAGTTACTGGATATATTGCAGTATGCTCGTGAACATACCGATGAACATGTAAGGGACGAGATCGACAATAGGATTAAGGGTTTAAGAATTGCTCAAGCTACTGAATGTAGTGAAGATGCTCTTCGTTGGGATGATGCTATTAAGAATGCTCGCTTCATGCTTGAGGAATACAAGAAGATACCAGCCGGAGCATTCGGTGCAATGCATATTGCTTCAACGATTGCTAGATATGATACAGGCGATCGTTCGAACGATCTACTAGATGAATTGGAATCAATAGAGTAGCCCCCCGGTCTTTAATCATTATCAATAGTCTCAGGGACCGTAGGGGGGGCACTGTTTTCACACAAACCAGAAATTTTGAAAATCTGAGAGGTGGTGAATTTTCTGGACAAAAAAGATGTGTTCCACAAAGAGTTGTTGAAGTTGCAAAACATCTTCCAAAAAGTAGAGCCGGATAAGGCTGATATGGTACAGGGCTTGATTGAGGATGCTGCATTCCTTAAATCTGAAAACTACGAGCTGCGTAAGAAGTTGGCCATAACAGGCATGATTAAGTTTCATCCAACGAATCCGGATCTACAAAAGCCTGTAGAAGCATCCAAACAATACCTGAAGAATGTGAATGCTTATGCGGTTGTTATTAAAACTCTTAATGGAGTTCTGATGAAGAGCATAATTGAGGATGATGATGAGTTTGATAAATTCATACGAGAAAATGCCGGAAGCTCCGACTAGCTATCTATTACAATATAAGCAAGCGATAGATCGTGGTGAGATCGTTATTGGGCAGGAGCTTCACCAGCTGCTTAATAACCTGGTCGCGGATCTAGACAATCCTGCTTATGAATATGACACATCTGATGCTGATTTTCGAATTAAGTTCATCGAGAATTTTTGCCGACATACGAAAAGCCCTTTCTTTGGGAAACCATTCAAGCTTGAGTTATGGGAGAAAGCATTCATTGAGGTATTCTATTCATTCAAATGGACAGAAGAAGGGTACCGCAATTATTACGATGAAGAAATGCCTAAGAAAAAACTTCGTCGGTTCAAGAAAGCGATCCTATTAATTGCTCGTAAGAATGGGAAGTCTACACTATGCGCTGCATTATCATTGACTGAGATTATGGTCGGTACCGGCGGGAATGATATTGCATGTTCATCCAATGATGATGGTCAGGCAGATATTATCTTTAGTGAAATCAATAATATGCGTGAGCAATTCGATCCTAAGAACAAACGGACGCATAAGAACATGAAAGGCATCTATAATATTAAGAATAAGAGTCGGGTATTCAAGATTTCGGACAAGACGAAGAATAAGGAAGGCCGGAACATCGACGGTGCGATCGTTGATGAATCGAATGAGATGAAGACCAACGTCATTGCTAAATCCATTGACCAGTCACAGTCTACGAAGGATGAACCTTGGTTTATCAATATCACGACTGAGGGTTTTGTGAACGATGGCTATCTGGATCAAGAGCTGAAATATGGTCGCGGGGTATTGAATGGTGAAATTGAGGATGCAACGATTCTTGTCTGGTTGTATACCCAGGACAGTGAGCAAGAGGTATGGCAAGATCAGCGCACATGGCATAAGTCAAACCCGAGTCTAGGACCTATTAAGAAAACCAAATACATCAAAGACCAAATCCGTAAGGCTCAGCGAGATAAAGCCGAACGGGTTTTTATGTTGGCTAAAGATTTTAATATTAAGCAAAACAACGCAGCTGCTTGGTTACTGGCTGAGGAGATCAACAATGAAGAAACATTTAACATTGAAGATTTTCGCGGATCCTTCGCAATCGGTGGTGTGGATCTCTCTAAATCAGGTGACCTTGCATGTGCCAGGGCGTTGTTCATGCGTGGAGGAAAGAAGTACACGATATCCCAATACTTCATTCCGGAATCCAAGCTAGCTACTCTTTCAAGTGAGGACTTACCCAAGTTCAAGGAGTGGATTCGATCAGGTAAGATTACTGTTTCCGATGGTAATGAAAATGATTTCCGACTGGTAACAGCTTGGTACGTAAAAATGTTTAAGGAATTCGGAATTAAATTTTATAAGATCGGCTATGACAAATGGTCGGCAGTTTATTGGGTAAAGGAGATGGAGGAAATCGGCTTTGATATGGTTCGAGTTATGCAGGATTGGGGACCAATGTCCGAGCCGATGAAATTGGTTGAAGCAGACCTTCGAAGTAAGTTATTGAATTACAACAATGATTCTCTAGACCGGTTCTGCCTTGAGAATACATCTCTTGCTGTCAACAATAAATTGGAGCAAATGCCTGTAAAGATCCAGGGTAAAGAGGATAAGAAAATTGATGGCACTGTAACGAAGATCATCTGTTATCGGGTGTACATTGATAATCGATCAGAATTTATTGAGTTATCGAAGAGAGCGGGGTGATGGAATGAAGATAATTGATCGATTGAAGAGTATATACTCCGACGTAAAGCAGTTTACCAGAGCAAAATTACTAAGCGGGTATGCAGCAATATTCAGTTCGTTTGGAAATGATGTTTATAAATCTGATGTTGTGCAAAATTGCATTGATATTATCGCTACTGAGATCAGTAAGCTACAGCCAAAGCATATTCGTATTGATAATAAAGAGATGCAACACGTTCCCAAAGGTAGCTTGAATCGTTTATTTAAATTCTCACCTAATGAGCTCATGACTACTAAAGATTTTCTAGAGAAAATCATCTGGTTGCTCTATTTAAATTACAACGCTTTTATATTACCAACATACGAGTTGTATACAGATCCATCTGGTAATCAGTCAAGAAATTATACAGGTTTTTATCCAATGAATCCGTCTCAAGTAGATTTTATTCAAGATGGAATTGGGACATTGCATGTCAAATTATACTTTTCTGGTGGAGATCACTTCACCATACCCTATTCTGATGTGATTCACCTCAGGAAGAAATTTTCTCGAAACGAGATCATGGGTGGCGGCTTAGATGGCAGGCCAGATAATGCAGCTCTTCTCAAGGTTCTAGAAATCAATGACACAGTATTGCAAGGATTGGAAAAAGGAGTCAAGTCAAGTCTATCCATTCGCGGAATTCTTAAGATACACACGGTGACGGATGATGATGGTCAGAAAGCGGAAAGGAAAAAGCTAGAGGATGCAATTGAGAAAGGCACCAGCGGAATAGTTGCTTTAGATATGAAGGGTGACTACACGCCATTGCCACTAGATCCCAAGATGGTAGACAAAGATACTTTAGAATTCCTTGAGAATAAGGCATTGCATTGGTATGGCGTCTCTAAAGCAATATTATCTCGTGATTATAACGATGATCAGTACCAGGCTTTCTATGAAGGTACGCTAGAGCCGCTTGTTATTAGTCTGGGACAAGCTTTTTCTAAGGCAATATTTACTTCTCGTGAGTTAGAAGTAGGTAATGAAATTGTGTTCTATCAGAAAGATATGATGTACATGAGCACTAAAGCTAAGCTTGAGGTTATGAAGACAGCTGGAGAACAAGGGTTATTGAATGATAATCAAAAGCTTGCTTTATTAGGTTATCCACCACGCGCAGGCGGGGAAAGAATAACGCAATCATTGAATTATATTGATATTGCTCTAATCAATGCCTATCAAATGGGAAATAAGGACAAGACAAAGGGAGGAACGAACAATGAGCAAGAATAGCACATTGCCGGTTAAAGATGCACCTGTAATTCGTAACTTCGGACTTGTCGATCTTCGAGCGGTGGATGATGGGAACTATATCGAAGGACATCCAGCTGTATACGATCAGAAGACTAGCATTGGCGATTGGTTCTACGAGATCATTGAGCGTGGAGCCTTTGATGGTTGTGACTTTGACGATGTATTATTCAGCGTTAATCACGATCTAAGAAAGATTCCGCTTGCTAGAAGTCGTAGGAACAATGGTAACTCTACCATGTTGCTCAGAACAGATGAGCGTGGATTGTATATAAAGGCTAATCTCGATGTTGAGAATAATTCGGAAGCCAAGGCACTTCATAGCTCAGTAAAACGTGGGGACATCGATGGGATGTCTTTTATTTTTTATGTAAGTGAAGAGAAATGGGAGAATCTTGATACAGAGACTCCCACAAGACGCATCCAGAAGATCAGAAAGGTAATTGAAACAAGTGCTGTCAACTTCCCGGCATATACCGGGACTGACATAAATGCTCGTGATCAATCCGTATTGGATAATGCGGCAATGGCATTGGAGAATGCCAGATCTAAGGTGGATACCTTGAATAACGAGTTTGATCAAAAGAAGCTTAGAAATTCAAACACATTAAAATTGAAGGGTTAAGGTGAAATTAAATGAAGAAAAAATTACAAGCAAGATTGGCTAAGAAAGAAGCGAGGAAAGCAGAACTTCAAAGACGCAACGATTCTGCTACAACTATGGAGGAGCTTCGTAGCATTGGAGCTGAAGCTGAAACGATTAATGATGAAATACTCGAATTACGCAGTATGATTGACGCTATGCCGGATGATGTTGAACCGATTGCTGGGGGAAATCAATTAACAGGCGAACAGCGTAGTGCTCAAACAGGCGGCGGTAATCCTAGTGCAGCTCAAATGATGGCGACGTTCGCAATGGGTAATACTCCACAAGCTAGAACTGAAGAGCCTGTCGATAAATATTCAACTGTCGAATATCGAAATGCGTTCATGGTGTTTGCGAAAACGGGCGAAATTAAGCCTGAACTTCGTGCGGATGCAATGACTACAACAACAGATGTGTCAGCTGTGATCCCGACTACGATCCTGAATGAAGTCATTAAACAAATGACTGTATATGGTCAGGTATTCAGTCGTGTTCGGAAACTGAATATTAAAGGTGGAGTCGAAGTTCCGATTCTATCATTGAAGCCTACAGCTACATGGATCGGACAGTCTACACCTTCTGACAAACAAAAGGT
This sequence comes from Caryophanales bacterium UBA4045, assembly GCA_002383695.1. Taxonomy (GTDB): domain Bacteria; phylum Bacillota; class Bacilli; order Paenibacillales; family UBA4045; genus UBA4045. The sequence goes on from DFZX01000096.1 coordinate 118,706, forward strand.
TACGGCAAACACCAAAGTTTCATTCACTTATTATGGTCTGGAGTGCAAGGTTTCTATATCCCTATTAGCAGATACCGTTTCACTTACTGGTTTCGAGACAATTATTACTGATCTGATTGTTGAAGCTATGGTCAAGGCTCTGGATGCGGCTGTTATTAGTGGTACTGGAGTAGGATCACCGCTTGGAATTACGGCTGATACAAGAGTTCCCGCAGCTCAAATTGTCACAATGTCTCCTAGCGAATTTGCTAGTTATGATGGTTGGGCTAAGAAGGTTTTTTCGAAGCTATCTCTTGCTTATAAAGCAGGTGCGATCTTCTTCATGGCTTCAGGAACATTCGAGGGTTACATCAATGGTATGGTTGATGCAAATGGTCAACCTATTGGTCGAATCAATTATGGTATTGCGGATGGACCTCAAGAAAGATTTGGCGGCAAGGAAGTAATCATGGTCGAGGATGACGTTATTGGAAGTTATGCTGATGCTGCAACTGGTGATGTGGTTGCTGTGTATACCAACCTCAAGAACTATGGTTTTAACAGCAACATGCAGATGACCATGTTCCGCTACTTAGATCATGATACTAACGAATGGGTAGATAAGGCGATCCTGATTGCCGATGGTAAGCTGATTGATCCAAGAGGCGTTGTGATCGTTAAGAAAGGCGCGTAAGGAGCGGGTTTAAATGACAGATTCAGAACTCCTTATTGAATGTAAGAAAGGTTTGAACATTCCTGTAGCCAGTACAGCATTCGACAACATCCTATATCAGAAGCTCCTTGCAGTTAAAGGCTATATGCAAGGAGCGGGTGTATCGGATTCGGTGATGGAGAGCGATCTTGCTATTGCAGTGATCGTCTTAGCTGTAGGGGACTTATGGAATGTGAATAGTGGGGAGACAAAGTTCTCCCCTATTCTTACAAATCTTTTAACGCAGCTTTCCATCAGTAGTAATTTATTAAGCGTAACATTCAGTCCAGTAGATGGCGCCACAGATGTTTCCGTTAGTATAGAACCTACATTAACATTTAATAAACGCATTACAGATTATGAGGTAAGCATTGTTGAATATGGGGATCCAGACAATGTGATCTCTACGACGTTAACCTTGGATGTTACAGGGAAAGTAATTACCGTTTCACCAGATAGCGTTCTAGATTCCGCAACAAAATACGCGATCGTGATAACAAGCGCAATTGCTTACAATGGGCCAGCGCTGAATCGCACGGTTACTAGTTTCACTACTATTTAGACAAGGAGGTATGAAGATGTATCCACGCAATACTAAGATGGGTCAAAAGATTCAAACTGACGTACCTGGTGTCGTTGCTGATCAGAGCTTTCTTGCTCATATCGAGATAGCTGCAGCTGATGCGGTTGTCGGAGATGCGGACGGAGTTCATGCCGCGGTTGTAGACACGGGCGTAGAACAAGTAATTACAACAGGCATCACAGATCCTTCTATACCACGGAATATTACGGCAACGTTTGGAGGAACTGCGGCAGATATCAAAGCGATCGAGGTTGTTATTGAGGGAACCAATTATCTTGATGAGGTGATCACAGAAACCTTACCAGCTGCAACAGTGAACACAGCAGGAATTGTATTGGGTAACAAGGCTTTCAAGACAGTCACAGAAATAACAATACCGGCTCATGATGGCGTTCTTGCAACAACAGCTATCGGTTTTGGCGACAAGCTAGGATTACCATTCTTGCTTAGTCGCAATACGATTAAGGAAGTTTACTTGAATGAGGTCGAGGAAGGAACTGCTCCAACGGTTGTTGTTGATTCCGATGAGATCGAGAAGAATACAATAGATTTGAACAGCGCATTAGATGGCACTCAGGTAGATATTTACCTATACGTATAAGCGGGTGATGACATGCGATTTGATACAGAAATATATCTAATCACCTATACGTATGTAAAAAATTCCAAGGGTGATCCGATAAAAACACCAGCAAAGCGTCAAACCTTTGCAGAAGAAAAATCCATTCGCCAGTCTGAACATTATCAGGCTGGTGCAAATGGATTGAAGCTTGAAAAAACCTTCATCATTTGGATATTGGAGTACAATCAAGAATCTGAATTAGAGCATGAAGGGATCACTTACTCCATTGAACGAACCTTTAAGAAGGATCGTAAGGAGATGGAACTGATTTGTACTGGTTTAGTGGGAACCAGAGGGGAAGAAGACGATGGGTAATGGATTTGTATCTTATCATTCCAATGCTCAGAAGGTTAAGAAGATGATGGTAGAACTTGAACGCGCAGCACTTAAGGAGACATCCAAGATATTAAGACCAGCTGTTAGAGCTAGGGTACCATTTAAAGAAGGTACACTTAAGAAGAATGTGGGAACGTGGGTTAGGCGTAAGGATACCAGCTTGCAGATCGGAGTCTACACACGGGCACGAGCAAAGAAAAAAGGTTATAGATTTGCTCATCATGCTCACTTGATTCAATTCGGGACGAAGAAATCCAAAGCAGTTGATTATCTGAGAGCACCAGTATTAGAAAATATTGATGCTATTCGTATTGCTCAAGGGAAATTTCTAAAGGCGATTGAAGATGAGAATAGAGCGCTTGGGTTGATCGATGAGGAGGAGGAAATATCTGATGATTGATATCAAGTTAAGAACATTATTGGATACCTTCTTGAGCTCGATCCATCCACAAACTTACTTTCAAGATGCTCCACCAAAGGAACAATTCCCATATGCGACATTTGATTTTTCAAGTAATTTCGATGATGGGGAATCCATGCAATTGATTGTGGTAGATATTGATGGGTGGGATGCTCCTATTGATGGAGATACAACCGAATTGGAAACACTCATGGCATCCATCGATGGTGATGGAGCTGCCGATGTCCCAAGCGGATTGAATAAGAGAACCTTATCTGGAGAAGGCATATACGTGACCTTTTATCTATCGAATAAGATTCCCTTACAAGATCCGGATAAATCAATTATTCGAAGGCGGTACACGTACCAGGCAAGATTATTTAAAGGGAGCTGATCGGATTGAGAGAACTAACGACTGAGCAAGTCGAAAATATTCAGATTGATTATGGTCTAGTCTACATCAATTTTGGAGAGGTTGGTGAGCGAAAGCTAGGACCATCCAAAGGCGGGGCGACATTCAACGCAACAAAGACTCTGCGCGACATTGAGTTTGATGGGCGCAAAGGTAAGTCTAAGAGTCTCCAACACGTTGATGAGATCAATGCTATGTTGAGTGTATCGATCCTAGATACCTCAATGGATAACCTGGCACTCGCAATGCCTTATGCCAACTATGCAGCTGATGTCTTAACATGTAAATCTTCGAACATTGGTATTGTTCCAGACGGAGCATACTTAACCAATGTAGTTATGTTTGCAAAGCTCATTTCTGGTGGTTACAAGAAAATCACGATATTTAATGCAATGACGGAGAATGATTTTTCGTTATCTGCAGTAGCAAAGGGTGAAGGTTTAATCGCCTTAGAAATTCATGCTCATTGGGATGTTACTGATGATGATGTGGACCTTTACAAGATTGAGGATGTACTGACTCTTGGCAGCGACACAACGAAGCCGACTGTTGTATCGGTACCAGCTGACGCGGCAACGGATATTGTTGTTGGAGCTAATCTAACTGCAACATTCAGCGAAGAAATTAAACAATCTGACATCAGCACAAGCAACTTCATCTTAATCAAGGTATCCGACGGTGCTATTATGGCCGGTACGATCTCGTATAACTCTGCTACGAAGGTTGCTACATTCGATCCGACAGATGACCTTGCAGCTGCTACCGCTTATATTTGGATGATTGCTAGAGTGAGAGATACGGCAGGTAATATTATGGATCCTGTTACAGTTAACTTTACAACAGCAGCTTAATTGAATACGGAATACTGGAAGGCAGGGTGATCCCCTGCCTATTCTGTTTGGGAGGAAATTGTAATGATCGTAATAACCAATGATATGGCATTTGATATGTTGCCTCATGCAGTAGATTTGTTCGATAAGCTCGAATTGAATGAGTATCGCAAGATAGTTTCGGAGAAGTACCAAGGTAAACAAATGGATAAGGTTGAGGTTGGCATCGAAGTATTCAAACACATTGTGAAGAATCTCGGTAAAGCCAAACAAGAAGTATATAGTATCGTTGCGATCGTTGAAGGTAAGACCGCTGAAGATGTGCAGAATCAATCGTTTGCTAAGACAATTATGACATTTAAATCTATTCTTACTGACAAAGAGACCATGGATTTTTTCAAACAAGCTATGCCTTAGGTGGTTATGAGGAAACTCTACACCAATTGCATAGCTTTTATTCATTTGATTTTGTCTTAAAACTGCCTGTTCACCGAATCACTCAGTTGCTATTCAAAGTAATCGAAAAGCAGAATGAGCGAATGGTGCGGGATAGATGGTTATCTTTATATCCTTACATGGAAATGAGAAAGCTCAATTTTGTAACATATTCGGATTATAAGGACAAGCTGATTCAGGCCAAGAAGAGATACACGGATATAACGAATGAACAGATTGATGCTGAATTATCAGCAGTTATGAGGGCCCACGAAGGCAGGTGAGATAAGTGGAAGTATTTCGATTGTTAGGATCTATATTCGTAGATAATGACCAGGCGAACAAGAGCATTGACCAAACGGATAACAAAGCTAAGAAGACGGGATTAACTCTCGGTGGTTTGGTTGGTACAGCTGCCAAGATGGGGGCAGGTATTTTAGCTGGTGCGAGTGTTGCTGGTGCCGGTCTATTGTCGCTTGTGAATCGAACTGCTAATGTTGCCGATGAGATCGACAAATTATCCGAACGTACTGGAATTAATCGCGAATCGCTTCAGAGATGGAAGTACGCTGCTGAACAGTCCGGGGGCGATATCAGAAAGCTCGAAGTAGGCATGAAGAAGCTTTCTGATGTAATGAATGATGCTTCGACAGGTAACGATAAAGCTGCAGAGGGATTTGCAAAGCTCGGGATCAGCGTGGATGATCTTAAGAATAAGAGTCAAGAAGATATATTCGAAACGGTTATGGCATCACTTGGGGATATGGAGCAGGGAGCTGAGAGGAATGCCTTAGGTAATGATTTACTTGGCAAGTCCTACACTGAATTATTACCTCTCTTAAATGCCGGTAGTGAAGGTATGGATGCTCTGAAGAATAGAGCGGATGAATTAGGTCTTGTCATGTCGGAAGATGCTGTCAAGGCTGGTGTAGTGCTTGGAGATACCATGGCAGATGTAAAGGGTTCATTCGGAGCTATTTTCACCCATCTTGGAACTGAGTTTATGCCAATGTTCCAAGTTTTTCTAGAGTGGGTTTTAGCTCACATGCCTGAAATTCAAGAGTTTGTAAGTACAGCCTTGGGTAAGGTTGCTGAAGGTCTATTCTGGCTAACAGATAACGCCATTCCTCCACTGGTTGATGCATTCCAATGGCTAGGAGATAATGTTCTACCGTTAGTAGTAGATGCTTTTCAATTATTAGGTGATGGAGTTCAGTTCGTTATGGATAACATGGATATCTTCCTACCTATCATAATTGGACTCACAGCGGCTATTCTTGCACAGGCAGTAATAGGAACGATCACCAATCTTATGAAGGCATGGTCAACGGCAACGAAGTCACAGACCGCTTTCCAGTGGCTTTTAAACGCTGCCCTTAATGCGAATCCTTTAGGATTAGTTGCTCTAGCGATTGGTGCAGTTATCGCAGCTGGTATTCTCTTATGGAAGAATTGGGATACGGTCAAAGAAAAAGCTAGTCAGTTCTGGAATTATCTCAAGGAAGTAATGAAAGGTCCGGCTAACTTTATACTAGGTGCAATCAATACCATTATTGGTGCTTACGAGAAAATGATAAATGGCTTGGGATCAGCAATCAATAAAATACCAAGTATTAAGATTCCTGATTGGGTGCCGGTGTATGGAGGGAATGAATTCGGAATACCTGATATCCCTAGCATCTCGCTTCCTAGAATACCTTTACTAGCTGAAGGTGGAGATATTATAGAAGCTGGTCGAGTTATTGTCGGTGAAGAAGGTCCTGAGTTCTTGGATCTACCAAAAGGCGCGAAAGTAACTCCATTGGATAATGAGCCGGATGCTCCGCCACCTACTCCATCTGTTATCATCGTTAAGACGTATATTGATGGTCGTGAGGTAGCTGAAGCAACTAGTAGACCTAATAACGATAGAGTTAGTGATAGGAAATGGGGATCAGGGAGAGTGGTGCCAGTATGATCACGCTGGATGGATACACGCTGGATTACTTCGGATTAATTGCTCAAACTGGTCATGAGAACGGACTTGCCCCGACCGTTGATCGTATTTTACCAATTGCATTAATGGATGGAGCTCATGATTTTGGTTCGGACAACGGACCAAGACCATTCAATCTTCCTCTAGCTTGGGCTAGGGAATTAACTAGAATAGAACTTCAGAGTAAAATAAGAATATTTACTGCATTCCTTTATGATTCCAGAGGGAAAGCAAGGAATATAGAACTGCGATTTGATTATGAATCAGATAAATATTACACCGTCCGCTATGTTGGTTCCGTGACGCCAGAGAGATTATTCTCCATGGCGTTTTTTACGCTTCCGTTAATAGCTTTTGATCCATATGCTTATTCAAATGAAACGAATAATGAGGTGACTTGGGGAAGCCAGGTAATCACTTTCAATTCTGATTACCTAATGGGACACGAAGGCGGAGAGACGGTAACAATAATTTCAAATGATTCTTATAACGTTGTCTTGAGCGGATTCCAGAGCCTTAGACCAACAATCAATCTTGATGGAGTCGGTACAAATGTCACGATACAAACTAACGGTAAATCCTTCACTATAGCTGCTCTGGGAGGTAGTGCTTGGGTTATTAACGGACAAAGATATCAAGTGTCCAAAGATGGATCGAACGCTTTAAATGAGTATAGTGGCGACTTCCTAGAATTGTTTAAAGGTGACAACGAAGTAACGATTACTGGATCAAGCATGAATTTTACATTGCAGGTTACATTCAGGGATAAATACCTGTAGAGGGGTGAGGGCGTGACGGTTGAGCATATTAATTATGAAGATAATCTCAGAACGGGAACGGATAAGCTAAACGCTGCAATTGATCAATCTAATGAAGCTATTACTGGAGCAGCTGCAACCACAGCTATAGCAAACGAGGCATTAGCGAACTCTAAAGATACTCAGACACAATTGAATACAATTGTTATAGAGGGTGATTCTTCTGTTGAGGCTGCACAAGCCAGAGTGAGTACACCGAAGGGCACAACGTACACTGTATTGAAGGATCGGCTTGATGCAGATGAAGAGGAACTTGCTGCGCATGTGGCTGATACTACGCAACGAGGAATCAATGTTATGCATCTTCCAGCTCCCTATGTTTCGGCAGTTGGTGACGGGATAATCAATGATGCTGTGCCATTTGCCAGTGCATTAAGTCTTTTATCTACAGCTGGCGGTGGTCAACTCATTATTCCCTCAAAAACATTTTTGCTAACACTTACCGAAACACTAAACATCCCCTCTAATGTTACCATTCTAAATTATGGGACAATCAACTTGGGGTCGAACGATGTTATTGGTTTTACAGCCACAAGCAAATCAAACATCCGCTTCATTGGTGGTCAGATTAACGGTACAGGCGTAGCAGGTTCTGCTTGGGCAATATACTTTAATGCATGCACAGATAGCTCAATAGAGTTTGTTAAAATTAGAGACGGTTCAAGTTCGGGGATTAACTTTTTATCTTGCGCGAATTGTAAAGTGCTACATTGCGACATTCAAGAGTGTTATTTTTATGGGATATCTGACAAACTAGGAACTGGTAACGTGTTCTCTCATAACGAATTAAGCACCAATGGTTATGGAGCATCAACGGGTGGTAGGGGAATAACCGTGTGGATGTGCGATGGGGTTGAGGTTACTTATAATAAAGCGAAAAACAATAACGAATACGGCATACGAATATATACAGCATCCGCAGATACAAGTGATACGAAGAAGTTCATAGTTCACGGTAATGAATGCGTAGATAATGCAACGATAGGTATTTATATTTATGCAGAATTGGATCCATCTTATGGCATTGTATCTTCTAATATTGTCGAATATACTACGGATTCCACGGCAACAGCAATTACTATACAAGGAATTGGCATAAAAGCGCACGGCAATATCCTTAAAAAATTCGGAACTGCTAACGGTACTGGATTTTCTCTATACGATGCAGTAAAGTGCGACATTAAAAATAACAAAATATTCGGGTATGCCACAGCAATAGTTCCGTCTGGAACTGTCAAACCTGCTTACTGTTTAATAGAAAGTAACGAAGCTTATGACTGTAAAGTATTCATGAAAATGCAAGGCGAGCATAACATTACGCGAAATAACACAGCAGTTCATAACGCTACAGCCGCAATATCAGGTGAAGTTGGATATCAGCAATCCGACAATTCGATAGGGTGTGTAGTGGAAGGGAATAAATTTACAGGTTTCCATAGCGCAGTGTTACTAGATTTTAATGTTGATATTGTAGTGAGGAATAATATTGCGCGGTCAAGTGTTCATTCGGGAGTCAGAAGTGGATTAACTGATTTCCACAGCATGACGATCATCGGCAATGATTGGGCCGACTCTGGAAGTGTAGAAATATTAAGATCATTAGAAGTTAAAAATGGAAAGTATACATTTACAGCAACCGCTATCCCATCAACAGGAATGTCAACCTATGCTTTTGTGGTTGGTGATTATGCTATGATTCGTACACCATTAGCGGGTGGAAATATGGCGTGGGTATGTACAACCGCAGGAACACCAGGAACGTGGAAAACAGCAGGAGTAATCGGGGCATAAACTAGACAAATCTATCATCATAAGGTATTTTTAGGAAAAGACACTTAAGGAGCGATAGATTTGCAAAAGAGAACACTTGGAAGAACGGGACTTGAAATATCAGAATTAGGCTATGGGTGCGGAGGATTTTGGGGCATGTCGATGTTTTCAGAATCAACCGCCGAAAAGCTTATTATGTCTGCTATTGAACAAGGAATTACATTCTTTGATACAGGACCTAACTATTCTAATGCAAATGCAGAGCCAAGATTAGGCAGGATACTTAAACACATAGATAAGAGCAAATTAGTGATTGGTTCAAAGACAGGTTCTAAGTATGAAAACGGAAAACACCTCAAGGACTACAGTCTAAAAGGAATGACGGAGAGTGTAGAGAATAGTTTAAAGAACTTGGGAATGGATTCTCTTCCTCTCTTACAGTTACACAGTCCTGAAGAATCACACCTAACGGATGATTTGTTGAACAATATTACCAAAATCAAGGAAAGCGGACTTGCTCAAAATATCGGCATATCGGGCGATGGGAAGGTGATTGAATGGGCTATCGATTCTGGTGTGTTTGATACCGTGATGCTAACGTATAACATCATTCATCAAGAACCTGCTAACTTAATGGAAAAGGCAAAACATAAAAATATTGGGGTATTGATTAAGTCGCCAATGGCTCACGGACTATACAATAATGATATTTTCAAGGTTAGAAAATTAAGTGATATATGGTATCTTCTAAGAGTTCTAAAAAATTACCGGTATGATTTAATGCAAGGTAGGAAATACAGATTCATTAATGATCAAGATGGTTTGAAAGGTTCGGAAGTCGCTTTAAACTTTGTGCTAAATAATGATGCTGTGAGCTGTGCGGTTATCGGAACTACGAGTTTAAACCATTTGCAAGAAAACATAGAATCTGCACTAAAAGCTTTACCTAAAGGTATCCTTAGTCGGATCGAATTAGTATCATAGCGAACAAACGGATCAAACTG
>DFZX01000072.1:0-3970 GCA_002383695.1 Caryophanales bacterium UBA4045
ATCCGTTAAGGTATCGATCGCTGTTACTTTGGCCACTTTATAAGCATTGGCACTATAGCCTGCTTGGCTGATATTTATACTATTGATTAAGCCTGCGACATATGTCGTTGCATGGATTCGATCTGCAAAGATACTCGTTCCGGTTGAACTCGCATTCTTTAACCCGGTCACCCTTACCTTCAATGTATGAATGCCATTCGCCAGCATAGGACTGGTGTAAAGCAACGCATCCTCCTGTCGGGCTGCCGCATACGCATCTACATTCAATTCTGCGCCATTGTCAATCGATACGGCTGCGATTCCATTAGCCGGGTCTTTGGCACCGTAAAATTCTACCTTCGTACCGATAAACTTAAAAGTAAGATAGTCATTCGTTACCGCGGAATAATGGTTATCCAGCTCATAGCTTCCTGTCGGCGCTGCACCATACTGCCATCCACTTCCTGCGTACTGAAACTGGTTGTAACCGGTTCCAATAGTGTTATCATTAACGTCAATGATCTGTGTTGAACTATTGACTGTAACACTCTGGCTTGCTGTAGCCGCTGGATCCGAAGCACCGTCAGCGGCACGGAAGTAAAAAGAATGATTTCCGATCGCTAGTTTTGTAGAGAACGTATATTGTTTACCATCGGTATAGGTAATGTCACTGCTGTTCACTTCATTCATCTTATAGATGACCGAATCATCCACAACCAATTCCATAGCAAGCGGCCGCTGATTATCTGCATCGGTATAGGTTGCATGAAAGGTAAATGTGCTATTCTCAAAACCAGAGCTTGAGTTGATACTGGTTGCTGTAAGGGTTGGTGCCGTGCCGCTATACGAGTTTGTAGCTTTTATTTCATCAACAAGCATTTCACCATACAAGCCCCCAACTTGGTTTAGCCATATTTCCATTTTAACAGCTTTCTTATTTAAACTGGGAACCAACGCATCCAGATCAAATTTGCTATCGGTCCAAGTAGTCGGCACTGTCGTCCATCCGTTAGTCAAGCTATAGTTATTCGTGCCGTCCGAAATATTAATCTTGATCCGCGAATCAGCATACCCCGGGTTTTTCATTGTAAAAGATAAGTAACGATAGCCCGATAAGTTAACCGTATCATTATGCGGTTGAAACTTTGCCCATGATGAGCTTGAAGCCGGAGTCTGCGTAAATTGACCGATCGTGCGGCTATCCACAACCGCCTTTACTTCCGACCCCGTGCCCCCATCTTGGTTATACCAGTTGGGCCAGTCGAGTCCTTTACTTCCCCACATACCTCCACCGCCAAAATCGTCAAACAACAGTGGATTCGCCGGTCCCGGCAACGGTGCCACAGCACCAAAAGATGTCATTGATGGCGCAATCGCTAAAATAAGTACTAAAAATAAGGATAATACACTTTTATAATACTTTTTTACAAGAACAAATTTTAACATGTAAATACCTCCATTTTTTCATATCGGGCAAGAATCCAGACGCACCACCTGAAGTAAGAGTAAGACTGTAAAGCTTTATCTTTGCTTGGACGGTATAATCGTGATTCCTGCAATAGCAAGTGCTTCACCGGCATTGCTGACGACTACTTTGCTCACCGTACCAGCTGCATAAGTTGTCGCGTTTGGTATAGCTATCAGGCTTAGAACTATAGTAGCCTCTTTCAATGCCACCTGATTGGTCTAAAGCTATAAAATCGGCATGTACGATGAATAAATAATCGCCCATGCCGACTGTTTCTTACTTCACTACACCTAGTTCTTTCAGTTGCTGCTCTGCGCTTTCCAAATATTTGCCGTAACCAAATGTATCCTCCAACGTTTTGATGAACGCGTCATATTGATCCAGCTTTGTTTTGCCGTAAATGAATTTGACGAGCTCCTCCTGCATGAATCGATTAGCGTCGCTAATGTTAAAGTCTGCTGGCGGCTCGACAAATCCATCCAACGTTTCAATTCTAGGCAGCCCCGCTTCAAAATCGATCATGGGAGCCTGATTGACGAATTTCGTCTGCAGATAAGTAAGCTCAGGACGTCCAGTAAACTGGTATAGATACGTATAACCCGCCTCCAGTTTACCTTGATCTGTGAAGATGACTTTATCGCCTTCCACTTTAAAGTGAGCGTCCTTTATTCCGAATTGAACGATCAAATTGCCTTCTTCGGTCGATATATAATTCAACAGATCAAGCACCTTATTCAGCTTTTCAGGCTCATTTTCGAGCGCTTTCGGGATGACCAGCACCGGTCCAGTTGCCCCGATGTTAAAACCTGCTACATATTGGTGGCCGTCTGGACCCTTGGGAGGAGCGATTTGCACCCAATCCGCTTTCGGGTTCGCTTCCTTGTACACCTTAACGAATTCGTCCTTTGCAATGCCGGGCCATGCATCCATGATAATTCCGAATTTGCCTTGGAATGCTTTGTCTTCCATCGCGCGGCCCTTATTGTTCAAAAACTCGGGATCCACGACGTTAGCTACGATAAATTTATTCACTGCCGCCAGGGCTTCCTTCATCCCCGGGTCATAGAAAGGACTTACCAATTTGCCATCCTTCAGCATCAATTGGGCGTCTGCGGTGCTGAAATTGTCCACTCCGCTTGTCACGCCGAATGCTCCGAAGATCGGCGAGAACAGAGACAGCCCGGTTCCAGTCATGCCGAGCGTATCCTTCTTGTTGTTTCCGTCAGGATCGTCTTCGGTAAACGCTTTCGCCACTGCAAGCAGCTCATCAATAGTCGTCGGCACTTGTAATTTTAATTGATCCAGCCAATCCTTGCGGATCCAATACGTTCCGTTGGCAATACCGCCAGCTCTAGGCAAAGCGTATTGCTTGCCAGATATGATTCCTTTTTTCATTGTTTGGGCGTCGACAAACTTCTGATAATCCGAGAGCTGATCCAGATATGGCGTCATGTCCAACAGCGCCCCAGACGCGGCCAGCTTCTGAGCAAGCGGCTTACTAATCAACATTAAGTCGGGATAATCTCCACCGGCGGCTCGTACGCTGATTTGGTCATCATTCTGCATAGTCAGTACCATATCGATATTGAGGTGCTTATCGAGCGCTTTCTTCACGAAATCATCGGGTGGCAAGGTGGCCGTTCCGCCCTGCACAATTTCCAATTTCACTGGTGCAGTTGACTCTGGTGCTTTGGTTGACTCTGGTGAAGACGAACCCTTATTGTCTTTGTTTGAACCGCATCCAGTAAGAACGATTGCGAAGATCAAGATAGCAGCTGCAGCGGGACCAAACCATTTTTTCTTATTCATGAGATTCCCCTTCTTTCAAAAGTATTTATATATGAACTGGGTCCTGGCCAGAAAACCCAAGATTCAACGTTTCCACATTATCCCTTGATAGCCCCCAGAACCATGCCTTTCATAAAATACTTCTGGATAAAGGGATACACCGCTAAGATTGGAACACTTGCCAAGATTACGGCAGCCATTTGTAGCGTTTCGGTTGGAAGAGTGACCTCCGCCTGTAACTCTNNACTCTGTATCTTGACTCATCAAAAGTAGATTTCTGACCACAACCTGAAGCGGCTGCTTGGCAGGATCCGTCACATACAGAATAGCGGAAAAGAAACTGTTCCAATTCGAAACCATATAGAATAAGCCAACAGTCATCAAAGAAGGAATGGATAAAGGGATTGCGATGCTGAACAGCATCCGGAACTCCCCTGCGCCATCCATCCGGGCGGATTCGTACAGCTCCTCCGGCAAGCTTTCAAAAAAGCTCTTCATTATTAGCATATTGAAAGTGGCAAGCGCAGNNGCCTAGTGATTTCACTAGAATATAAGTCGGGATGAGTCCACCGTTGAATAGCATCGTAATGATAATAAACAACAAGATGGCCGATCTTCCCGGTAGCTTCCGCCGACTTAACGGGTAAGCCGCTAGCACTGTCAACAGCATGTTCAATCCCGTTCCAACAGTGGCGAGAAATACACTAATCCCGAAGGCTTTGGGAAGATTACCCC
>DFZX01000072.1:4084-155327 GCA_002383695.1 Caryophanales bacterium UBA4045
TATCCCCCCCCCCCATCTTCTAGCCAATTGATTCGAACCCAATACAAGTACAAATGCAATAAGAGACTTGAACAAACCAACTGCGGTTGCGAGACTGAAATTGATCTGTTGAAGGCCCGTCCGATACACCCATGTATCGATAATGTCGCCCACCGGATAAACCCTAATGTTATAAAACATATACACGTGCTCAAACCCAGCATCCATAATGCTACCGATTCTCAAGATCAGCAGGAGGATAATGACGTTGCGGATGCCCGGCAGTGTAATACTCCAAATGCATCTAAGCCGGCTTGCTCCATCGACCTTCGCAGCCTCGTACAACGTAGGATCAATGCCGGCTATGGCCGCCAAATAAATGATGGCTCCCCATCCGAGGTCTTTCCAGATATCCGAGCCTACTAACACACTGCGAAACCATGAGGTGGAATTCATAAACGAAATCGCTTCGCCGCCGTTCTCTACGATCAGACGGTTGACCAATCCGCTCGTTTCCGACAGGAAAGCGATGGATATCCCATAAATGATGACCCAGGATAAAAAGTGGGGCATGTAACTTAATGTCTGCACCCAGCGCGTTAGCCAACTGATGCGGCATTCAAAGAGCAGAATAGCCAGAAAGATCGATGGGAACATTCCGAAAACCATCTTGTACAGACTGATCAGCAGTGTATTGGTCAATAGCTGGGAGAAATAAGGCGAATGGAAAAATTGTCGAAAATGCCGATACCATGGATCCGCCCAAACGGAATCGAGAATACCGCTGACGATATTGTAATCCTTAAACGCAATTACTACACCGTACATAGGAATATACTTAAATATGAAGTACCAAGCGACTACCGGCAGCAACATGAGATAGAGCGGCCCAAATTTGAGAAACTCTTTCCAACGGTTGAACGAACGATATCCTTTGCTCCGTTGATCAATGGCATACTTGATTACTGACTGCTCCAACCGCGTTTCCTCCTTGTTCGTCCGACCTATTAACATCTTAGCATCGAAGTGCTGGACGAATAAGGAACATTTTTCACTGATTAGGAGAACGATTTCCGTTATTTCGCATAATAGATGCGGACAATACTTCACGACGGAATTCACCTGGAGTCAGACCCGTCCACTTTTTGAACATCTTCAAAAAATAGTTCAAATGAACATACCCAACGCGTTCGCCAATTTCTTGAACGAGCAAGTCGGTCTGAGCCAAATAAAATTTCGCCTGCTCCACACGAATACACTGCACATACCTGATCAGTGACTCCCCCACTTTTTTCTTAAACAGTCCGCTTAAATACTGCTCGTCCATATTCACATAGGCCGCCATTGACTTGAGGCTGATTTCCTGATCATAGTAAGTTGCGATATAATCGATAATCTTGTTGACCAGCGGGTGATCAGTTGCAGGCTGTCTGATCCGTTGTACAGCATATTCGTCAATTCGCTGTATAATGGCCACAAGCAAGTCGCGATGCGAGGAACATTGTTCAACCAACTTTAATTCAGCGGGCGTATTACCTGAGATGCGGGCAAATATTTTTACCAACCGATCAGCCGTTTCTCTTACTATTGCAGTCAGAGTGTTCCCCCTTTCCATTGTCCCCCATATGCTCTCCACTGCATCCTTGCACTCTGTCCAGCGCATTTGTTCAAACCATTCGATTACTTCACGTTCATCTTTCCAGGCTACAGCTTCGACAGAGGTATTCACGATCAGGTTCTCTTGAACAGAAACATAACGAAAACCAACTTTTTGCCCCCGCTCGCCGTACCAATCCTTGTTTAATTGCTCTAGCGCACCGTACCACGCCTGAAGCAAATACTCTTTATGTGTTAAGCCTGTATAATAGATGGAGAGATTGCATTCTGAATCTGCCCAAGCTTCTATGAAGGAAATTTTCTGATCACACCAAACGAATGCGGTTGTGATACCGCAGTTGCGGTAAGGATGAACGATAACCTTATCGGTGCCTTCGGAACGGCAACATTGTGACACCATACGCTCTAAATCCGCTTGATTGTCCGATAAGGTGACGAACAAGCGGACATAAGTGTGCCATTTTTCCTCCTCCGACACCATCTGCAGTCTGGTTGTGTCCGACCCTTCAAGCTGTTTGCCGTGCAGCTTCTTCCATATAGCATCATAATATTCCGAGAGATGCGCTATCTGCTGTTGCATTCGTTCCTTCTTCAGCTCGCTGACTGCTTTCATCAACGCATCCTGAAGCTCATGATCTTCCATCGACACCTTTAAGATATAACCGGACGCCCCGTTGAGCAGTGCTTTACGCGCATATTCAAACTCATTCATACAGGTGAGCATAATAAACTTGGATGAGCTTCCGAGCCCATTAGCCGCTTCCAGCAATTCGATGCCATTCATGATCGGCATCATAATATCCGTAATGACGACATCGACAGCATGATGCTTCATATATTCAAGCGCTTCCATTCCGTCACTCGCCTCGGCTGAGATGCGAAATCCTATCGCTTCCCAATCGATCGCATCCCGGATCGAGCGCCTGACGAATGGTTCATCCTCCACCAGCATGACGTTCCACATGATGGTCACCCCTCTTCCTGTGGTTGATAAGGTGCAGATATTAATAGCGGTATCATAATTCGGACCATTGTTCCCTCACCTAATATGGCAATTTCCAGTCTTCCATCTTCCTTGAATAAAAGCGATAAACGCTCTCTTAAGTTAGATATGCCTATCCCTTTTCGTTTAGGCTCACCCTCTGTAGACTGATCATTCATACCGGCTCCATTGTCACGAATCTCCATGATCAAATCGTTCGAATGACGATAAATATGGATATGGATATATCCATCCTTTTTTCTATAAACCAGTCCATGCTTGATCGCATTCTCCGCGATCGGCTGCAAGCTTAGCTTGGGAACAAGAGCAAACATCAAATCCGGTTCGCAATCAATGGAAACCTGAAGCACTTGATCGAAACGGAATGATTCAATATGAAGGTAAGCCTTGACTAACTCAAGCTCATCGTGCAAGTGGATCAAATCGACATCCGTATTCAAGCTGCTTTCCAGCAGCTTGCCCAAGAGCCTGCACATTTCAGCTGTCGTCGCATCTCCATTATTTCTTGCATTCCACTTGATGGCATTGAGCGTATTCAGCAAGAAATGCGGATTCATTTGCGCTAACAGCATTTGAAAGCGGAGCGCTTCTTTCTGACGTTCTTCCTTGCGCAATTGCCAGATCAATTCCGAAACGTCATCTAACATACCGTTAAACGTGCGGACAAGCGAGAGGATTTCCCCGCGGTGGTTCGCTTCTGGCAAACGGATATTGAGCCTTTTGTCCGCCGCTTGCCTCATGTTTTTCTCTAGAAGGCGCAGAGGGTTCATTAAGGTGGATAAAGTGAGAAAAGCTATTCCAATGAAAAAGATGGTAAGAATGATCATCGTCAAAAATAATTGTTGCTTCATCAGCTGGATGTCTCCAAAGAAAAAATCAAGCGGAAAGCGACTGACGATGTACCATTCATTCACAGGAATATAAACCGAATTCCATAGATAGGATTCCGACGAATCCATAATATATGTCTTGGGAGAATCCATCCCAAGTCGTAACAGCATTTGCAGGTCAGACTGATCCAAGGACGTAGCGAAACCCGTCTGTGTAATGACCTTCCCCGCTCCGTCAAACAAGTAAAAATTCTGTTTTACTTGCAAGCTTTTCGCGGATTCGATCAGCCAGCTTTGCAGATTGAAGCTTACCCTGATGCGAACTTCATCATTTAAGCTTTCACGGGACAGGACGGATAGGAAAGGCTCGCCTCTCCTGACCTCCTGCAGCCAATCCCCGGGCGTATGAAGCTCCCAACCCAGAAGAACATCATCGGAGAGAGCTTGGTTAAATTGTTTCCTCAAGGAATCATATCTCGAGCTACCGCTCTCAGATTCCGACACCGGAAACGATGTGTAAACCTCACCCTTTATATCTAAGATCGTGTAATGCAAATACAAGCTTTCCGGAAGATACTGATTTTTAACGGAAGCCAGCTTATCCTCAATCCAAATGCGTCTTTCCTCTTCAGGGACTTTTGTCTGGTAACGAAGCATATTTTGAAAATGTTCATCGTGTTCGATTTGAAAAATGGAGTTTTGCGATACTAAGCGCGCGCTTTCCATCGAGTTCTTCAACAATTCAAGCTGCATGACATTCTGTTCGCTGATTTTACGTCCGATGATTTCTTCGATTTGGTTATAGCTTCTCAATTGTGTATAGAAGAACGGAACAAATACGACCAGAACAAATACGACAAATATCCGATTTTTCAGTTTGTTGGGCCATAGCCTTCGGATGAATCGCATCGAGTGTCTCCTTCCCCATTGTCGACATGTGAGATATCCATTTACAAACTTACCACGCCCTCCAACCCGATAACAGAGATTTTTTACTAATGCTAAAAAAGAGACACCACAGATCGGGAGCCTCTTCCTCTATTATATTCAATCATATACTCACAAGCGTTAAAGCTATCGTCTTCTTCTCTCCAGTAAGGTTAAAGCGGAGAAACACAAGCTGATCCTGAATCAACTTTGCATCCGTTGCTCCGTCGCAGGACAGGATTTCATAACCGGCAAGCTCGTCCCAATACGTCAACCCGAATGGGATTGGCTTCCAAAAGCCGATTTCGAATTCAATCTCGATCCGTTCCTTGGTTTTTTCGAATTTCGTGACGAATACCCGGGGTATTTCCACTTGAAATTCCTCTTCCATGTTCCATTGGCCGATGTAGCTCCGCAGCAAGCGCGGTTTGCATTCCCCTTTGACAAATACCATCTGGCATTCGGTGTCATAGTAATGAAACGTTTCCGGCCATGGTCCTAGCCCGATGCCTCCCATCGTCATGTTATACTCATTGATTTCCAGTTGAACCGGCGAATCTTTGGTCAGCATATAGCAGGGGGCTGTCGTCTCATTGAACTCACGATACAGCTTGGCCGCCTTCGGCAACGTTGTGATTGTAATCGGATACTCGGTGATGTAGCTGAAAAAACGATCAAGCATCTGCTCGCTGGCATCAATATCTGCAGCAGGCCATACGGCAAACGCATCGGTAATTTCCATTTCATGGGCTTCCTGCTGCTGCTGGAAAAAGACCTGCTCGTTATTTTGCGTGTTCCTTAAATAATCATCAAACAGCTTTTTCCAGTATTCGATGTTTTCTCCCGTACACAAGCCGGCCCGAAGCACATCATTAGGGTCGGTGGAGTATACGCAGGGGCTTCCCGTATGATACGAAAGGTTCAAATCTCTGGCCGTCCATTCGAATGCGACGAGTTGTCCTTTTTCCGGGTGGGGCACCTTGTAACGCGCACTGTCAACATACCAAGAACCCCACGGGATGCCTCGATGTGTAATGCCATCCCACCATACCTGCTCCCAACAGTAGCCCCACAAGCCTTCGAAACCTTCTTCCTCCAACACTCCTATCATATCATTGTGCAGTATGCCGCGGGCTGCAACCTTCGTTTCCACCCAAGGGAAAGCTTCCTCCATCATCCGCCAATGCTCTCGCAGAGCACGCCTCAACTCGTCTTTAGAGTGCATGATATCCTTTCCGAATAAAGGACACTGCATAATGACATCGTCCCCATACTGATCATGCCACCCGCGTATCCTTTCCCCCAAGATCGGAATTGAACCAGGGTTGACTATCCAAGTGACAGGTATATTGTGTTTGTGGGCAACTGCAGCCATGCGATCGACGCCTTCAGTCGGTGTTCCACACCCCCAGGAGACATTATAGTGACATGCGATGCTTGTAAACGTGTAAATTAATTTTTCAGGCTTCATGATGTCCCTCCAGATTGTCGCTTAGGAACGGCTAAAATATAACTTCGACTAAATTGCTAGCAAAAATCCTTAAAAGCGTGGATATTTTTCCATCAAAAGTGCGAACTAATATTTTAGCCGTTCCTTAATATTTAAATTATAACATTAACGTCAGGAGGAATAAGGAACATTTTTCACTGAATAGGAGAACGATTTTCACTACTTTGCAACTTCTCAAGCACCCGAATTAGCGGGCTTCTTGAGGGAACATTTTCCGCTTATTCCGGACCGTAAACCCGGATTTCATAGATGCTCGCATAGGGAACGCCCCAGGTTTCCGACACCGACAGCCTCAATTGATCCGCGGCCACTGCATTGAACCGATGGATCCGGTGCCGCTGATAATTCCCTTTTATATCGGCCAACTCCTCCCAAATGCCTTCCACGCGTGCTTCAAGCCGGTAACTTCGGACGCAGTTGGGGAAAGTGTTGAAATCATACTCCAGCCACATATTCTGTATTTGCACATCCAGATTCGTATCGAAGGAGAGTCTAATCTCGCTGATCCGTTGCAGACTCTCCCACTGAAGGATCAACTGCTCGGGGTCGAGAAAATCCGTCCTTCCGGATATCCATAGATTGGGCTGATAATAAGGACGTGCGATTCCGTTCACAGTCTGATCGGCGGTATATACCTGCTGCTCTGGAAATATTTTGATGCAAGGTGACTTTCTTCCGTCCGTCATGGTCCAGTTAGAATATTCATTCTTCATACTGGCGTTATCCATCCAAGGCTTAAGCAGCCTAACTCCGGTAAGGACATGGCTGGAAACGTGCAGTCTGATCCCCACTCCCGACAGCTCAAGAAAATACCAGCCGGGCTTCAACTCATCCAGTCCGCAATCTAAGGTTAAGTAGTTCCCAGTTTTAACCGCCTCATCCGCTAAACATTCCAGTGTCCAAGACGCCAGCTTGTGCCTGGGAATGTAGTTTCCTTTATCATCTCCCTGCCACAGGGTAGCCTTCAGCGTACCCCCTCCGGACAAAAGAACACACACCTGCTCCAACTCCCCATTCTGAACCGGGAACATAACAGTATACCCTTTGCCGTCCAACGAAACCGTCTCTACTGCGTCAGACAAATCCACATCGACAGGATGGCAGCTTGACGCGCTGACCGTTGCTTCACGGGCCAAATCCAGCTCATCACTGTTTGGTACCGAGATGATATAGTGGTCGTTCTTCAACAAATTTTGCTGGATGCGCAATACATCCACCGGACTCAACTCCGAAGGAAGACGTCCCGTAGACAAACATTCAACTGCGGCTGTACCAACCGCTTCCCCCATTTGGGCACTGGTCAGCATGACCCTGGTTGAACACATGGCGACATGTGTCGCGCTTATGTTACGCCCTGCAAAGAACAGGTTTCTGCAAGTTTTGGCGTACAATGAGCGAAGCGGGATATTGTAAATACCTGGAATGATGTAATGGAAGGAAGGCGTTTTTTCTTTATCGAAAAAACCTTTTGACGGATGATGGTCCAAATTCCAGCCCCCGTAGGCAACAGCGTCCCAGAAATCGGTCTGGTTTAGAATATCGTGCTCCGTTAACAGGTATGCGCCTTCCAGCCGTCTGGATTCACGCTTTCCTGGCAGAGTTCCTACCCATTCCAGCTCAAGCCGTTCGGTAAACTCCCGGTGCTCTGGCCCATTCTTGAGATGGTCCCACATTCCATAGACGATTTTCCACAATTCCATTTTTACATCTTCGTTGTCATGAATGCTGTCTTTACTGCCGCCCCACTCCATCCACCAGAAAAAAATGCCTGACTCCTTATGGCTGTGATGTCGGTGCTCCAGATCCTTCTCTTCGAAGTGATGAGCCCAATCGGGTTTCTCGAATGGAACGGGCCGTCCTGCATCCTTGGCCAGGAACATAATGGTACCGCCCATTGTATATGGCTCGTAAGTATCCCTCGCCAGCTTCTCGCCAAATTCATCCCGGCTTTCCTGGCCTGTCCGGTAAGGAACCCCGGCCAAATACCCGATAGTGCCATCACCCGTCGTATCCGCAAAATAAGGAGCATAGAACGTCGTCCAGGTTTCCGACGCCAGCGTAAATCCTTTTACACTCGTTATTCGGTCTGGCTCGGTCTCAATCTCCGTAATAACCGTGTTTAAGAAGACTTCCAGGTTAGGCTCCTTCATAACGGCGTTATGCAGAGTCAGATGCCAGCTCTCGGCATTGCCGTGGGGATTCCGGTACAAATTCTCCAGCTTCAGTTCTTCCATCAGGCCGGTTTCCCTGAAATAACCGTTATTCGGGTTCCCGTTAGCGCCATGCAGCCAAACGCGGATTTCTTTACTGGCGTTGCCTCCTAGAACAGGTCGATCCTGCACCAGAATCGTTTTTACCCCTCTCCGGGCGGCAGAGACTGCCGCAGATACACCTGCCATACCGCCGCCTATGACGACAAAATCAGCAAACCTTTCTTGTTCCTTCATAAGCTTTTTCATATTCAAGCCCCTCTCCCGTTAATCATGTGGTCCCATTGTAAACAAACCAAGCACTTCACCGACACTCAGTCGGTTCTCCAACTGGTACGCAGGTCCCGTCAGATAATGAAGGAACTGCCTGAACAGATGCATGGCTTCGGGCCTCTTCTTCGAACAGCCTTCAAGCAGGTTCAGCGAAGTGACGAACAATCGTCCGCGGCCGACCTCCGCTTCGAAGGCATAGGCCAGCTTGTTGGCACGGTTAAAGTTATCGATGACTTCAATGATCGGCTGAATTTGCCTGACCGATTCTAACGATAAGGCATCCGCTTGATCTGCCAGATGGTACCAATGCCAATCCGACGTCCCGTCATGCGGGAAGTCTCCTAAAGCGGGGTGCTCGTGGATCCGCATCCCCATCGTAGTCCCGGTCTGGGTCGGAAACCACATATAGTTCCAGAATACCGGCAAATATTTGGTTCGGATCCCGACAGGCTCGCTGCCCCGTTCGCACATCAGCCATAAGGTTCCCCCATCCAGCAAAAACTGCAGCTTATGCCGATTCAGCCTTGTGGTAATGGCCAGTTTCTTATCCGGTCCGGCAGGTATAGTCGTTCTTGTAAAATCTTTGGAAAAGTCCAGGCTGGCCCCATATAAAAAACTGCGCAGCGGTGCGTCAGTCCATACCGCAGCATGATCCTTATTCACATCGTACATCGGGAAAAACCAGAAATCCCAGTGATTCACCGCCGTAACATCCCCACAGCGGTATACGGCCTCTAAAGTTAATCGGCCTGTATGAAGGATATTCTCATTCAAATGAACTAGAGACATTATCTGGCCTCGATAAATCCTGCAGGTCTGTGCGGAACCCGATAATATCACCTGATCGTCCTGCTTCAGCGTCCATTTCAGTTCTCCGCTACCCAGGTCGGCAACGCCGTAATGAGACAGCTCTAATCGGACATCCAGCCTAGAGCCCATCCAGCCGACGCGACTTGAACGCTTCATCAGTAACACGGTGTCACTGTTAAACCTGCGGAACAACTCGGGTTCAATCATGTTTTTACTGTTCCAGAACACGTCTAATATTCCGATGGTTGCATGACCCTGACCAGAAAAATCACGAATGTCCAGAAATTGGAATCCGGCCATTCCTTCCGTTCTGCGGATTCGCTCCAACGATTCCTTGGTAGAGCGGAGCATATGTCGGCCTGTTGCATCGATAAACTCCTCGATCCGGTGCAGCATTTGCTTCTTCGTCAAGGTTTCGATCGTTGAATCCAGGAAGGCGGGTTGGATGATGCCCTCGTAAAGTTTTCTCTCATCCGGACGGACATAGGATGTGAGCTGTCCATGTTCATGGGCCACAACGGGCTTATCCGACAGATCGGTGATGGAGCTGTAATCCTCGGTTGTATTGCAAGTTGCCGTATATTCAATGCTGTTCGGCGGATGACCGGTCATGGATGGAAGGTAGAGATCACATTCGCGGTCCTGGGCCGGCAGCTGTCCGAATCCCGTATTATCCGAATACAATCGGGTATCGTCCCATTTACGTGCCAACCGGACCAGTTCGTTGAGCTCAGGATGCCCGTCTGCCCCGATCAGCTCGTTACCGGGAGTAAACAGTACGAAGGACGGATGTGCGTTAAGTCTCTTCAGTATGCGAAACATTTCGACCTGCAGAAAGCTGTATATCTCAGAAGGGGCAGGCTGGTTCCTGTCCCAGAAATGACTGGACCAATGCGGGAGCTCTGCTTGAACGAGCATGCCTTCTTCATCTGCCGCGGACCAGAAAGGCTCCGGTGCCGTCCATCCG
Source organism: Caryophanales bacterium UBA4045 (assembly GCA_002383695.1). Classification (GTDB taxonomy): domain Bacteria; phylum Bacillota; class Bacilli; order Paenibacillales; family UBA4045; genus UBA4045. The sequence goes on from DFZX01000072.1 coordinate 14,211, forward strand.
TGCAACCTCACATGATTGAATCCGTATGCTTTCGCCGCGCGGAATTGACTGCGGTAGTGTTCTATGTCCCAGACGGGGTAACCGGTTTGAGGAAACAGACAGCAGTCCACGTACCCACGAAGGAAGACGGGATTTCCATTCAAGAGCAGTTGTTTCCCTCCAGCCCGGAACGTTCGAAGTCCGAAGATCCGGGTCAGTTCGTCTAACGTCTCTCCCAGATGATTCTTCAGGCGGATGGAGGCTTCGTATAGCTCCGGATGATCGGCAGTCCAAAGTCTGGCAGGCTCATTCAGCTTGAGTCTTAATTTTGCTGTCCCCATTACACCGTCCGTCGTTTCCAAATGCTCCAACGGAACCTTGCCCGATGCACCCTCCACTTCAATCTCCAACTCCAACCCGGTAACTCTTGCCACAGACATCACCGGTACCGTAACTTCAACCTCTACTGAAGCAGTCGTTGGGCAAGGGCGAATTTTTATGATATCGATTCCGGTCCGGGGGACGGCACACAGGGAAATCCCTCCAGTAATTCCTCCCCAATTCGTTGCTGTATGATATGAATGGATGTGGCTTTCCTTCAAATCCAGTTTCATCCGGTTGTCAACCCGGATAACAAGCCGTTGTCTTTTCCCGGAAATCACATATGAAGTTAAATCATGCTCATGTGCGCTTAACAGACTGTCCGCATCGCCTGCATAGAGGCCGTCAACCCAAACTTCCGTCGTCCAATGGGCCCCTTCCAAGATCAAATGCAGCTTTTCATCGTCCTTCAAATCAGGGAATACGAATTCCCTTACATACCAGGCTTGGCCGGTATATTCCCGTTTCTTTTTCCAAGCGCCAATGGGATCATGCTCAGAATTATTACCGTAGCCCTGCTCTTCCCACGATCCGGGTAAGCGGATGGTTGTTTCTGGGACACTTATTTCCGGTTCCATCCATTTACCGTTGCCGGCTTCATCGAGGGCAAATGACCATTCCCCGTCCAGAGACCATTTCCGCCTAGTCACCGTTTCTCTAATCGAGCCCATTATCTTCATCTCCTATATTTCGAATGGATCAAGGTTCATCTACAGTTTACTTTAATCGCTCCGAGCCGAACATCCGATAAAACAACCATTACTAGCATAAATCGATCATATAAAAAAGCTTCTTTCGAAGGTTTCGAAGAAGCCGGTTCGCATGTAATATAGCGGACAAATAATATATTCATAACGAAGTCAGTATCTGATTCTTGAGCCTGTATAATGAGGGAGTAAAACCCGTGTGCTGCTTAAACATCCGGCTGAAATAATTGGCATCCTCATAACCCAGACGATGAGAGACGACGGAAATTCGCTCATCGGTTTCCGAGAGGCTGCGCTTCGCCAGCTCCATCTTGTGCCGGTGCATGAATGACATGGGAGGAAGTCCTGTATACTTCAAAAACAATCTTCTTAAATGCGCCTCGCTGATCACCGCAAGCTTGCACATATCCGATATGGTCAGCATTTCATTCGGATGTACGGACAAATATTCAATGATTCCAATTAGCCGCTTATCCATTATATCGGGATGATGGAGTGTGGAATTAGGCCGTTCCGGCGTTGTATGCTCAATCAACGTGGCCATCAATTGAAGGAGCATCGCATCCAGCAAGAGAGGGGCAGTGAAGGATTGATGCTCCGAATGGTCCAGCATGTCATGAAGCAGCGGCAAGATATCGCTAGAAGGATGGGATTGATAATAAGGAATCCGGAACCCTTCGTTCCAGAATTTGTCATGCAGAAAAGGAATATCTACCTTGAAATTCAAGCTATAGAGGGATACCTTCTCCGTATTCGCCCGGCAGCTGAATGTCATATAGGGAGGAATGATAATGATGCAGCCGCTCCCGGCTTTGTACGATTGATCTCCAACCGTGCACACGAACACACCGTCCAGAACGTACCACAGTACCGTATGCTGCAAGGATTTCGCTTCAAGTTTCCAGAAATCTGACAGTCGGTATTGGCGAATGGACAAGTAACGTACGGTCATTGAATTGATGAACAAGCTTCTGCTTTCTCTCATTTCACACCCACTCTCGCAAGCTCATCAAACATCGGCAGTTCCGCCACGGCGTACGATGGCGCTGCGATAGGTCGCTTGGCATCATCCCCGTCCATTTTTTAAACATCTTGAAAAATAATTAATATGCACGAATCCGACCCGTTCGCAAATTTCGTTAAGCTGCGAACCGGTCTCCTCAAGATAAAATTTAGCCTGTTCGATCCGGAACCGCTGAACGTACTGAATAAACGATTCACCCATAACCTTCTTGAACAAGCTGCTTCAATATTGCTCATCCAGGTTGACGTAAGCCGCCATTGTTTTCAGTAAAACTTCTTTATCATAATGGCTGTTGACATATTCAATCATTTTGTTGATTACAGGATGATCGGTGGCTTTATGTTTGATTCTGAATCTGGAATATTCATCTATCCGGTTCAACAGGGAAGCCAAGAAATCATGGTGTGAGGAGCATCGGGTGAACAACGACCGGGCTTGGGGGTCCCCGCTATGCGGGCGAACAGCTTGTCTAACCGTTCCGCTGTCTCTATCACCATAGCCATCGGCATCTGTTCAAACTGGTGGATGATTTCCCGTTCATCCTTCCAGCCTAAGCTTCTAATTCATTTAGTACGGAGTGTTCACGATCCACCAGATTAACCACCCGGCAAAAATCCTGTCGACTCTTCTGTCCCGTAAAACAACCTGATATCCTTCCCGAATAAAGGACACTGCATAATGACATCGTCCCCATATTGATCATGCCACCTTCGTATCCTTCCCCCCAAGATCGGAATTGAACCAGGGTTGACTATCCAAGTGACAGGTATATTGTATTTGTGGGCAACTGCAGCCACGCGATCGACGCTTCAGTCGGTATTCCACACCCCCAGGAGACATTATAGTGGCATGCGATGCTTGTAAACGTGTAAATTAAACTTTCAGGTTGCATGATGTTCCTCCAGATTGTCACTTAATTTTTAAATTATAACATTAGCGTCAGGAGGAATAAGGAACATTTTTCACTGAATAGGAGAACGATTTTCTCTACTTCGCAACTTCTCAAGCACCCAAATTAGTGGTTTGGATTTCCAATTATCGGGAAATATTAGGTGCCAACGGCGCTCTCAAACGCTAACATTCAACATGCAAGGGCACTTCGTGTTCATCGGGGTAGCGTGCAACAATGTTAGTGAATCCACCATATTATCGTGGCACCAATGTAAACCTCCGCTCTCAGCAAAAGAAGTCCAGAGAATCCCAAGAAGTACCTTGTGAATCCTTTCTTCTTGCTCTAACAGCTTAAAACCATGCACATGAAGTCCTCTATAAGCACCCTCGGCACCCAATGTGATGAACAGGATGGGGCGGAGCTGTGAACACCCGCGCTGAATTAATGCGTGATTCTACCGTTCCAAGCGGTTTATTTAGCATCCCGGCAATTTCATCCTAAGAAATACCTTCAACATCTCCCAGGATAATAACTACCGACTTGAATTCAAGTCGAAGAGTTCTGCTCGTTGTTTCGTAAAACCCGAAATATCTCCAATAAAACAACATTGAAACTAAGCCAGACTCCGCCAAATACGTATCCCGCAACCACATCACTTGGATACTGTATATCGAAATAGATACGGCTGAGCCCAACCAACAACGAAACAACAAGGATAAGAAGGAATGCGCCTGTCCGAAGCCATGTCATATTTACATGTCGAACAAATAGATACGCGGCGAATCCCAAAAAAATAATCGTGATTAACGCCTGTTCGCTCGGGAACGAATCTAAAAGGTTTTCAGGTCCAGTGCGATGGAAAATCTGCCGCAACCCCTCATCCCAAAACTCGCCCCCGATTAAAACAACCAATAAGAATCCAGCTTCAAGCATGCGGTCTTTTCCTTTTATCAGAATCCAGACAAGTGTTAGGGCAACTATCGTGAGCACTACTTGAAACGATGCTAAATACGCAAAGCGATTCATCCATTCAGCCCAACTCTCATCAAATAGAGCATGGATTATATACGAAGTAAAAATATCAAAATCAGCAAATTCATTAGCTAAAAAGTCTTGAATTAAGCCTGCCATTACAATAAAAAGCGTAAGAAATGCTCCAAATGATACGACCACGAGAACTTTAACTTTGCCCAGGGAGTGGAAGGCTTTGACTCCTTTGTTCAACCCCAAAACAGTTGCATCGCACACTCGATTTCTGTATTTTCGAAACAGATAAACCACAACGAAAATAACCGCGGCGATAATCCCTGCGATAAGCAAATATTTGGTGATCATTCGGTGGAACTGCTCCCATTTGGGACCGAGTATTTTTCCTAAGGAAATAAAAGTGCCTGTCCAAATGAAGGCGCCTGTATAAGCATACATCATATACGTTCGAAACGACATACGTGTAATCCCTGAAAAATAACCTGTAAAATGGCGAATTCCAGGGATGTAAAATGCGATAATCAGAAGCTTATTTCCGTAGCGATCAAACCACTGTGATGTTTTCTTAAACTTCTCCGGTCCCAAATGAATCTTCGAGCCATACTTTTCAAAAAACGGTGTACCTAATTTATAACCGATCCAATAGGATATGGTCATGCCGACCGAAGCTCCCAAACCTGCAGTCAATATGCTTAGAATCCAATTTAAATTCCCTTGGAAAACCATAAGTCCTGCATAGGTCATGAGAACTTCTCCAGGCAAAGGCAAGGCAAGGAGCTCGAGCATAAGGGCCATGCCTAATACATAGTATCCGTATTGATCCATCAAATTTTGTATGAAATGCGCCACTTGTACCTCCATGAAAGTATTCACTTATCCAAAACGGCATAACTTTCTTCGGAAAGCTTCAAATCAATCTTTGTTATTTTTTGCTATCCTTGAGATAAAAATACCCTTGAGACTACAAAAAAGACCGAAATATTCGCGATCCCAGCCGTTAAGACAAATGAATACACCCGGCTACTTGGCATTGTGGCCGTTCCTTGCTCCCAGAATTGTGCGATGCACACCGTAACCGAATCTGCGGAGAAAGCTTTTTCCGCTCTCATCGCTTGCCTTTTCAGTTTTGGCAGTGAGGACATTCCCTGCGCTTCCCAATATTATCGTTCTGATGACCCGCACTAATCGACCCGAAAGATTGACGCGGTGTTCTTCAACAAAACGGCCATTTCATTCAGGGAGGACGAAGTCGCATTCAACTGCTCCATTGAAGTCAACATCTCCTCCACGGAACCTGCGACAACGCGGGTATGCTCAGAGGACTGTCTGGCGCAGTCGGCAAGATTGATTAAAGCTGCGCTTACTTCTTGGGAACCGGTAGACACCTCCTGTATCGAGGACACGATTTCTTCCATTCGGACGCTTACCGCACGATTTGAACGTGCTATCTGTTCGAAGAAGTGTGCACTTTGATCCATAAAAGCTTTCCCTTGGTTGACCTGCTCCAGGCTAGTTGGATAATTTAATCAAAGAATGTATATTTAGCTATTTTAATCGAATTTGCTCATGGAACTGCTTGTTCAAGTTCTGCTCTCGAATACGATAGACATATCCAAGACCAAAATGGTTAAAACTTTGGGATCTATCGAGATTCTCCTACTTCGCAAGTTGCTTAGTCGCATCAAAGAAACGATCATATTCCTTAGAACCTTCAACAAGTCCCTCAAGATCTCTGAACTATTACAGTTTTAGCCAATTGATTAGCTAATGTCAGTTTTAATTGAATAATTAGATTATTTGACAAATTGAAATTATACTTGAATTTAGTAATTTTTTGTATTAGTAATAAATGCCTGAAAAACTAATGACTTCCTTTAGTCATATTTCCGTGAGTGCGGCTACTGTTTCTCAAAATCAATTAGTAATATTCCGCCAATATTTCTCATACATAAGATTAACAGCCAGAACGGGAGGAATCTTATGAAAGTAGATTGGTATCAACTTGAGGAAAGCGAGCGTCGGCATTTGATCGAAAGTGAAATTCTTGGATACCAGATTGACGCATTATCAGATATCTATGTTTTTCATATTCTAAAAAATTTCAATGCGTATCAGATCACGAAACAATATCCCTTAAAATATAGAACAATAGTTGGAATAAATAAAAATGCCGCCTTAGCAGACACCTTAATCGACTCGGTCTGTTTGGCGGCATTAAAATCAAAAGGCATTGTTGATTGAAAAACTGTATTAGGAAAATGTGAGACGTTTTATTTTCTCTTGAACAAGTGAAGGAGAATCAATCATATACACCTGAATTTCTTCCTTACGATGCTCATGTTTCTTGATGAATAGCTTAACGAAATCAAAGTTATGTGTCGCAAACAATAATTGTTTCTCAATTGTGCCCAATACATCACAGACAGAGAATTGGTTAACATCGTCCATGTTTTGTATAGGATCATCGATTGCTACAAAATCCAGAATACTGACTTGTTGGGACTCGTTTATAGCCAAAAAAATCGAAATGGCAAGTACGTTCAGTTGTCCTGAGCTCAGTGTATATTGGACATTGGAAAGTTGCTTTTCTTCCCCAGGAAGCTGGACCATGATTTTTAATTCATCCTGCTCTCCCTCGAATCTGATGATATTCGTATTCGGAAGTGGATTCAGATAACGAAAATAACGTTGAATTGTAGAAGAAGACTGGTTTAAGATATCCTTAGCTGTCGAACCAAGTTCAGAGCCTGCTGTCTTAAGAAAGGTTGATATATCATTCAACCTTGCAACATATTTCTGTATCTCAACATCTTTTATCCGTTTATCCAGCAACATGCTCTCTATGCTTGTATTAATGTGTTGGTTATTTGAATAAGTTTGGACAAAAGATGAGGCATCCGCATATTCTGACTGTAGCCTTTGTTTCTCTTTACTTTTTTGTTCAATCAGTTTGTCAAGCTGTGTTTCTACGTTGTTTTCTCTTAGTTCGTCCGGCAGTCGTATCAGTTCTTTACTCAAGGAATCAAGTTTACGCTTGGTTTGTTTAATCTGTTGTTTTTTGATGGTTATGTAGTTTTCCAGTCGGGTTGTTGCACGTTGTAGTCGCTGTAAGCGCAACGAGATCTCGGCTTCTGTGACTGATTTGTTTAGACCAGTTGTCAGGCGAAGATTCTCAAGATCTCTCCTGACCTTGGTCAAAGAATCAAGTGCCACTTTAGCAGTTTCCATGATCTTAATTTCAGATAGTAGCGCATCTCTAGTATTTCGCAAAATTTCTTTAGACAAAGAAATCATTTCTTTATTAAATGCTTGAAGCCCCTGAATCAAATTCAGCCGTTCTTTTGTATTTTGAAGTCTGCTTTCGTTAGTACGGCGGTCGTCCTTACATTGCTGCAACTCTTTTTCCGTTTGTTCGAGATTAGTCAGGAATTTATTCTTGCGTTTCATCAATTCTTCTGTTAATTCGGTATACTGACTGATTTTCCTCATATGTTGCTCAATTGATGTATGTATCCTGAGTTCTAGTTGATCACCATGATTGGCAGAACACACAGGACAAGTCCCATCATGGTTATGTCCTGAAACATACTCATTAATACTCCGCATATCTGTTACAAGTTTAACCAACGGACCGCCAGTGTGATCAGATAATCGATTGTTTACTTCATCCTTTAACAACTCAAGTCTGACGTGCCGCTTCTGTAATCGTTCAAACTTCAAGTCCAGCGAACCTAACTGGGATGGAATTGTTTCCAAATCTCGTAACAGTTCTTGATATTCCTCTGAATAAGTAAGAACGGCTTCATATTGGGCATGCACTCTATGTTTTTCTGATATTGATTGAACAAGATAATAAAGTTCAGGAAGCTCAGTTTCGGATAATGGTTGAAGTACCCTTAAGCATTCTCGTTCTTCATTCTCCAGTTTTCTCAACTTCTCGTAATGAACTTTATCTCCTGAAAGCGATGAAATCACCATCTTGATACGGATGTGAAGTGCTTCAGCATGATCTTGCTGGATGGAATATGCATCCAAAAGCTCATTATGCTTCCTTTCATCATTAATACACTCTTGAATCGTCAGATGTCCAAGTCTACGTATATTCTCAACACGTTCAAGTTTTTCATTGTTGGCCATTGATTGCTCAAGTAACTGCTCCTGAAGTCTGTGAATATCAGCGTGCACTTCCTTTATAGTAGAAGGAATCTTAAGTGCTTTTGCCCACTTCTCAATCTTCAATAAATCAACCGGTAGAACATCAGATTTCCTTCGTTCAATTATAGATTCATGTTGATCAGCCTGATCAACCAATTTCGATCGTTGAGTCGATAGTTTGCTCATAACTTCCTTCATATTATCTAGAAGACTCAACATATTCTTGAGTCCCATAATATCAGCGAGCGCTTCAAATCTCCCCTTTGCATCGTCACGCAAAATGAAATCGGTAATTTGGTCTTGAGAAAGAATATGAGATTGTTTAATCAATCCGCCCATCGTGGCTCGGCCAGCAGTACGGTAAAACTCTCGTCTCAAAAACTGATCTACAGGGCCTTTTCCTCGGATTTGTGGGCCGCCCGGTCTTATGATCGTCACAGATACATTTCCAGGTATTCCGTTCGTCACCCGGAAGCTGCGTTTCAGAATATGTCCTTCAAATTCAATTTCTACGCTGCAAGATGCAGAATGTTTGTCACACTGAAAACACAACACATCTTTTTCGCTGAAGTCCTTTTGCCTAGCAAACCTATTGATTGCCCCTGATATACACCATTCCATTGCATCAAAAAACGTGCTTTTACCAAACCCATTCGGTCCGTAAAAGATCGTGATCTGTTTGCTGATATCAAATTCATGCATTCCCAAATATTTACGAAAATTAAAAATTCTCACCTTATTAATTCTCATTTTGAATCTCCTTATCGCTTATCATAGACAAGATGGCGGACTCAATTTCCTTCTGAGTCAATTTCCTTCTTTCCCCATCCTTCTTGCGGATATAGTCCAATAGGTATGTAATCGTCTCATTCTGCTGGGCGGTATTATCAGCAACACGAAGTGGGTTCTTAGATTCCTTGCTTAAATTGATATCCAGAAAGGGAATCCGTTGAATGTCTGCCTCCGAACGGACTACATATTTTCTCAGTGCCCTTGCTTCTCGTTCAATAGCGTAAATCGTTTCCTCATCAATAGGATGGTCTCCTCCTGCACAAAGCAAGTAATAGGCATTCCAGGCATTCACCCGTTTACGCAGTAGACGATCTCTCAATAGACTAGCTTCGTCTATGATATCCTGAACATTTGCTTCGATCTCCCATCTCTGCAAAACTGCGAATATCGTACCATTCGTGAGAAACTTAATTCCTATTCCCTGAAATCCCGTATCATGTATTTCGCTAAAACCTGCATCCAGCAGCCTCTGATATGTAATATTATAAGCTTCCATGTTATTCCCCCTTGATCTGTTTCCAGAACTCTTTTAAATGTGCCCTAAGCTCCGTCATTGTCTGGAATTGAAACAGGCAGTCGTACTGCTCATACAACTGACCACCTGGGATGAAATCAAGAATAAATCTCATATCCACTAGGGAATCATTTTCCGGAAGCTCCGGCAGACTCGGTCGCTCCTCGCATATAATAATTGATTTCATCTCATCTTTATAACCGGTATAACGTCCCTGCAATAGAACACTAGTCGGCGGATGAAGAAGGATATCGATACACATTTTAGGTTCTGACAATAGCTGACGAATTTTTTCTATTGCTGTGTCCAATGAGTCGCCCCGGTTTAAGCTGAGGAAAGAAAAATATTGAGACCGAACTTCCTTAACCAGGAGTGAAGAATGCTTCGCCGAAATCTGGAATAGATCTTCGTTAATAATTATAAGAAGTAGTGCGCAATTGAATAGTTCCAAAAGTTTTGTTGTTTGATCATGTTCCGTTACCTCTCGATATTTGTTCGAGATTTTTTTGCCATCAAGGTAACGGTTCATTAAATCTCTTATAGTACCTCCGGAGTCCACCCATTCAATCATATACGCTTTGTAAGCATTAACATCCCGCTCTAATTCGGTGTACAAATTAATATGCTGGATATCATGGAGCAATTGATCGAACACCACATTAATAACTTCAATACTGTTATACTTTCTTACGGATATTCCACTCTTTCTTATTGCACTATCGTGAAGGAGTTGCCGGATTCCTTCTACTTCTGAAGAATCTATATAAAGTACGACATTGTTTCCGATTGCTTGACATTTCTCCATAAGTACACCAATAATCCATTGAAGATCCTCGACCTCTACACGGATTCCCGGCTCCATTTTTTCACTTAGTCGATTTAGAAGATATCCAATATACTGGCGGATATCAAGCAGGTCAGTTTTTTTACGAATATTAAACCTCGAGAGCAAGCTATGAAGCTCTTCCCCACAGATTGTCAGATAATCAATATTCTTATCGGTATCTTTATCAAATATTTCTCCTGACAGGCGAGCTAGTAAATCATCATCTTCTGGAATAGAGTTATTGAAGGTGTAGTTTTTGCAGTGAATAGACACATCGGCATCTCTTGAAGGCACAACCACAAAACTCGTTACCAATTCAAATTGTGTATCAAATCCTTGCCCAACAGGAAAGTGTCTGGCTTTCATCAGCAACTTATCCACCCAACTGTCCGGCCTTCGGTGCTCAACCCCGCCCGCATTTTTAAAACTTCTACTATAAACCCCCGTCTCACTAACTCTCATGTCAGTATCACAACTTGTTTTTACCTGTACAAACCGGACTTGTTTTCCCTTACCAACTATAATGTCTTCATGTAATTCTAAAGATACAAAATCCCATTTGCCTTCCATGACCTCGATCATATACTCAATCGTTACCAGAAACTGATAATAGAAACCTGCCAGCGCCGTTCTTCCTCCGATTTCCTCCGGTTCGAGAGTTAACAGTAACTCTTTTACGAGTATGTCACGGTCTGTCATGGCTCGCGATACAAGTTCCAGCCGAGGTTGTTCCGTTTCTTTAAATTCTGACAGTGCTTTGATTACTAAATCTTTAAGCATATTAGTGTCATTCCTTCGCCTACAAACAGTTATTTGTCATAAATATATACATGAACCTATTTTTAATTGGAAAGTCTGGAGACTACATGTTTAATTTTCGACAACTTCGACATTGAATCCTTTATTCCGATGGAAAATTTTCCAGTTAATAGACTTGCAAGTGTTGTTCTATATAGATAGATACAAAGAAAAACCCTTCAACTGAAGAGTTTTATTTGAGCGTATGATGCGGTCAAGAGGACTCGAACCTCCACGGTATTGCTACCACCGGCACCTGAAGCCGGCGCGTCTGCCATTCCGCCATGACCGCATATAAAAAGTGTTGCTTGACTCTCTTCCTCGACAGAGTTACTGTCGACACATGAGCCGCACTAAACAATTTCCGCGCTAAACTGAGACAAAAGCGCGGTGACGAAAGTGTACTCAAAAAATCCGTGTTAAGTGTGGTTTGCAAAAGATTAGCGCGGTGGCACTTCTCCATGAAGCCTTATGTGGTACGGCTTCAAGGGCAATTGGCGCATGAGATTCGGGGCGCGCTAAAACCTGAATCTAGCGCGTCTGCCAATTCCGCCATGACCGCACGTAGGACGCTATATCCCCGTTATTGTCACCGCACTATTTACGTTTAACCGCGCTATATCATCCGATATGCCATACGGTAAGAGTACGTATTCTAGCGCGTATCCAATTACATCTACGATTATATACGCAACATGGGCGGTTGGCAAACGGAGATATATACGCGAGCATAATTCGGATTCCAAACGTTAAAAAATACTGCGGAAATTTTTTACGGGGATTAACGCTGTATTACGCTTATGTAAATTTCAAAGCGATTCTTGGATACGTTAATTTATCCGGTAGATGGAACGGGCCTGTCCGGATCAATAGGCCGCCCCCTCTTTTTCGACCGCCTGGGTAAGAATTTCCGGAAGTAACAAGCATACACTAGGTACGGTATTCCGCAGCGTGATAGGCCCCCCGCATCATTTATACGCGTTGCATAAACGAAGGTATACGGTACTCATCCGTTATGTATGATACACGGTATACGCATGATTAACGTATCATAACCCGTTGCATTATTAACGTTGCATATACGTACTTGATTATGGTACGATACTCCTATACGAATAAGGAGGCGGTACATATGCGGATAGGTTACGCGAGAGTAAGCACGGCGGACCAATCGCTCGATATGCAGATAGACGCGTTAACGGCTGCGGGATGTGAGCGCATATATACGGAGAAGGCAAGCGGATCGAAGGACGAACGTGTCGAGCTAATGCGTGCTATGGATACCTTAAGGGAAGGCGATATACTCACCGTATATAAACTCGATAGGTTAGCGCGATCCACGATTAAGCTGATATCTACGTTAGAGGAATTGAAGAAGCGCGGAGTAGAGTTCGTTAGCCTATCGGATAGTATCGATACAACTACGGCAGGCGGTAAAGCGTTGTTCGGTATGCTGGCGGTATTCGCGGAGTTTGAGCGTAATATAATCGTAGAACGTACGAAGGCGGGATTAAACGCAGCTAGAGCGCGCGGACGTAACGGAGGACGCCCTAAGACGGATATACGCAAGGTAACGAAGGCTATCCGCTTATACGAGGCTAAGACGCATACAGTCGCAGAGATAACGGATGCTACCGGCGTTACGAAGGCTACGTTATACCGAGCGTTAAAGGATCGCATAACCGTATAAGCACGAATATGAGGCGCTGTATAGGCGTCTTTTTTGTGCGGATATACAACGTGTGACCCCGTGGGTTAGGGAGCGTACGCGCTCCGCCAGGCAATAGCCGGTATATGTACGTTTTCGTACGCCTATAATAGTTAATGACGTTAACTATCGTATACTCGTACGCAATAACCGTAACCCTCCGTTATCTCGATATTACGTTAGTTTACGGTTATTATCGTATGCATTCCCGTACCATCCGTATATAAGCGCATGGTTTACGTTGAGAAGTTTACGAGGCGTACGCGCATCCGACGTTTTACCGCAGATTGCACGTATTCCTTCGTTAAAATGTTTCGCGAATGTACTACGTTGGGACACGTAGTTTCACGCTATGAAACCGTATTACAGCGCATAATACCGCCATTCTACACGATGTTATCTCCGTTTCGTATTATCCGACAATTACCCGTTTAGCATATCGGAGTAACCGAGTAGTTTTATCACCGGATTAACGTTACCTCTGCTCGCCTCTGATAACGCGTAACCTATCCAGCTACGTTGTTTAATACGTCCGATCCGCGCGCTCACCTTCCGCATAATCGTATGCTTTAACTCCGCTTGAAAGTCCGGACGCTGACGCCAGCGGAATAGTGTACGCCTATCTACGCTTAATCTCCGTCCAATGATAGCCATATTCGGACGATTGCGCCCCATTTCGGATAACATATCGATAGCTGCATAATGGCGAGCGTCTAAGGGTAATCTACGCTTAGGATAGCTATGCTTTCTCTTACGTTTAATATCGCTGTTCATACGTTCACCTCTTCCGTTATCAATTTTTAAAACAAGTGGAATTTGAACTTGAGAAGAATATTAAATCAATAAAATATTTCATATTTAACGAATATAGAAAACATCAAAAAGACCCCACCTTAATCAGTGAGGTCTAAAATGTATGGTTATTATTATTAGGTAATTAGTAATTAATCTTTTTCAGTAGGTCTTTGGCATACCAATTAATACCTTTGTGAGATAAAGCTGAATTTGAAAAATCAACATTCTTCAAAGCAATATTTGCAACTTTTTGTGCATTATCAGAAGATATTCTTTCATTTGAAAATTTAACTAAAGCCTCAGACAATTGGAATGTGAGTAGATCCTTGTTTCCTTTTGTTAATGTAGTCATTCATATTCAACTCCTCTCCTGTATCAATCAGATACCCTTTACTTGGTTTTATTATATCACATAAACTTTGATTATGTATAGATAGTTGTTTGGCACTTGTGCTTTTTTTAAAACTTTCTATGACTTGTTCTTTCCCGATTTCATCGTTTCTATACCTTGCTATGTCGATAATAGGATTACTATCACTCATAACGCCAAAAATAAAATCATGCGAATGTTGCTTACTACCCCCTACATTTTCAATTCTATTTAAGAATACAAACTCAGCAAATTCATCATCGTATTTATTTAATAATTTGTAATTATAATCACTAATCCATTCATAAGGGGAAAATTCAAACTCGATTACTACTGCAATTCTATTTTCTTTATTTTCTTTATTCTCTTTCAAAGGATACAACGAACTAATTTCAGACAACGTACTGTCCCTAGTAACTCTAAGTAGGGTTGTAATAAACTTTTTAGCTTGATCTTCGTCATGTGTCAAATAAAACCCATAACCAAAATCAAGTTCGTTATCGATATTAAAATCAGATAATATACCCTTTTCACAAATTCCATTCCAGCCATCCAAAGTTGTACCGTGAAACCATTTACTATTTTTTAGATACTTTAATGATTTTTCAGACATTTCCTCGTACCTCTCTAGTATATCTTTTCTAATTATACCATAAAACTGTTTAAGTGTTTTACATTTATACTAGATTATTCGACATAATATGGGAGGATTCCTACTTGGAGAATGAATTCTATGTTTAATCATAGAGTATCGCCTCCTTTTATCGACGCGCAAATAAGAGACGCCAGCTTCTGAATAGCCAGCGCCCTTCTGCGTTTCGTCCGTTATACTATTATGTTACTCTGCGGTACTAGCGCTCTCGTTCGCCTCTACCGCTTTCTTAACGTTTACGTATAGCACGCGGGCCTCGTAGCTTCCGATTGCCTGCGCAGCGTCAGCGGCTTGTTGTACGTGTTCGTGCGTCAATGATTCCGGCTTCTGCGCTAGTCTATCGCGTAAGGCGCTTACCGTTGCGTGTACGTTCCGCATTTATACCGCCCCCTTTAGCGTCGATTTACGTACGACGTCCGTCGGAAATTTCCCGTAATGCAGATTCGCGACGTCCTCTGCGGTGATTAACGTTAGATCCTCTTTTGTTGCAATATCATGTGGATGCTGTTTTGATACTTTGTATCCCGTAGACTCATCCTTTAACGCGGGCGCGTGTTTGACTAACTCTCTAACCTCGGATACTTTCATCCCGTACTTTCTATTTAACTCATACCAATCAGCGATAGCATTGAGATAATCTGCTCTTGCTGCCTTCATACGATCATCAATCGGCTTAAACTCGGCTTTTCTGACTTGCTGACGATAGTTCGTATTCCAATCTACACCTAAGTCATGAGGTGTAATTTTATCCTTTCGGTTTTTCTCTAGCACAAACTCGCGAGCTTTTTTAGCCTCTTGTTGCGCAGATTCGTATACTTGCTCTGCCTGGGCGATGCTCTCACGCGTACTTTCTTTCTCGGTAAGTAAGTCTACACCCTCGGAAAACTCGCGCCGGAGTATGGCCTCCATTTCTGATTGCAATTCCCTTACCCTTTGTTCTGCCTCTTGCTCTCTTTTATTGAATCTCTCGGTTACCTCTCTGTTTCTACTACCCTGTGTTACGTAACGTTCAAATAGTTCCCACTTTAACAAGTCTCATCATCCTCTTCTTAGATTAGTTATAAATCGAATAAATCGATCCCATAGCGTTGCTTTGACGGAAGGAACGTCGCGCGCGGTTAAATACCGCTCCCATAACGCAGGAAATTCGTTACTATCCGGCGACAATACGCGGTAGAGAGGCGCTACTTCCGCGCTTGAAACTAGCGACACATTAACGCCAGGTATCGCAATGAACTCGCTGAATATCTCTTCGCTATCCGTAAGCATATCAACGGTCTGAACGTTATGAACGCTCATAACGTTTAATACCGTATCGATCAACGTCAGCACGTCCGTTATCGGTTTAACGATATGATCCGCAGGCTGTCCGTTGCTATCGTGATAGTTAAGCACTACCATCGGAACGTCTCCGAGATCCGTTTCAATAATCGTAATAATCGGTCGCATATACGTTACCTCCTATTCCATCGTCCGCTTGAAACTGGCGTATGCTACTTTATCCTGCGTTCGACCGGTCTTACGTGCTGTCTCCGCTAGTTCTTCGAGTTTGCGTTTATCAGCGGTAGTAGCGCCTTTATTGCGGTCTGTACTTCGATTGGACGCTCCGCTCGCATCCGCTCCGCCGCTAGATACCGGCTTAAACAGATACGGCTTGCTCGCCTTCAACGCTTCGACCGCCTCCGCAACGCCCGTAACGTTACCTTCGTCATCCATCGTTATGTTAGAGCGGTCGATTAACGCTACTGCGTCCAATTCAGCGCCGTTGGTGGCGTTACTCGCGCGTGCTAGACTCCGTATCTCTGCGTCAATAATGCGTTTGTTTGCGTCAGCTAATTTCAATGTAACCGCCTCTACCGTTTCTACGTTTTCTGACATTTATACGGACACCTCCGATTTGATGATAACGTTTGTTGCTTCCGGTCCTCTGCGACCTTCGGCAATTTGAAACTCTACATCTGTGCCGGTAAAGATATTATCTCGATCATCTGGTACGGGTAACGCTGAAAAATGGAAGAATATTTCGTTTTCTCCGTTGTTGTACAAAATAAAGCCGAACCCGCGGTCGTTATTGAAAAACTTAACCTCACCATTAATAAAATCGCTCATTCTCATTCAATCCCCTTTTATAATTTCTCGATAATGCTATTGCCTCTAATTGAGGCGTCTAACGCTAATGTTCGCGCGCTTCTCGTTGCCGCGTCTTTACTGCGGTGTACGAAATCAAACGTCGTACCACTAACGATATGACCACTAACTCTCTGTCTTAGCTTTCTATAATAGAACGCGGATTCACTGCCATATGCGAAAACTCTCGCTTTACCGGCTATATTGGCGACGGTCGATAACGATTGCCTAACCGCCTCTAATACGCCCACCGGTTCCGGAATGTGAACGGATGCCAGCGCATACCACTCGTTATCGTCGACGTATAAACTAACGCCGTAATCCGATATCAATCCGGCCTCATTGCGCAGATAGAAGAAATACGCTTTAACTACGTTATCCTCCATGTGCTAACCGTTGTTCTTCGATAGCCTCGTCTAGTCGCATCCTTAATTCCGCGATCTTAATTCCGGTGTAATATCTGGATTTCGGATGACGACTATACCGCATAGTTTCTAGGACTCTAGCGATTTCAATCCGTAGTTGAACCGTCTTACTCATCATCGATAACGGCCTCCTTTAATTTCTTCCGAAGCAATACCGGTATCATGCGATTAATAATGGATCTAGTAGCGTCCGCCCCGAACTCAAACGTAAATGCTCGTCCATCTTCGAGCGTAACGCGAGTAAGTACGTTTTTGTTAGCGGGATAATATCGCCCAGGCACGCATAATATGACACGCTTTATCATCGGTCTAGTATCCAACGGATTAACCTCCGTTCCTACGCATAATGAACGCCATATCACGATAAAGGTACAAACATACCGCCCTCTGATTTCACGCCAAATAAACCGCGCTGTTATAGGCTTTACGGCGTGTGAATTGCGTAGACTTTACCCCGATAATTACGGCGCTGTCTTTCCGCCTCCGATTGTCTCCGTTTAATTACGCTACACTCCGCGCAATACTTCGTAGCGTTGGATTTCTTAGCAATCGGCGTACTGCAGCGTTCGCATTTAACAGTATCTATTCCACGGTTAAAATAACGGGCCTCTAAAACCTCATCAGCTTTTAATATGTGGGATTCGAAATAACGGCACGTCATCGTCCCATCGTTAATAAACGGAGCGGCCTGCGCATCCTCTCGGTAAAAATTACAGCGGGTTTGTCCGTTAGGACATGCGACGCATCCGTTAGTACCCGTAAAGTTTGCGCAATTATTACGCGCCAATCGTTTTACCTCGTTGTTAACGTTACTCATTAGCATTATCATCCTCGTTGCGATCCGCTGCGTCTGCGTGTCGACTTCGATTTTACCGCGGTCAACGTGCGACCCCTACGTTTATCGTCCGAGTTAGACGTGTGATTCCGTTACTCTTCGTTAATAGGCTCAGTCAGTTTTACGGTCATCCGCTTAACAAACGCGTTATTCGTATCAGAACGCTTAACTAAAGGTTTTTGCCAACCTTTGCGGATACGCTCATCCTCACGCATGGATTTAGAATTTTTCCTACCCATTCGTAATCACCTCCGCAGCATTCCGAGCAAAGTACGCGGTTAATTCGTCATTAAATAATCCCCGTACCTCTGGATCGTTTGATATACTGGCGACGTAGACTGCGCCGAGTTGTTCACAATAGTTAAGAGCCTCTTTCCAAGCTGCGAATAACGGCGAATCATCCGCGTATATATTGACCATACCGCTAGACTTCGTTGTACGTGTGATGAAAGGGATTTCACTTGTAGGAGCGTAAAACTCTATCGTATCTGCCCGTTCCGATCCGGTGATTAATTGCGTATGACGTACGGTTAACGTTTTATCTTCGTCCATTCGTGATACCTCCGTATTTTTATTTAGTTAAAAAGTATAGCGATTCCTCGACATGCGGTTAATCCTTCGAAGTCGCCCGCAAATATTACACGCGGATTAACGATGATGCGACGTTTTCGGCTATCGTGAACGTCCTCAACAAAAGCGAATACTGGCTGATTATTTATCTCGATTCCGCGAAGTGCTTGTTTGAATTTAGCAGCGTTTTGATACCCAAGCATTAACGCCAGCTTATCCAGCGTAATCGGACGAATATCGTCATCATGCTTTTCCATCGGGTTATAACATATGAGATTAATATTCCGGTGAATAAACGGAATCACAGAGTAAATGATACCAAGCTGACTTACGGATCGACCTTTACCGTATTTTTCGTATAACTCCCTTACGGTATCTCTATAGATGCGGATACGGTCTACGTACTCGCCGCTGGCAATCTTCCCGCGCTGAAATACTTCTCCGCTCATCTGAATATATCCGTCATCTGTTGCGCGAATTATTGAGGCTGTGGTTAGTTTTCTGTAAAATACGTTAAACTTAGTTCGATGAATACCAACTAGGCCCTGCATAGACTCTTTGGTAATGGCCCGACCGTTTGCCTGCCTAAGAACGCCTTCGTAATCAGTAAAAGTACCGAGATAGATAAGGCGTGCTAAATCTGATTGTGATAGATTAGCGTCACACCATTGTTTCTCCATTGTTTCGCTGGACTTGAATAATCCCCAGACATACCCCCCGTTCTCTTCCGAAAATAGTCCGATATCTGTCTTATCCTTTAAAAATTTCATCTTATTCGGGTTCGGAGTTTTCTTGATCTCGAATACATGCGACATATCCACGCCATCCGGCGCTATCACACGTCCGCTAAGGATACGACCGCCTTCCAACGTAGCGCAGGCTCTCATTCCCTTTCGCGAATCCATCCGCTTAGCTAATGCGTCCTCTATCCGTTTATCACGTCTCAGTCTCTCGTTCATGCCTTAATAATCCCCTTTGTAGAAGTAGAATTTAGATAATAGGTGCCCTTTCGGGTCGTAATCGCAAACAATAGGCTCCCTTTCGGGTCAGCATAAAAACACCGTCAAGGCACGTCCTACATGGGTTCGTGGCATTTTAGCAGTGTTCTTGTCCTTCTTATCTATCTTTTCTCTATTAAGTACTTTCGTCCGATTCTATATACGAGTAATAACTACTAACGCTTATATAGGTATGTTCCCGTTGACATCAATGTCGGCGTGAACTAAAGGGCCTACCGCGTCTCTAACGAGACTTGCTATATCCGCCCCAAGACCAGCGGCGTATATACATATTTAATCCTAATTCTTATAAACGTTTAAATACTCGCTACGGTAAATACATTGGTACATGAAGCGGAGTCTTTTCCCGCTGAAATGTCCGCTGTTCTTTGGCGGTTATCTCTTCCGCTCTTAATAACGCCCGTTCCAGTAGATTGTTAACAATCTGCGTGAACTAACGCATACACCCGTTAACTAACCGTAGACGTTACGTTAATGCTATCGATTGGAATCCGCTAATACGTTCATGCGTACTTCCCCGCGCGACTTCATCCGTTAATGAATCGTAGATACTAAGTATCCGCGCCAGCTTATCCGGAGTTAAGTCCAATTCTTCCGCTAACTTTTCCGATACGCTATCCGATGCGGGACGCTTACCGTTCTCTATCTGGTGAATATAAGCCGCCGATACGTCCGCCAGTAATCCGACTTCCATAAGCGTAAGACGATAAGTACGTCTAATCTTATATAACGTGCTTCCTTCGATTCTCATCGTATTCCCTCCCTTGCTTTATTTTTTTAACTACTACGGAAATAAAGAAGACACGCGCCAACGTTAACCTTCCGATTAACCTCTCCGTGACTACGATAACCGTAGCTGTTAGCGCGAATACTTTTACATGTTGATATTCCTTGTCTATAAGGTAAGTGCGTGAGAACGCTGTTTTACAAGTAGTACACGTAAAATAACCGTAAACGCACGAATAGACTCCGCTAACACTTCCGCCGAATCCTTCGTTTTAGTCCTTCTATAGTGTATAGTCCTGAAACGGAGTAAAATACATCGTTGCTCGTAAAATAATTCCGCTAATCGTGGCGGAAGTGTGACGGTAACTAACTGTTCTATATTTCCCCGTACATAAAGTGAAGTAATATGCCAAAGTTTAACGTAAGTAACTGCGGATAGCCTTTAACCCTCTGCTAACGCTCACTTCGTGCATCCCCAACCTACCCGCAATATAGCGGTTTTTGGTCCGATAGTAACCACGTGGATTAACGTAATACTCGCCGAATCGTTTATTCGCGAAGTCATCCGAGACTATATCGTAGATACGGTCGTACATTCTACGCTGGCCCTTCGTCAGCGACCCGTATTCGAACGCTTCGTTACTTCCTAATATCGCGTATGTAATACCGGCGCTAGAAGATGGAAGTACGTAAGTCGTTGCTACATCGCCGTTATCGTCCTGGCGTCGTACTCTACGTAATCCCTTTTGCGCAATCTGCAGCCGGTAATATTCGGTTAACAACGCCTTATTGATATAGCGGACTATCTCGTACTCCGAGCGTTCCGTATCTACCTTTGATAGCGCATACTCTAAAGCCGGAAGTATCAACGGAAAATATAACGCATTAATCTCGCCTTGTATCAACTCGTCGCGTCGATTCGTCTCATACAAAATTTGAATTACTATAGGTATTAGATTCTGAACCCCGCCAACGCCTAATACGCCACAAACATCGCCGATATTATCTTGTAACGCCTTAAAATTATCATTCGGATTTAATTCTATGTCTGCGTATTGACGAATCCACGCCTCGAAGTATTTCAGTTCGCGAACAGGTTCGACCCACTTTTCCGAAGTAAGCGTATATTTAACCGTAGATAAACGTCCGCGAATCATTCGGAGTATACGGAAGGCGATATACATTTCCGGACGCTCAAACGCAGACGTCCCTCCACGCTTTTTATACGCAAGGAAATCCGTATTCATATATTCGCGGACGGTATCGATAATCGTACGGTCGCCTTCCGCCTGGTATCTGCGGATTGATTCGATAAACTCCAATAGATGACGCCTCCCTCCGTTGATTGGCGTAAATATAGCGCGGATTGTCCGAGTGATACCGGATTAACACGCGCTTTCTCACCACATATTCATATTGACGCGCGCCGAGCGTATGACTGCGCATTTAACCGTATTATCATCAGACCGCTATATAATCCGTAAGCGATCCGAATAATTTAGCGTCATAGTTGCGAGATAACGCGCGTAGCTTGCGCGATACAGCCGTATGATGGACGCCGAGTCCGGAGGCTAACGCGTTCAGCGATTCATATCGCGGTAATCCCTCTACGATTGCCAACGTCAACTCGTCCGCACCTTTAAGTAATGAGCGGATCAGCGCGAGCCTGTCCGTATGTAACGTAGGCGCTAACGCGTCGGACTCCGTATCAGTATCGGAAGCAATACGCGAAGCAACCGTATACCCATCGTCGCCAAACTCGCAATCTAGCGATTCCGACTGCGATATCCTACGTGTATTGCTGCGGATGTGATTGATTCGCGCATTCTTTAAACTGACGGATAAGTACGGAATAAAAGCGCCTGGCATGTCCTTGTTAATGACGCGCATAAACGTATCATCGAATATAGCGAGCGCGTCCGATGAATCGTAGCCGGAGCGGATGAGTATACGGGAGTTAGTATCGCGGAGATCAACGGTCATCTCATATAACTCCGTAAATGCGGATTGGCTGCGGTTAGCGCGGTAATCGTTGAGCAGGCGTTCTATTGGCGCTTCTGCGGGGATAACTTCCGGATTGACTTCGATATGCGCCGGTATAATTGCGGGGATAACCTTCGTTGCTGGCGTGCGGCGAGTGCGTTCGTTAGATTGGCAGTAAACCGTGAATAATCCGTGTTGATAGATGATAGCGTTGTTCATTCGTGATTCCTCCGTTTAATTACGTATTTGATTACGCATTCCGTAATCGGTATAATCGTAGTATAGTTACGGAATACGTAATTGTCAAACAAAATACGACAAATTATTACGTAATCCGTTATTTAGTGTATTATAGAATGAAAGGAGTGATCGAAGATTGAGTAAAGTTGTCATATGTGATCTTAAAAGGCTGTTAGATGAACGCGGATGGGATCAGAAGAAGTTATCAAAGATTGCGGAAATACGAGAGGCGACTATATCTGAGATGGTACATAATCAAAACAAGATGTTTCCACGCCATGTAATAATAAAAATCGCGGAAGCACTCGATATTAACGACATTAACCAATTGATACGGATAGTTGACGAATCAGAACGCCCGCAATAGTAAGCGGCCCGCGTTCGATTGGCGGAAGTTAACGGAGTTCAACGCAAAAGAAACGGAGCCAGGCGGATATTAACCGCTTGTGACTCCGTTTTTTACTGCGTTGAAATAATTGTCGAACGTTGCTATGCGTCATGGTATAATTAGGAAATTGGAAAATGTGAACAAGCAGGTTCAGCGGTTAATATTATGGGAGGTTTATAAATGTGGAATGAGTTTGGAAGTAGAAGTTGGTATGATACAGCCGAGATTTGCCTTAACGGACATGTATCGAATAGTAGCATAAAAACATACCCAAATGATTGTAAAGCTTTCTGCGATGAGTGCGGAGAAAAAACTATTACTTCATGTAGTCATTGTAATCAAAATATTCGTGGTGATGAGCAAGACACAAATGTATATGAAATGTACTCTATGCCTTCTTACTGCATACATTGCGGACAGCCTTTCCCATGGATATCATCTAGGATAGAACTCGCATATGAATTAGCGGACCTTGTAGATGAGTTTACAGAGTTAGATAAGGAAATTATCACTAAGTCAATTCCCGATTTAGTTCGCGATACTCCACGACAACACATTGCAATCTTACAATTGAAAAAAGTTATGAAGAAGACCACGCCGAATATTGTTTCTGGTTTTAAAGATATCCTTTTCGATATATTAACTGAACCTATAAATAAATCTCTATGGGGATAAATCATAATGAAACCCCATTATCTTAAATCTAACTCCGAACTACTAACGGCCGCTATCCTGCGTACCAAAATTATCGCATTCATTCCGGAGGATCCTGCGCCGACAATCGGATACATCGATAAGTACACGGACTATGCGGTACGGATACGCAGCGAGGACGATAGCGCGGTCTACTACGTACGTAATTTAGCGGAAATATTACCTGCGAAACTCATCGCCGTGCGGATATTAAATGTATTATAAGAAGCGTCATAAGGAGGAACTTGTCGACATGCCATTAAGTAAATTAATAGAGCTTGGAGAAAGATTAAAAGAACTAGAGAGTGAAGATCAAAAAGTAATTGATTGGAGAAAAAACTGCAGACATACCCTTCTAGCACTTTTTGAGCAAGACAAAAGACATTGCGCAGAAGCACATGCATTTTATGAGGCGGATTTCCCCCACGGTAAGATATCTGTTTTAGAAGCCGCACAATATAAAATAAAGAAAATGGCAGATAAAACAACTGGTATAACCGTTAATCAATCTGTAAATCAGACTCAGAACGTTCATAACGACATCTCGATGTCCGTCCGATTAAGTATCGAGTATTCCGATCTTGATGATAGTGTTAAAGAAGAGGCAAAGGAGTTAGTACGTGAAATAAGTGAGGAAGTACAAAAACCCACTACTAATTGGGAACGGGTAACTAATTTATTACGCAGAAGTTTTGATTATGGCTTAAAAATCGCACCTGATATCGTAAAACTAGCAGATACGTATTATAAAGCAAAAGGCGGTAAATGATGAAGAGATACGAGACCGCCGAAGAAGAATATAGAGAACAATTTTCAAATATGAAGAAGGCATTTTTTAATACCGTGGTTTTAATAAACATCGGTATGATTATCGTATCGTATTTATCTGCCGAATGGGGATTGTTACTCGGATCGCTAATCTCATCCTTCTTTTTATATTTCTTAACTTGGACCATTATCGACAACACTATGAAATTTTTTATAGCGAAATATAAAGACAGCGCCATTTAACCGCCTTCACCCGTTCAAACGCACTATACCATTCCTCCGCTATTACAACGCCACCACGGCGCTATATACACGGTAGAAACAAGGCGGAAACGTCTCGTAAGCGTCGGTTCCACTGTAACAACGCAAAAAGCGGAGCGCCTACGAGTGATTACGTAGACCTCCGCTTTTGTGGTTACTTTTCGCCGACTAATTTAAACTCACCCAATATTAATTGACCGATCTTATAATTTTGTATAGTCAGATGCACAATAGATGTATCCCAAGAAGGCATGTCCGACAATTTACTATTTATATACACTTCTTTAATTTGATCTATAATAACCATAGCTTTTGCCCGTAATTCTCTATCCGGTAAATCAAAAATTCCTTTTCCTTCATATACACCAAGCATTGTAGGTTGGGCTTCTAGGTCAATAACTACGGAAATCGCTTCATCGACAGGTTCAAAAGTAATTTTATCTACAATAAAATCATCAGTAACGATACCGCCTTCGATACTATGCTGTAGGAAACTAAGAAATTGTAGTTCGACTACCCTATCGATCCGACTCGATGTATTATCCACTCTTTCTGTATTCTCATTTTGTTTAGATTGAATGTCTTGCAGACTATCATTATATTTTTTTATATCTATTGATTGTTGTTCTATTTTGCTGTTCATCTGATTTAGCAAGATAGTCCCAACTATCAAAGCAATTAAAAACAGAACACTTAAAATGATAAAGGAAAAGTTCTTATATAATGGAGTGGATATTAATTCTTCCTTCTTAATTCCCGAATTATTAACTGGCGATTCTCGAACTAATTCTACTTCACTCATAAAGATGCCTCCCTATTTAATATCTTGTATTACTATAATCTATAGAGGAAAAAATTGGAACAGAGAGTTTTAAACCTGACTTTGTTCTTTGAATTAATAATCATAACAAATGCAGAAACGAGGTGTAATTTTTCGTCTATTTGTTACCACCTATAAACGCAGAAAAGCGCCCGCACACGAATTAGACCGTAGTCTTATCCGCATACAGACGCTCATATTACGCCTTCATTATTGTTGCCGTAATACTTACGCGGGATTGCGCCTACACATCATCCAGCCTATCAATAGGCGAGAATTTACGGTGTTGTTTCATAACGTCCGTTCCGAACATGGATACGTAGGTTAACGCCTGCTCTAACGATACGTGACCCATTATCTCACGTAAGGAATACGGATCGCCTCCGTTAAGTATAAATAGTTTTGCGAATGAATGGCGCAGCGTATGGCAAGAAACGCGGACACCTCGTATTTTCGCGATATCTCCGTAATCGCTTACGAACTCCTGGATCGTCCGTTTCTTCAGCGGAGTATTATCAATGTTAACGAATAGATAATCGTGACTCAACGGCCCGCGGATATTTGCGTATTTCTTAAGTATCTTCATCACCGTAGACTGAAACGGAACATACCGCTCCTTCCGTCCCTTTCCGAATACACGTATCGACCGCTCGTCCCATAACACGTTAGATAACCGTATATCCTCCAACTCCGATACGCGTACGCCCGTCTCTAAGAATACGTTGAGTATCGTATAATTACGGTATCCGATGAACGTCGTTAAATCCGGTACGGCGAGTAGTTGCTTAATCTGCGGTTTGGTTAGCGTCTGCAGCATCCGTCTGCTCGACTTAATGAGCGGAACGTTCTCGGCTGCGTTAACCTTTACGAATCCCTGATCGTAGATATAGCGGAAGAATACGCGCCATCCCCGCATCATCGATTGAACGTACGTATCCTTCGCGCCGGACTCTAGCTTCGCGATGATGATCGCCTTAAACGCATCCTCCGTAATCTCATTCGGTTGGTTAACGCCAGCCTCCGCAAGTAATCGCTTTAACTCCTTAAGCGAGTTTCCGTAGTAAGTAACGGAGTTAACGCTTAAATTCTTCGCCTTACAAAACGTAATGAAATCCGCTATCACCGCGTCAAAGTCTACGGACTGTAGCGCTGGATACTCGTCGCCCTCCGTATAAATATGTACCGTATTCGGTCGTCTAATCCGCTTGCTTACCGACATTAAAAACGCCACCTCTCACGTATTGTATACGTAATTGGAAGCGTGATATATCGTAGATTTAGCGCATTTAGATTCGGGAATTATACATCGCTAAACTACGTAAATTATACGTAATCTGCGTCTGCTAATTCCGTAGTAGTCCGGTAAGAATGGCGTAGTATCAACGTTTATGCCAGCGTTAAGATAGCGGAGTGACTCCGTTACCTGAATCTAGCGC
This sequence comes from Caryophanales bacterium UBA4045, assembly GCA_002383695.1. Classification (GTDB taxonomy): domain Bacteria; phylum Bacillota; class Bacilli; order Paenibacillales; family UBA4045; genus UBA4045. The sequence continues at coordinate 41,082 of DFZX01000072.1, forward strand.
GTCTGCCAATTCCGCCATGACCGCACGTTAATTACAATTAAGATAATACCATGTTGTATAGGTGACGTGCAAACACTAACTCGTCAATAAAAAAATAGATTGCTCACGCCATATTAACGTGAACAATCCATTAATCTCATATGATATTATTTATAAACTTCACGATCCTTTTTAAGCTCTATATAGTCGCCCTCATAGGTGTTTGCATTCAAGGAATTATTAGTGCGGAACGTTTCATAGGTGTGATTATTCCAATCATCTTTAGATTCAACCAGTACAAGAATTCGTCCCTCATCCAGATAGTCGTTGTATTTCTCTGCTTCCTCCTCAGGGATTCCGATTCCGATTAAACCACCAATTAATGCACCGGCACCAGTTCCTGCAGCCATACCTGTTAATCCTACGATGATCGGGCCTGCAGCAATGAATGGACCGATTCCTGGGATCGCCAATGCCCCCATTCCCATTAGAATTCCTCCTATACCACCTAATGCACCACCAGTTACTGCCCCTGCAACTGTGCCCTCGGGAACCGTACTCCCTGTTTCATCAACAACTGATGAAAGTCCCTCTTTGTCTTTAGCGATTACCGATATTTCGTCCTCCTTATAACCCTGTCTCTTCAAACCATTAATTGCTTGAATAGCTTCTTGTTCTGTATGAAATACACCTACAATTTTTCTGCTGTTACTCATATTTATTCCTCCTTATCGGTGTGTGCTCGTGATTTCTGAGCCACACAATAAATTAATTGAACAATCATTAATTACCCTCTAGATTTAATTTGAATCTGTAATTGTTCAACATTCAAGATGTTTCAATCCTATACGTTAGGTTTATATTCAGAGAGAACGAAAATACAGACAACTAAAAGGAGAGAGAATATTATGAGTATAAACATGAGAAAAGAAGGAGCTTTAAAGAAAATGATTCTGGTCGGTCTTGGAGTAATAATGATAACCGTTATCTCAGGCTGTTCAGACAATAACATGAATACTACGAATAACACGGATGTCAAAGATAACAACCAAACATCGACCAACGAAGTACTCCAAACCGATTTCTCCAGCAAAGCTGCAGTAGCTCTTCAACCCATTGGAGGTGGGACTGTTACAGGGGAATCAGCTATTACTTATAACGAGGAAACGAAGGTTATGAGTGTTGAGGTTGAGGTTACAGGCCTCGATCCAGATTCCGAACACGTGCAGCATATTCATGTTGGAACATGCGAAGAGCCCGGCGAAGCTATTCACCCACTAGATAACTTGAAGGCTAATGCTGATGGAGAAGCCTCTACTACGAATACGTTCCAAGACGTTGAGCAGTTTGATGTGGCAAACATGGTTCTAAACATCCATCAAGGTGCAGATCTAGAAGGAGATAATGCCAAACAAATTTCATGTGGTATCGTTGTAGCTAGTGAGTAATTAGGCTGATTATTTAAAAAATGTATACCAAATAAAAAAACCGCCATTCACGCATAATGTGAATGGCGGTTCTTATAACTTAGTAGACATTAGCCCTTTCTTCCGTCATCGGTTGGCACAGGTAATGCCTCGGCACTTCAATCACTTTACGATTCTGCTTACGAATGATGATGAATTCGTCATTCCATGCAACTACGATTCCCTTCACATCATTCGCTTCTATATTATCACGCACAATTCTCACCTTAATACCCTCAACACGATACTCATTAAGCTGTTCATCTGATAACATTTCCATCACCTCTAACTGCAATATATACATCCATATCTTTCCGGTCGAGAATGGGTCAGCTATGTATAAAAAACGACCCGAACTGGATCGTCCGGGTCTTAAGTTGAATATAGTTTATCCAACATGTTCTTTAGAATCATTCGTCTCGTACCAGAAGTCCAATACCTTACTAGACATGACACGTGATTGGATATATTGGATCTGCTGCTCTGAGAATGTCTCTGCCCATTCGAATGACAGCTCCTCACAAAGCTGAACGATAGTTAATAATTCAGACCAGGCAACGTAACGTTTGTACCAGAAAAATTGAGGATGTTCACTCATATAGGGATACAAATCGTCAAATTCGGTGTGTTTGCAGTCTAAAGCCCTTTCGAAGTGTACCTTAGCATTTGTTAGCTTCTGTATAAAAAACTCTTCATTTAACTGCTCTTTCCCCATAGTATAACCCTCCTCTCAACCTCTTATGTATCATTATATAGAAAAAAAGCAACCGTGAAAAGGGAAAAACATAAATCCGCTCTTGAAACATTAACCAAATAGGCTATTCAAACGTAATTTTTCCGCCCTGAAGTGAGGCTATAGTGACGAGAGATTCAACTCGAATACCCTGCTCCCGAATCGTACTTGCTCCCACCTGAAAGGACTTCTCTACGGCGATTCCAACCCCTACTAGCGTTGCACCCGAGCGCTCAATTATTCGAATTAATCCTCTTGCTGCATCTCCATTGGCAATAATGTCATCTATAAGGAGGATGCGATCATTCGGCAGCAGGAACTTTCTGGATACAAGCATATCCGTAACAATCCCTTTGGTAAATGAAGGTACTCTCTCGCTGTACGTTTCCGGGTCTGACACTAAGGTTTTCCTCCGTCTGGCAAATACAAGTGGTACACCTAGCTCCAAAGCTGTTGCGAATCCAAGCGAAATGCCAGAGGATTCTATCGTTAATACCTTTGTGATCTTCTCTTCCGAATAACGTTTAGCAAATTCCTGACCGAGCTCCATGATCATCTGTGGGTCGACTTGTTGATTCAATATGGAGTCAAGCGTGATGACGTGATCCGATAGCACTTCTGATTCTTGTAATATCCTTTGTTTCAAGAAATCCATGCTGATGACCTCCACTACATCTAGTTTTTGATAACTTATCACATCAGCGCCTAAAGTATCAAGTATAATGCTGATTCTAAGGACCTATTTTACAGATTAGTGAAACATTCTGAGTTCTTATGGCGTCTATATATATGAGAAACGTCAAAACAATGCATGCGGTGATATCACGCGTGAATGTAAACGTTCTTTTGATCCTATTTGGGTATAATCTGGCATTATTAAGGCAAATTTCACCTTTGAGATGGTCAACGGATAAGAGTATGATTGAGAATGTTGCAGGATGGTTAATTAGGTATATATACAGGCTATGAAAGGGGCGCAGCAATCATGATTCCGATCGGTAAGCATGTAAGAATATTTTTTGTAATTACGGTAATCAGTTTGCTAATAGTTGGATGCGCACCCTCGCGAGAGAATGCTCCAGACAACGTTAGAGTTGCTGAGCAAGATGAAAATTTCATTGCAACACCCAAGTCAGAGGTTGAAACCCCACCTACTCCTAAGACGGAGGTCGAGGTAACAACAAAAGATTCTGTAGTAGAAGAAGTGATAGAAGCTGAAACTAATAATAATGAAGAAGAAGAAGATGTATTCGTAGCCGATGAGAAGGATTCTGCGAATAATGCTGAGGATACCGAGTTTTACCATGTAACCGACGCTTATGATCCCACCTCACCTACCTTAATGGGTTTTACCATTAACGATACTCTGGATCAAGTCATTGATCGATTCGGTGCACCCTTAAGTGAATCCATTATGAATGATGGCACAGAGCCTTTACAAATTTATGAATACCCTGGATTTATTCTTGGTGCTAACAGTTCGGATCAGATTGTGTTTATTGAAGTGAATTCTACTGAAGTAAATCCTGGTCTTAATAAACTACATGTTGGTCATACTGTGGAGCAAGCACGTAAATCACTTGGTACTCCAGATTCATTGAATGAGTATGTTATGATCTTCCTAGCCGATCATGTTATCACAAAGCTCGATATTGATCCCAATACGAATATCATTCGTTCGATAAAATTATTCGCTGAATAGTGTGAAGTGTGTAATTATATAAAATTAATCCAACCGCTGATTTAGCGGTTTTTTTTCGTCCATCCTGAAGTTAGGTCATGCTCTACCCCAACTGAACATACATTAGAACAATTAGCGGACACGCATTCGGGGGAAGGGGTGACACCATGCACTTACTGGGAAGATCATTACTCATAGGCTTCACTTATATGGGTACAGTTGTTGGAGCAGGCTTCGCAACAGGACAAGAGATTCTTCAATTCTTTACCCTATATGGTAAGATGGCCACACTTACGATCATCATCTCATCTATTCTATTCATTTGGCTAGGCACGAAAATAATGATTATCTCTCATGAAATAAAAGCTTACTCCTATGAGGATATGAATATTCATCTATTCGGAGAGCATTTGGGTCGTTGGGTAAGCATCCTAATGTTAATCCTGTTATTTGCTATTACAACCGTTATGCTAGCAGGTGCGGGCTCTGTATTCCGTGAGCATCTGAACGTATCCTATCAATTGGGATTACTGATTACAATGCTACTGGCCTATTCGGTCATTGTTAGAGGCATGAATGGTATTAAGGCCGTGAATACGCTCGTTGTTCCTATTATGCTAATCTTCACATTTATCGTATTCAAACTGGCTATACAATCACCTACCGGGTATAACTTCCTCATGCTAACCTCAGACTATCCTAGCTGGCGTGTTTGGTTATCTCCATTTATGTATACAGCGTTTAATCTTATTCTCTCGCAAGCTGTACTCGTTCCGTTAGGGGCGACGACACCTGATCTTCGTTCAATACGTCTCGGCGGCCTAATTGGTGGAATAGGTATCACGATTATGCTATGGATTGGTCATATTGCCTTATCTGCTAATATGCCAGGCATTGTTCAGTACGATATTCCAATGGGGCATATTATTGTTCCCCTTGGTCCGTGGGTATACATCTTGTTCATCTTTATTATCTACGCCGAGATATTCACAACACTTATTGCTGATCTATATGGACTATCTCTACAGCTTCAACACCGAACATCGCTTAACCCACGGATTCTAATTATCATACTTCTATCCATATGTTACGTGCTCAGCCAAATTGGCTTTCGCACGTTGATATCTACCTTATACCCGCTCATTGGTGTCATTAGTCTGTTCTGGCTCGTTGTCCTCATCAAGAAGCGTCAGTTCAGTCTTCGAAGCTGAGCTTAGCTCAGTCTGTTTTTCCCCATTTGTACGAAGCAGCACACCAAGGCGCACGACCATGAACATCATACCCACAAGAACAAAGATGAATGCACAGAATAAATAGCCATAATGGTAATATGGGTAACGATCTCGATCTCGAATAACTGCGAAGAGGTCCGCAATAATCAACATCATTCCTATCACGAATACAGCAATGGCAGCATAATCCATAGCAGTCCATGAACGTAGTACATCGTTAAATTCTGCCCTCTTATCACTGCGAAGCTGTTCATTAGACGGGTCTCCTTGTCGACTACGTTGCTCCATGACAGACCATACTGTATAGATAGCCGCCCCCGTAACGATCAGCCCAATGAATCCCCCAACGATAATCAATGTGTTATACATGATTTCACCCCTCTCTTATCGAACTGCTGATAGTGAGGCTATTAAGCCTATGAATAATAAGAATGTAATAAGTGGCACAAGCCAGAGTATTCTCATGGTGATTGATTCAGATATAAAAGGTAACGGATACCATAATAATGAATATATTCTTCTCCATTGCTCCTTCATCTTCTTGCCCCCTCAAGATTAATCAACTGTAGACCTGGAAGTGTTGCTTGTAAGGCGTGCACAACATGCTCGTGGCAGGTGAAGAGAATGATCTGGTGTTTATGTGATACTGATGACAATACCTTTAACGTTCTAGAGAGTCGATCTGCGTCAAAGTTAACGAAGATATCATCCATAATAAGCGGGAGCGCCACCGTCTTCGCGTATTCATCCGCTAACGCAAATCGCATTGCTAAGTATAATTGCTCAGCGGTACCCCGACTAAGCAATGTACTATCTAGCTGCTCACCACTCGCACGTTCTACGAATATACTCTTCTCCCCTAATCGAGAGGCAACTCGCACGAATTGTCCATCCGTGATTGTCCGCATATACGCTGAGGCTCGAAGAAGAACACTGGGCTGACGTTCCCGTTCATATACTTCCTTCGCCCGACGCATAAGCTCTGCACTTATAGCAAGCTCTGCCCACTTAGAGGCTAGCTGTTGAAGCTCAGCAATATGCTCCTGATGACGTTGAAGAAGCTCCGCGTGTTGACCACCGCTTTGCAGATTCTCCATCTCCTTACGAAGCCCTCCACGCCGATCCTTGCTCTCATTGATTCTTGTTTCGAGCAGTCCTGTTGCTTCACTCACTATTGACAATTGCTGCTCTAGCTGTGTCGCATCCAAGTGCTCTAAAGTTTCGAACAGCTTGGGCTGATGCTCTTCCTTCACCCATGTGAATATAACGACCTGAAGATGACGTTTGATCTGATCAAGCTCGATACGACGATCATGTAATCTTACCAACCTGCGAAGCTCATCCTCATCAGCTGCATGGGCAGCAACCAATAGCTCTTTAAGCTTATCCAATGTAACTGCTATTCTACCAGAACAAATCTGCTCGCGATTATCTAGCTCATTCAACTGCTGCTCGATATGTCGGATTTGCTCCTGAATACTAACTTGGCCATCCAGAAGCTCCTTCAGCTTCTTCAGCTCGTAACTAATATTCGCTGAAGGAATAGAGAAGTCCAAACCATGCTGGTGAAGGAACGTGGTCGCATGCTGTTCGAAAGCTTGCACTGCTTCTTCATAACTAGAAAACCTGCTGTTCATTCTACGCAATTGATCTGTTATCTGGAGCGCTGACTCCGCATATTGGAACATCGACTTCATGGATTCCACGGAAATATCCATAGGAAGCTGGTATTGCCCTAACCATTGCTCCCATTCCTGTCTTAGGGCTGCCTCTTCCTTTTGTCGCTCTCCTTCCTTGTCCATCTCAATAGTCCATTGTTGATCCACCCTACTCAAATCTTGAGCTACAATTTGCAACTGATTCTCAGCTTCACGTAGCTCTAGATCCGCTTGCTTGTATTCAAACATATGGAGCTGTATAGATTCAATCCATGGCGCTAACTGCTGTAAGGTATCCCGCACATCTGTATGTCCTAAACTAGCATTCCCGTTGCGACCTGGTGCCGCTTCACCATCGCCATGGTAACCTTCTGTATAAATTTGAAGCTTACTGTAAAGCCGCTCACATCGTTCAGCCCATTGTAACCGAAGCTGCTCTACCTCCTTCTCCATATGTTCTCGATGCGCCTTAGTTTCATGTTGGATAGACTCGTCGATCGCTACTCGAGCTTTTGGCTTATGCGCCTTCTGAATCCATACATACACATTGAGAAAGCTCAAGACTATGAATATAGTTATCCCAGTCCCCATACTATCCAATCCGATAATTATCCACGAAGGTATAATGATATTGATAACAACAGCCAAAATTCTAACCATAATGTTCGTTGATTTTACGTGTGCCTCGCTTTGATCGATGCCTCTCCTTGCTCGGAATAATTGTTCGTTACGTTTAGCATCAGCTAATCGTTCTTCTATATGGATCAAATCTGCTGCAAGCTTTCTCGTATGATCCCAGAGCTTATGAAGCTCAAGCTCATAAGCATTAAACTGCTCTCTACCCAGAGCATGAAATCGATGGAATTTAGATTCCATTAGCTGCGAAATAGCATTCCGTTTATGCTGTCGATCACGGCTTAAGAAGCCGATTTGTTCCTTCTGTTCCTCCAGCCGTTCACGTACATTCATTCGTGCCTGTCGATGATTATGATAATGATTGAACCGTTCAGAGAATTCATTTACTTGCTCTTGATGATGAATGGATATGGGGAATTGCTGAAGCTGCTCCTCTGTCCAATCCGGGGAAATTTGTCGTAGATAACGAAACAATTGTCCACGATATCCTTCTAGCTCCGCTGAGCTACCAGCAATCCTCGTTGTATAATCCGAACATATAACTGCATCCTCAAGAAGCAGCTCCAGCTCCACTCTGTGTGCGATCAGCTTCTCATTCAACTTGATATGACTGCGTTGAAGAGTCACATTCGCACGGTCCTGCTGGATACCCAATTGCTCCTGATGAGCGTGTGCAAGCTCATTCTGTAATTTCTCATAACGACCTAAAACTTGCTCAGGAAAGTCAACAAATACAGGCAAATCTCGAAGCTCACGATCGACTTCGATCCATTGAATCCAAGAGTCTCTAGACTGTAAGCATTTGTTCAACCAATCATTCTCAGCTCTTATTAAAGCTAGCTTTGACTCATCGGATGTAATGCTCTCATCTAATCTAGCTAATTCTGCCTGCCACTCCTGGTATTGTCCACTCATCTCCTTACTTCTTCGGAGCGCAAGCTCACTCTCCTCGATGATTTGTAGCTGTTCGTTAATCGCTTGTTTCGTGCCTTTTCGCTTATATAGTGCATCCATCTCTTGTATAAGCTTCCGTTCGGCTTGGACCATTGAGCCCCCACTGATACCCATCCCTGCACTGAGAAGGAAGCCACTAATCTCCTCCGCATGCAAGGTATCCAATCTCTGCAGCTCACTTAGACTAAAGGCGAATAAATTCTTGAATAGCTCTGCGGTCAACCCACCTAATAAGGATTGAAGTGCAGCTTCGCCTGCTTCTGTTCCGTCAGGAAATAATAGCTTTAATGAGCCATTCTTCTCATATCGCTCAATGCGGATTTCTTGTCCCACACTATCTATTATGGATAGTACGCCTCCATGCAAGCCTCCTGTCAATGGTTCATACCGTTCTATTCGGTGATTACGCTTAGGGAAGCCGAATAGCATGGAACGAATAAAGCCCATTAAAGTGCTCTTACCCGCTTCATTCCGACCATAGAATACGGTTGCCTGTGCATGTATATCCAATTCAAATGTACGGTCATGATGCATACCAAATCCGTTTAAGTACATACGCCGGATTCTCACACTGACCACCCGCCTTCACCAGACAGCTCATCGGCATTCCGTTCACGTGCCGCGCGAATCCATGTCTGCATCTGTTCTAGGTCAAGCTCCTGTAGCCATCTACTCGCTTTCATCTTGCTATAGAGTGGACTTAATGCTTCTGTACACAATTGTCGCAATAATTCCTCATCATTCAATAACGATTCAGAAAGTCTTAGCATATCTCCAATAAAGCTTTCTTGCTCTAGCAGCTGATCGAATGGGATTTCAGCACCTGTCTCAACCCGACAGGATTCGATCCAGATGAATGACGTTGCTTGTGTGTCACTAGCTGCTACTCGTGCCTGCTCATCACGAAGCTCATGAAGTAATTCTTCAAGCTGTGTGCCCTGTTGAAGCATATGATGCAGTCGGCCTCTTCCAGTTAGTGTAAGACGCACGACGACAGGTATGCCGGGCAGCTCATCACGTAGCTCTGCAATGAATTGATCCAGCATATCCTTGAGCTCCTGCTCATCCTGAAGGAGATGAATCGATATAGAACGTTGTTCCCAACGTACAGCTTCAGTAGCATGGAAGCTAAGCTCTGAGTCTCCCATATTACTTACATCAACAATGTAACAGCCCTTGGCTCCTGTTTCCTTCACACTCCGTCCTTGAATATTACCCGGATACACGATCAGCGAGGAGCCCTGCTGCTGATGAAGCACGCGTCGACTATGAATATGTCCTAATGCCCAATATTGATAACCAGACTTAATTAACTGCTCCTTCGTGCACGGTGCATAATTGTCGTGACTTGCATCTCCATCTACGTTGGTATGTAAGAGCGCAATTGAATAAACCCCTTCGGCAGGGGTTGGGAATCGAGGTACTAGATTGTCTGTAACCGAGGCTTTGGCATAAGATATACCACTTATCGTAGCTACGGTAAGACCGTCATCTGTTACATAAGGAATCGTACCCACTGTCTCTGAACCGAAGACGTGTACATTTGCCGGCCAATTCAACCGTGCACGAGAGCCATCCTCTGCATCATGGTTACCATGAATCAAATACACATGTATACCTGCCTCAGACAAGCTAAGCATCGCTTGTTGAAACCTCAATTGAGCGCGTAATGAACGGTCGGACAAATCATAGATATCTCCACTAATTAATACAAAATCGACCTGTTCGAACTTGGCTACCTGTACCATGCGCTGAAGTGCCATGAATGTAGATTCACGAATATAATCACGGATGGCAGGTGGTAGATGGGTTAACCCTCTGAACGGACTGTCTAGATGCAAGTCCGCTGCATGTAGAAATCGAAACGGTCTCAATAGAAGTCCTCCTTTGTCGCATACGCAGTGATCCAAACTAACTCTTCATCAATTGAAGATAAGTATTCCTACTAATCGTCCATAAAGCTTGCATACATCGTCTTCATCTGTTGAATAACACGATTAAGTGAATAGGTTTTCTTGGCCTTCTCCCTTGCAGCCTTGGCGAGGCTAGCTCTTAAGACAGGGTCTGTGATCATCCGCTCTAAGGCGTCAGCTAACGCCTTAATGTTGTCTACAGGCACCAATAATCCATTCTTCCCATCATCGATCTGCTCTGCAATCCCACCTACATTCGTCCCGATAAGCGCTAACCAGCATAGTGCTGCCTCAGCGAACACAGAACCGAATGCTTCCGCTCTAGAAGGTAGTACGAATATATCGAAGAAGGGCATAAATTCCTCAGGATGTAGCATGTAGCCATAGAATATGGTCTCTTCATATATATTCAAGTCGACGGCCATAGCCTCTAGCTCCTCACGTATAGGACCGTCACCAATAATATGAAGCACATAATTATGTCCTCGACTCTTCAGCTCTGAGCATGCCTTGAGAAGAATGTCCAAGCCTTTGGCAGGGACTAACCGACATACTGTAATAAGCTGCGGAACAGCATTCTCGTGATGAGATGGACGAAACCGTTTCTCATCGAAACCATTCGGAATGACGATCATCCGGTCTGAATATTGAACATAACTCGACAGGTATTGCCTAAACGAATGTGACACTGTCATTATACGATCAAGCTTCGATTCTAACTCGCCATATATATTAGTGAGGAATTTCTCCTCAATTCCTCCAGCTTCTATCCGTCCATTCAAGATGAGCTCCTTCTCATAGCTAGAGTGAATCGTGATAATAACTGGCGTGTCGGGGAAGAGGTTCTTCATGACTAACGCTGCAATAGGATGATGAGCATGAATGAGATCGTAGGATTTCTTGATTCGCATATCAGCCCACCACAAATAGTCTTTATATGTTTGAATATACCTATCAATAATTACGTTACCTACAAATTCATTGATGTCAAAAGTATCAAAAACGAGCTCACCTGTACCTTTGGACCGAATTCGTTTCGGTAAGGAGAACAATTCCATCTCTGTCCCTAGTTTATGAAATCGCTCCTGTATATAAGGAACCATAGAGGAAACACCGCCTGGCTGCTCCGGGGGAAAGAATAGTGCTTGTAATATTTTCATTAACAATACCTACTTTCCATCTGAATTCTCTATCTTATTTTACCTCATTGTCTATAGAAATTGAAAGACAGCGACTAACTAGAAATTCTTTATACTTATTGTATGATTCTGGTATAATAGTAACAAACGTCAATCATACTCACACCCTAGGAGTGTTTCATGGAAATCTCTCAGATGTTCTTTGGTAAAATCGGTTATATATACTCCTACTCATCTACCATTCTTATCCTCAGCTTAATGCTAATTATCTCATTAAGATTATTCATGAGCCGTCGTAAGAAAGCCTATTTCTCCTTAACGATTTCCTTAATCATTATCATTTCTCAATATATCCTACTCATAATACTAACGTTGAACAATAGTACAAATCTCGAATCCACCGAATATCTAGCCCAATTTCTTCAGGTACTCGCTTTTATTCTAATCAATATGGGGATTTACCAGCTATATAACTCTTCCAACTCTAGAGTATATACCTATTTCCTTATCTTCATTGCTCTTGGCATTACAATTGCTGTTGTGAGATATGTCTTAGTCATAAATCAAACTAATCCAAGTGTTCAGTTCTTACTCTTCCAGAATATCTGGATTGAGATTTATCTGCTTGCATTAACCTTCCTTGGTTTCTATATCATCTCACCACATGTTGGTCAACGGATGAAGTATCAGGCTGCATTAACGATCTACTTCTTTAGCCTGCTCTCAAGGATCATTAACCATTACATGCTGGATGAGCCTAAGCCCTCCTTATTGCTCATAGAGAATTTTGCTCCCATCATGTTCTATATTATTCTGTTTATCATTATATTCGATAGAGTTGTCGAGCTACTTCAAGCCATCTACGATTCCTCGATTAAGGATGGATTAACAGGCTTATATAATCGACATTACTTCTTCAATCGGGTAGCTGAGTGTATAAATCAAGGGGATCGTGTATCCATTCTTTTCTGTGATATAGACAATTTCAAGAAACTGAATGATACGAAAGGTCATCAGATGGGTGATAGGGTATTGAAGAAGGTTGCAGCTATATTGACAGAGGAAAGCGAGAACATCGGGATCACCGGTCGCTATGGAGGGGAAGAATTGGTCGTTTTACTTACGGATACGTCACTTCGGGTTGAACAAGTTGCCGAGCGGATACGAGGTCGAGTTGAGGCTGAGGCAAGCGTTACAGTTAGTATTGGCTATAGTAAAAATCGCAAATCCATCTCACCACAAGAATTAATCGAGCAGGCGGACATGGCCATGTATCAATCCAAGAAGACGGGTAAGAACAAAGTCACTGCCTATCCAGCTCATTAATATATATGTGTTGAAATTAAGACTAAGATTAAGTATCCGTATTCACTCGATATTAAATAAATCTTCAACCTGCTTCTCTAGCAATTCACATAAACGTTTAGCTGCCGCAGGCCCTACTGACTTTTCTCCACGCTCAATCATGCTAATATAGGCATGGCTTAAATCCGACCTACGAGCAAGCTCTCTCTGGGATAGGCCTTTAAGTATTCTTGATCTTGTAAAAATATCTCTCTTAGCTACAATTTTCATATGCCGCCCCCAAGTTTCTATCACACGCCTATTTTTGTTCCCATCACGTTCCCATTTTATCAATAATTATTTGCTAATGCAACCATTATTGATAGCTTTTGTTATATTTTGTAGAACGGTATTTCACTATATAACTTGAATTCACTATTGTTAGCATGATATGATATTATTGTTCACTATTGTTAACTAAACATAAATGCCGAGGGGGAGCTTATGTTATTCTATGAACAATTAAAGGATATTCGTAAACAGAGGGGATTCACTATTCGTGAGGTTGCCGGACGTTCTGGCGTATCGGCAGCTTACATCTCACAATTAGAGAGCGGACAGCGCGGAACACCATCGCCCGATATTCTTCAGAAGCTATCAGAGGGGCTCGAGAGCTCGTATGCTCAATTAATGCAAATCGCAGGGTATCTCGATATTGAGCCATTAGCACAGGATGAGCACAGAAAACCACTTAATCTCCGCGTCGTTCTGCGAGAGTATCAAGTGGTTCTGGATGGAAATTTACTTACTGATCGAGATATACAATGGATTGAGCGTATGTTAACCGCAATGTTCAGTCGTGAGCTATGAATAGATAATCGGATCAACTGAACCTGCTTCAGCGAAGCCCCTAAGTCTGAGCACACAGCTGTCACATTCCCCACATGCCTGCTCTCCGCCATTATAACAAGACGTTGTTATGGCATAGGGCACCTCTAATCGTAACCCTTCTTGGATAATATCTGCTTTAGTCATATGGATGAGTGGTGTCTCAATTCGAATGGAGCCACCCTGTGCGCCTACCTTTGTAGCAAGCATGATCACCTGATTGACCTTATCAATAAAGTCAGGTCGACAATCCGGATAACCGCTATAATCCAATGCATTCACACCAATATATATCGCCTCTGCTTCTATTGATTCCGCATAGGAGGTTGCAATGGACAGGAATAATAAATTCCTACCAGGTACATAGGTTACCGGTATATCCTGGTGATCCTCAAGCCATATTTTACTATCACTACTATCTTGTACTGTATCCATTCTAGGTACATCGATTTGGTTGTCTGTTAATGCACTTCCACCAAAATCCCTTAAGAAGGGTAAAGTGATCAGCTTCAAGCGCTGCCCCACATGATAATAATCAGCTACCTTCTGCGCATTCAAGAGCTCAATACGGTGACGCTGACCGTAATCAAATGTTAGTGGATATAATGCGTACCCTGATTCTGCTGCAATACCCATACATGTCGTGCTATCAAGACCGCCACTAAGAATGATAACGGCTTTCTTCATCATCTTCATCTCTCCTTATTGAACAAACCGAATGAATAGTGTGATTCTCATAAGCCTAAGCCCTTCATAACCCTCATCGTCCTATACACCCCGAGTTGCTGGGTCCCATATAATCTTGTGTAGCTGTAAACTCAACTTCACATGTGATAATTCATGCTTTAACAATAGCTCAACAAGCTGCATTGGCTTCATGGTCTCCCAGACTGGACTGAATAAAGCTAGGGCTTGTGTTGGATATCGCTCTAGAACCTGCTTGGCTTCCATAAAATCGGCATCAGATGCAATCACGAATTTCAGCTCATCACAGGAACGAAGTCTAGCTAAGTTGGTAAGCACCATTCGTCCGCCTTCATCGGAGCCTTTAAGCTTGTAATCCATTACATACCTTACTTTAGGCGAATGAATTCGACTCAAGAAAAGCGCCAAATCAATAGCTCCATTGGTCTCAACATGAAGATCAACGAGTCGATCTACACCCGCAACCAAGGCTTCTATTAAAGCTAAAGAATGCTCACCATATAACAATGGTTCTCCACCGGTAAGACATATCCGAGTTGATTTATATCGATTGACCTGATCCACAATCTCATCGATTGTCATCGTATGCTCAGCCTCTATGGGAGGATAACTATACTTAGTATCGCACCAAACACAACGAAGATTACATCCGTATAATCGGACGAATATCGTTGGGAAGCCCGCCTGGGTACCTTCTCCCTCAACGGTTTCGAATATTTCTACCATTGGAAGACGAATAGATCCACTCATGGTCTTAACCCTCCATCATCTGTCGGGTTACCCCTGCATAGCTTGTTGGTGTCTCCCACAGACGAAGCTCATCTAGTTGAATACGAGGCAACCAGCCTTCTTCGTCTAATGCAAGCTGTAGCTGTTCATATATCCATACAACCATATTCTCAGCAGTCGTGTTCATTAAAGGCAACACTTCATTCAGATAACGATGATCTAAGCGATCGATAACTCGTTCTTTAGTTATTCTTTTTATATCTGCAAAATCAATCGTAAGTCCACGCTCATCCACCTTGCCGGACATAATAACCTGTAGCTTGTAAGTATGCCCGTGTAGATTCTTGCACTTCCCCTCATAACAATGAAGATGATGTGCACTGTCAAATGTAAATTCCTTGGAAACCTGCACGACCTTGTCGTGATATCTCAACTGATCAGGCTGGATATCCAGACCCATCATCTGCACTTTGTTCGGAATATGAAAGCTCATTCTTATATCTCCTCTGTAACCCGTTTTCAGTTTACTATTATATCACGAATCAACAGACTTGCGCTCGTATGGATGGGATAAGTTATATTGAATTTCATGTAATCGATCGTTCTCTCCACGTAATTCCCATTCTAGCTTCTCCGTTAATGCCTCAATGTGATGAACCACACCTTCAGGCAAATCTACCTCAGGCAATGATTTTACTATGTACAACAAGCATTGAATCGTCTCTTCCATGAGTCCCTTCTTATTCCCGTCCCTAACAACACCAGCCAGGAATATCAGATGCGCCAATTCCTTCTGCGTATAGATCATTTACTCATTCCTCCTACTTCTACAACGTTCGTATCTTTTCTACATTATCTCTCATTTCACAATAGGTTACTAGATTAAAGCTAGTTGATTTTTCGAATTATGGCCCATCCGTCGATTTTTTCGACTATCTAACTTATTTTCCGCCACTTTCTAGGCCCATTCGTCGATTATTTCGACTATCTAGCTCGATTTCTGCTATTTTCTAGGCCCGTTAGTCGAATATTTCGACTATCTAGCTCGATTTCTGCTATTTTCTAGGCCCGTTAGTCGAATATTTCGACTATCTCCCCTCGACACAGCCACTATCCGACTATAAAGTAAGCCTTCTGAACAGAAAACAGGCTGCAGAGCAGAAATAGAGAGAGTCGATTAATTCGTTTTGTCTCGTTACAAGTGAATAGATGGTTTGCCCAAGCTCAAACAGCTTGTTTCAAGTTCCTTTATCTAAAAGGGATTAGAGGAATGGAACTTGAAGCCAAAACTCGCAGCAAACCATCTTTTCACTCTTCACTTTCCAATTCACGAATTAATCGACAGTCTCAAATGCCGCTCTACAGCCTGTTTCATTGGAGCAATATGTTCGAGCTGCCATTCTTACAACTAATGGATCGTATCATTCTCGAAGAGAATGTCCTCGATCCGCTTGTTCTCATGTAGCATGGTTAAATTCAGTGATTCGTAATTTTTCTCTTTATCTAACTCACGCAGCAGCGTTGTGGCTATAGTCTCCCGATCAACCGAACGGGTTGGCTCACGGAATTCAATGAATCCGGTTAGACGGCGGTGAGAGATATCGACTGTAGCCCGACCCACTGCGGGCCCCTCCTGAGTACGTTCAAATATGTCATACGTAAGTGCATCAGCATCATCTCGAATAAGTACAGCTGAGAATTGCCGGTCCCCGCCCCAGCTCCGACTTATTGGTTCCTGGGTTTCCTCATCATTCTCCCATTGTCCCTCGAAGGCTAGCATATCCTCATGTGTTAAATCAATGGACTCCAGTGTAACTCCCTGATACTTCATCTCAATCTGGAAGGAATCAATCGCATCGTCATCGAAGTCGGACACGATAAGATCTGCAGCAGCCTCAATCTCATCCTCACTGGGCTTTACCATCCAATTAACCTCACCGAAAACCTCAGTTTCCTCGATCACGAACATGGCTTCGGCTAGCCAAGCTTTCTTCTTACCATAAATATGATATTCGATTCGATTGTCAGCTTCACCTACGATGACAAGCTCGAAGCGGATAGGCTTCACCTCTTCGTATTCGTCCATCATTAATTCATCTCGGTCGCTTGGATCGATAATATCCTCTAACTTAGAGTCATCAAGCATATGCTCATACTGATCATCATCCAGCTCACTGTCCAAGGCATCTTCAAGATCGACATCAAATCCAGTAATAATATGATCGAATTTCGCATAGGTGACTAGGACCTCACATTCCTCTACGCGCAGTGCGTCAGCAAGTGAGTGCACATAGTCATCTGCCCATTTAAGTACTTCTTCCTTCTGCTTGTGGGATAGAATCGCTTTATCAAGTTGAATGGAGCCGATTAATCGGTCCCTCTCCCGATAAGTAAGTGTAATCGTACCGGCATATTTGCCATTCAATTCAAGATCATTCACTTCTCCACCAGCGGTTCGAAACTCGGGTCTTAGGACAATCTGTGCCATCGTTATGTCTCCCTCCGATTTGTTAGACCTATGATCTTCCATCATAGATTGTCCCAATACGCAAGAAGTATCCATACGAATAAGCTAGGCTAAGCAATATTGTTGAAGCGCCTGATGAACGCCTTCTTCATCGTTGGAGGACGTTATAGCATCTGCATCATTCTTCATATCCACTGGGGAATTGTCCATAGCAATCCCGAGTCCAGCGAACTTCAGCATCTCCACATCGTTATAATAATTACCTATCGCTAATATATCCTCAGCTTGAATACCCCAATTGTTCGCTAAGGATCGTAATGCATTACCTTTATTCGCGGCATGATGCATCACATCGATGAAAAACTCACCACTACGAATAATCTTGACCTCGGGATGACCAATCTGTGGCCAATCCAATGTAAGTTGGTCCAGTACATCACTTTCTGCATAGATAGATATTTTTACAATGTCAGCTTGGATAGTCATAACATCATCGATTTGGTTTGGAACGACCAAGTATTTCTTATACATCTCTCGCTCCACATCCGTTAAGTGCTCCAAGTAATGCTCGAAAGCAGTATTCACGTCAAAATGGATGGTATTCGCACGACAATAATCAACGAATGGCTGCAATTCATTCATACTAAATGCGAATTGATGAATGAGCTTTGAACCAACAGACTCCACTGTCACTGCTCCATTATGTGTAATAACGGTTCCATCGATCCCTAGCAGTTCAAGCAATGGCAGTGTAGATGAGGGGCCTCTCCCAGTACATAGAACGATGTGCGCACCCTGTCTGTGTATTTCCTTTATTGTCTGAATCGTAGATTCAGTAATCTGGTATTCACTATTAATTAAAGTCCCATCCACGTCTAATGCAATCAGCTTGTATTTCATTTCTATCCCTCTCCATCTCTATTAAATCTATCAAAACAACTAACATTATCATTTATATTCTGTCACGTAGTCCCGTTAACTCTTCTTCAGACAGCTCACGATATTCCCCCAGGGTAAGTAATGGGTCTAATAACAAGCTACCCATCTGCATCCGCTTCAGATAAACAACTTGCTTACCAACGGCTTGGAACATCCGCTTAACCTGATGAAACTTCCCTTCATGTATCGTTAATTCTATCTTCGATATTGGTGGTGAGCTTTCATCATCAACCTGCTTAATAACTAGCTGAGCAGGCAATGTTACATAACCGTCATCCAGTTCTACACCCTTAGAGAAATGCACCTGATCTGCTTCACACACAGCACCTTCAACATGAGCAAAGTAGGTTTTGGGTACATGCTTTCGCGGAGAGAGTAAATTGTGGGCAAGCTGACCGTCATTCGTTAGTAATAGCAGCCCTTCCGTATCCTTGTCCAATCTTCCTACAGGGAATATATCGAAGATCCGAAACGATTCATCGAGTATGTCCAGCACAGTGCGTTCACGTCCATCCTCAGTCGCCGAGATAACTCCCTGTGGTTTATTCAGCATGAGATAAATGAACTCTTTATATACAATGGTTTCCCCATCATATTCAATGCGATCAATATCCGGTGTTACCTGCAATCCAACATCCTTAACAATAAGCCCATTAACCTGAACTCGTCCCTGCTTTACAATCTTCTTCAGCTCACTTCGCGTGCCAATTCCCATATGAGCAAGTAATTTATCCAATCGTTGTCTACTCAAGCTACGTCACCCTCCAGCCTGCAGGATATTCGTTCTTTAGAATGCCATCCAGCCACTTACCCCAGCCTATTGGAAAGCCTCCCACTGTAATGAGACAATAACCCTTAGAAGGTGTATCCGGGCTTGGTTTGATCATCAGACGATCATCTAGGATTAACGTCTCTCCCCTTAAGTAACGACTAATTTCTAAGGAATCCACAGCAAAATCAAACACACGAAGCGCATCATCCTTATAGAGTCCCATAGCTAAAGCATGTGACGGCTCGAAGCGGTTTTTCTTCATAGATCCAACAAACCATCCTGGGCGAGCAACATTAATTCGCGACATATCGGGTAAATCCCAATTCGTCCAGAACACATGACTACCGTAGCATATAAATCGTCCCTCAATAGGCTGTTTCAGATTATGCTTCATAAAGTCATACCATGACGCTAGCTCATCCTTGACCTTGGAGACGCTTGGCATCGGTGTAGCTTTACGCTGTTTAGCTTTTTTGTTAGCCATAGCTATTGGAGCAGCCACCTGCTCAACAATAGAGGTTGATGAGTCAATTTCTCCACTACCATTATGAATCAATACAGCGATGTAGTGACCCTCACCTTGAATCAGGTGGGGCCATAAGCGAATCGTGCCATCCACCGCCTTGATAGATTCCGGTTTAAAGCTTTCTTCGGACGAGCCAGGTATACCATCGATCCAATCCGATCTACCTGAAGACCATCCATATTGTGGCGCTATACGTTCAACCTGAAATTCAGGATGGCCATCTAGAAACTGAGCAATCGTCGCTTCATTCTCTTCTGGGGAGAATGTACACGTTGAATACACGATACGTCCACCAGGTGCGAGGAGATGAATGGCCGCAGCTAATATGTCCTCCTGCATCGTCGAGCATTTGGCCACAGAGTGTGTATCCCAGCTAGCTATCATAGAATCATCCTTACGGAACATCCCTTCACCTGAGCAGGGGGCATCGATTAATATTTTGTTGAAGTAATGGGGAAAGGATTGTGCTAAGGCTAATGGCTCTGCAACCGTGACGATCGCATTACGCACACCAAACATCGCTAAATTCCGCACAACCACCTTCTGCCGCTCAGCCTGATTGTCATTGGATACGAGTAAGCCTTGATGCTGTAGCTTAGCGGCAATTTGTGTTGATTTCCCACCAGGTGCTGCACACAAATCCAATACACGGTCGCCTGGCTGTATGCGTAAGAGTTCAACAGGGGCCATTGCGCTCGGCTCCTGCATATAATAGAGCCCTGCATGATAATAGGGATGCTTACCTGGTCTATCTGCTTCATCGTAATAAAAGCCTTCCTCTACCCATGGAATTGGGCTAAGCTGAAACGGGCTTAGTTTAAGAAATGAAGCCTTACTTATCTTGAGTGTATTCGTGCGTAATCCATAAATTCTATTGGCATCATAAGATGCAAGGAATATCGCGAAGTCCGTCCCCAATAAGTGTTTCATTCGTTTCAAAAATTGTTCAGGCAATTGTTTTATCATCTGTTGTCTTGATCCTCAATTCATTGCAATATAGTGACTATATTGTGTATTTCTTAATTAAACCTTACAGCATCGGCAAAATGTATTATAATATCTTTTAGTTAGGAATAAGTCTTATGCTTACAATCTAACATTATTCGCTGCTTTTATGTAGCAATTATAAACGGAGGTTCTTATGAAAAAGCTAATTATATATTTATCCATTATTGTAGCATTGTTCGCTGGGTTGTATGCCTTGAATTATTATGAAAATGGTTCATCGGACAATCCCTACGGCTTAAGAGAGTCCGAGCTAACCTCATCAACTCGCAAGCAGCTAAATGATCCTAATTACCAGAATATCATGATGCCAGAACAATTAAAATCGATGTTAGCTAATAAGGAAAGCGGATTTGTCTATTTCTTCAGTCCAGATTGTGCACACTGTGTTGCAACAACACCTTTATTAAACCCCATTGCAGAACAATTGAATGTTGATTTACCTAAATTCAATTTATTGCAATTTAATGAGGGCTGGAGTGCTTACAATATCGAATTCACACCAACTCTAGTCTATTACCAGGATGGCATTGAAGCTGAGCGTATGGTGGGTGGTATAGAGATTACAGCAGGTGACGGTGGTCATACAAAGGGTGCATTTGAAGAATTCTTCAAGAAGCATAACACACAATGAAACCGAGAATTAATCAATTATATGTAGTACGGACTATGGCGATTATCGCCGTTCTCCTTATTCACGCTACCGCTAAACCATTATCCGAGCTTGATCGCTCTTCAAATTCCTACTTTATCTATCAGTTATTCAATACACTTGCATCATTTGCAGTACCGGTTTTTATTTTTCTTAGCGGCTTTGTGTTAATCTACAACTATATGGATAAAGAGGTATCCTTTAAAGCTGTTTGGCAATTTTATAGGAAAAGAATGCTCTATATCGTTGTGCCTTATCTTATTCTGTCTGTCTTCTACTTTGTGTTCATTCAATGGTGGTATTACGACTTTACTCATATCCCATTAATTATCGAGAAATTTCTGCATGCATTCTTTATTAAAGGTGGTACGATGTACCATCTATACTATATGTACATCATTGTTCAATTCTACATCCTCTTCCCGCTGATCTGGATGTTCTTCAGGCAACGTTGGTTATCCACCTTCGCAGTACCAATAGCCTTTGTGTTCCATTGGATATTCGTCTATATGAATGGATACCTAGAGCTATTCCCGAAGCGATCGATCGTATGCCTGAATTATATGGTCTATTTTCTTATCGGTGCTTATATCGCTATCCATTGGGAGACATGGAGTAGAAGGTTTAATGATGCCAGACTATCAACCAAGCTTGTCTCATCACTTATTGGTAGCTGGCTATTGTTAGCTGGGGCGCATGTTTTCCTTCGATACACACTGAGCACTGGCCAATTCAGCACCCACGTAAAGGTATATGAGCTTGTATTCGTCTTATATTGCCTGCTCTCTGCAGCACTATTACTCGGTTTAGGATCCATAGTGGTCCGCAGCTCAATGATTCGACTTCATAATGCGGTAATCAGCATCGGGGCGCTGTCATTCGGTATTTATCTGATTCATCCATTATTTCAACAATTCTATCGCATGATAGATGTTAGCAGCAATCCAATTGTCTATCACCTCTATATCATCGGAGGCTTCCTACTCGTATTCCTTCTATCCTGGCTAACATCCTATCTAGTAGAGCGATTTATCCCATACTCTTGGATGCTTTTTGGCGCCGTACCAAATTCTTTACCCTATAAGCAATTAACGAATAGCACTCGTATAAATCCGAAGAGCTTAACGCCATAATCTTATGTGATAACCACAGAAGTATGAGCGTCAAGCCACGGATACGAGTGCTTTATTATGGTTTACTAGCTTGTAAAGCTCGGGTTGACGTCAATCAGGTGTAACCACCTTATAAGCTTGGACATCCGCTGCTAAGAGCTCGTCAATGATATGGATATCAAGATCATAGAATGGATAAGCCGGTCCCATCTCCACATGCTGCTGTAGCTCTATCACATATTGACGACACTCCTGAAGCAGTCGATCCATATCAATACCCAATTTGTGATTGGGATAAAGCTCAAGCTTACTTAGTGCCTGAGTTAATAGCTTTGTTGCACCATTAGTATTGTTATTACGAGCATGATAAAGACCAACAGCTACCTGTAGCAGCCCTTGATAGAGTGGACTACGGTTTTCCTCCATCCATAGCTCCTCCATCACCTCGTGGCATTCATAATAATCCCTATCCCTATTGAAGTGATATAGAAACTGGATATATAACGGATCGTAGCTCATCGCTATTCCTTTCATTCGTTTAATCTGGTCGACCTGCTTTTGCGCGATTTATTGCATCTATAATTTGAAGAGATAATACCTTGAGCCCTAGAATATCTTCCTTCTCCCATAATTCATTAAAGCTCAATTGGAATTGTGCGGCTTCCCTTACACGATGATAGAAGTAAAGCTCTTGAATATCACTAAGAACCTTACTTACTAAATTAGAGCTGTCCTCGAATAGCTTCTGAGCTGCTACGATCTCCTCGTGGATACTCGACATCTCCTCATCCAATTGGAAGGCTGCTTCGGCTGCTTTCTGCAATCGAACTCGAATGAGGTCTGGTAAGCTTTCTTTAAATTTATAGTTTAGTGAATGTTCGATGGTTGCCCAGAAATTCATCGCCAGCGTGCGAATTTGCACCTCAGCTAATACAGGCTTCACTCCTAACGCAGTTTGTACAGGATACTCAATAATCATGTGGTAGCTTCGATAGCCGCTTTCCTTCTTATTGGTCACATAATCCTTCTCATAGACGAGGACCATGTCCTTACGAGCTCTAATGATACTAGATATACGCTCTATATCCTCAACAAATTGGCACATGATACGTATACCAGCTATGTCCTCGATGCCGACCTCAATTTTGTCCATCGGTACATCTAATCGTTTGGCCTTCTCGAGTATGCTAGATACCCGTTTAACACGTCCAGTAACGAATTCAATGGACGAATACTCATCCCTAACCTTCATCTCGACTCGCAAGGATTTTAATTTCACCTTTAGCTCTTCAACAGCCTGTTCATAAGGAAGCAGAAACTTCCCCCAATCTCTTACCTCCATGCGACTTCCTCCATTTCCAGCAACCAATAATATACCTAGCTTCAGCTTCTTACTTTACATCTACACCTATTGCTTCGGAAATATGATTAAAGCCGTCTCTCTTCAGTAATTGACTTAACCCTCGATTTATCACTTGATTAACACCTGGTCCTTTAAATATTAATGCTGTATAAATTTCGACTAGACTTGCACCTGCTTTTATTTTCTCATAGGCATCCTCAGCTGTAAAAACCCCACCACTACCAATGATCGGCATACGACCTCCCGTCAGCTTATATATGCTACGTATGACGTCTGTGGAACGTTGTGCTAGTGGTTTTCCGCTCAAGCCTCCGCTTTCCCGTGAATTCTGATGAGTAAGCCCATCTCGACTTAGCGTAGTATTGGTTGCAATAATACCAGATATTCTACTAGCACTTATTGTCTCTACAACTTGCTCTAGCTCCTCATCCCCAAGATCCGGAGCAATCTTGACCAAGATAGGTAGCTGTCTCTGATATTTCTCCTTCTGTACATCCATTTCCTGCGTAACGGCTTCAAGTAATTTACGAAGCTCATCCCCGTGCTGCAGCTTACGCAAATCCGGAGTGTTAGGCGAGCTAATATTTACTACAAAAAAATCAGCATATGGATACAATATGCGAATGCATTCCATGTAATCATTCATTGCTGTTTCATTCGATGTAAGTTTATTCTTACCTATATTGACAGCAATCGGAATTTGTTGTTTCTTCAGCTTCTTGATGTGAGCTAGCTGATCAGCTAGATAATCTGCTCCTAGATTATTAAATCCCATACGATTAATAAGCGCCTCGTCTTGTGGCAATCTGTAGCATCGAGGCAATTCATTACCAGGCTGCGACTTTGGAGTTACTGTACCTACTTCTATGAATCCGAAACCTATCGATGAGAAAGCACGAACTGCTTGTCCATTCTTATCCAATCCTGCTGCCAACCCAATTGGATTAGGAAATCGTATTCCCCATAGATCCATTGATAGCTCAGGTGTTTCCTGAACACCGTACATCATGCTCAACAAGCTCAACCCACCTGGGATCTTCTCCATCGCATGTAGTCCACCAATTGTAATATGATGGGCTGTCTCCGGATCCAATTTAAAAAAAACAGGCTTTGCCAAATAACGATACAACATTAAAATCACTCCTAATTTTAGACTGAGGAACAACCGCATGATTCGTTTGTTTGTTCCATACCGAATTTATTCCTACTGATCAGTTTATCCTCTTCTCTTGCAAATTGGAAGTGAGAGTCCTCACAATTGTATGAATCGAATATCACCAGTCTATATTACTACTCTTGTGTTGAATGTGGTAATATAGGACTATGAATATTCACCTATGCTTGAGAAGGAAGGTTGATCTCACATGTCCAAATTAATCAAGAAAAAGCTTACTTATGCCGAGCGAAATCGCAAAGCACAGGAAATCAACAAGAAAGCTATTATCTGGGTTGGTTCAGTTCTTCTCGCAATTGTCGTCATCATGACCATACTCATGATTGTGAATAATACTTAACCCTTTATTCTTACATATTAATGGCTTCATTCTTCCTATTACAATTAAAAACGCCCTCCTCACCCATATGTTCATGGGCAAGGAGGGCGTCTTCATTACATGTTGCTTGTTACCTAATAATGACTGTCTTATATTCTTGTGACCATTCAACCTGTAAACCAAGCTCTTCAGATAAAAAACGTACAGGTACATAGGTTCGTTCTTCTGTAATAAACGGTTTGGTATCAAGCTTAGTGGAAACAGCTACACCATCCACAATTTTCTTGACCATCTCACTTCCAATTGTTAATTCAATCGAAGTCGTTCCTTTTGTGAGAACCACCACTTTACTGTTTACAAATTCAACCTCATACTGAAGCTCTTCGGTGATTGCCCGAACTGGTACCAAAACACGTCCGTCGATATTCTGAGGCTTAGCATCAAACGCCACCTCCGAATTACCATTCACAACATGTATAGAGCCGTCCTTCAACAATTTAGCGGGTAGCTTATATGGTGAGACTTTCTTAATCTTATTATTGTAAGAATCAGCTATAAAGAGCTCACCAGCACTATTCAGGGCAACATCAGTAGGGTTATTGAGTTTGGAGTGCCTTTCGGTTCCATCCTCATCACCGAATGTGCCTAGCCTATCCCCAGCAACTGTAGTTACACGATGATTGAATAGATAACGAATCGCATTGTTCTGACTATCTGCGATATACAATCCCCCCTCTGCCGATAGAGCTAAACCCTTAGGGAAATTAAATTTCGCCTCGGCAGCTGCTCCATCAATAAAGTCAGCCTCGGCATAAAGTGAATCATCTGCTAGAGTAACATTAGTTCCCCCAGCAACTGTAGTAACCGTACCTGCAGCTAAATCGATATATCGAATGAGCTGATTCCCTGTATCGCTGACGAATAAATTCCCTTTGGCATCAAGAGCCAGCCCTGCTGGTTCATTGAACAAGGCCTCGCTCAATTTACCATCCTTAAAGTCACCAGCTAGCTCGACGTTTCCATCGAACAGATCAACAGAACGAATGGATTCAGCATTCAATGTCTTCACCACGCCCTGCACATCAATACTGCGAATGGCATGGTTAAGTGTATCGGCTACGTACAACGTGCCGTTGGGAGCAACTACAACATCCGAAGGTTGAAAGAACAATGCAAGCAGACCTTTACCATCAGTAGCTCCTTGCAGTCCTTCAGGACTTCCCGCGAGTGTGGATACATTACCCGCAGTATCAATCTTGCGGATAACATTGTTCATACTGTCAGCAATGAACATATTCCCTCTGGAATCTATAGCGATTCCTTTCGGACCTTGGAATACGGACTGCTCCTTCTTGCCATCTGATATTCCGCCTTCAGGCAACCCTTGATCATTCACGTCTAAGGTCAAGCCTGCATAGTCCGTTACCTGACCATCCTTCAATTGTCTGATGATATGACTTTGTGTCCCCGCAATGTAGATGGAACCATCTGCTGCTACAGCAATTCCCTGTGGAGCACGATATAGTGCATCTACTGCAGCACCATTGGTACCACCATACTCACCTTGACCAGAGATCGTTGAAACCGTTAGTAGTAAATTTCCGGCAGAGCCTTTAATGAACGGTGTGCTCCCAGCGGAGAATACAGTCGTTGCACTAAGTAATGTGATTGCTGCTATTGACGATATGATTACGGATTTTAACTTTTTCATATGATTCTCCTTTATCCCAACATGTTAAATAGAATATCTTCTGTTTGCACTTCAAAATTTATTTCATGCTTGGTACCTGTTTTATCAACAATGATCACTTTGGCAAGCGTTATAGTACCCGTTTGAGCAGCATGGTACTTAATTGAAATCAGCAGCTTCTTACCCACAACTGAAATATTGGTTGAATCGTATTTAGTAATAACAAGCAAGGTTTCTGTCATACTATTCTCTGAATAATGTGAATCATCTAGATGGTGAACAAATTCCGGATCACTCTCGGTGAATATTTCAGACCCCAGATCTGCACCTTCCGCCCAACCGTGAGCAAATATATTTGAGCTGTGTGTAAGGTGAAGCTGTGCGCCATACACACCCAAATTCTCAAAATCCTCTAGATATATTCTGATTTCCGCTGGCGCATATAGGCCAGCTTGGGCTATCTCCATAGTAACCTGTGGATTAACTGTAGCTTGTATCGCAGACGCTGCTGCTGCTGTAGCAGATGCCGCTGCTGCTGTGGCGGATGCTGTTGCTGCTGACGCTGACGCTGACGCAGCAGCTTTAGCATTCGTTGCCACAGACGATGCTCCAATGGCTAATGCCTTATTCGCCTCTGTAGTAGCTGTTGCCGCTGCCGTTGTTGCCGCTGCTGCTGCCGTTGCTGCTGCTGTCGCTGCGCCTTGTGCCGCTGTCGCCGCTGCTTGTGCTGCGGGTACATCCTTAGCCGATGCTGCTGTTGCTGCCGCGCTTGCCTGCAAGGACGCAGTTGTCGCTGACGCTAACGCCGTTGCTGCTGCTGACGCCGCTGCTGTTGCTGCATCTGTCGCTGCTTTTTCTGCCGCTAATTTAGCAGCGGCTGACGTAGATGTTGTATTTTCTGGAACAACTACTACGGGCACAACTGGGTCTTCAGCAGCTTTAGTTGTGGCATCCTGCTTCGCCTTCTCATCAGCAACTGCCTTCACCTTCGCCGCGAATGCTGCTTTAGCAGCATCATCTGCAAGCTTCTTCGCATACTCTTCTACAGCTTTCTTCTTCGCAGCTTCCTCAGCCTGCAGCTTCTCAGCCCGCTGCTTCTCAAGCTGTTCCTTCAATTTCTTCTGAAGCTCTACATTCTGCTTCTTCAGCTCTTCTTGCTTTAGCTTCTCAGCTTCCTGCTTCTTCTTACGCCCTTCTTCTAGTAGCTTTACCTGAGCCTGCTTTGATTTCTCTGCTTCTGATAGCTCCTGCGCTTTCACATTATCAAGATCAAGCTTCTTGTCCAATTGTTCATTGACCTTAGCAATTAATTCCTTAATCCCTACTTCATCAACTTTATTCTGATTAATCGCATTCTTAACAATGTTACCAACGAGATTATCTAGATTCTGGGTCAATCGATCAATCGTTTCCTGGTTAGATCCATCTGATGCACCTTGTTCTGCTTTTAGATTTGAGATATATAGTTGATTTTCCTGATCAATTGCAGCTTTACTCAATATAATAGCTTCGATGATACCATCACTCGTATTTGTAATTAAATCATCCAAGTCAGCAATATTCGCATAATCAGCGTAATCCTCTGCATCCACATCAGCATCAAGAGAAATTTCCTGATTTGGGAGTATAGTTACACCGGAGCCCGATTCCTCTTCGCCTTTCTTATTCACATTTCCTTGACCAGATGCAATGTAAAACTTAGATTCGCCTGTTTCCGGGTCAACACCAACGAGTAGATTCGTTCCACGCACACCCATTACCGCTGTCGGTGTTTCGACTGTGAATTCATCATCTGTTCCTACCAAGGTCTTGACCTTGCCCCACAGAGAGCCCGCCCACATCTTCACCTTAGATTTCTTACCTTTCGTATCCTCGGACAGCTCTGATATGTAGATACTTGATTTCTCATCGATCGTAATCTCATCATCATGGTCCTTAATCCGCAAGACCACTTTGGAGCCTGCACCTGTCTCGATGTGGTCTCCTTGGTTTAATGTCATACCTTCAAAGGCTCTGTAGCTTTTGGAACCACCTGCTTTGGTTACATTCACTTCCCCTTTAACCGTCTCAATCACTGCTTCACGAGTGGATTTAGCGAGTGCAGGTGTAATTGTGCCAAGCACCAAGCTGAACATCAATGTTGTACATAATAGAATGGATAGCCTCTTCTTAATTCCCACTTAGTAAATCTCCCTTCATATCGCGAGCTTAACATATTTTTCTATTCTCTCATTGTAAATCTAGTACTTCCGTATGACAATCCATAAACAATGAAATTCCGACAAAATCTCTAAAAAAATGTGAAAAATATCACTTTAATTCAATTTAGACGGTCTCATCATAAGCCTTAAGATGACTTTTCACTTCAAATAGCTTGAGCGCAACCGTCTTCCCTTTCATCATCTTCTCACCAACATACCCATATTCAAAGTGATCTAGAGTACGTTCATAAGTAACCTCAGAGACTAGAATTTGATTCGCTACTGTATTCGATTCGATCCGAGCTGCCGTATTCACATTGTCACCAATTGCCGTGTAATCAACGCGCAAGTATGAGCCAATATTACCTACTACGACCTCACCTGTGTTAACACCGATACCTACACTGATGGAAACATTATATTTATCTTGAATGTCTTGGCGGACCGCTTCCATTCCTTTTTGAATATCGTAGGCTGTTTTGACCGCATAATACTCATGGTTAGGGACGTCTAGAGGAGCATTGAATAGAATCATTGCTGCATCCCCAATAAATTTATCGATCGTACCATGATTCTCTAGCGCCTTCTCTGTAATTAAGTTGAACATCATATTCAGAAATCCAACGACCTCTTCGGGCTTAAGTCTCTCTGAGAGCGTTGTAAATCCACGCACATCCAAGAATAGAATGGATAACTCTTTATTAATTCCACCCAATTGTATTTCTTGACCACTCTTAGAGATTTCCTTAACAAGGTCAGGTGAGATGTAACGGCCAAATTGTTTGGTTATATAGTTTTTCTGCTTTGTTTCATAGAAGGTTTTGATTGCAATATTAATTAAGAATGCTGCATACAGACCAACTAATGGATAGATTGGATCGACGAATAAATCTGAGGCTCTGAATATCAAATATTGAACAAGCAATAAAGCTAGAGTCATACCAAACAAATAAATAATACTAGCAATAGATTTAAGTCTCCAGGTTAGCCCTGCTGTAATTAGCAATAATAGTATTGTGAGTAATAAAATAGTCATGTCGCTTGCAAGTGCGGGTTCTTCGTTATTCAGTAGCTGATCTATAATATTCGCATGGGCATAGACAAGGTACATGGCATTATCCACCGGTGTTGTACCTACATCATCACCTGCAGCTGTAATCCCCACTAGCACGATGCGATCCGCGAACATCTCTGGATC
This sequence comes from Caryophanales bacterium UBA4045, assembly GCA_002383695.1. Classification (GTDB taxonomy): domain Bacteria; phylum Bacillota; class Bacilli; order Paenibacillales; family UBA4045; genus UBA4045. The sequence continues at coordinate 71,497 of DFZX01000072.1, forward strand.
CATCTCGTCTACCCTATTAAAAGGTATATTTAAGAACTCAGAGCTATCCGCATTATATCGAATTAACTGTTCTGTTCTAGGTGATCTGGTCTGTTGCTCCGTATTCGGTTCGGACTCAAGATAGGTGGTTAAGTCATTGCCATACATGCTAACAGCTTGGTAGGCTAAGGAATAAATCGTTTGTTCAGGTGCTTCCATGAGAAGTTGAGTTCGACGAGTTACACCATCATTATCCTTATCCCGGTAAATATGACCTAGCTGTGCAGCCTCTGCTAAAATCGGAATCGGCTTATTCAACCCATATGGCTGTAGGGGCTGCCCACGCTTTAGCACCATTGATTTTTTTAGATCCGTTTCAGTTATTGGTGAAGTCGCTAATATCACTTTGCCATGATTCTTAATCGCTTCCGCGAATTTGCTGTCACTCTCAGAATCAGCACTTTCGGTATTAAACATAATATCGAAGGCAACTACCTTAGCTGCTGCCGTCTGCTGTAAGAAAGGTATGTAGGTTTGGCGATCCCAAGGAAACTTCCCTATCTCCTTCAACGATTGTTCGTCTATCCCTATAATAATGATATCTTCATGCGGCATATGGGACATTGAGTTACTAATATCGTAATCGTAAATCGTATTCGATAAAGTCTGGAAAACGGTAAATAGGAACAGCAGTAAAACTAGTATCCATACAATTATATTACCGATAATCGTGTTTCTAATAATCGTTCGTTTCATAATCCGGCTCCTGTCAATGACAAAGTTAATAGTTTCCATTAATTATAGCGGATTTGTCGAATCTTGTAGAGTCTTATTATTCTCCGAACAGTAAAAAGACCTATCCGTTTAACGGATAGGTCTTCATTCTACTATAATTATTATTTGTTGAATGGAGCATCAGCGATCTTAATCGAATCAGTAGGACAACCATCCGATGCATCCTGTAAATCGTCCATTAGGTTATCAGGTATTGCAGTTACCCCGCGATTGTTGTCACCGTCAAGAATAACCTCTGCTAAACCCTCATCGTCGTAATCATAAATGTCAGGTGCAGTAGCACCGCATGCTCCACATGCAATACAAGTGTCTTTTTCTACCCAAGTATACTTTGCCATGAGTTTGTCTCCTCCTAAATTGTTATTAGTCATATCCTCTACTATCTAATTCTACTCTACAATATAATCTAAATCACTGTAAAGTTCAAATAATAGTATCGATCTTCAGTTGTACTAGAATTAATTATACACTTCTTTTCATCTCTTTGCACAACAATTCCGCAACACCCATGCTGTCATCTATCCCATAAATGGGTATATTCTTATTCCAATGTGTATATGGAATGGCGGAAACAATCGCTATTAGGCCGCCTTGTAATTTATTCAGTATGGCGGTTTGCTCAGCTACACGAAACACTGCAATTTTGGGGAATACCGAGGTTTTGTAGCCTTCAATGATAATCATATCTAATTCAGGCATCTCAGCTACAAGCTCTTCTATAGTAGGCTCTACGAGTGGGATATCGAATCGAACGACCTGCACCTTACCCGACAACACAACAGTCTTCGCTCCACTGTCCATATAACGAGCAGAATCAGTATTCTTTGCCTCCTTATAATGTCCATGTGCATCATGTTTAATTACACCAACTCGAAGTCCCTTACTACAGAGAATTTGAGTTACCTTTGTAATCAGTGTTGTCTTCCCACTATTCGATAATCCTGTAAAACCAATAACGTAAGCCATAGACACCAATCCTATTCTCGATCAATCATCATCCTTCTTCGGTACTCGGAGATGATCCATCTGAAGTGATGTACCTCTTCGTTTATGGTCCCGAATTAGAGCAGACGGATCATCACTTAGCATGCCTGCAGTTAGAATAGCTTGCTCACCAAATTTATCACGCAGGCGATCCATCGTCTCATTCAGTTTCTCTCGATTAGGCTGCTTGGTGTAATCGAACATATCCAGTTGAAGCGCTGACTCTTCCTTCGGAATTAAATTTTGAAGAGTTATGCCTAACAGTCTTACCGGATCACCTATTGTCCAATGGTTCTCGAATAGCTGACTTGCTTCTGCTAGAACATGCTCGATATGCTCAGTAGGTACTTGCAGCGTATGTGATCGGGTAATCGTCTTCATGGATGGATCTCTCATGGTGATTTGTATGGTCTGAGCTAGGAGCTTCTGACGACGAAGTCTGCGGCATACCTGATCAGCCAGGTTAAGGAACACCCTATGGATGTCCTGTATATCGGTGAAGTCCTTCGGTAAAGTCGTTGTATGCCCTATAGATTTACTCTGCTCACGTATTGGATTGACAGGAGAGATATCGATCCCATTCGCAGCTTGCTTCAACCACTCACCTGTAATGCCAAAGGCACCACGCAACACATGCTCATCCGCAGCTGCAAGCTGACCCAGCGAGCTAATATGAAGCCTATCTAGTTTATCAGCTGTGCTCCTGCCGATACCGAATAACTCCGCACATGGCATAGGCCAGAGGAGCTTGGGTACATCCCGCAAACGAAGAACAGAAATTCCATTAGGCTTCTTCATATCCGAAGCCATCTTGGCTAGCAGCTTATTCGGGGCAACTCCAATCGAGCAGGGAAGATTTAGCTCATCTTGAATTCTCCGTTGTAACTCCGCGGCGATCTCAAGCGGTGTACCGAACAGCTTGGAACCTGTTATATCCATATAACATTCATCAATAGACACAGCCTCAATCAGCGGTGTGTAACTTGAGGCAATCGTCATGAAACGATTGGAGAATTCACGATATAAATCAAAGTCTGGTTGGATCACGATTAATTCAGGACAGAGCTTTAAAGCTTCTCTTACCTGCATTCCTGTCCTGACTCCTAAGCCTCGAGCTGTATAGGAAGAGGTCACGATGATACCACGACGCAGTTCAACACTACCCGCTACTGCAGTTGGTTTATCTTTGTAAAGATTTGGCTCTACTGCTTCATGAACAGAGCAATAGAAGGCATTCATATCTACATGGAGGATTACTCTTCCAGCAGCTGGATACGCCTCACTCGTTCTCTGCATACTCAGCACGCACAGTCGTATAAATACCGCCACGCACATTAAATTTTCCAACTACCTGTAGCTTCTTCGGTTGAATGAATTGAACGAAATCCTTCAGCATCTGATTCGTTACATCCTCGTGGAAGTGTCCTTCTTCACGGAAGCTCCACAAATATAATTTTAGTGACTTCAATTCTACGATACTCGGTCCAGGTATATATTTGAAAGTAATCGTTGCAAAATCTGGCTGTCCGGTAACCGGGCATAAAGCACTAAATTCTGGACATTCAATCTCAACTTCATACTCTCGGTCCTGATGAGGGTTCGGTACAGGTAATAATGTTCGGTTTGGCTTCGTTGACATACATAACATCCTTTCAGAATAATCGATCTCTATCTCACAGAATACCGCCCGCAACCAATCAGGTCAAGCTATAGTATGTGAAAAAGGCAGCTCAATTTACATGTACATTAACATGTTCACAATGCTATAATTATTCATGATCTGTTTATATCGAATGAATTAGACTTATTTCTCGCCTAATGTACTTAAATCGTATGCACTTTTAACACCTTAATATTATCAGGATAGGAGAATTACTATGGCAAACGAAGTATCTATCTTCGACACCACATTACGCGACGGTACTCAGGGGGAAGGAATTAGTCTCTCTGTAGAGGACAAATTGAAAATTGCCCAGAAGCTTGATGAGCTGGGCGTTCATTATATTGAAGGCGGTTGGCCGGGTAGCAACAACAAGGATATCGAGTTCTTTATACGAGCTAAATTACTTAAGCTGAATAATGCCAAGATCACTGCATTCGGGAGCACACGACGCAAGGATACCTTGCCTGAGAACGATCTGAATCTCGCTAAGATTATTGAATCTGGGGTCTCTGTTGCTACGATATTCGGAAAGTCATGGGATTTCCACGTTCATACAGCCCTCCAAACTACATTGGAAGAAAATTTAGCTATGATCTACGACTCCATTCTGTATTTGAAAAATCAAGGTATGGAAATCATCTATGATGCCGAGCATTTCTTCGATGGTTATAAGAATAACAAGGATTATGCGCTCCAGACAATAGAGAAAGCAGTTGCTGCCGGAGCAGATTGGATTGTATTGTGTGATACAAATGGAGGATCGCTCCCAAATGAAATCGCAGATATCGTTACAGATGTTTGCTCCTTATTCCCAACACCTGTTGGCATTCATGCACATAACGACTGCGAATTGGGCGTAGCTAATAGTCTTGCAGCCGTTAAAGCAGGCGCAAGACAGGTTCAGGGTACGATCAATGGATTCGGTGAACGATGTGGTAATGCAAACCTATCCTCCATTATTCCAAATCTTCAGATTAAGATGAATTATGAGGTCCTTACTGCAGCTCAGCTTGCATCACTATATACAGTCTCCCGTTTTGTGAATGAAATTGCCAACGTTCACATGCCAGTTAACCAGCCATATGTTGGTTCAGCTGCCTTCGCTCATAAGGGTGGCATACATGTATCTGCTATCATGAGGGACTCTAGCACATATGAACATATCAAGCCGGAGCTCGTAGGGAATCAACAACGTGTACTCGTCTCAGAATTGGCTGGACAGAGTAACCTTGTATTTAAAGCGCAGGAATTAAAGCTTGATATCAATCTTGAGAGCGAGCAATCTCGACTTATGATTCAACAGATTAAGCAATTGGAGCATGAGGGCTATCAATACGAGGGCGCAGATGCTTCATTGGAGCTTTTACTTAGAGAAGCGGCCGGTCAACAAGTGAAGGAAATATTCACAGTTGAATCATTCAAAATTCTTGTAGAGAAGACCGCAGATCGTGCAGTTATCTCTGAGGCCATTGTGAAGCTCAAGGTTCAAGGAGAGACCGTGTATACGGCTGCCGAGGGTAATGGTCCTGTAAATGCATTAGACAATGCACTTCGAAAAGCCTTGTCACAGTTCTACCCAGAGCTTAATGATATGCACCTATCCGATTATAAGGTTCGTGTCATCGATGAGAAGGATGCTACCGCCGCTAAGGTTCGTGTGCTTGTAGAATCTACAGACTTCTTGAATACATGGAATACAGTTGGAGTATCCGAGAATATTATTGAAGCAAGCTGGAAAGCCCTTATCGACAGTATCCGTTATGCATTAATTGGTAAAGTAAAGCTCGATAGTGCAGCGGAATCACATAAAGAACGCCACGGTATAATGAATCATTAGACACTCAACTACTTTCAAGAAAGTCAATTGAACGGATTCCGAGTGAAATATTGGCTTTCTCAGCTCAAACAGCTGGGTTTAAGTTCCTTTATTATATAAGCCAATATTTCACTCTCCATCTCTACAATTTTGAATTTCTCAAGATCTTGATTCCATACAATTAGAATATTGAGAAATCATATATACTGCAATGATGTTATTGCATCCACTTCATGATATGCTGTTCCAATTCAGCTTTATTGATGAGTCCATAGTAACTCTCCACTATAATACCCTCACGATTCACAAGAAATGAAGTCGGATATCCATCAACCCAATATTTACTTCGTGATACATCCCCACTCTCATCTAATAACGCAGGGAATGTAAGCTCATATTCCGATACGAAATCCACAGCCCCTGATCGACTATCCTGATACGTTACATTTATTGCATATAAGTCTAATTGATCTTGATACTTGTTGAATATGTCCTGTAAATCTCTTGCCTCCATATGGCAGGGCTCACACCAAGACGCCCAAAAGTTTATGAATAGCAGCTTATCTCTCTGCCCCCCTACATGATAGCTCTTACCATCAAGACCGATCAGCTCGAATGAAGGAGCTATATGATTAGGTCTAGGCACTTCCTTAACCTTCGCCATCACATCTGTAGGCTCATTGGTCCCGCTCTGATATAACACACACAAGACAAGTATCCCAATCATGGTTAGAATTCCTATATTTTTCTTCATATTCTTATCATGTCATTCTTGTATCTTCTTCATACGTTACGGGTACATTAAGATTCAACTTCGACGTATGAGGAGCTATGTGAATGCACTCCAAATCTGCCAAATCAGTAAACTCAAACAACTCAACGTATCCATCAAAATCAAACAAGTCAACGAAATCAGGAAATTCTTCCAAAGGACACTTATTAGAATTCACGGCCATCGCCAGTGTCCCCTTAGTATTAGTTCTGGGTAATTCCATGCTAATCCCCGTTCTGCCTGCAATGAAGAGAGCACTCAATATCACTCAGTTTCAAACAAGCTTAATCATCTCCTTATTCTCACTTACTGCAGCTATTGCAATCCCGATCATTGGTTATCTATCTGATCGCTTCGGGCGGAAGATAATTATTATTCCCGCATTAATTGTTTATGGCTCTGCAGGGGTTCTTGCTGGCTTCGGTGCAATATGGGAGTCTTACCCCGTCATCATTACAGCGCGAGCACTACAGGGTCTAGGAGCTGCAGGAACAGCTCCAATAGCTATGGCACTCGTCGGTGACATGTATAAAGGTGCAACCGAAAGCCAAGCGTTGGGACTCGTGGAAGCATCTAATGGCGCAGGCAAGGTGATCAGCCCTATTATTGGTTCATTATTAGCATTGATCGTATGGTATGCGGCGTTCTTCGCTTTTCCCCTTGTTTGTGTATTAGCCATCGTTGCTTTAATCTGGGCGGTCAAGGAACCCAAGAAACAAGAGAAGCCAACGGAATTTAAAGCATATATTCACTCAATTGCGGAGATATTCAAGCAGAAAGGAAAGTGGTTAGTACCATCCTTTTTCGCTGGCTCCCTAGCGCTATTCATCTTGTTCGGTGTTCTCTTCTACCTATCCGACATCCTCGAGAAGAAACCATACACCATTGATGGTGTGATCAAAGGTCTTGTATTAGCTATCCCACTCATGGGACTTGTTATCACTTCATTCACAACAGGCAGCCTAATCAAGAAGAATGGCGTGCTCATGCGATGGCTAATGAATATTGGACTTGCATTGATGACGACAGCCTTGACCTTAACCATATTCTTCTATGAGAATATCTATGTATTCATTGGTTTGTTAACCTTAAGCAGTATCGGAACTGGCTTGCTCCTACCTTGCTTGAACACCATGATTACCGGTAGTGTGGAGAAACAACAGCGCGGAATGATCACATCACTTTACAGTAGCCTCCGCTTTCTAGGAGTTGCATTCGGTCCCCCATTATTCGGCTGGATGATGGCCGTTTCCCATCAGACTGTATTCATTACCGTCGCATCCTTAGCATTACTTACACTCGGGTTAGTATTCTTCCTCATCAAACCGGACAAGAAGGTGAATTAATACTCATATGGAGCACAATAAGGATAACCACATGATGATCCTTAGGCTCCTATGCTATAATCAGATTATGCATATCCACCTACCCCAGCGCATCTATATACAACTCACACAATACAGCAAGCACCATCTGCCCGAAGAGGCGTGTGGTGTCTTGTTAGGCGTTCAGCATGCTATGACCATTCAAATCAAGCGGTTTATCCCACTAACCAATATTGCCTTGAAGCGTGAGGTGGAGTTTCTTATTGATGAACGGGAATGGATAAAGCTCGTATTCAATGAATGGGCATGCGGACAACAAATCATGGGCTTCATTCATTCTCATCCGACGACTCCCGCAGCACCGTCACTCGCTGATCTTGATACACTTTGGCACACTCTGCCAACACAGTGGATCATATCCTTCGCAGACATGAATAATCCCATCCTGAAAGCATTCAGCTTTCACACGGACGGGACCTTCAAGCACTTAAATTGGAGCATAAACGGCTAATGTCTACTGAGATACATATATAGATCACCTAATGTGATTACCTGTCGGTCTGTGATCTCGGCAATAAACTTAACCCACAGCTTTGCTGTCATTATGCTATCCTCTAGGGCATGATGCCTCGTCGTAATTGGGATCTGGTACATATCTAACAAACGGTCTAGATCATACGTTTTTAAATCAGGATGTAGCCACTTCGCAATCATCATAGTATCTAGCACTCGATGTGTTAAATTTACCTTAGATGTTTTCCATAAGGCTGCATTTAAGAATTGCTTATCATGACCAGTTCCATGTGCAATCAGGATTTTCTTCTGCACAAAGTCAAAAAAATGATGTAATACCTCAATTAAATTAGGCGCGGATTCTGCCATCTCCATCGTAATCCCAGTAAGCTCCTGAATCATCGTCGGGATTGGTTTGAGCGGATTCACCAAGCTGTGATACGTTTCATTCTCATCAATCTCACTACCCGAAACCATTACCGCTCCAAACGATATGATCTCGTCTCCATTGTATGGGTTAAATCCCGTCGTCTCCAGATCAAATACAGCAACCTCCAGGGATTTAAGAGGCAGATCAAACAATGAGGTTTGCCTTTGTAGCTTCATTGCTGATCTAATAAATGCCATCTGCTGCGCACTGTTCGAACCGAATACAGAAGCAACTGCAGGGGTAATACCCCCTTTCTTATATATATTCCACATTCGACCCACAGGTCCCAGTTGATCCGCCATTAGAACACCTCCTTACTTTTCAACCCACTATATCAATCGTTTGATAATCTTTTGTAATTGTTCACCTATATGAAGGCAATCCTTTAACTTACTTGTGACCTCTTTATTCAAATCCAGCGCACTGAGCTTGCCACGACTGGAATAATAGCCATCCTCATGTTGAAATACCGTTTTCGATCTTAACCATAATACATATTCGAAAGCTACTCTCCATTCCTCACTATGCTCATGACCGACATGGACGATCAAACAATCCAACCGTTCAAGTGTTGAAGTAACGGGGACTGCAAACTTTATACACAAGAGACGAATTGCATTCACGAATGGAATATAGGCTCCATATTTGATATCAAATCCGCCTGCATCCTCACCATAGGGCTCTTTAATTAAATTACCAAATGGACCAAGTACAACTTTATGTCTTAACGTATTCTTGAGTAGCGCTTCTAGGCTACCTGGCGTCTGTTGGACGAGCATGCTAAATTTCAGCTTCAATTGATCAACTAATGTTTGCTCTCCATAAATACAGCGTGAATCTACGATGATTAACAATTGCCGAATCGATTCCCATGATCCATCGAGAAACCATTCCTCCAGCATCCGCTCCCAAGCTTCAACAGATTTACACCACTGATTGTTACTAGCAATCACGCCTCCTTCACAAGGGGGATAACCAACTATTTTTAAGCCATCTTCAATAACAATAGCAAGCTGCGCATAATAATTTTGTGTATTGGAAGTAGCATTCTCCTTAAAAATCAGTCCATTATCTTGGTCACTCCATAATGTCTGTTCACAACGCCCACCGCTTCCGAAGAGGATAAAAGCATATGGCATAGGTGGCTTACCCCATCCTTCACCTTCGAGAAACTTTTCCGCGATCGAAATTGTCTTCTGAATGATCAAATCATGCGCTTTATTTACAGAAGCTACCCAAATTACAATAGAAGAAAATAGGAGACGCTCATGAAGCTCCTTCTGGATAAGATCTCGTAACATACGCAATTCCTCGAAGGTAGTTATCTTCTGAATACGCTGTTCCAAACTTCCCAAAATTCGCTTCATGATACGTCTCCTTTGAAGTGTTATTTCATTACGAGACAATCATACTAGATTACTACTTTGCTTGATAGTCTAATATAATTATTGCGCGCTATTCGAAGCATTCTTCATTTGCTCAGGATAACCGTATACGCCATGCTCACTTAAATCTAGACCAATGATTTCTTCCTCTTCCGTTACACGAAGACCAATTACGGCTTTGATAACGATCAATACAATGAAGGAAGCGACAAGTGCATAAGCAGCTACTGCACCTACTGAAAGTGCTTGTATACCTAGCTGGTGGAATCCACCACCATAGAATAACCCAGCAGATCCGGTTGCTGCTCTTTCAGCTAGCTCTGGTGTGGCAAAAAGTCCATTCGCCAACGTTCCCCATATTCCAGCCATACCATGAACAGAAAGCGCATAGATAGGATCATCTATTCCTAATTTGTTAAACAACTTCGTGCTAGCATACACAAGGAGACCTGCGATAAATCCGATTAAAGCTGCTGCCCAAGGCTCAACGAATGCGCATGATGCAGTAATCGCAACTAGACCAGCTAGAGCACCATTCAGCATAGTTGTAATATCAGCTTTACCCATGAAGATCCAGGAGATAATCAATGCAGCCACAGCACCACCGGCAGCGCCTAGCTGTGTTGTGAATGCTACATAACCTAGGAAGCCATCACCTACACCTAACGTACTACCTGCATTAAATCCAAACCAGCCTACCCATAGTAACAATACCCCTAAAGCTGTATATACTTGGTTATGTCCGAAAATTTCATTTGCTTTACCGTCCTTGCTAAACTTACCAATACGAGGCTTTAATAGTACCGTCGCTACAAACGCTGCGCATGCGCCCGTTAAGTGAACTACACTTGAGCCCGCGAAATCCTGTGCACCATGATTGAACAACCAACCATCACCACTCCAGATCCAGTGAGCAATTACTGGATAAATAATTGCTGTAAAAGCAATTGTGAATAAGAAGTAAGCTCCTAGCTTAGCTCGTTCTGCGAATCCACCCCACGCAATCGTTAAAGCAATAGCTGCGAATGCGAGCTGGAATACGAAGAAGATAGTTGGAGGAAGTGTGGATCCCTCTTCTGCAACAAAACCCGGGTCAAACATAAATGTATCTAATCCCATAAATCCATTACCACTTCCAAACGCTACACCATATCCAATTGCCCAGTAAACTAGCGTACAAAGACCCACAGTAAAGATCGTCTTACCGGCAACATGACCGGCATTCTTCATCCGAGTTGAGCCAGCTTCCAACAGAATAAATCCACCTTGCATTAGTAAGACGAGAATAAATGATAGCATAACCCAGATTGCGTTTAGACCTAATACTGATAAATCCATTCCAACCACTCCCTAATGTTAGTTAATATGACATGAATCAATTCCTAAAGTTATTATAGTCCGTATGTTTTGGTTTGACAATAGATATTTTTGAAAAAATGCCAAAAACCCGAAAATTAATCGCTACTTTATCTAAAATAATTCGTTTTTAGCCAATCTGTGTAATGATATGTAACATTGAAATCCATTATTTACCCATGTCCCATTGGTTTCTAACGGCAATTAGCGTGAATTCTTCACCTTCTTAAACAAAGCGAAACTATTTTAATTTCACATCGTATTGAAAGTGTAACAATTGCGCAAGATATACAGTCCGGAGGTGTGTTTATGTTTCCTTATTTTTTCACGCAGTGGGACATTCTGATTTTTGCGGCCTTCGGTCTCTCTATGTGGGCTTCATTCCGTGTTAAGAGCACATTCAAGCAATGGTCTCAAGTACCCATCCATTCACGTATGACCGGGTATGAAGCCGCAAGACGAATGCTTGATGCGAATGGGCTGTACGATGTGCCCGTAGAAGCTGTGCCAGGGCAACTAACAGACCATTATGACCCAACGAAGCGAGTTATCCGTTTATCAGAGCCTGTGTATGGGGAACGCTCCATTGCAGCCGTGTCCGTTGCATGTCACGAGGTTGGTCATGCTATACAGCATAGAAGCCACTATCCAGCGCTTGTCATGCGTCATCGTATGTTTCCATTAGTTAACTTCACTTCAGGGATCTCACCTTATCTGATCATCGCTGGAATTCTTCTTAGTATGACAAACCTAATTCTCATTGGCATTATATTCTTCACTGCAGCTGTAGTATTCCAATTAGTAACACTACCGGTAGAGTTTAATGCCTCTAGTCGTGCGAGAAAGCAAATGATTAGCCAAGGCTTTATTAATGAACAAGAAAATGTTGGTGCAGGTAAAGTCCTTAATGCTGCTGCACTTACTTACGTAGCGGCCGCATTGGTATCTCTACTTCAATTATTAAAGTTTGTAATGATCTTCTTGAACAATCGCAGATAATTGAACGTTCTTAAGGAACAAAGGGCCAGATGGCAAAGTAGGAAAATCTACTTTATCATCTGGCCCTTTGCTCCTATCGGAAAAATCTTATTTATTCGTTCTAAAATATTCATCTATTAAAAACCGACGGAACATCTCTGCTACAATTGGAAGCTTCTCCTTCGAGCGACGAATTAAACCAATCGTACGGGTCACTATCGGATCAGTAATCTTAACTTTTACCGGTTGCAGCGGGCTAATCTCAACCAATGCCATCTCCGGCAATAAGCTTACACCCATCCCCGCCGCTACCAGTCCTCGAATGGTATCTGTCTCTTCACCCTCAAATCCAATATTCGGTTTAAAGCCTGCCTTCGTACAAGCATCCACAACAATTGGTCGCAAGGAATAACCTTCGCTAAACAATACAAAGGTCTCTTCCCTCAGCTGCTCCAATCTAAGCGACTGGTATTCAGATAGGATATGATTGGGTGGCAAAATTGCGAATAGCTCCTCAGTAATTAGAAGCTCACCTGTTACCCGTCCGTGACTTTCAGGGAAGGGTGAAATGAGAGCTAAATCAACCTCTTTATTCATGACATCATTAATCAGACTATTATATTTGCCTTGCTTAAATTTAAATTTTACATTGGGATGCTCTTTGCGAAATTGAGCAACAACGGAAGGCACTAGGTTTATCCCAAGGCTATGCGGGAAGCCCAGACGAATTTCTCCCAATTCAGGATCGAGTAGCTCTCGAATTTCTAGCACCGACTTCTCTAGATCAGTTAGGATCGTCTCTATCCTTGTTAAGAACAATTTTCCTGCCGGTGTTAAATTAACATTACGACCGACATGCATGAATAAGCTTATCCCTAATTCTTCTTCAAGCAGGTGAATTTGACGACTCACCGCAGATTGAGCCACATGGAGCTCCTCTGCTGCTTTTGTATAATGCTCCTTACGTGCCACTTTAACAAAATACTGTAATTGCCTGAGTTCCATACTCAGCCTCCTGAAATTTACTTCTCACAACATGAATAGTTAATCAGATTGGACAATTGCAATTTGTAGATATTATAATATAGAAAGTATATGTACACAAAATACTTATGCTTTCAAGTAGTTTTATCACAATAATCTTTAGGAGGAATCATTTACATGTCTCAAGAACGCACAGGTGTCGCAACAATTAAAGGAAATCCATTGACCCTTATTGGGCCAGAATTAAAAGTCGGTGACAAAGCTCCAGACGCTACGATTAATATTAATTTAGTTGAGCAAGCGCAGTTATCGAAATATGATGGCAAGGTTAAACTGATTAGTGTAGTCCCATCCCTCGATACTGGTGTATGTGATGCACAAACACGTAGATTCAATGAAGAAGCAGCAGGTCTCGGCGATGATGTGACCATACTTACAATCAGCATGGATCTACCACCCGCTCAAGCTCGCTGGTGTGGCGCTGCAGGAATAGACAAGGTTATCGTGGTTTCCGATCATAAAAACGCTGATTTCGGTGAGAAGTATGGCGTGCTTGTTAAAGAGCTTCGTTTAGATATGCGCGCTGTATTCGTGATAGATAAATCCAACACGATTCAATATGTTGAGGTTCTCAAAGAATTAACAGATCATCCGAATTATGAGTTAGCTCTAGATGCAGTAAAACAATTAATTAGTTAATACATGAGATACATATAAAAACCACTTAGGTATTTCTACCAAGTGGTTTTTATCTCTTTTTCTTCTATTTTGAATCCTTGTATGTCTTTAATTTCTGATCAAGGGATGTATATATCTCTAGAATATTCCGGTAATTCGAGCCTAAGTCCCCAAGCGACCCTCTCGAAGCTGAATAAACATCTACCGCTGATTTTACTGGTGTTATAGAGAATAGAGTTAAAGTAATGTCCTGCGAACGACCTAGAGCAGTCCGCTTTTCCAGAACAATTTCACCTACTGTTGGTACCTCATGAATGATTTTATAGCCCTTCATTTTCTTAATAACACTCACAACTTCGTCCCAGAGCTTGTCTTTCGATAAACGATAATATTTTGTTTTTAAAAGTGGATCTTTGGCTTTCTCACCGGTAGTTTCAATACTTCGAACCAAACCGATCAATATGCGTTTCAACATTGATTTGAAACCCCCTGTTATGATGTCCGTTCGCGCACTAGCTTATATCTTATCACTATTCGCCCAATTGGGAAAGAGCAAGAGTTGAATTAGAAAAACAAAAAATCTGACAGCTACGTCAGATTTGATAATTAAAATAAGAGTATGAAAACCCCGCAGTTGCCGTCCGTTCATGAGTTTCTGAACCTGCTTAGCAGGTGGGTGCCCGCAGGAGCGTTTTTGAGGTCCCCTTTTGAGGGCATGTCAGCCGCGTTCCAATATGAAGCTCCCAAGAAACGAACAATGGTTCAAAACATCGTAGAATCGCAACGAGCATTGCAGGATTTTCATTTGTTCATAGGCTTATTATAAACCCACTTTACTTGAAAGTAAATCGCAATACATTACCAATTGTTGAGAGGAGTATATTGCCCTTACTTAAGCTTCTTTAGAATTCTGAAGGAGTTCTTCCTTATCTTGAATGCGCTGAAGAACTTTGTAGAAGCACCAGAATGAGAAAGCACCCATTAGAGAACCCATAAAGAACGGCACCAAGAAATTGAATTTATAGAAGCTTACATATAGCAATACAAAGTTCCCTACTAACAGCATCAGTGAGGTCAATGGACGACCAATCGTAAACAAGATTGAATTCTTGATAAGTGTCATTGTCTTCATTTCGAAGTGAGTTAGCATAGAAAGGTAATTCATTACAGCGGCTACTAATAGAAGTACCATCACGATAAACAAGTAGGACACAACAGATATTAATGATCCTTTATCCGCATAAAACTGAACATTAATGAGCAGCACAATAAGGATAAAAGAAAAGAATAATCCGCCAAGCATTGACTGTTTATAGTTGGATTTAAAGCCTCTGAAGAAGGTTTTAAACAATGGCACATCTTCATCACCCATAATCCACTTCCGAGCAACCGTGCATAATGCAGCCGATGCAGGGAAGAAGCAGAATGGAGCAACGATCAACGGGGGTAACATCCAGAAGATAAGATCATATATACTTTCTAGAGCCATACCTGTTTCGACAGATGTAGTTAATAGCTGGTTAAATATTAAAAAAATGAATGGAATTGAACAGAATATCCATAGGAGATTTATTGTAGCTAATCGCATAATCCATTCAGCTATGCGATATAACCCACCCATCATGCCGTTCATCTCCATCGTAATTCCCCCTAGAATGGTATTACTTCATCATTTATTAACAAACCCTTCAGAATTACGTTCCTTCTGTTCGGTTTTAGGTTTACGGAAATCCTTACCTGTGTCACGTGTGCCCTTATAACCACCACGGTCACCGCTACGTGGATTAGAGCTGCTGCTAGAACCACCGCGTTGATATCTTGGTGCTCCTGAACCACCACTAGAGCCAGATCCGGAGAAGCCCGAATATCTTCTGCCTGTAGAATTAACATCCGGTCTGCGTTTCTTGGCGCGAAGAGGATCTTCAGGAGTAAGGTCAACTTGCACTTCCTTCTTCTCTCCAGTAAGAACTTGTAAAGCAGCGGCAACAAGCTGAACGCTATCATACTGTTCCAACAATTGAATAGCTAAGCCTTTAAATTCATTAAGACCTTCACTTTGTACGGCTTCAATAAGTCTTTCAGCGGTTACCTTTTGTTTACCTTCAATGGCCTCTGCTAAGCTAGGCAAAGGTTTACGTTCCATCTTGATCCGATTAACCTTCTCAATGAAGTGAAGATGATCCGTTTCACGTGGTGTAACGAATGACCAGGCTGTTCCTTCTTTACCAGCACGACCAGTACGACCAATACGATGAACATAGCTCTCAGGATCTTGTGGTAAATCGAAGTTAATTACATGGGTAACACCCGATACATCAAGTCCACGCGCTGCTACATCTGTTGCAACGAGGACATCGATACTACCATCACGGAATTTACGCATAACTGCATCACGTTGATTCTGTGATAGATCACCGTGAAGTCCATCAGCTGAATATCCACGCTTCTGTAGGCCTTCGGCTAATTCGTCAACTCGACGTTTAGTACGACCGAATACGATAGCTAGCTCAGGTGATTCCATATCAAGCAATCGGCTAAGTGCATCAAATTTCATTCTTTCGTTAACTTCGATATATGATTGTGAAATCAACGGGACAGTCATTTGTTTAGGTGTAACCGTAATATGCTCTGGATTCTTCAGAAATTGTTGAGCTAATCTTTGAATGTTCGGAGGCATAGTCGCTGAGAAAAGCATTGTATGTCTTTCAGCTGGTACAAGCTTAAGGATAGATTGAATATCTTCCATAAAGCCCATGTCTAGCATTTCGTCTGCTTCATCTAGAATGACCGTCTGTACTTCATCAAGCTTAATTGTTCTGCGATTAATATGGTCTAGAAGGCGACCAGGTGTCCCAATGATCACATGGGGAAACTTCTTTAAAGCACGAATTTGACGACCGATGTCTTGGCCACCATAAATTGGAAGAGAACGAACGCCCTTAAATTTGCTAAGCTTACCAATCTCTTCTGCTACTTGAATAGCTAGCTCGCGAGTTGGTGTCATGATTAATGCAGCGATCGAAGTACGGGATACATCGATCTTCTGGATAAGCGGTATACCGAAAGCTGCGGTTTTACCAGTACCTGTTTGCGCTTGGCCAATAAGATCTCTACCTGCTATACCTAATGGTATGGCTTTCGCTTGAATCGGAGTTGGTTCTTCGAAACCTAGCTCAGTTACAGCCCTCAAAACTTTCGGTTCGAGGTCAAAATCGGAAAATGTGGTCAATACAGTCAAGCTCCTTTTTTTATTGCTGGGCTATATGCCCGGTATATCTTATCTCGGCAAAATGAACTTCTTGCAATAAACAGGGTCGTATAAGTTAACGACCTATCCTGAAATAATATACCCTCGACAAGCACAGCGTGTAGTTGTACCATCATCATTGAGATGGCCATATGATATGCTTCGATATGGACAAGATGTCCATTCAAGAGCACATCCATTTAATTATAGCACAATGTAGAAAGAATTTTCCAGTGACAATCCAAATCCATTCCGCAGTTTAATCTTTATCAACTAAATTGCGATCCAAATATGTATCCAGAATATTCGTAATGTCGAATACAGCATGAGCTAAATCCACATTCTCAAAGGAGTGCTCACATTGGTTCATGTAAGCCATATCCTGGTCATAATGGCTAAGATGGCTATTAATTTCTTGCTCGGCTAAGCCTTTCTTACGTTGACGCTCCTCAACAGTCACTCTGTCAGCATAGATGAACAACCGGACAACCTTATCACCATAATACTCCTTTAGTATGTCCGCTCCGTTGGGATTTAGTATCAGATATATACAGCTGAATTTCTCGAACATATGTTCAATGTCTTTGTTCTTCACGCCATATAGGTTATTATTGATATCAATGTGCTCTAAAAATTCATCGCCTTCGATGGCTTGTATGAATTGCTCACGATTAACAAAATAATAATCTTGGCCATGCTCTTCACTTGGTCTTGGCGATCTAGTCGTATTCGAAATAACCTTCTTCATACTAAGTGTATTACCAACCATATCAGCAATTGTACTTCTGCCTGATCCGTCCGGTCCAGTGAAGATAAAGATACGTTCGGTTTCCTTTAATTCATACATACACTTTGTCTCCTTCAAAAAAAATTTTTTCTCTCAATCTCGTATCCTTAACTTTACCGATAGGCAATTCATTAGTCAACCTCGTCACCTACATTGATTTCGAATTGGAGGCTTATTCATGTCACGGAGCATTCTTGGTTATGTTATTATTGTTCTTGGCGCTGCTCTCGTAGCTGCTGGATTTAACTTATTCCTCGTACCTCATAAGCTATTGAGTGGCGGGGTATCTGGTATTGCTATGCTTGTCGGTTACTATACAGAATTCAATATAGGTATTCTCTACTTCGTATTTAACTTTCCAATCATGCTGTGGGGATGGTTTATTATCGGTAGACGTTTTATTATTCTCAGCATATTATCCGTATCAGCTACTTCGTGGTTTATGCAGCTTCTGAGTGTTGAACAGTTTATTCAAGACCCTATACTTGGCTCTGTATTCGGCGGTGTCTTGGTTGGAATTGGGACAGGCATTACATTAAGGGTCGGGGGGTCAACCGGTGGCTTTGATATCATTGGTTCGATTGTCACAAGGAAGAGAGATTTCCCCCTTGGTATGGTCATGTTTACACTCAATGGTTTTGTAATCATGATACTTGGATTCCTTGATAACTGGGACTCTGCTCTATATTCGATGCTCGCTATTTATATTGCAGGTAAAATCGTTGATACCATTCATATTCGCCATATCAAAGTCACTGCCTTCATAGTAACGAATGAGACAAAGCTGCTGCTTGAAAAATTATTATTACTACCTAGAGGAGTGACGATTATCAAGACACAAGGCGCTTACTCTCATACTGAAAAGGACATGCTGATGACGGTTACAACAAGGTATGAATTAGCGGAATTACGTAAGATCATTCGGGATGTAGATAAAAAGGCTTTTGTGAATATCGTGGAAACCGTAGGCGTGTTCGGAGAATTTACTCGCAAAAATTAATGACCCATAGATATCGTTTCGA
Organism: Caryophanales bacterium UBA4045; assembly: GCA_002383695.1. Taxonomy (GTDB): domain Bacteria; phylum Bacillota; class Bacilli; order Paenibacillales; family UBA4045; genus UBA4045. The sequence continues at coordinate 90,211 of DFZX01000072.1, forward strand.
AGAATATGCTATAATAAAAAAGTAATTTATTACGCTATTGGGTTCACATTAAGTTTTCTGTAGTACGGCTTTTCGATCGCTATGAACAATTCGGTTGAAAGGGTGAGACGAATGGAGATGGAAGTGGTCAAGTTATCCAGTATCGTGATGAGATTAACGCCGGAATTGTACTCATTCCTTACACCGGCCGAACTCGAGTGTTCAATCATTCTGAAGTTTGGGATGGATGACCTGGATGCTAACGGAGCGATAGAAATTGTTCAACAGAGTATCTTTGAACAACAGAAAACCGCTATTATTCAATGATAACGTTAAAACCGTCGGATATCCGACGGTTTTTCGTTATTCATAGATTAATACGGCCCTCGAATAAACTCAGCTACACGTTCTTGGTAGAACTCTTTCAGTTGAATCTTTTCTCGTTCATTGAATGAAGGAGCATGCATAGCCGCTAAGTTATCTATAACTTGTGTAGTCGATTTAAAGCCAGGAATAATACAGCTAATCTCCTTCTGGTCTAATAACCAACGAAGTGCAGCTTGTGCCATGTTCCCTCTACCCTCAGCAATCCACCTTAACTGTTCACTGAGCTCTACACCTTTCTGTAGCCCTAATCCTCCGAAGGTTTCACCTACATTAAAATGCTCACCATTCTCGTTAAAGCTTCTATGATCATCTGCCTCAAAGGTTGTCGAAGCGCTCATTTTCCCCGTTAGTAAGCCACTAGCAAGCGGTAGACGAACAAGAATACCTACACCTTGAGCTTGAGCAATAGGTAATAATTGTTCTAACGGCTTTTGGCGAAGTATGTTGAATATAACCTGCAGAGCTCCAACATTTGGATTCTGCATGCAGAGCATTCCCTCTTCTACCGATTCTACACTCACGCCGTAGCTTCGAATTTTCCCATCTGCCTTCAATTTATCAAGCACCTCGAACACTCGACCGTCCTTGAGAATAGACATAGGTGGACAGTGAATTTGATACAGATCGATACGTTCACGTTGAAGGCGCTTCAGACTAGCTTCACAATATTCTCGAACTCGTTGCTCTGAGTAAGTGTTCGGGTCGTTAATGTCACCTTGTCGACAGAATTTAGTAGCAATATATATGTCATCCACCCGACCAGCGGTGGCCTTCGCTAACAATTCTTCACTATGCCCAGCTCCATAAACATCAGCGGTATCGAAGAAATTAACACCGGATTCCATAGCTTTTGCTAATGCTCGAAGGGATTCTTCATCCTTCACGGATCCCCAAGAGCCACCGATTGCCCATGTACCAAAGCTAATCTCACTTACCTTCAATCCCGTTTTTCCAAGATCACGATATTTCATTTTCTCAGCCCCCTAGCTTAATAAACGCGCGTTCCTAACGATATTATATCAAATCGATCAATAAGAACAAACATAAATCAAATTCGACAATTTATTATTATTTCCGATATATGGTGTTCATTAAGTCTGTGTTCTTGTCGAAGAATATCATATAATAGTATGTAGACACAATTTAGGGGAGAGGAATCTATGGATATTGTATTAGCAGCATTACTAATGATTTGGGGCAATGTCGCAGGATCTAATCCAGATGTTACTTTCGAACAGATGGTTCAAGCTTCACTGGATGCCAAGCAACCCGTGGTAGCTCTGAATCCAGGAACCGACAGTAACGGAGAGAAACCGCCTGCACCCGACGGAGATGGGTTCACCAAAATTGATCCTGCTCCAGAGACACCGGCCATCAAGGGCGTTTATGCTACGGCCCATACCGCTGGAGGCAAGAGAATGGAATCATTAGTTACTCTGCTTAATGAAACCGAACTGAATGCAGTCGTCATTGATGTTAAAGATGATTGGGGCTATGTTACCTTCTTAAATGATAATCCAGTCATCAACGCATTAGGCACGAACAAGAAAATAATTACCGATACAGATAAACTAATGACTACACTTAAGGACAACGATATTTATCCTATCGCTAGAATTGTTGTGTTCAAAGACACTGTCTTAGCTAAGAAAAAGCCCGAATGGTCTTTTTTGAAAACGGATGGAACGGTATGGGCTAACAATAAATCCACGCCGGAAAGCTTCGTTAATCCTTACCGCAAGGAGGTTTGGGACTATAACATTGAAGTTGCTAAGGAAGCTGTAAAGCTAGGCTTTAAGGAGATTCAATTCGATTATGTCCGATTCCCAGAAGGATTCGAGAAGAGGGCTGACAGCTTGAAGTATGATACAGATGAGCGTTCTCGCGTTGATATCGTTGCTGACTTCGTCAAATATGCCCGGGAACAGTTAAATCACCTTGGTGTCAGAATCTCAGTAGATATATTCGGTTATGCGGCTTCTGTACCCGCTGCCGAAGGGATTGGTCAGGATTTCGAGAAAATTTCGAAATATACGGATGTCATTGCTCCTATGATTTATCCAAGCCATTATAGTACTGGTTGGTTTGGATCTAAGGTGCCTGACGCTCAGCCTTACGTTACAATTGCTGGTGCGATGGTCGATACACATGAGAAGCTATTACCCTTGCAAACAATCGGACAGAAACCCATCATTCGACCATGGATCCAAGATTTCACAGCAACCTGGATCAAAGGGCATATTAAATATGGTAAGAAAGAAATGGAAGAACAAATCCGCGCCTTGAAAGACAATAAGGTTGATGAGTATCTCCTCTGGAATTCGGGTAACCGTTATACACCTGGTGTGGAATATAAGTAAACCATAGAAGTACAATTAGAACCGAGGCCGTAGCCAATGTAGAGATCACCTACATAGCTATGGCCTCAGTTTGTATTTGGCTGCCTTACGCATATTAATTCCATCCATGAATACCAATGTGCATACTTTTCCATTTTTCATTCGTCTTTTCTTATGACAGTTTTTTTCATTTTAAATATATACATCTAACTAAGGAGGCTCAAACGTGCTAAGAGTGGAACGACTATCCCATCATTTTCAAACTGGTGATGAGACGACAAGCGTCTTGCAGCAAATAGATTTTCATGTTCATAAGAATGAAATGGTTGCTTTACTTGGGAGTTCAGGTTCAGGAAAGTCGACGTTACTGAACCTAATGGCAGGCTTAATGAAACCCACTGAAGGATCCATTCTAATTAACGGACATGCGATTGAACGAATGTCTGAGAATCAGCTTGCAGAATTTAGACGTACGAATATTGGATTCATCTTTCAATCCTATGAATTGATACCCCATCTCACCATTCGCGAGAATGTAGAGTTACCATTGATATTTCAGAGTGTGAAGGCTTCAGAACGTAAGGATCGAGCACAGCAACTGCTTGAACAGGTTGGTATTGGTGAGAAGTCGAATATGTTCCCCTCACAGCTGTCCGGTGGGCAACAACAGAGAGTTAGTATTGCACGATCACTAGTCACTCACCCTACAGTTGTGTTTGCTGACGAACCAACTGGAAATCTAGATACTAGAACAGAAGAAGAAATCATTGATCTGTTAATAAATCTAAATCGTACATACGGCATTACTTTTATTATCGTTACACATGAGCAATCTGTCGCTAAACGAACTGAGCGAATTCTTCATCTTAAGGATGGACAACTTATTGCTCAAGAAAGGAAGGATTCCAATTGAAAGTAAAGGATTATCTACGTCTTGGTTGGGATCAGCTTGCTAGACGAAAGGTTGTTACTGCTCTATGTGCACTTGGAATAGCTATAGGCTCTTCCTCTATCATTGTCGCCTTAGCATTCGGGGAATCGCTGGCCCATTATAGCACGCAACAAATGAATAGCTATATGAAGATGGATGAGATTACTGTACAAGCTGGTTATAAACCACCCTCTTCTGGTGAAGGCGAAGGCACGAATGTGCCCGTTACTGGTCAGATGCTGGACCTCATCCGAACATTTCCAGGTGTTCAATCCGTTGCATCGTTCAACTCTGTAGATTATTACGGTTTTACAGTCGATGAAACTAAGCAAGGGAGCATAGAGCTTATCGCAACTGATTTAGCAGCCCTCAAGCCCTTTGGTTACGACTTACAGCAGGGTAAGGTATCGGAGCAAGATCAGACGGTAATAATCAGCTATTCTGTCACTTTTGATCTGTATGATGAGCGAGTTGCTAGAATTCAGAGCATGCTGAACAATCCCTCGAACGAGCGGAATTTCGAGCAAGCACCTATCTCATTCCCACTCTATCAGAAGACGATTTTGATTCAGAGGAATATACAGGGCAACGATGGGACTGTACAAACGACTAGCTTTCCTCTTCGTGTCGTAGGCGTCCTACAGAAGCCTGATACACCAATGAATAACTATCGTCATGAGAAGAAGGCCTACGTATCCCATCATACTGCCGAGCTGATCAAGCAGGCCTTCTCAGGAGCTATTGATGATAACAGAGGTTATTCTTATGAGCAGACGATCATCAAGGTGCTTGATGTTAAATCCATTCCCACCATTGAGGCTCTAATTAGTAAAATGCATCTCAGCTCCAATTCCAATCTATATCGTCAGGATATGATGAAGCAGGAATTCGCAATCGTTCGATTAATATTCGCTGGAATTGGATTATTCGTATTGTTCGTTGCTTCCTTGTCGATTGTCGTAGCTATGACAATGGCTACACATCAACGACGCAGACAAATCGGGATCATGAAGGTGCTAGGTGCTAACCTAAGTCAAGTTCGCAATATGTTTATGATTGAATCCATGTTATTGGGAGTTCTTGGAGGAGCGATAGGTATTCTATTATCCTATTGGGTTATATGGATAATCAATATCATTGTAGTCCGATTTGCGGGTCAAGGCGGGGAGAGTGAAATTCTTTTCATATCCTTATGGATATTACCTGTTGGATTATTGTTTGCTGTAATGACCGGTGTGCTTTCTGGTCTATACCCAGCAATAAAAGCCTCTCGTACGGATGCACTAACCGCAATCAAACGCGAATAAGCACTTAATCAATTTTTTATATCATTCTAATATAGAATAGGGGTATTGGCAATCTCATGAAGAAAAAATGGTGGTTGATCTTATTCGTTATCGTAATTGCTGCAATCTCTCTCTTCTTATTCATGCAAAGCAAGCCTCCAGGTGACCAAGTCCAAGCGAATGGCTCGCCGCTCGGAACATTAAGCTTCCCTGTTGAACGAGAGGATATCTCGAATACGATTGAGATTAAAGGGAAAACATCCTATTCTGAAGAAACTTGGATTTATGCGCCATTTAGTTCAACCGTCAAACAATGGCACGTTGAAGAAGGACAGCATGTAACAAAGGACACGATATTATTCGAGCTCGACAGTGAAAAGCTGCGCAACGAAATCGCCTTATCAGAAGCACAGTTACTGAAACAACAGTTAATTAGCAGATTAACCGAAGCTAACTCGATCGTAGCAACTGAGACTTTAGCAGACGAATCTTTACCAACCTTCGACCGGTTAGCCAAGAAGGAATCAACACGGCTTCAAAAGCAGCTGGAGGACATACAGGTTCGCATCACTGAATTGGAGTTAGATGACAAAAAAAGTCGACTGCAGCAAGCAGCCTACACAGCATCGAAATCAGGTATATTCTTGTTTGCAGAAGAGCAAAATCCAAAATCGGTTAATCAAGATGTAGCTATCGGAAAAATTGTAGAAGTCACCTCACTGCAGTTCTTAAGCACAGTGACAGAATTTGATATATTCAGAATAGAGGAAGGTATGGAGGTAGAAATCCGTATCGATGCACAGAGACAAAGGAAGGTAAAAGGAATCGTAGAGTTTGTATCTAAATTCGCTAAGACCGGTTCAGCTCAAGGTGCTTCATCAGCTCAATTCGAAGTGCGAATTTCACTAGATCAGAGCAGTGAGCTAATTGCTGGTCTTAGCTTAACAGGAAAAATCATAACTGAGAGTAAGAAAGCCACACTAGTTGTGCCAACACTCGCTGTCATGAACGAGAATGAGCAGTACTTCGTCTATGTTTCAACACCTACAGGCATAGATAAGAGGGTCATCAGAATTGGTTTGGAGACAGCAGAAAAAACTGAGGTTCTGGAAGGATTATCTGAGGGCGACAGCATCGTCTTGCAGTAAAAATCAGCTAGAAACGGTCAATTAATTCGCGATTAGGATGGATAAGAAGATCGAAACAACACGAATTAATTGACTGTCTTCTGACTGCTTATTCTGTACTTATTGTGATAATCGTAATGCGATATCGTACATTTCTGAATTGAATGGTTTTTTAGTCGAAATTACCGTGTCAAAATCAGTTCCAATTAAATGACCATTTATGGCTCCGCATGCCTTCCCGGATTCTCCTTCAATAAGCTTACGCACTGCAAAATCACCTAAACGACTTGCAAGGTTACGATCATTATGAGTCGGAGTTCCTCCACGTTGTATGTGCCCAAGCACAGTGACACGTGATTCAATACCATTACGCTCGGCAATTGACTTTGATATCTCTTCTCCACCACCTGCACCCTCAGCTACAACAATAATACTGTGTCTCTTACCATGATCGAAGTTATCCTTCATACGACGAGCAATAACATCAAGGTCGAAAGTCACCTCTGGAACCAGTATCGTCTCTGCACCACTAGCTAATCCGGCATAAAGGGCAATATCTCCACAATGGCGTCCCATAACCTCGACCACAGACGAACGTTCATGGGAAGTCATTGTATCACGAAGCTTATTAATGGCATCAACTACGATACTGACCGCAGTGTCAAACCCAATCGTAAAATCTGTGAACGGGATGTCATTGTCAATGGTGCCTGGAAGTCCCATCGTCTTAATCCCAAGCTTATTCAATTTATTCGCACCCTGATATGATCCATCTCCACCAATAACAACAAGACCATCAATCCCATGCTTACGCAAATTGTCTGCACCTAACTGTTGTCCTTCAGCAGTCATAAATTCTTTACAACGAGCCGTCTGTAATATTGTACCTCCACGTTGAATAATATCCCCTACGCTTCTTAAATCCATTGGACGAATGTCATCGTTGATCAAGCCCTGATATCCTCTTTGCACAGCAAAAACCTTTAATCCGTGGAACAGCCCACTTCGGACTACAGCTCGAACGGCTGCATTCATCCCTTGTGAATCTCCCCCACTTGTTAGCACTGCAATTGATTTAACTGTCATTTTCATCTTCTCCTATTCTTATATAGATCATCATAACCTTAGTGTGATTTTCTAACCCACATGCTGAATATCCAGAAGAACAAACGGCTTAGAGGACTATTCTTCATAATGATTTTCCTTGCAAGACGAACATTGCTCTGTCCATTCACCTTCGGGTCAGAAAGATACATCGCTTGCAAGCCCTCCACAACCATTCCATGGAACCTGGAATGGTTCAATGTTGCGGATCGTCTCTTGGCTTCCTCAGCAATAGAGCCAATTCGATCAGCAGCTTCTTGAGGGCTACGGTAATAGCTACAGAAATTTAGATCGCCGCCTTCAATATCCTCCTGCTGGTCAATCAGATAATCCAGAAGAATATGTACTCCGCCAATATACGGAAAGTAGGCTTCGTGTATTGCCGTAGCTTCATCATCCGCTAAATCCTTCTGAGCAGCGGCAAGGAATAGGGCGAATACACCTAACGTTGAACCCGTTGCCGCTGAGAACTCGTTCCATTCTAAACTTGGATACTTCTCTTTGTGACTAGCCCACCACTCAAGAAGGGCCTGCTCTCGGAGAGCTCGATCTATATGCTTGTGTACTTGAAGATCACAATATAAACCGACTAGCAATTTGACCTGCTCTTGAACCTTAGCATAGGAAGGTAGCAAACATATGCAGGTTTGGCAGGTGCGGACTAACAATGTCAGATAACCATTGTCATTCGTCTCTGGATGGAATTCATAATAGGAGGCCGGAACTGCCGATGGGTCTACAGCATCTAGCATAGATTGGTGGAGCTGGCGAAAATCCTTGCCATCCATGGATGTACTGCGATCACATAAATTATCCAAATAGTCGCTAATGGTTTGGAATGCTACGATGAGCGGGATTAACACATGACGATTGGCTAGATCAGCTGTAGCGTATACAGAGCCGCCTTCACAATGAAATTGCTTGGTATTAATGCTTGCAAGTGCTTGCTTGCTTAATTCTGCATCAGGAATTTGAATCGCTAGCTTCCGCCAGGATTCTAATTGAAGTCGAGCTTCTGGTAAAACCTGACGGTAGAATCTATACACTAAAGATATAGGTCCCTTCGAAGCGCCCTTGGGTAGTATTTTACTCATTACACCATGATCCCTCGTCCTATTTTAGGAATATTATAATATAGTTCCCTACCAAATGCCTAACGAAAAAATCACATTCGCATAACCATTAGCGATGTGATTTTCCTTCATCTATTTCTTGATTCTTACGAAACCACAAATGAAGGTCATTGATCCTGCTTGCAAGCTCTGCAATTTCCCAATTCAACGAACAGCTAGTTGGAAAGTGAGATTCCTTATTCAGCTGCTCCTGCTTGATATTGATCAATTGTTCAAAGCACTTAATTTTATCAGGAATTGTACCTCTAATATACTCCCACCTGGTGACAATCGCTTCTCTCTCCTTACTAGAATAAACCGACCATTCCAATTGAAGCTGAGGCAGTTCTATATTCAATCGTTCATCATATTTGAATGTGTAAGGTTCCATTTACGAATACGCCTCCACCCATTTCCAATATTGGCTACTGTATCATGATTGACTTATGTAGGCAAGAGATTGCAGTTCACGCTTACTGAATACACGAACTTACTGACATGATATACTATCATTATTGGAAATTCGCTCATAAGTGAACAGAAGGAAGGAAATTACATACAATGAAATCGAACACTGAGCATCCCGCTTTATCCATGCGTCAGCTTCTTTTCTTCTTTGCTCCACTCGGAGCATCAGCTTCACTTATCACGGTATCTCATGTGATTATTAACAGTACACTAGCTCGCTCTTCAGACCCAGAGGTTATTATTGCAAGCTATGTCATCGCCTTAACATTACTAGGCCTCATAGAACGACCTGCAGTCTTACTAAGACATACCTGCTCTGCCCTAGTCAGAGATCACATCTCATTCAAGGCTTTTTCAAGAGTAGCTCTCATCGTTATAAGCTCATTAATGGTGCTAGGATTATCACTCAGCTATACCCTCTTAGGGGAGTGGACCTTTCTTTACCTATTCGGAGCAGAACCGTCCATGGTCGATGACATCATCGATGTCTTTCGTATCCTTATGTTCGTAACCTTATTCTCAGGCATCCGCTGTATATATCATGGCATTATTATATCAAACTTCCATACCAAATGGATGACCATAGGTGTGGTCGTTAGGTTAATCATCATGTCTATAATTGCCTATTCCTTTATTGAGTTTGGAACGATTGACAGCGGTCAGGTTGGAGCTATCATTTTCCTATCTGGTATGATGATAGAATGCTTGGTTAGCTTCCTAGAAGGGCGACAGCTGCTTCGCAGGATGCCAGCTAAACTCGCCGAGCATACCACAGAGCAAACAGGTCAGATTTTTGACTTCTATAGACCACTGCTATATTCTTCATTTATCGCGGTTGCAATCGGACCTGCGATTAATTTTGCCTTAGGCAAGTCAACAGATTTGGCTTTAGCGATAGCCTCATACGCCATTGCTATGAATGTGGCCCAGCTTATGATTAGCTTCTTCAATTATATCCATCAAATCGTGCTCAACTATCACCGTCGCGATCCTAAGGTTGTACTTCGTTTCGTTATGATTATCAGTATAATTCCAGCTCTCCTATTATCCTTAGTTAATTTCACCCCCATTGGCACATGGTTCCTGCAACAGTTAATGGGTATCTCTGGGGAGCTATTATTCGAGACAAAGAATGTACTAAAGATATGCTTACTCTATGCGCTCGTATTCCCTTGGCTTGATTATGTAAATGGAAGAGTTATGCTGATGGGTCAGAATGCGATTCTGATTCGTTCTCAAATTGCAAACCTGATTATTGTCATTATAAGCTTATTTATAATGGTCTCTCTCAGTCCTGGCTGGAACGGAATGATAGGGGCTCTATCTATCTCCCTTGGCTTCACTTCTGAGCTAGCTGTTGTCCTTTACTTCTTAAGAGGTGCAAGTCGAAACCGCCTATAATTATTTCACTCCTAGGTTCCTTTCAATAGTGCTATAATAAACCAACAAGAATTTTAGGGGGCAAACCATTTGAATTACGGGATAAGACAGCTAGTACAAATTATTGATATGAATAATGAGGTTATTCGGGAAGTAGTTTTCGATCATGGTCAATTGGACGCATTCGGTTTTTCACTGGGCTGCACCGTTATTACTCATCCTCTCGGTTTAAGAGAATTTGATGTCGTTTATGATACGCGTAAAAGCTTTGAGAGCGTTCGTTCCAAGATTATTGATATTGAATATAGTTTAGTAGAAACCCCAATTATGATTTGGGCATATCTCGAAACCGTGCAGCTAATCGTTGGACAGCATGATATCGGAAGCTTTTAGCTAGTAGCACTAATACAGAGCCTGCGGCATGCCGTAGGCTCTCATTCCAACCCCTGCTACACTTTCATTACTCTCTCCGCTTGTGGCCCGCGAGCCCCATCTACAACATCAAACTCGACTTCCTGACCCTCGTCTAATGATTTAAAGCCCTCACCCTCAATGGCAGAAAAATGTACGAAAACATCATCTCCGCCTTCAACTTGAATGAAACCAAAGCCTTTTTCCGCGTTAAACCATTTCACATTACCTTTCAAGTAGCTGACCTCCTATAAATAAAATCATGATTATTATTTATCCATTCGCTTTTTTTAATCCAATCATTTATTGGAAATACTAATATTGTGAATACATCAGATTTGAACTATAAGCGAAGTACTATTTATTTGATTTCTATTTGCGTATCGGCTAATGTAGAACTTATTAACATATGGATTGAAGCAGGAGGAATACAATGAAGAAGCATCTCATTTATAAGACAGATAACTGGAATATGATGACTGTTGAGGTAAAGGGTAGAACCTTAACATTAAGAGAAATCTCAGATCAATGGGGCGAGGAATGCCACATCTTCGTAAGTCGGCCCGAGATGATGAATTGGGTGAATCAGCGATTCCTTACGACCAACTATGTTGGGAATGAAGAGGAATATAACCAAATTATGACTGCATTCAAGGACATTTAGATGTTTTTGTGCGCATAGACTAATGTCCAGAAGGATTTATGCATGTTGTTGCCGAATTGATTCGCTTAAGAGGTGAGTGGCTTGAATCAAAGTGAGATTATTCTGATTTTTTTAATTCTGTCGTTTTCTACTGCCTTAGTTGTTCTAATGAAGAAGGACAGCATTCCGAAGCATATGCTTCGGCCTTTGGCGATGATTTCCGCCTTTTTGGTTGTTTTTTCATTTGGTTTGATGGTTTATAGCTTTTTTATCTAGGATTATAATGAATGTGATCTCAGGTCATACTACAATAGGAATGGAGTGATATCCACCTATGAGTATGAATCGGAGGATTCTGATTGTCTTTTTGTTGATAAGCTGTTGTTTGAACTCGATTGTATATGCATCTACTAAGACCGGGAGGGATTCGATGAGCCAGTTAGCTAAACGTTCCGAGGTGCCGGCTGAACAACGTTGGAAACTTGAGGATTTATTCGATAATCAAGCAGCATGGGATAAAGAATATATGCAAGTCAATGAATTACTCAAAGAGATTTCGGTGTATGAGGGTAAATTGACCGATGCCGCAGCTGTAAAAGCTTGCTTTGAACTTGATGATAAGCTTTCCCTACATACAGAAAGGCTATATGTTTATGCGAATATGCGTCACCATGAGGATATGGCTGCTCCCGCTTATATGTCACTATCTGATAAAGCTAAGAAATTAAGTGTACAGGTTGGAGAAGCTACCTCCTTCATTACACCAGAGATATTATCCTTATCCGAGGAGCAGCTAAAGTCTTTCATTGCTGATCCCAATCTTAGTGCTTATCAATTCACACTGACGGAGATGCTTCGCCAAAAGCCGCATGTCCTGTCTAAACCGGAAGAAGCATTGATGGCTCAGGTAGGAAATTTAAGTCAGGCACCTAATACCATCTTCAGCATGCTTAATAATGCAGACATGAAGTTTCCAAAGATTAAAGATGAGCATGGAGAAGAAATTGAATTAACACACGGCCGATATATTCAGTTTTTAGAAAGTAGCGATCGTGATGTAAGGCGCAACGCTTTCCAAGCTATGTATGCTACCTATAGTAAGCAGAAGAATACGCTTGCTGCAACATTATCTGCTAACGTAACGAAGAATATATTCTATGCACGCGCACGCAAGCATGCCTCTGTACTTGAGATGTCACTGTCAAATGACAATATTCCTGTAGAGGTTTATTCCAATCTCATCGATACCATCCATGAACATTTGCCACTATTACACCGCTATATGAAATTACGTAAAAAGCTACTCAAGGTCGATGAGCTCCATATGTATGATTTATTCACCCCACTAGTTGATGAATATAAGATGAATATCCCTTATGAGCAAGCCAAGCAAACTGTGGTTGAAAGCTTGAAGCCACTAGGAGATTCATACATGAAGGTGCTGAACGAGGGACTTGAGGACGGTTGGATTGATGTCTATGAGAATGAAGGTAAACGAAGTGGAGCTTATAGCTGGGGGGCATACGGTACCCATCCGTACGTTCTGCTCAATCACAATGATAATCTGAACAGCATGTTCACCTTAACCCATGAGATGGGGCATGCTTTACATTCTTACCATTCCGATCATGCGCTAGGATATCGAGATGCTCAATATACAATATTCCTAGCTGAGGTTGCCTCTACATTGAATGAAGCACTCTTGATGGATTACATGCTGAACAAGTCATCGGATCCTAAGGAGAAGATGTACCTGCTCACCTATTATGCGGATCAATTCCGTACAACTGTATTCCGTCAAACGATGTTCGCTGAATTCGAGAAGATTATTCATGAGTCTGTAGAACGGGGTGAATCACTCACACCACAAGAGTTATCTGAAATCTACTACGGCCTTACGGTCAAGTATCATGGTCCTGAGATGACGGTCGACCAGGATATCGAGATGGAATGGGCAAGGATACCTCACTTTTACACAAGCTTCTATGTATATAAATATGCAACAGGCTTCTCTGCTGCAACAAGCTTTGCGAAGCAAATCTTGGATGAGGGTCAGCCTGCAGTTGATCGTTATCTAGGGTTCCTCCAAAGTGGAGGCAGTGATTATTCGATCAATATCCTGCAACGCGCCGGTGTTGATATGTCCTCACCTCAACCCATCAGCCAAGCGATGGAAGTGTTCAAGGGTCTCATCGAGCAAATGGAGCTGTTAACTTCGCAAGAATAGCAACTGCAGATTGGAACCTTCACGATCCGATCACATGACCACTTAACCAACGGGAAGCTAAGCTTCCCGTTGGTTTTATTTATATGCTATCTCCTATCAAATATCAAAATAATATGAGGAATTATGCAGGATAATGACGAATTATGACGAATAATGCGGAATAATAATTTATTTAAAAACTAGTTTGGGATTACTAAACGGTCCTATAGGAGAGTGCATGGATGCACGAAGAGCATGATTTTGAACAGACTAAATTAAAAGAAGAGCTCATACCTGAAGAAATGCTTAAGGTTATATTTAATTATACGGCACTTATTGCGAATGAGCGCGTGCTAGAAAGCGTGCTCATCCTTATGGCTGATATGGGTCGTGAGATGATCATAGCTGACCGTTGCACCATCTGGCTCATCGACGAACAGAAGAATGAGATATACACGACTGTCGCTCATGGTGTACCTAGCATTCGAGTTCCACTCAATACCGGTTTCGTAGGACATGCTATCCAGAGTGGCGAGAACATTATCGTCAAGGATGCCTACGAGGATACTCGCTTTAATCCATCAAGTGATCTTAGAACAGGCTATCATACCAAATCGATTATTTCCGTTCCGTTCCGTAACAACGAGGGTAAGATTATTGGAGCCTATCAGGCCGTTAATAAGATGACAGCAAGTGAAATGTTCACTGAGAAGGACCTGGAATACTTAACTCTGGCCGCCTCCTACTCAGGAAAATCTCTTGAATCGGTTATGCTGACGAATGAGATTGAAGAGACGCAGAAGGAAATTATTATGACCATGGGCGAAATTGGAGAAAGTCGCTCCAAGGAAACAGGTAATCATGTTAAGAGGGTTGCTGAGTATTCCTATATTATCGCTCTTGAATTAGGAATGAATATCGAGGAGGCTGAATTACTTAAACTTGCTTCACCTATGCACGATATCGGTAAGGTAGCCATTCCCGACTCCGTTCTGAAGAAGCCTGGGAAATTAACTGATGAAGAATTCGATATTATGAAGTCCCATACCGACATTGGCTACAATCTATTGAAAAATTCAAGCCGTAGAATCCTCAAGACAGCAGCTATTGTAGCCTACGAGCACCATGAGAAGTGGAACGGTAGAGGGTATCCACAAGGACTCATGGGCGAGGATATACATATATACGGAAGAATAACCGGACTTGCCGATGTGTTCGATGCTCTTGGAAGTGACAGAGTGTATAAGCAGGCTTGGGAGCTTGACCGAATCCTAAACCTATTCAAGGAGGAGCGAGGTCAACACTTTGATCCGAAGGTTGTCGATGCATTCATGAAGAAGCTTCCTGATATGATCAAGGTTCGTGATCAATACTCGGATGCCAGACTGAACGCGGCAAAGGAATAATTCGTAATTCACATAGAAGTTGCTATTCTTATGGTTAGTCGAAAGCACGATCCGGATAATTTGTGCAAATCCAGATAGTTGGATAGAGAGATACAATCTGTTTAACTGCCTGGGATTCATTAACCGTCCAGACCATTACATCAAAACCTGACTCCATCATACGCGTAATCAATGCAGGCTCAATAATTCGATAATCCACCGACAAGAGATCAGCTCCCAACAGTCGGAGCTGATCTTCTATTGTGATTGGCACCATGGATACAATCAACCCTGTTCGAATAGCTGGAGCTAACCGTTTTGTTGTTTTCAGTGCTAGCATGTTGAAGGAAGTGATGACAACATCCTCCTCCATCGAATAAGCCTTCAGCAAATTAATAACGGCTTGCTCCAACCCTGGATATAAATCATCTTTGGTTTTTAATTCTATGTTTAGCTTGATTCGTCCTTTGGTTTCCTTCAGAACCTGCTCAAGTGAAGGTATACGCTCATTGTGGAATTCAGGGGAAAACCAAGAGCCATTGTCCAGCTTTGATAGCTGCTCGAAGCTATAATCCTTAACAGCGCCCGGAACACCTGTCGTTCTTCTAAGCTTATAGTCGTGAATAACCACAGGCACCCCATCCTTGGAAAGCTGAACATCAAGCTCAATCCATGATATTCGTGGGTCGGCCATCGCGAGTCGGAAGGCTGCCATAGTATTCTCCGGCGCAGCACCTGACCATCCTCTATGTGCGACAATGATTCGCTTATTTCTGGTGAACGTCATTGATGAAGTCCCCTTCGAAGATTAGTATGCCATTCTTATATTCTTTACCATATCCATACTTCTTGTTTTCCTTAAAGTAGCCTTCATAGACAAGTCCGTAATTTTCATAGAGCCTACCAAACCCATCTCTCATATCATTGAGATAGAAGCCATCGTATGTGATTAATCCATTCGTATATTCTTTACCTGCTCCCTCTCTTAAGTCGTTGAAGTAGGTACCCTCGAATTGCTTGACGAGGTTCTTACTGTAAACGATACCTTCCCCATGGCGTAGTCCATCCTTATACTCCCCATAATAAGCATGGGTGCCTGATTGAAGATCATAGCTGACTGTGCTTGTAGCATCAAGCACATATAAATTCCCACTTCCCGTAATAGCTCCATTCGTAAATGTACCCATATACTTATATACCGCTTTTGTTGTTCTTAATTGACCAAGTAGAAATTCACCTTCAGTAATTATCGCTGTATTACGACCCGAAAATCGGGAGATATTCGCTTTGTATTCGAACGACTTACCATTACCACTCCTTCTCTCGTTTTTCCAATCTCCATAATAAACAAGTAGTCCATCCTTATACTCCTTACCTTTACCATGCCGTAAATCCGCTGCGTATTCACCATCATAAATCAATTCACCAGCCTTATAAGCCTTTCCAAGACCATGCATCTTGCCTGCCTTTACTTCGCCACTATAATAAAGCTCAACATCGGCTAATATCCCGGATTGCAAGTTAAATGTACCGGTTGATCTATAAAACTTACCTATTCCATTAGGAATTTTATCTGAATTATACTGTCCTGTGTACCAAGTACTATTCTCTCTAGAATCAATTAACTTATCGTTCTTGTATTCACCCATATCCATATTAGCCGTATCCAATTGTTCTGTGATCCATGTATGATTAGGCCCCTCTGAAACCCAAGGTCTCAGCTTAAAGCTAACAGCAGTCCCAGTGCCTTCCTTCTGATTATTAACGAACGAGCCTATGAAGGTAATCTCACCATTCCTATCGAATAGCTTTCCCTCTCCTTGCATGAGACCTTTATACCAGTAACCTTGATACTTCTTCTTTCCATTAGCATATTGAATACCAAATCCATCACGAGCATTATTCTTAATTTCTCCTGCATAGACTATTTCTCCTGCTGCGTCGTACACTTGTCCCACACCTGACATCTTCTCATTTAACCAAGCTCCATCATATAGCAGAGTTTTACCCCGGTATAGCTTCCCTTCTCCTGTCATTCTACCTTTTAGAAACGCTCCATCATAAACCTCACCATTAGACATATCATATACAGCATGACCGTGAGGTTCATTGTCTTTAAATCCACCCTCAACTGCTAGCTTCCCACTCAAATATAGCTTGCCGTAGCCCTCCAATTTATTCTCAGAGAAATCACCATCATAGATTAGCTGTCCATTCTTGAACAGCTTGCCAACGCCTGAACGTTTATTCTCGACTAGCTTACCGTCGTATGTATATGTGCTTTTTGTATCGTTCAAAGCTTTATATATGTCTTCCTTTAAAGTCGATTTGAAGTAAATATTATTCGAATTAACAGTTGTTGAAATCTCTTTGTCCAGCACAAGTGCAAGATCATCGGCAGCCAGGTGAATGGAGCCCTCTCTCATCGATACTTTCGCACCAAGTGTAATGCTCTTATTATTCACTGTCGCTTTATTGGAATCTAACGTTAACACGATTCTATGACCAGCTTGATTCACAGCTCTCAAGATCTTGCTGCTGCTCTCCCATACCATTGTCCATCCATCGGCCTGTAAGATAGGTCTAACTGCTACATAGCTCTTAGTGTTGGATGTATAAGTCGAAGTCACAATCACTTCAATATGATCGAGATAAATCCGATTCGTTACTTGACCGCTCGCCTCAGTTACCAGAATAGGCATAATCAAGAGACATAATGTTAGACATAACGTTACCAAGATCTTCACAGTGTATCCTTCTCTCTTGTGGATTGATGATTATTGTAACAAGGAGTGAACACTTCCATCCTCATGTACTTCAGCCGAGAACGAAATTTCCGTAATTTGTTGATATAATACCTTAGCTGCTTCGTCTTCCATCTGTATAGGTTGAGCTATCCCGTTAAGAACGGGTACGACTTTCAATTCACAATCACCGGCTTTAGAGCAGCTAGCTTGAATTATCGCTGTCTCTTTCGTGCCCGATCTCCCACTTGTGGTGAAGATAAAATTACCTAAGCTATAAGCAATCCACTTCCCTTTGTAGGATTCAATGCCTTGAAGTACATGAGGATGACTGCCAATTACCAAATCTGCTCCAGCATCAATATACCGATGTGCCAGCTCCCGCTCATCAATCCTAGCCTCAGTTTCTCCCTCAAGCCCCCAATGGACCATTACAACCACCATGTCTGAGATTTCACTGGCGGATTCTATCGCTTTAATGGGTCTTGTATGATTGTAAGTCTCTGCTAAGCCTGGTATGTTCTTATCAGCTTTCCAAGATACAGTAGGCACGACTTTAGTTAACCCAATATAGGCAACACGTACACCATTCTTCTCGATCATGGCCGGCTCGTATGCTTCCTCTTGATTCATACCTGCACCTATACCATACAAACCAGCTTCCCTTAGTAATCGAATCGTATCCTGCATGCCGATTAACCCATAATCAAGCGTATGGTTATTCGCTAAATTGAATAGGTCAAAGCCAGCTTTCACCATTTCAGGCACTGCCTCTGGAGACGTACGAAACACATAGGTTTTATTGTCAACGGGCTCGCCTCTATCTGTTATCGGATTCTCCATATTGCCAGCAGCAATATCTGCTTCCTGTAATAAAGATGAGATATGTAAGTATGGATAATCATATCCATGCTTCTTTAAGAGCTTATCCACATTCGCACCCATCATGATATCTCCAACAAAAGCAAGATTAACCCGCTCTGATGTCTCCATCTCAGGCTCGATCTTAGGTACTACTTCAGACTCGATTTCAGGCTCTTGGTTACCGATGCGATCAACGATTTTCTCTCCAATATCTAACGCCTCTTGGTTAGAGGGCTTTTCTAGCTCTCTATCCGTTGACTGTTCAATTTCTTGATCTGTCTGTATCGGACCGAAAAAATTCCAAACCGTATATAAACATACGATCAATACCCCTATTCCTAATATTAGAAGAAGGTAACGGCGTATCCTGCGCTTAAGCGTTTGATTCCTCTTAGATATTCTCTGATTCCTAGATCGATTCATTAGATTCCCCAATCCGAAAGTGTATAAAACTATCATGTGTATTATATCAGTTATTTCTCTACAATTGTCATAATAATAACCACCTACTAAGTAGGCCCATTATTTGCTAGACTAATGTGAGAGCTTGATATGAAGGGAGAAGAACATCATCGAGAAGCCTAATCCGACATTGCCTTTACCACGAGGAAGACATGCTCTATTCATTAGTGTCACACTATTATATTGGGTTTCCCTCTATACCTATGTCCCCATACTTTCACCCTATATGGAATCGATCGGTTTTAGCTTTCTCATGATGGGTATTGTACTAGGTAGCTATGGTTTCATGCAAATACTCATACGATTCCCCCTAGGTATTATGTCCGATCGACTGCGTCGTCGTAAGCCATTCATGTTCATTGGATTCATTACCAGTGCATTTGGATGCCTCTTCTTCATTCTCTTCGATGGATTCGCTGGTGTAACGGCTGCTAGGGCAATGACAGGAATATCTGCTTCAGCATGGGTTGCATTTACCGTGCTATACGCTTCCTATTACGTAGGGAGCGAAGCCACGAAAGCGATGGGAACAATCAGTGTTGCAACCGTATCTGGACAATTAATCGGGATGGGGATAAGTGGCATTGTAGCGGAGACCTGGGGCTGGTCCTCCACCTTCTGGATCGGTGGAATCACTGCACTCATAGGTGGAGGAGTTTGCTGGTTCATATACGAATCCAAGGATGGCGTTTATCGACCGCCTATGAAATTACGCGACATACCTACAGTCATTGGTAGTCCAATTCTACTTAAGGTGTCCATACTAAGTATCCTCGCACATAGCGTGTTGTTTATTACTATGTTCGGCTTTACACCATCGTACGCAGTATCTATTGGTGCCGATAAATTATTCCTAAGTATGCTTGTTATTGCTTTCATGGTACCTCATGCATTCGCATCCCTCATTAGCGGTAAACGAATAGCACCTCGTTATGGGATCTGGCCTACGATCGTCACGGGCTTTGTTATCAGTGGGTTATGTACCGCATTAATCCCGTTCTACCATAGCTTGCCTTTACTCTTATTCACACAAGCGATTAACGGCTTTGCACAGGGATTACATTTGCCCCTCTTAATGGGCTTATCCATCCAATCCGTCGATAACGAGAAACGTGCAACTGCCATGGGATTTTATCAATCTGTGTATGCGGCTGGCATGTTCGGTGGCCCTTTCATCGCTGGCTGGCTTAATGAATCCTTCGGGCTCACCGGTGGGTTCACATTCGGAGCTATTGTTGGATTATGTGCTGCGATCCTCACCGCTTATTGGGCTAGAGCCAGGACCACAATATGATGATTTTATCTGACTCTGGCAATAGCTAATCCATCGTATGCGGGAATAATCAGTCCTTCAAGTCTTGCATCAGAGGTCATAGTTTCATTAAATTTTCTCATAGCTACAACGGATGGTGAGTTCGCATCAGGGTTCATCGTTTTCCCATGCATGAGGGTATTATCTCCAATGATGACAGTACCCGGTGTCGACATCGTGATTGCTTTCTCTAGATAATGTGGATAACCACCCTTGTCTGCATCAATAAATACTAAATCGAATATAGCTCCTTCTTCCTCCAGCTGCTGCAAGCTTGCGGAAGCATCACCAATTCGATATTCCACGAGGTGTCCCAGCTCAGCCATCTCTAGATGCCGTTTAGCAACTGAGGCAAATTGTGCATTCATGTCGAGTGAAACCAGCCTTCCACCTTCACTTAATCCCCTTGCAAGACATATCCCACTATAGCCACCCAATGCACCAATTTCCAATATGCGTTTGGCATTCGTCATTCTCACAAGAAGTGTTAGCAATTGACCATAACCAGGTGCGATAGAGATTTCTGGCATCCCCTCCTGGCGAATACCCTCTTTTGCCTTTTTCAATATTGGATCATCCTGAATCAAGCTTTCTACATACTGCTCTGCATTCATAGTAGTTTTTCTCCTCTCGACTAGTGCCTTGCTTCATTTTAAACTTTTCCAGATTATTTATCCATGGATTGTAACATTCTTCTAATTCGCATCGTCAAAATAGTGTAAGCAAACAATCAGAATATTAAATCAACTTATTCAAGAATACAGGGGGTCTATCGTGATGAGAAGAATACTATTAACCATTATGCTGTGTATCGTATTCATTGTTCCACAGGCTTTAGCAGCAGGCTCCAACACAACAGGTGACACGAATGATGTTTCACTATTGCTTAATGGTAAGCCGCTAAACTTAGATACGAAGACCGTATTAAGGAATGGCGTCACTTACGTTCCTATGCGGAGCTTACTAACTGCTCTCGGTGCTACCGTTAACTGGGATGATACAACTAAGATTGTGACCGCAACACATAACCAAACGACAGTAAAGGTAAAGGTGAATGATTCTGTAGGTTGGACGAATGGCAAAGAGGTCCATATTGCTAACCCCGCCTTACTGATCAATAGTAAAATGTATGTGTCTCTGAGGTGGATGAATGAATCATTCGGAGCTGTTGTGAAGTGGCATGCTGCAACTCGGACTGCTGCTGTTTACTACCCGGAAGCGGATCTTCCTCGAGTTGGCTCTTATGAGCATCTAAAATCACTCGTTAGTGAGATGTCCAGTTCTAATAATAGGGAATACGCTACTGTTGATATGATGGATACTACTGCAGAGATGGAGAAGGCTGAATCTGCTCCAGCTGCAGATGGAGCATCGGAATCTTCAGCAGTCGCATCTGAATACTCTTCGACCAATGTGCAGGTGCAAGGCGTCGATGAAGCTGATGTGGTCAAAACCGATGGCACATACATGTATCAAGTTATCAATCAGAAGATCGTCATCACTCGTGCTTATCCCGCTGATCAGATGTCGATCGTGAGCACGCTGCCTTTTGCTAATAGTGAGTTTGCTCCAATGGAACTATATGTAGAGGATGATCAGCTCATTGTTATTGGTTCAAGTAGCCCTAATCAACTAAACAAAACGTATGAAATTGATGAAATCCCTATGACCGAAGAAAAGCGAATGATGATTTACCCAAGTGAGCCTATGATCTCTATGACCAAAGCCATCATCTATGATATTAGTGATATAACAGCACCCAAGCAAGTTCGCGAGGTTGAGATTGAAGGTAACTATTTATCCTCAAGAAAGATTGGCTCAAGCTTATATCTGGTAAGCAACAAGTATATGGATTATTACTATATCATGAATGAGCAAGGCGAAGTGCCAGCACCGATGTTCAAGGACTCTGTAACAAGTGACAAGATGGTACCGATTAGCTACGATGACATTCGTTATTTCCCTGACTCCATCGAACCGAATTATATGTTAGTTGGCGGAGTGAATCTGGAGGATAATAGTCAAGCTATGGATGTGAAGGCATACCTGGGTTCAGGTCAGAATATCTATGCGTCAACAGAGCATCTTTATGTGGCAGTAACCCAATATGAAGACATTCCCGTTTCCGAGCAACCTGCACCAGAGGTCAAACCAGCACCAGATGGTGCTACAGTAGATCTGATTATGCCAAGCTACATGCCACAGTCGACGAAAACCGCGGTATTCAAGTTTGCCTTATCCGCGGGGTCGGTTATCTATATGGCCGAAGGCGATGTGCCAGGTACAATATTGAATCAATTCTCCATGGATGAGCATAAAGGGAACTTCCGAATTGCAACTACATCGGGTGAGATGTGGAGAATAGATGAATTCACCTCGAAGAATAATTTATATGTGCTTAATGAATCGCTCGACACGATCGGTAAGATAGAGAATATCGCCCCTGGCGAAAGAATCTACTCGGTACGATTCATGGGCGACCGCGCTTATATGGTTACCTTTAAGTCTGTTGATCCACTGTTTGTTATCGATGTTGCCGATCCAACTCATCCAAGTATTCTTGGGGCTCTGAAGATACCTGGATACAGTGATTACTTACATCCTTATGACGAGAATCATATTATAGGCTTCGGTAAGGACACGACCGAGCAATCCAATAAGGATGAGAATGGGGATGTCGTCAATACAACGGCCTATTATCTTGGAATGAAGGTTGCTATGTTCGATGTAACAGATGTTGCGAATCCCAAGGAGCTACACACCTTAAAAATCGGTGACCGTGGCACAAATTCGGAGCTGCTGTATAACCACAAGGCACTATTGTTCGCCAAAGCGAAAAACCTTATGGCTTTTCCAGTAGAGTTATATGAGGTATCTGCAACAGCAGAATCTACACCATTAGACTATGGTCAATTTACTTATCAGGGAGCGTTCGTGTATAACATCGATATCGCTAATGGCTTTACATTGAAGGGTAAGATTACTCATATCTCCGATGATGAATTAAGTAAAGCAGGTCAGTACTGGTATGATGGTGACAAGAATGTCCGGCGAATACTGTATCTGGATGACACGCTGTATACGTTGTCCAACAGCATGATAAAAGCTCATTCCATCAATGATCTCCAGCCTGTTGGCAGCTTGAATATTCCAAAGTAACATGAGTGCATAAGAAAGAGGCTGTCCCCAGGGTATAATTCCCCCTATTTACAGAGGATTTAAAACCATTTTATGGGAAATGCCAACGTTATACACACTACATCTCATTTTAGAAGAATACCACATCAAAAATGCCGGGGTGCATCTCTGACTCGAAACTGACCCCACGTAACTTCTACAAAGGGATGCTTGATCAGCTTGGCTGTGAAGCGAAGTTTTATCGGGGAGATGCCAAGCGACAGCTCCATCATCAGATTGAACTCATGTCAGGCATCCATCATCTTCAACCGTGCGTCGTCGTGGGCGAAGCACATTTACTCAGTCGAGAGATGCTAGAGGAAGTTCGCTTTCTACTCAAATTTAAGATGGACGCTTAGAGCCCCATGGCACTCATCTTAGTCGGACAGAGCGAACTATGGGATCGCCTCAAGCTACAAGCCTATGCAGCGATTCGGCAAAGGATTGACCTACAACTAAAGTTCTCTCATTACGATCGATCCTAAGTAGGAGATTACATGAAACGCCACCTTACCTATGCAGGTGCTGAACAAGAGATCTTCTCCGACAATGCCATCGATGACATCTATCGCTACTCTAGTGGATCCGCACGACTAATAAATAAGGTGTGCACGCATTGTTTAATTTATGGGTCCCAAAATGGCAATCGAATTATTGATGATCATATGGTCAAGCGAGTGATTGAAGGTGAGTTGTCATGAAGTGGCAGTGGTTGGAAATAATCCTACTACAAAAATCGGGACTATTTTGGGAATAAATGATAGAATGTTATAATTTGGTACTATTTCCCTATTGAAAATAATGGGATATATAGCTATCTTTAAATTATTAAACAACTATTTCAATTTATTCCTGAAAAAGAACTCGTTGTTCTTGATTGATAAGCTGCGCAGCTTTCAATATATTAATATCTTTCGTTTGAAACATCATGGCGCCTTTCAAACGATCCTGGAAAGGAGAATCCCATAGAACTATAAATCCTAAATAATCTGGGGTTTAATGTCATAACATCCATTCACGAGATTTTGAAAAATCCCCCTGCTTTATAGGAGGAAGATACAGTCGCATCCGCCTCGGTGAATTCCGAGAGCTACATTATCATTGAGTGGAACATAACAATGAAAAAATGGAATTTTAGTTTCTTTATTATCAGTATTATGTCAATAATTTTGATATCATCAACAGCATTTGCTATAACCATTTCTAATTCCTATGGCACGCCTACCATCAATGGTAAAAATTATAATTTTACATCTGAGGTATGGGATCGTTATGGTCCTACAGTCGAAGCAGTTGCTAACGTGAAATCAGAAGATGGGAATGTTCCAGCAGGATATATGGGCGGACAAGCTCGATTATATAATACCTCTGGTATTTTAAAAGCTTCAACTGCCATGCAATATAACGATGTCTCGAGTTCCGGATTGTATGTGTATTCCTCTAGAATACGCGATACAGGAACGTATTATGCTCAGAGTAAAGCTGCATTTTATACTGGAAATGGATATAATAGTTATACTGGATTTAAATCTCCAAATCTATCGATAGTAAGCGCTAAATCCGCAAGCACAACTACAAATTCAGAAGTAATAAATGATTTAATGTTACAGACAGTATATGCTAAAAACAGCAACGGAGAAACTTATGGCTCTGCAATATCCGAATATACTATAGGTGTAGAACCAGATCTAATTAATGCGGTTGGTACCAATGGAGTTGAAGGATATGTTAGAGCTGATGATCTTAACCCAAATGTTTCTTCAATTGCAGAGGCGATTAAGTTAACTGGTAAAAGTGGTAGTAATCGCAAAATTACTCTTTATGATGCAGATGGAACAACTGTACTTGGTAAATTCGACTTGATATCTAACTATGAATTAGTGACCGGTACTGAAAGTAACGAATTACAATAGTAGCCAATGTGATAGCATTCTATTAAATTACAAGTTTTAAATTAAAAGGCGTTCCTGAAGTGATTAGGAACGCTTTTTCCCAGTCTGGCGCTTGGAGTTTTCAGCTGATTAAATATCGTGTTTCCAGAAATACTGGGAAATGCAATAAATTTATCGCTAAATGAAAAAATTCCTTTGAATTCACAATTAAGTTCAATTCTCGGCCTATTGACACACCGATATATTACAATTGAGGTGATAATAGTTAAACGCCCCCCTGAGGACCGAGATATAGTGTTAAATATAGTAGATCATATTTTTATTGTTATTATGGTGAGTTGCTAATGCCAACCTATTGCGGAATAAATCTGATGTTCTATGAAAATAAAGTAAACTAGAGTTGTAGTACTTACGCGGAGTATTGAATGAAAAAAGTCTGGGTTAGTATTGCAAAGCATATGTATATATCAAAAGAATAAATAGACTACTCAGATAGTCTTTACACATCCAGACTATCGTGGTAGTATGATTATATCGCAAGAAAATTATTACATTTGGTCTTAATGGAGTGAGATATGTGCAAATAAAACTATTTGATTCTGAATTTAAGGTGATGGACATTTTGTGGAGGGAAGGAGACTTGACCGCAAAACGGTTGACCAAATTATTGGGCGAACAAGTTGGCTGGAACAAAAATACTACTTATAGTGTAATCAAGAAATGCATAAATAAAGGTGTGATTGAGCGGTTGGAACCCAATTTCTTATGCTGCGCTCTCATTCAAAAAGAACAGGTGCAGGAACATGAAACTGCAGAACTTATCAACAAGGTATTCGACGGTTCTGCCAATTTGCTTTTCGCTTCTCTATTGAACAGAAAAAAATTGTCCGCAGATGAAATCGAAAACCTTAAGCAGATTGTTAACAGTTTGGAATGAGGTGGCTGAAATGGATATTTTTCAAATGAGTCTTTCTGCGTCTGTCTTCATTATCGCGGTCGTTATTGTCCGTGCACTTGCCCTGCATAAGTTACCCAAAAAGACGTTTCTCATCCTGTGGGGATTAGTACTTTGCCGTCTGCTTTTTCCATATTCAATCCCTTCGCGTTTCAGCTTTAACACAGGATTAGATATTCTCTCACAGGCGTTTACGGAAACGACGGCTTCAACTGTTTCTTCAAAAACAAATGGTATTCCTTATATGGACGCTTTTTTCCATACAGGTCAATCGGTTGGAATTGATATGGAAACAGCATCAATTTCGCCTTTTATGGTCATTTGGCTGGGTGGCATGACTGTGTGTGCTGTTTTTTTTATTGCAACCTATATCAAGAATCTACGGGAATTTCAAACTTCCCTTCCTATTGAGAACGATTTTATCACCCATTGGTTGCTGGAGCATCCCTTGTGGCGGACTGTGCAAATACGGCAAAGCGATAAGATCAATTCGCCGTTGACGTATGGAGTATTCCGCCCTGTGGTACTCCTTCCAAAAACGACCAACTGGACTGACAATACCAAGCTACCGTATATTCTCACTCATGAGTTGGTGCATATCAAACGCTTTGATGCACTGACAAAACTATTTCTAGCCTTTACTTTATGTGTTCATTGGTTCAATCCCTTTATGTGGGTTATGTATGTTCTTGCAAATCGCGACATTGAGCTTTCCTGTGATGAATCCGTGGTTAAAACATTCGGAGAAACCATAAAATCTGTCTATGCCATGACACTTATTGGCATGGAGGAAAAGAAAAACAGGCTGACCCTATTGACCAATAATTTCAGTAAATATATTATCGAAGAAAGGATTGTGTCAATTATGAGGATGAAAAAAAACTCGCTTGCGGGGGCAATACTAGCAGTGTCTTTAGTGGTTGGTATACCTACTTTATTTGCTACAAATTCTGCTTTGAAAGCAAATCTTTCACCAAATAATATAACTCCGGTTGTAGAAAAAGTAGTCCCTGTTAATCCTGTCTACGAGCAAGGCCAAACATATGGACACGGACCTTACTTTTCTGGACCAACACAAGAACCAGACTTAATGGGTGCAAAAGGAGAGAATGGTGTTGTCGATGTAGAAAAAGTAGTCCCTGTTTATCCTGTCAACGAGCAAGGCCAAACATATGGACACGGACCCTACCCTTCTGGACCATTACAAGAACCAGACTTAATGAGTGCAAAAGGAGAGAAAGGGGTTGTCGGATATGTAAAATCTTCCGATCTAGATTCACAGGTTTCTTCACCCGAAGAGGCTATGGTCTATCAAGAATCTATGGAAGGTGCTGGTTACAAATCAATCCCCTTGTATGAATCAGATGGCAAAACTGTAATCGGCGAATATAGAATGTCAAATGGGCATTAACGCTCTTTGATTTTTAACCTTTATTCCACTAATCGGTCGGCGGTGCTTGTGCCTAGCTTGTTTAGCTGTTGCTTCTAGTTCAGGCAGAAATGAATTAATCATAAAGTGATACACTTTAAATTCCGTTTCGTCATCTGGATATTTATTAATTGAGATTAAAAGATTATGAATGCTAAGATAATAGTAGACCAAATACGTGTCGAGTGCTAGGGAAATAGTATACCACCTCCCATCAAAAATCCTGTAAAATTAGGCGAATAATTTTTCATTGCGGGAGGCTAAAGAGTGGATGATCATCGAGGTGGATTTGTCAGACAACTTTACGTACAAGAAGGCAAGTCTCAACGTCAAATTGCAAGTTTGCTGGCCATTTCAAGAACTACTGTAAAGAAGTATTGCGAAGGTGCTCAAGTTTCCATGGGAACGTAATGGAAATAGCGACAGAATGTAATGTTCCGGCTTGTCTAGACACCAAAATCAAAGATTTAAGATAAACCTCTCTTTCTGATTTTGATGTCTAGACAAGCCAG
The DNA here is from genome assembly GCA_002383695.1 of Caryophanales bacterium UBA4045. Taxonomy (GTDB): domain Bacteria; phylum Bacillota; class Bacilli; order Paenibacillales; family UBA4045; genus UBA4045. The sequence continues at coordinate 118,316 of DFZX01000072.1, forward strand.
GAGATTACAGTGAGTTTGCTTGTAACATGAAGCCTGGGGGCATATGAATTTAATTAAACCTTAACAATTGGTAACATTACATATACCAGTAAGTATCCAATGTATAATCCAATTTGATATAAATATAAGGGTTACTAAAAACAGAAAAATACTAGTATCATAACCCATATCTTTTTTAATAATCGATGTTGTTTTTTCTTTAGATTACGTTCAATTTCAACTAGTCATCTTCCACGTTATCACCTCTATTCTACATATGCCATCATTAAAAATACTTATCCCTGAATTATATATCTGTAATCATTGGGATCATCTCCATATGTGGAGGTCCTGACCATCTGGAGGAGCGATGTACCTTAACTTTAACGATAGAAGAGTTCACAATACTCCCGAATAGTGGATTGCGAATAACTTCTACAGCTTCACTAGTGTAGAGTAGAGAACTGAATTTTCCTCATTCATTGGTGTAACCTCCTCGGTTTTCAAGGGGCTACGCCACACATTTACACCTACTTGTCAATTCCTTTTTTTCTTTTTCGCGCAAAAACAAGAGCGGGCTATCTTTTCGATAACCTGCTCTTGTTCTTGATTTTTGGCCTTGCACCTTAACTTAATGACATTGGTCCCCAGGGACAGCCTTTTATTGTGCAACTAAGTATTACTTCAGTGAGAGCCAGGCATTAGAAATTCACAATAAATTCAACTGCAACAGGTCCTAGCAGCACGATGAATATGCAGGGGAAGATAAATATAATAAGCGGAAACAGCATTTTTATCGGAGCTTTCATTGCCGCCTCTTCAGCCCTTTGCTTGCGCTGATCACGTACTTCCTCTGACTGAACGCGCATGACCTGAACCATCCCAATTCCTAGCTTTTCTGCTTGTAGAATCCCACTAATAAATGCGCGTATTTCATCGAAATCCAAGCGTTCTTTCACACCCGTCAAGGCTTCTCGTCGTGTCTTACCGAGTCGTATCTCCTCGAGACAACGTCGAAATTCAGAGGAAACAATACCGTGCTTTTTGGCGATTAGCTTGCTTAGTGCAGAGTCGAACCCAAGTCCAGCTTCTAGACTTACGGTTAATAAATCTAGAATGTCTGGCAATTCTCTTAAAGCCAGCTTACTGCGTTTTTTGGCCTTTTGACGCAAATAATAATGGGGCCCGACCGCTGCCAAGACAATACCAATTATAGCCAATATGAACATGCCATTAGTCCCCATATTTGATACATAAGCGTATGCGCCGAACAATAGAGGTAGAACTATGAATAAAACCGTTTGCAATAAACGATAGTCAACAGGTGACATATTCAATGGCCTACCCGCTCGAAGCAGCTTAATCTCAATCCTTGCTTCCTTAGAGCCAGGCAGGCTGCGATTCAAAAACCGCTTGAACCATCTTAGCATGATAAGAGCAACACGTCTTAACGCAGATGTATGGTCCTGAGTTTCCACTGTATCACCCGATAAACCTCTGCTAGCTTCCAAATGAAGCCCTAAGCGCTTTCTTAACCTCATTCTACGTTCTTCATTGACCTTATAGAAGGCATAGACGAATAACATCACAGTGAAAAAAAAGGTTATAAAGACCATCATCTACACCTCGATCGTTGTTGTTTTGCGAATAAGGATAAAACCGATTGTACCCGAAACCAACCCCGCGCCAATCATTACCATCCCGATGGGATGGGCTAAGAATTTCCCCATATATTCAGCATCGATCAAATAGAGGAATATGCCGAGTACTAAAGGTAATAGACCAATTATTGTGCCCGATAATCTACCTTGCGCTGTCATGGTTTGAATTTGACGATGAATCTTATTACGATCACGGATTGTCTGAACGATCGTTTCCAGCACGGTTGCTAAATTACCACCAACCTGCTTCTGGATCAGAATGGCTTGAATCATCAGCTCAAGATCCTCACTCGGAATGCGATCCTTCAATTGCTGTAAGGCATCCTCAATCGTTCTACCATATTGCATTTCCTTGAGCACTAACTCAATCTCCTCTTTGATCGGTGACTCTGCCTCTTCGGTCACTGCCTTTAATGACTGAACAAAGCTAAAGCCTGCCCTGAGAGATCCAATCACAGTGGTTATGAGGTCCGGAAGCCCATCATTAAAACGAGAAAGCCGTTGCCGTTGTTTACGGCGAACGATCATTTTGGGAGCTACAAAACCCATTACACAGCCGAGAGCAAGGAAGAATATCCGTTCTGTCAATACATACATAACGCCGCCACTAAGCGTCATGGCAATCCATTGGAACATCACAAACTCTTCTGGCTTTAACAGAAGACCAGCCCGACTTAGCATGATTTCTAGCCTATCATTCTTCTTCTTACTAACCACACGCTGTCGAACCATCTGTTTGTATACCTGTAGCTGTACTAAGAGATTAAATGACTTATGATTCAACCGTTTTTGATCATTTTCCTTCAGATAATAAGCCCTTCTTTTGTCCAGTCTCTTATCTGACATAAGTAAACGATAGAACACGGAATAGAAAAATAAGAAAGCGGATAATAGAAACACTAAAAGCAGCAGCCATATCATCACTACGACCATTCCTCTCGCTCTATAAAGACAGTTGCCGGGATATGAATACCCGAGACTTCAAAGCGTTCATAGAATTTAGGACGAACCCCAGTTGGAACTAATTTACCTACAATCTTCCCATCAGAATTAATGCCCTCCTGCCGATACACGAATATATCCTGCAGGACAATAACATCTCCCTCTAGACCAAGCACTTCCGTAATATTAGTTATCCGTCTCGAGCCATCCTTCAGCCTAGATTGCTGGATGATCAAATCGATAGCTCCAGAAATTTGTTCGCGAATCGCCTTTACAGGTAAATCGATACCAGCCATGAGCACCATGGTTTCCAGACGTGCAATCATATCGCGCGGACTATTAGAATGCCCAGTAGCCAACGACCCATCATGCCCAGTATTCATCGCTTGAAGCATATCCAGTGCTTCTCCGCCTCGTACCTCACCGATGACAATTCGCTCGGGTCTCATTCTCAGTGAATTCCTGACCAAATCTCTGATCGTAATTCCACCCTTGCCTTCAATGTTCGTCGGCCTTGATTCTAGAGAAACGACATGGTCCTGCCACAGCTGTAGCTCTGCAGCATCCTCAATCGTTACAATCCGTTCATCACTCGGAATAAACGAAGACAGAACATTTAAAGTTGTAGTCTTACCAGAGCCAGTGCCGCCACTTACAAAGATATTCAACCTAGCCTTCACACAGGCCTCAAGGAAAATAGCCATCTCCTGATTTACCGTTCCAAACTTAACTAAATCATCTATGGTGTAAGGATCCTTGGAAAATTTACGAATGGTTATCGTTGGACCATTCAGAGCAAGGGGTGGAATAATAATATTAACACGTGACCCGTCAGGCAATCGAGCATCCACCATTGGGCTAGACTCATCTACACGACGGCCGATAGGCGATACAATCTTATCTATCACATTCATGACATGCTCATCATCGCGGAATTGAACATGGGTTAGTTCGATTTTCCCATTCCGCTCTACATATACTAAATTCGGACCATTAACCATAACCTCGGAGATATCAGGATCCATGAGAAGAGGATTAATAGGACCAAATCCAGCTAGATCATTAATGAGCTCATCAACGACCTTCTTCCGATCGATTGTTCCCCGGAATGACTCATCCTCCTTAATGATCTCTACTGCCATCGCATCGATCTTCGGTATAATCGCTTCCACATCTTCATCCTTCATGACCGATAAGATCATTTTATGAAGACGATTTTTCAATTCCTGGTGCTTGCTAATCCTTGAGATTCCTTGCTTCGGAGACGAATCATTCCGCTTTAAATCTCGGAATGAGGAAACCAAGTCTTTCTTTATAGGCTTCGATTGCATAGCTATTCCTGAGGGTGATTGTTCTTCTGTTACAGCATCTGCAGCCTTGGCTTCTGTAACATCTTCTCCAGTACGGGCCTGGATTTTCCCTAGTAAACTCATTATCATCACCCCTTCACTAAGAGCTCACAAGGAAAATAGTATTATTCTTGTTATTTCCTCGCGATGCCTATGTCGTCTTCGTTTTATGGAATAGAGATTGCAAGAGAGAGGTAGCCTTTGGCTTGAATAACGTAATTTCTCGTCGAGATATCATTTGCTCTGCCAGCCTGAATATCGCCTTAGCGACATCACTTTTCCCGTGATTCATTACAAACGGAATACCAACATTTATAGATTGAGCTACAATTTGGAAATTATTAGGGATGAATGTAGGGATATCCTCTCCGAGAATATCTGCTACATCCGATGCTTGAATAACACTTTCCATTGTTGAGCGATTGACGATTACCTTCACTTTATTCTTCAGTCCAAGTAGCTCTAGTGTCTCTAACATCATCTTGGTGTTTTTAATTGTCGCCATCTCTAGATTTGTTACTACAAACACTTGGTCAGCCTTTTCAATTAACTGCAGGCTCTTCTCCTGCAGCCCTACTCCTGTATCAACAATCAAATAATCGTGTCTTGCTAGCAATAGATCACAAATTCGCTCAACTGCCTCGGGTACAATTAAATCGGCAAACTCAGGTCGATCTGGCGCCGCTAATACCTTTACTCCACTGTTATGATGAATGAGATAGCCTGTTAGAGCAAAATCATCGATTGTAGATAGTTGTTCCACTACATCCTTGATGGAAAAGGTTGGATAAAGGTCCATTGCCATACAAACATCACCAAATTGGTAGCTACCATCCATGACGTTGACTTGGATATTATTCTTAGAGAGCGCAACCGCTAGATTAACCGCTAATACGGTTTTCCCCACTCCTCCCTTAGCACTACAAACAGCGATCATCTCTCCGCGTTTTTTATTCACCCCGCTTCCTTGCGCTGTTATGTCATTCATTGTTGTCCCTCCTTAATACGACTATGCAATGTGAGTGTAAGAATTCCGTCGTTGGCCGCATTAACTATCTTTACAGTTTCTGGAGACTTTAACTCCAATGTAGCTGAGCTATATTCTACGAATAGTTCTCCATCAACCGTCTCTATCATTCTGCGCCCAACCGCTAACACTCGAGCACGTTCAATCAGAATTTTGGAGACAGTCACTGTACCTAAATCGCGCTCGCCTAGCTTAGTAAAGATCACGTCTACATAATCTTCCGGCTCAATTAGGGTGGATACCGACTGGACATGATTGACTCCAATCGATACGCCGCGGTAACCTTCCTTTATCTTTCTAGAGACAAAAAGCTTCTCTTCCGCTGCTCCCAATACACGGTGAGGTAGGAATGGCTCACCCTTCGCGATATCTGCCAATGCGTATTTTCCGTTCAACCTAGCCGAATCACGAATAGCCTCACTGTACAATCCATTATCCATGAGTAGGACCTTCTCTAGCATATCCTGTGAAATCAACTCATTCTTCTTGATATCCCTAACTGCAACAAGTGTTTCTATGGTCTTTAATTCGGATGCTGGTGTTCCCTTGATATTGCTAACATAGTTATAGAACAAGAATGTCGTGACTAATCCCATTACAATGGCTAGTAGCATAATGACCTTCGATTTCATACCCACACCTACCCCGTTAATTAACTCTTGATGTAACCATGTCGCTTTAAAGCAATATGGGAGACTACTCTTAGTCTTACTCTTACTCTCACTCTTACTCTGCTAATCTAATGGCATATGCACCGTTATTGCCTACATTAGGCTCGTTAAATCCATTCCCCGCTCGTTTGAAGAAGAATCCATTTATCGTTTTATCGTGATCATCCATCGGTGATAATATATAAAAATAGGCGAAACCTGTAATTTTGACCTGCTTTACTTGATTAACATCCACATTGTAAGGTGTATAAACAGGTATCAATATGATCCTCTCACAATCCCGATGGTGGGTCTCACCTACTGGATAGGGACAATTATTGATCCTTTCCTGCACACCTGTTTTCGTCTTACCAACAACATTACCCGTCTGGGTATCGATAATGGAACCTACCTTAATCTCGTTCATATATCCGTATTTCAAGTTCATTTCATAAGTGCTTGCTCCTGATCCCCCCAATGCAAGAATACCAAAATTGCCAGTGTCAACTTCGGTTTCATCCACCTTCAGCGTGTATTCCTGACCAATGATTAGTGGAATGGAATCATCAATTCCAAGTGGTGCTACCCCTGTAGCCCTGCCCATACTTTCTATGACTGCCGTTGCTCTGACTTCGACAGGTACTTCATCCCAACCGAATAGTCCAGAGAATGCCAATGTAACTTGACGTTGCAAACGAATGGATACCTTATGCTCCATCTGCACTTCTTGCTCTACAAGACTTCCTGATTCTCCATGCTTAGTGAGAACTTCACTGACTATACTCTTAACCCTTGTTTCGTTATATGTTAATTCCTGTGCACCTGAAAGAGCAGCGGCATTGGCAGCTTTCTGAAGCTGAGTTTTGGCAACATATACGCCCCCTATATCAACCACCAAACCAGTCATGGTCATTAAAGCTCCTAGCGAAAGACCAACTAATACAATGGAGCTACCCTGTTGTCTGTGAATAATAGCTTTCAAGCTACTCACTAACATGGTTTTATAGCCGTGCAGCATAACCATTCCCCTCTCCGGGTTTATTCCACTCGAATTGTTGATTCCGTAACGACACGGTAGGGAGACGGTAATACCGTCGACATTAGCGGTGTTATGTATTCAATTTGCTGCTCCAAGCTAACCTTTACATAATCTCCAGAATTACGAAGTGTTTCGGAAGGTGTTATCGTTACAATCACCTTAGTTGGGTCATTGACATGATCTAATGTATACTGCTTTATATATGCATCACTTCTTCCCAGACCGCCGAGACGAACCGCTTCCTGAGTAACTAAATTTAATTGCATATGGGTATACATCACTCTTCCGAAATCAATAATTCCACAAATCATAAAAAGTAGTAAGGGCAGAAGCAATGCAAATTCAACCAACGATTGACCTTTCTCTTGAGAGATGAACCGCTTATTCATGAACATACCCCCACTCCAAAAATACCCCGTTACTATAAGAAAATTAGACCGCAAAAAGCTCCCCCAGCGATCGCGACACCATAAGGAGTAGCTTTCGAAGGAAACGTTCCACGATAATCAATGGGTATGATAATGCCGCTCCTTAGCGCGCAAATTAGATAAGCAAGTAATTTGAGCCGATTCATAGCATCCTTGGTGCAGAAAAGGACTATAACTGCTAGTACCGCCCCAATCATCGCCATATAGGCTGCGGCAACCAGAACGAATAACATTCCCTTGAATGCTCCGACCATTGCTAGAAGCTTAACGTCCCCAGCCCCCATTCCCCCTAGGAGATAAGGTACTAGCAGTAGACCAAGCCCAACTGCGAATCCAGTAAGTGCTTCTAGGGCACCACTCATACCGGCAAACCATATTTGAAAAACAAAAGCGAAAATAATAGCGGGAAAGGTGACCATATTATAAATTTTCCTGTTTCTTAAATCCGTAACCACGCTGATGACCAATGCGATAGACAACGTTAGTATTGGAAGCATTCCGATCCCCACCTGATCATCAACTCTCCTTCTGATTAAAAAAGAAGGATCGTACGCTCGAGAACGTATGATCCCTCACTTATTATCGTTACATAGAGATTATCCTTTATGGAGTTGCAGTTCCAATTTTATCTATAGCTGATTGGAAGAGAGCAACAATTTGAGTTCTCAAAGTAATAAGTATCGCAACTACCGCGATAGCAATAACCCCCAACACCAAGCCGTACTCCGTCATTCCTTGACCCTTCTCTTCTACAACAAGCCCACGTAATTTTTTCATCATTATTCATACACTCCCCATTCATGATTTTGGTATTGCAGTAAAGTAGATGCCTTGTCCAACCCATGTTTGCGTTTTACTAATTGTTCCTGAGGGAAGCTCAATAACAGAAGCTGTATTCCTGAGCATACGTCCAATTTTCCCTGGTCTTAGCTCCTCCTCAACACCAATTACTTGGTCAAACTTATCTAAGTAAAGTACATCAATCGAATACTTCATAAAGTATGTATGTATCGATTGACAAGGCACAATATGCAATGCTGCTTTCTGATGTAGTTTCCGAGTGAACATTAACCCTCGGAACCGGGACCAGAAAGCACTAGCCCTTCGGACATCCTCCGCAAGGATGTTACCATTCTCTCTGTTAATCAGCATCACTTATACTTAGCACCCCCAGTGCATAACAAACCCCGCTTTCTCCGAAAGCGGGGTCACAAAGTAAGGAACCTTTATCCCATGCTCTTTCGGTAGCTGGCTGACATCATGCGGCTTCCCTCTCTTCCGCATTACAGTCCCTATAGCTTTGCGTCACTGACTTTCATCAGCTTTGCCTTTGTCGAGAAACAACGAAGTTTGTCGAATCGTGTCTACATCCACATCTTACAAGCGTTTAATCGGATTAGATATTGGTCAATAGTCTCGTTTTCTGAATATTCCAATTATAGTTCTCTATACCTAGCCAAAATTTGGAGAGCAGGACACCAATCAAAGCTAAAAAAACCGTCCGATCTGCCATAAGGCTAATCAGGACGGCTATCTATCACAAAATGTGAACATTGATGAGAGCTTACCTCACGAACTTCTGAGCCTTCTCAATGGCCTCTTCTTCAGTTACTCCAGTCACATATCGACCATTAATATAAATAAAGGCAAACCGAGAGCAAGGACCACAGTAGGACTTACAACCTACCTTAACCTCTGCGTCAGGAGCAATCTTCCCTAGCTTGGCAAGCGTCGTTTTCATTTTCATATGCCGACATTTATCACAAACTCGTATATCATTAGCCATTATTGTTAATGATCACCCGTATTTCCTTTGGCTGGATTTGTGATCACAAACCCTTCCTCTGGTAAGAAAAGATAATCAATCTTAACACCATCTAATAGCGGCTGATCCTTCGCTAAGATCACTTCGATATCCTTATCAGTCGTAATAAGCTCATCATTCTCAGAGGGCGTGTCCAATTCTAGCCCATAATGAGCATGATCTCCGTGAGAATGCGTAATGATTACTCTTAACTTCATATCCTTATTCTCTTCTTCAGCCAATTCCTTCAGAAGGACCTTGGCAGCGTTTCTTGTGATTTTACAGTTCATTGTATACACGCCCCGTCATCGTAGTAGTTGCAGCCTCTATATTGTATGAAATAATCGGACGGAAGTCCAGAATTAGTCCGATACCAAGGACAAGCTAAGCCCATGTATGAATATCGGTCGCACTTCCTCATATATCTCAGTAAACTGATCCATTGGTAACGGATTACAGCCATATCCAGCCTCAATCGTGAACCCAGGGCGTCTGTATTCCTGGATGAACCAATCCTTGTAGCCCGCATCACTATCCGTTAGCTTGATTGCCTCATATCCACTTACTTTAGCTAGCTGTTTAGCGATTCCATATGCTTGCTCAGGCTCATAATCACGGTAATTCCAATAGATTTCTCTACCCTGTGTATGAAATGCCATAACCAGCCCAAAGTTATGGTGCTGGGTGAATGCTGCAAGAGCGACTGCCTCTGGTTCAGTTAAAGGCGCAGTACCCGGATAATCTCGGGGACCAGGTCCTTCCGGACTTCTGCGAAGCTTCTCCTGCTCCCAATGAGCGGGGTATTGATCATTCAGATCCACACCGTGGATATTCGATTTCCATTGTGAGTAATCGGTAGAGCCTTGATTCCATTGGAATAAAGATTCATAATATGGATGGCTCGCACCAGCTCCAAAGTGGACAAGATCGACACCATCTGGATTTACCATTGGAACAATGAATAATGAAATCTGATTGAATAATTCTGTAGCACGTTGATCAAGCATGTATCCATCTGTTCCAATCGCACTCGTATATTCCTCTAGAAAAACCATCATCAGTAAGCTTGTCATCCATTCATTCGCATGAAAAGCAGCATTATAATGGACCTTTACCTTTCCGTTGCCAACCTGAATAGCTGGTATAGGCTTTCCCATCACACTCTCGCCAATATAAGATAGCCGGAGGAAAGGGTTTGCTTGGCAAAGCTTGTTGAGATCATCTATCATCTTATCATACCCATAGCCATCCACTATCGAAACAATACGTCCGCTCACTCCATCCCCTCCATATCTAGGCCCTACAACATACCTATGCATGAGGGTTCGTATCTTATACCTTCGGAAGCGCCTCCGCGACTGCAATAGCTTGATCTAGAAAATGCTCGATTTCCTCACGTGTCTTACGTAATTTGCTAACAAAGCGCACTAGCTCCTGTCCATTTCGGAATACGATAAAGCTTGGAATACCAAGAATATTCAGCTGTTCACATAAATCAGCAAAGTGATCACGGTCAAGCTCTACGAACTCCAGCTGATTGTCATACTCCTTCTCTAGAGCGGGCATGAATGGTTCAATATAGTGACAATCCTTACACCATGTCGCCTTGAATATTGCAACAGTTGGTTTATCTCCATTGATTAATGTGTGGAACTGATCCTCTGTTGTCATTTGTCTCATTGAACTCATCCTCTCAAATTTGTTTAATGGCTTCGCATGAATTTCCTAGCTAGCTTCTGAAGCGGTCCTGGAAGCATAAGCATCTCATCCTTCTTAATGACACGAAACAGGAACAATAAGCCTACATAGGTTATGCCTGATAGCATACCTACGATAATAGCCTGGATCATAAAGTCTAGAATACGGATAAAGCCATGTATATAAGTCATAACGATCCAATCTGTACCAAATCCTACAGTTAAGCTTAAAACTACCGTAGCTATAAGTCCAACCCAACGACGTCCCAGCAAGGTTACCTTCATGGATCTTCGAACTGCAATAAGATTTAGCGTCGTTATAACTGCAAAGCATAGTATGGTCGAAACCAGAACACCATACATGCCTATGTATGGTGTGAGCAGGAATAACCCCGCTACCTTGACTCCAATACCGATATATACATGTGCCGCGGAGGTCTTCATCCTCCCTATCCCATTTAGAATCGAAGATGAAGTCATCATAACAATTTGCAGCATGGCCGCTCCTGTTAGGAGGATTATAATATCCGTACCTTTCGTATCCGCGAATATGAATCCATTCAATGGTCTGGCAGCCGTAATCATTGTAAGTACTATTCCAAGACCAACGATGACCGACAGCCAGAGCACCTGTGATGCACGACGTCCAACCTCAGCATGATCCTGACGAGCATGAGCCGAGGAGATAATCGGCAGAACGGTTTGACTGACTGCAATGGCCAGAATAATAGGGATTCCTGCCAAAGACTGGGCTCGTCCAGATAATATTCCCAATGAAATCTTAGCCTCTTCATACCCAATATCTCCTCTAAGCAGCGGTATGACTGTTGAGGAATCAATGAGGTTTATGATGGGTACTGCTAGAGCAGCAAGCGTAATCGGGATTGAATTTGCAAAAATTAATTTATAGGTTTGGTAGAGAGTAACAGCGCCGTTAGCTTTATTAGCTTGCCTCACAGGTAAGGTAGCACTACCTACAGCGCTTGCATCTAACAGCCTCATACGACGAGCAAACCATAACATAACAGCAAATGCACCCATGCTACCCATCACACCACCGAAGGATGCACCCGCCACGGCCCACTTCTGTTGATAACCTAGCTCAATGGCGAGATAAGCTAAGCATACTGCCGTAATCACCCGTGCAATCTGCTCTACAACCTGGGATAGTCCACCTGCGAGCATAAATTGATGACCTTGAAAGTAACCACGCATGATCGCAATAATCGGGAAGAGTAATAAGGCTGGAGCCAATGCTCGGATAGCAAGTGAGGAATCTGGGTCATTGTTGTAGCTAGCATAGATAGGAGCCCCTACATAAAGCAGCACAGTCATGATAATTCCGGCTACTATGGCGAATCCAATGGCTGCTCGATACAATCGCTTAGCTTCCTCCACACGATTTAGCTCGACTCTTTCGGAGATTAGCTTACTTAGCGCACTCGGTATTCCAGCTGTTGCTATGATAAGCAATACAAAGTAAACATTATAAGCAATACCATAAGTCGCCATTCCAGCATCACCTAACAGATGCTTTAACGGTATTCTCTGAACAACCCCGAGTGCGCGGGCGACTAGAGCAGCGACTGCAAGAATAATGGTGCCTTTCAACAATGTGTCTTTCTTCATCTGAATTGCACCGAACCTCTCAAGTATTTAACACGATCATTTATCCTGTTCATTGAGGCTAAACTAGCCATAAAATCAGGATAACAATCATAACTAGCTGTAGTATTACTTTCATAAAAGTAGAAGTAAAGAGTCCGATTAGTGCTCCGACCGATGCCTTTAATGCCAGCTTAGGTGACGAACCAATAATTAGCTCTCCAATAAACGCCCCCAAGAAAGGTCCGATAATTAACCCCGCAACAGGGATGACAAAAGGTCCAATAATAATACCAATGGTGCTTCCAATTATCGATGCTCGTGAGCCACCAAATTTCTTCACACCATAGGCGCCCACCGCATAATCAGCTACAATAATCACCACTAGAATCACTGTCTGAATAAACCAGAACCAGAACCCGAATGGGTCAAAGCTGAAGAAAAGGCCATATACGAAAAATGAGCCATAAATCGCGAACACTCCTGGTAATACTGGGTATACGGCACCGATCATACCTATGACCAGTAATGCAACTATGACTAACCAACCAATGATTTCAACGATCATCGTATGTCGCCCAGTACATATTTACGGATAATGAAACTTACACCATCATCTTCATTTGTTGGTGCGACCACATCCGCTGCCTGCTTGACCCTTTCCTGTGCATTACCCATTGCTACACCGAGACCTGCATCAGTAATCATTGCTATATCATTCATACTGTCACCCATCGCAACAACCTCCTCCATGCCACAGCCTATCATTTCACACATTTTCTTAATTCCATATGACTTATTAATCCCTAATGGATTCATTTCCATATTATTCGGATTTGAGTTGGTGATTTCTAGCTTCCCCCAGGAGCTAATCTCCTGCAATAAGCTTAACCTTAGTTGTTCATTGTCGGTATAATATCCAAACTTCAACCATTGCTCCTCCTCAGGGAAGCCCTGCCAATTGTCCCGATTATACACATGATTTAACCCATAGGCCCAGAACCACACATCATGCGTATTTGCCAGCTTCAGCATTTCTTTAATGATATCAACGTCCATTAACACCCTGTGATGTAGCCGATCTTTATCCTTCCATACCTCACTGCCATTTACAGCTACAAAAGGGGACCTAAGGCCCATTTGTTCAACGAATGGGCGGATGGACGCATGACCTCTGCCCGTAGCCATACATACAGCAATACCCGCTTCTACTGCTCGATTAATCCAATATTGATTTTCCTCTGATATTAAATTGGACTCATTAAGTAACGTTCCATCCATATCCAAAGCAATCATTCGATAACGATTCATCCCTCTATGATCCTTTCAGCACACTCTACTTTAGGTTTATTATACTCTTTTCATAAAGGGTAAAAAAGGCGCAATTCCAATAATCCGTCCATTGGAATCTGCCTCGAAAGAATAAACCGACTATGAGAATAATCATCCTAGTCGGTTTATTATCTATTTATGAGAAATCACGAATGCTTTTTAAGCTGTTCTAAGATGGTCTGAATGTTCCACTCCATCATGCTCAGATAGGAATCCCCATCTTCACCGGGCTTTCCAATGGAATCAGTAAATACCTTACCACCAATTGGAATCTCCGTCTCATTAGAAACCATCTCCATACTTCGCGGATCGATACTCGTCTCTAAGAATAACACCTTTATATCCTTATCTTTAATGAGCTCGATAACTTGACTAATCTGATCTGGACTACCCTGGTTCTCCGAATTAATCTCCCATATATATCCTGCCTGAAAGTTATATGCAGCGGAGAAATATTTGAAAGCACCTTCACTCGTAACTAAATATCGTTGGTCCTCTGGAATCTCATTAAATTGCCTCACAGCATCCGTGTGTAGCTGCTCAAGCTTCCCAATATAAGCCTTAGCATTCTGCTCATATACATCAGCATGGCCCGGGTCTAGCTCTATCAGAGCTACCTTAACATTGGTTGCATACATAATTCCATTCCGAATATCTAACCACGCATGCGGATCGGCTTCCCCTTCCTTGCCTTCGGTCGTCAGAAACTTAGGCACTACGCCATCGCTAAGCTGGAAAACAGGAGCATCCTCACCGCTTTTTCCAGTCGTCTCCAACAGCTTCTCGAACCACGAATTCCCTGCCTCAAGATTAAGTCCGTTATAGAACACCGCATCGGCATCCGAAGTTTTCCCTACATCTGCTGGAAGAGGATCATATTCATGAGGATTAGAACCCACCGGAGCCAAGCTGTGAATTTCTACCCGATCTCCACCAATATTCTTAACGATATCGTAAATAATGGAGTAGGTAGTAACGACCTGCAATTTGCCGTCATTAGTTGCCTTCGATCCATCTGTTCCACAGCCTGCAAGCAAGCTAAGTACCATTGAGCAAATAGCTAATAAGATCCATTTTCTATTCATTATGCAGTTCTCCTATCTGATGTCTTTATTGTACGCCATAATAATCCTTGCTTCGGGGACAAGGTGAACGCTAATGCGAAGAACACAGTTGCAACTAGAACAATACTTGCTCCAGATGCCAAATTATACGTATAGCTAAAGTACAAGCCTACAATCGCCGATACAACACCGAAGCCCATAGAGAGGTAAATCATCACCCACAAACGATCCGTTAGTAAATAGGCAGTAGCAGCCGGAGTAATTAACATGGCTACAACAAGCACAATACCTACTGTCTGGAGTGAGGCTACTGTAACCATCGTCAAGAGAATCATTAAAGAATAATGAATCAGTCGATTCGGTAGTCCATAGGCAGCTGACATAATAGGATCGAATGAGCTAACTAGCAATTCTTTGTAGAATAAGTAGATTGCGCTTAGCACCAACACACCAACTGCAAAGGTGGTCCACATCTCGGATGTACGCACGACCAGTACATTACCGAAGAGAATATGATACAGGTCCGTGCTACTCTTCATCAAGGTAATCATTATGATGCCTAGAGCGAAGGAAAAGGTAAACATAATTCCGATGGATACATCATGCTTAATGCGGCTATTCTGGCTCACATATCCAATTCCCACTGCAGTCAACACACCTGTAACCACTGCCCCGAAGAAAAAATTAATTCCGAGCATGTAAGACAATGCCACTCCTGGTAATACCGCATGAGAAATGGCATCCCCCATTAATGCCATCCCTCTCAGGATAATAAAACACCCGATTGCACCACAGATAATACCTACCATAATTGAAGTGATTAATGCCTTCTGCATATATTCATAATTTATTACTGCTTCTATAAATGCCATTACACACTCACTCCAATCTGCTCCATAAAGGCAAAATGACCTTTATATGCTTTAGCTAATAGATCCGGACGGAATACTTCCTCTACAGAGCCATAGCCAATTAATTCTCTGTTTAATAAGATCAGTTTGTTAAAGTATGAGCTTGCCTTCATCAAGTCATGATGAACAACAACTACAGTTTTACCCGAATTGCGAAGCTCTTTAAGTATACGAATAATCGTCTCCTCACTTCCTAGATCTACACCTACGAACGGCTCATCAAGGAAATACATTTCCGGCTCTTGTGCTAGGGCTCTAGCTAAGAACACCCTTTGCTGCTGACCACCTGAAAGCTCCCCAATCTGCCGATCACTGAACGAAGTCATCCCTACTTGCTCCAGACACTCATAAGCCAAAGCCTTTTGTTGCTTCCCCGGACGTTGGAATAATCGCAAATTAGGATATGTTCCAATCAAGACCGCATCCAACACAGTTATGGGAAAATCCCAGTCAATTTCACTTCGCTGTGGAACATAAGCAATTTTCTTCCTGATATCTCTGATCGAACGATCTAGAATTTGAATATCTCCTTTATCCTTCGGAATTAAATTTAATAATGCCTTAAGTAAGGTTGATTTTCCCGCACCATTCGGGCCTATTACACCGAGCAGGTTGCCCGATTCTAGACTAAAGCTAATATTCTTTACCGCTTCATCTCCATGATAAGAAACATTTAGATTCTTGACGCTTATTGCATTCATCACAGTCAGCTCCTCTCTAAGAAAATATATGTGTGTTTATTATTTTTGGGAAGTTGTATCAAACTATAAATGTTTGACCTATACCTTTATTTTGATTATACACAA
Source organism: Caryophanales bacterium UBA4045 (assembly GCA_002383695.1). Lineage (GTDB taxonomy): Bacteria > Bacillota > Bacilli > Paenibacillales > UBA4045 > UBA4045. The sequence goes on from DFZX01000072.1 coordinate 134,610, forward strand.
AATTGTTGTACCAGTGCAACATTTATTTTAGAATTAAGCCGTTAGAGCTAATTGGCTCTAACGGCTTGTTCTCCTACTTATTCATGCTTATTCTTCGTCGTCTACTAGTCCAATGTACTTATCATAAGCATCGAATATTTGTCGAGCAATTGGTGCAGCTCCTTGCCCCCCGAAGCCGCCCTCTGGAACAACAACAGCAACTGCTAGCGTGGGATTCTCAGCAGGAGCATATGCAATAAACACGGCATTATCAAGCTTCTGACCGGCGATATCGGATTCCGATGTCCCTGTTTTCCTGCGGAATTCATATGGAAAACCATCAAAACCTTTGACCCCACTAAGCATTCCTTTCTCAATGATCTCCCAATATTCATCTGGCAAATCTACCTTATTTAGAATAATGGGCTCTGTAAACTCCTCCACTACACGATCCTCATAATCCGTAATTTTGGTCACAAACTGAGGTTTCAACCGTTTTCCTCGGTTGGCCAGCATCGTTACATATTGAGCTAGCTGTAAAGTCGTATATTTCCCCTGCTGACCGAAAGAAGCGAACACTAGCGCTGCTTGCTCACTCGAGTTCTTGACTGTCTCATAATATTCAATAATGCCATTCTGCTCACCGGGAAGCCCGCTCTCTGTTAAGACTCCAAGACCAAACCTCTTCATATACGAATCCCAAACGTCCAGTGGCTCTTCAATCCTATTGCTTAGATACAGCTTATTACCTATCATGGCAGACATGAATGTATTGGAAGACTTCTCAATCGCTGTAGAAGGGGTTAAAGAGCCATATGCATGTGATCCTGAATTCCTAATTCTGGACAGATCTCTACCATAGATAAACTGCCCCGTATCCTGGTATCGGGTCTGAGGCGTAATCAGACCCTCATTAAGTCCTACGAGTACAGTCAACGGTTTAATCGTAGATCCTAGTGGGACTAGTGAGGATGGATGTTTACCCATATCCTCAATTGGAATATCAGGTCTGCGTTCTCTGATCGTTCCATTCTCGAGCTTCTGTCGAATCAAATTCAGATCCGTCTGATTTATCCCACCACGCCATACATTAGAATCATAATCTGGCATACTCGCCATGGCCACTACATGACCCGTTTTCACTTCCATAGCCACTGCGTAACCGGCTACCGCTTCCTTGCCTTGATAAGGTGTTTTTAATAGTCTAGCCTCATCACTTTTCATCCATTCAATATGATCGATGATCGCTTGCTCGGTTAATAGCTGTACATCCTTATGAAGAGATAAGGTTAAGTTATTTCCCTTTTGCGGGAATTCAATCTCTACCTGTCCAGTAATTTGCTCTTTCGCATTAATTGGGTATGTCTTAGAACCATTCTTTCCTCGTAATACATCCTGATATAGAAATTCCAAACCGTCGAAGCCTACGTATTCCCCATCGGTATATTCTCTATTCCCATCCTTATAACGTCCTAGATAAGAGACTAGTTGATTTTTAGCAACGGAATGCTCCCTCATATACCCTATCAATTGAGTGGCAATGGTATTGGTATCATATTTACGTATACTTTCCTCTGTAATTTCCAAACCCTTTAATTCATCCTTGTGTTCGAGTAAATAGGCTATCTCACGCTGAGATAATCCTTCTTTAATTCGTCGAGGAACGGATGTAAGCACTGGACTCTTGATGAAATCCTTGTTGAGATCATATCCAACATCCATCCGCTTTATAATTTCTTCGCTTGTAATGATGGGTTTGCTAGGGTCACCGTTCTTGATGAATAGATCAGCCAAATCATAAGCTAATTGAACAACCGAGTCTGCACTTCGACCAGGCTCAACCCGGAAGTAGAGAGACTGCGTAGATTCTGTGTACGCAATTGCATAACCACTCCTATCGAAGATATTGCCACGGATAGGAACAATTTGTGTACTAAAGGTACTGCTATTATCTTCTTTTTTTGCCATCTCATCGTTCTTTACAAATTGTAAGTAAGCTAAATTAAGAACAAGAATGGAGAATAGGATAAAGGTACTGAAGAAAAAAACATTCAGACGAATGGCAAAGTGCCTTTTAAGATTGGCCTCATGCTGAGCAGGATCCTTGGATTCATGTATCTTGGTCATCATTACGTTCCCTTCTATAAACTAGACTTGATGGACTGTTGAAAGCTTCATTGTGCAGCTCCCTCAAAGAGCGTATACCGTCAGCTTGAATGGTTTCATAGCGGATAATACGAATCGCATCGATACCGATCTGCTGCGGTGCCCAAACATCGTTGGTCACGTGGTCCCCAATATAGAGCACATCCTCAGCATCGAGACCTGATTTCTGCAAGGCCAATGCGAATATGGCAGGGTTCGGCTTTTCCAATCCGACTTCTGTAGAAACGATGATAGGATCAAAATAATGAGAAATCCCCTTCTGCTTCAATATACCTCTTAGTGTAGGTGCAAAATTAGAGATTACACCTAAACGTAACCCTTGCATAGATAATGCTTCTAAACAATCCGTAACGTCATCGAATAAAGAATAGTGCTCTGCGGCAACGAATACATCATACATCTCATGGCAGCAACGATGAATTTGATCCTCATTCCATACAGAGTTAGCTTCAAGATGATTCATGATAAATGTATATATGGTTATCCAGAATTGGCGATCCGATTCTGGCGTACAGGCTGCTTCTGTATAATCAGACTTATTGGTATAGAAGTGATCAATAGCTTGAGCCAGTAACCCTTCCAATCTCACAGGCTCTACATGAAAATCCTGCTCTCTCAGGTAAGCAACCATAATTTCATGAGCCGCTGGAATTGTGATTAACGTATCTCCTGCATCGAAGAATACGGCTTTATACGCTGTAATCGATTTTCTCATATGATAAGTATACCTCCGAGCAATCATGTAAAACAATTATGGAGACGGTTAACTACACAATTGATTAATTCGTAGTTTGAAAAGTGGAAGAGTGAATAGATGGTTTGCCGCGAGTTTTGGCTTCAAGTTCCATTCCTCTAATCTCTTATATATTCAAGGAACTTGAAACAAGCTGTCTGAGATAGGGCAAAACATCTATTCACTCGTAACGAGAAAAAACGACGCACTCTTAACTTTCCTTAAGTGTCTTGGATGTGAGTTTCTTCGAATTTGTCTGGATTAAACCAATTCCCTCCACTACTTGCCCACGTACTGTCGAGTGGAATCCACATCTCACGCTCAGATACATAAACCTCGTTCCATGCATGAGGACCATAACCACCGCGGCCATCATATCCTAGCCCAGTTATGACCTTTACTTCAAGTTTAATCGAACGAGCCATTACTGCGTATAGTCGGGAGTAATCAATACATACTCCCTTGCGAGTTTCAAAGGTATCCTCAGGTGTCTGTTCCATCCACCTATTCTCTTCCTCATAGAGTCTTACCTTCTCATGATCATAAGTGATACGGGAGCCTATCCATTCATATAGAGCATAGGCCCTCTCTTCATCTGATTTCTTATCCTTTGTAATCTCCATAGCCGCACCAGCAATATCCTCTGGAATTTGCAGATCTATGATTTCATACTTGCGCTGCAGGATATTCTGAAATTCCTCCTCAACTACCCTTGTGAATACAGGTACTTGAGATGCAATAAAATCCTCTGAGAATGGCGCAAGAATTTGTGTCGCACCTTGTTGATATAGTGAGGATCCTTGAGCATATTGGGAAAAGGAGGATTGTGGCTGAAGGGTTACATATACGAATAACACGGCAATAATAACAAGAACTCTTGCTGCGCCAAGTATTGAACCAATACCCATGCCTATCAATCCACTGCTTACTGTTTTCTTATGATGACCATCCACATGTGTGCGGACAGTATTTAAACGATTGCCGAATAATGAGAAACCAAAGCTTAACAAAGCTCGAATAACAAAGTAAAAGGGTACGAATATTACAGCGAATCGCAGCAAAGAGAAATCACGGAGTCCTGTAATAAATGTATAATATAACTGCTTCAAATTCCCTAGCTTTTCATTGGGAATTATCAGATTACGATCCACTAACCACGTATGGAACAAAGGTGATAGTTTCTCGGTTATTTGCCATGCTAAGAGTAATGCTATAATTGTAATCGCACCATAAGCAACCAGCTGAATTAACTGCTTGGCTGATGCTGATGCACCACGAGCTAGTCCTAGTAGTACTGAAACCGTGAATACACTAATTATTAACACAGTAATGAGATTCATTTGTAACAATGTATCTAGCTTATCAATCATGAATCCTCCTCAAGAACCAGGTATATAATTCGATCCGTAGATGATGAGAGCAGCGACAATTGCAATAATGAATAACCATTTGATCATACTCTTGGCAATTTTAATAATGATAAAGATCCCTACAAAAGCAATTAATATTATTAACCACCGATCTTGTATGAAATCTATAAGCTGCTCCATATGAACCCCCCACATTTGGTATTATTGTATAGCTTAACATAAATTCATTTGTAGAGAGAAGTGAATCGAGAGATGGAAGAGGATTATACGAGCACAATCATCATTGTTGAAGGAAAGAATGACCGAATTCGCCTAAAGGAGCTACTTCAAGATGATGAGATTTCTATTCTGTGCACCTATGGCACTCCTGGAACAGAACGTTTAGAACAGCTGAAGGAGGAGGTAGGGGATCGCTCTGTATATATATTCACAGATAATGATCGTTCAGGCGCAAGAATACGCGCCGCACTTCGCGACGCGTTTCCAGATGCTGAGCACATCTATACACATAAAGGATATGCCGGTGTAGAGGGTACACCGAATGAATATTTATTAGAGCGCCTTGAGAAGGCTGGTCTTCTGGATGCATAGTAATATCCACCATATCTACTATGTCAAGCTTTCCATATCCTCGGCGATCTGCTCGACTGTTACTTCAAGATCATTAGCATCATACCAAGCGCGGATTTGTCCATTATCATCGACAAGCACAAACATATTCTGGTGGAAGAAGTTGCCTTCCTTATCTTTAATAACAGATACTGCAAAATCCTTTGCTAGCTGCATGGTATAGTCTTCCTCACCACGTAGGAAGGACCAGCCGTTATAATCGACGTTATAATTTGCTGAATAATTCAGCAATTGTTCCGTTGTATCTCGAGTTGGATCGAATGTAATGGAGAATATAGCGGTTTGGTCAGCGAATATATCACGCGCCTTTAACTCCGTCTGAAGCTTGGAGAGCATTGCAGTCGTTGGTGGACACACATCTGGGCAGTAGGAGAAGAAAAAATAGAATAACCTTACTTTTCCCGCTGTATTGTCCAAAGTTACTGCGGTGCCTTCCGTATCCTTCAATTGAAAATCGGGTGCTAACCCAAACTCTCTTAGGTCGGAAGTGGGGCCAAATGGCTTCCAGATCATAATTACAATAATCAAGCACATTATTACAAGCGCGCCAGGAAACCAGAAACGCATAATTTGTTTCATCTTATTCTTCCTTTCACTAAAAGCTTAGATATTCGTTGTATTAAAAATCATAACTATGAGTGTGCTTAGTAAATAATAAATAGAGAACATGAAGTTCCTCTTCGCCCATCTGTTATCATCCTTCGTAAAAAATCCAGCTATACATAATAACAACCAGAGTATCCCCATTACTAGTGCAGTTACAAAATAGTAAATACCTGCATAATCCATAAAGTACAGGAGAAGTGAAACTGGAATTAACAATACTACATATGGAATCATCTGAATCTTCGTTCGACGAACACCTTTAACAACAGGCAGTATTTGGAAGCCCGCTGCACGGTATTCCTCCATTCTTCGAATACCAAGCGCCCAGAAATGAGGGCATTGCCACAAGAAGAGAAAGGCGAATAAGATCCATGCGCCTGCATCCATAGACTCGGAGACTGCAACATATCCAATAACCGGAGGCATTGCACCTGAGAAGGACCCAATGACAGTGCTTAATGTAGAGGTTCTCTTCAACCACGCTGTATATATAATGACATATACAACCATACCGATAATTCCCAGCAACGTGGCCAACGTATTCGTTGTTATATAAAGCACCAACAATCCGACAACACCCAGAATAGATGCGTAAACGAATACTCGAATTGCAGTGATCCGTCCAGAAGGAAGGGGTCTGTGACTCGTCCGCTCCATTAAACCATCATAATCGCGGTCTAAGTAATTATTGAACACGCAGGATGAAGCCATAACGAGCGTAGTACCAATCAACATATAGATTAATAAGGACCATTGTACGTTCCCCTGAGATGCAACCCAGAATCCAGCAAAGGCCGCAATCAGATTAGAACGTAGAATACCTGGTTTAGTTAATTGAATATAATCCCGGATTGAGACCGGCTGAGTAATCGATTGATATTCCATTTAAGCTCTCTTCCTCCTAATCGTGCTACATCGTATTCATGTTCCGAATCGATAACATATTTCATCATAGCAACCACGATTAATTATTACAATGTTTGCAACAGCATGTACTAACAATTTTTATCAAAATTTTCACAATGAAGTCACAAAAAGAGCCTTTTCGAAATAGACTATTTACTGTAGATGTTAGCCTATATAAGTCAGGCTTACGGGAGTTTCATAATGCTTAGCTTAGCCTTAGTAAGTCGCATGGTCGGTCGTTTGTTCATCAATAAAATTTGAGGAGAGATACTTAATGATTAATAATCCTTATTACTCAGAAGCAAAAGGTGTACCACAGTCGTACGGTGCATATAACGGGAAAGCTATGCAGGGTATGCCCGGAGCATCTATGCAAGCTATGCAGGGCTCACCTATGCCGAACATGGCTCATGGTCTGAATATGCCACTCAGAAGCAAAAGGTGTACCACNNTGGCTCATGGTCTGAATATGCCACCGGGCGTGGCTAATGGCGGATACCACCCACCAATGATACCTGGAGTTGGGGCGCCTGGAGTTGGGGTGCCTGGAGTTGGGGCGCCTGGAGGTCTTCCTGTTGAAGAATCATATATAGAGAATATTCTGCGCTTAAACGTTGGAAAGGTTGCAACGCTTTATATGACTTATGAGAATAATTCAGAATGGAATGCCAAGATTTTTAAAGGCGTTGTAGAAGCTGCCGGTCGAGACCACATTATTATAAGTGATCCCCAGACAGGAATGCGTCATTTATTACTCATGGTCAATTTGGATTATGCTACCTTCGACGAAGAGCTGCAATACACTTACCCGATTAGAACGCAATCCTATATGTTTGGTTAAATTTCCACATCCGTATCTGACTCTTACTGTGATCTATCATCTCGTACAGCTCGGAATTAGATGAAGAAGCATTATCTATCCGATTATGCTTCATTATAGGAAAATTCTCCTGACTAACCTCTCTCCATATCTCAACGAATAACCCCTCTTGGTCTGCGCTCTCAAGCAGCTCCATGGTGGGGTTTTCTTGCTTCAACTTGGTCATATATACCAAATAGTCCTGTTTACGATGATAAAAAACTATATATTCGACAAATACTACATACATTCTTGTGCCTCCATCCATATATTTATTATGAATTAATGATAAAATAGAATTAGGCTTATAAAATAATAAGTCAAAAAATTTAGGAGGATACCATTGGATACTGGAACACATTTAGTCATAGGACTTGGTTTAGCCGGTTTAGCCTATATCGATCCTGTTGTTGCGTCTAACTCTCAGCTTGCCACTGCAGTATTAATCGGTACCGTCTTGGGCCAACAAGCCCCTGACTTCGACACCATTATGCGCGTAAAAGGTAGTGCTGCGTATATAAAAAACCATCGAGGAATGTCACATTCACTTCCTGCAATAGCGATATGGACGATATTAATCACAATAACACTCCAGCTTTTTTTCACAGGCTTACCCTTATTTCATCTTGGGCTCTGGGTATTGATTTCTGTAGCCGTTCATGTGTTTTCAGATATGTTTAATGCTTATGGAACACAAGCCCTAAGACCATTCACGAAGAAGTGGATCGCATGGAATATCATTCATATCTTCGATCCCGTTGTATTCGCATCTCATATCATCGCGATTCTCATCTGGGCAACAAAGCTTGCAGAACCTGGTGTAATCTTCCCCATTCTGTACAGTCTCCTCATCGTATATTACGTGATCAGGACTTTGCAGCACGCGAAGTGGGAACATCGGTTACCTAGCCTAGATAAGACATTCGTTGAAGGTGAACGGTACATGCTTATTCCCACCATCCATTTTCTAAGATGGAATGTTGTTAAACAGAAGCTTGATCATAATTACGCTTTAGGAGAGCTTCGTTCAGGTTGGTTACATTGGGTAGACAATACGCGCTCTGATCAGCACTCTGCTGTCGAAGCATCAAGATCCCATCCGAATGTTCAAGCATTCCTTAGCTTTACTTCTACCGTCTGTGCTGAAGTGAGACATCATAGTTGGGGGAGTGAAGTACAATGGACGGATGTGCGCTATCGACATCGGAAAAACTATCCATTCGTAGCTGTAGTTCTTATGGATCACGATCTTAATCCACTAGGGTCTTATGTTGGTTGGATGAACGAAGACCGCGTTGAGAAGAAATTAGGGCTCAATAGCTTCTAATTGAGCCCCCTACCTCTTAAATTAGATTAGAAAACCCATTCGTTCTTTCACAGAGCGGAGCGTTGTATCGGCTACAGAGCCGACACGCTCCGCTCCTTCTCTGAGAATACGGCTAATTTCACCGGATGCTCGAATTGTTCTGTATTTCTCTTGAAGTGGCTCTAATACATTCACAACCTGCTCAGCTAAATCCTTCTTGAATTGTCCGTAACCCTGCCCTTCATATCTAGCCGCAACTTCCCCAATGGTTAGCCCCGAACAATTCGCATATATCGTCATTAGGTTACTTATTTCAGGCTTGTTCTGCGTATCGAACACAACCTCTCGTCCAGAATCAGTAGTAGAGCGTGCAAATTTCTTGCGAATGTCATCGGGTGAATCCAACAAAGCGATGTAGCTACCCGGATTAGGATTGCTCTTACTCATTTTCTTCGAGGCATCATCCAATGACATAATGCGAGCACCCACCTTGGGAATATAAGGTTCTGGTATCTTAAACGTGTCACCGTACTTATGATTAAACCTTTGTGCTAGGTCTCGAGTAAGCTCAAGATGCTGCTTCTGATCATCACCTACTGGAACAAGATCGGTATTGTAAAGCAGAATGTCAGCCGCCATCAGAGAAGGGTAGACGAATAACCCTGCACCGATAGAATCTTTACCTGCTGACTTATCTTTGAATTGCGTCATTCTTTCCAGCTCACCCATATAGGTCTGAGTAGTTAACAACCAGCCTAATTCTGAATGAGCAGGAACATGGGATTGCAAGAAGACGGATGCTTTACTTGGATCGATGCCCGCTGCAATGAATAATGCTGCTACGGACTCCGTTTGTTCACGGAGTGCTGCTGGCTCTTGAGGAACTGTTATTGCATGAAGATCCACGACCATAAAGTAACATTCATGCTCATGCTGCAATGCCACAAAATTCTGTAAAGCACCGATATAATTCCCTAATGTTAATTTTCCACTTGGCTGAATACCTGACAGTACACGCTTCATAATGAGCCTCCATTCTTATTCTGAGAGCATAAAGACCCCTCGCCCGTAAGGGACGAGAGGTCGTGGTACCACCCTTGTTCGTTTCTAACCTTCAGAAACCTTCATGCTCCAGTAACGAGGAACAACCGTCCGATCTAATGCACGCTGTCCATCCTACATAGACACATGGTTCAATCTTCTGCTCCAGGACCCATTCGAGCGCGTGTAATCATCGATTCTCACCAACCATCGATTCTCTGAAGTGTTACATTGCGCCTACTTTTCCCCATCATTGCATCCATATTCACTTTTTCAATGTGCTTAATTGGCTTCATTATACAGTGCACAGCATATTTGTCAATATTTATAATCGTAGTAGTTATACAGCATACCGATATTTACCATGGAGTGTGATCGAGTAAATTGTTAATAATTGATCATAATACTTAATGGAGGTGATCATTCATGGCACAAGGCCAAAGTCGTTCAAGCAACACACTCGTAGTCCCTCAAGCAACACAGGCACTAGACCAAATGAAGTATGAAATAGCACAAGAGTTAGGTATCCAGATTCCACAAGATGGATATATGGGCTTTATGGCAACTCGGGATACTGGCGCAATCGGCGGACATATTACACGCCGTCTTGTACAAATCGCTGAGCAGCAGCTTGCAGGGAAATTCACTAAGTAAATTGTATTCAACAATGACCTCATAAAAAAGCTATCCGAATACCCTTAAGGAAATTGGATAGCTTTTTATGTGCCTACTAATTTACTTATCCGTATGTAAATGATTCATGTTGTAATTAGATTCGGAGATGATGCTAGTATCCAAATCGTTATCCTTCATAGCAAATTCTAACTGAATTTCACCGTGTGTCCATCTTCTCCTCTGCAATGATAGCATACCAATTTGATGCAAAGTTTGAAGATGCTGATCGGATAAACCTGGTCCATCAAGCTTTAATAAATTACCCTTACTCTTAAGATCATGCTTAACTCCAAATTTCCCAATTAGATTATTGCGGATCTGCACAAAAATTGTTCCTGATGCCAGTGAAGCTAACTCATCCTTGAGTTCTCGAAAAACCATCTCCAGCTGCCGGGTTAATGACAACGGTTCTAGATACACTAAATTCCCTCCCTTCATCGATATTGTTAATCGTATGTAATGAAATAGGTCGTAAGTATTATTATAATGAGTTTATATACCTATTTCAACATATATTTACAATTTATTTGCAAAATTATTGTAATTTTCAATAGATCGACAATAGACCAATCGAATATGTCGATGTTATAATGGACTACAACATCATTCTTTTTTAAAAGGGGACTACATATGAATTGGTTGAGCGAGAAATCGTTTAAGGCAAAATTAAGGCTAGGATGTTATTTTATTGTAATCGCTTTCACTTTACTACTGCTTGCTGTTAGTTTTTTGGAGATACCTTCATTTCTAGTTGTTATCTTCGCTCTTGTTCTCATTATTGCTAGTTATCCCTTTATTAATGCTCTCGAAAAAGTGCTAACTGAACCCATTGATGCGATCTCTAGGATTGCCTTAAACATCTCTAAGGGTGACTTTTCACAGAAAGTACATATTACCTCGAATGACGCAATGGGCGAACTTGGGGTGAGCTTTAACAAAATGATGGATAAGCTTCGAGATATTCTGACAGAGACAAGTGGAATTACAAAGCATGTATCTGAATCCAGCAGACAGATCTATAGTCGTAACCAGAATTTAAAGGATGTTCTAAGTCAAGTAACGATCTCTTCTGGTGAGCTTGCAACTGGCGCTTCGCAAATTTCAGAGGATGTTGGTAGCATTTCCAACTCGATTCGAGATATCGAACAGAAGGTAACCTCTTATGCTCATTCCACGAAGGCTATGAATGATCGTTCCGAGCAGGCTGTGAAGTTAGTTGAAAAAGGTCGCTTCGCTGTTGAACGTCAGGGTGAGGGAATGAAGCGCAACGTTGATGCTACTAAGGCTGTTGCTGATACCATTGAGCAGCTGGCTAAACAAGCCCAAGGGATTAGTAAAATCACGAAATCTATATCAGAAATTGCTGAACAAACAAATCTATTGTCTCTTAATGCGTCGATTGAAGCTGCAAGAGCAGGAGAGCACGGTAAAGGCTTTGCTGTTGTTGCTCAAGAGGTACGTAAGCTCGCTGAAGAATCTACATCTTCAACGAAAGAGGTATTCAACCTAGTCCGCTCCATTGAACAAGGCATTCAGTTAGCCATTCAGAATATGGGTACTAACCAAGAAATCGTTCTAGCACAGAATGATCTGATTAGTGAAACGGAGAAGGTGTTCCAAGAGATTGTTGGTAGTGTTACTTTCATTACAGAGCAGATAACCTCCTTTGCTAAAGAAAGCGAAACCATGCTAGATAGCGCTAAGCTGATATCCGCAGCAATGGAGAATATCTCTTCCATCACAGAGGAATCCGCTGCTGGTACCGAGGAAGTATCTGCGTCAATGTCCGAGCAGATCGCCACTGTCCAAGCTATGGTAGAACAGGCTGAACAGATGCAACAAACAGTAGGCCAGCTGCAACGTACGATTTCCGTGTTTAAGATGTAATTGTATACCTAATTCTATATCGGAAGCTTAAAGGGGGAATGCATATATATGGCATTCCCCCTTCTTCTTATTCCGTTAGCTTTAGGAACAATGTAACATCCTCAAGTGTTATGTCAACTGCGGCTTGCCAGAAATCGGGCTTTGTTAAATCAATACCCAGGTGCTTGGTAGCAAGCTGCTCAACCGTCATAATTCCGGTATCCCTTAGTAAAGCAATGTACTTCTTAGCAAAGTCAGGTCCTTCGGCAATCGATTGAGCATAAAGACCTGCACTGAACAAATATCCAAAGGTGTATGGGAAATTGTAGAAAGGTACATCCGTCAAGTAAAAGTGAAGCTTGGCTGCCCAGAAGTGAGGATGGTACTCGGCTAATTCATCACAATATGCTTCCTTCTGAGCTCTAACCATCAGCTCATTTAGCTGCTTTACACTAACCAAGCCTTCCTCACGTTTACGATAAAATTCACTCTCAAACAGGAACCTTGCATGGATATTCATGAAGAATGCCACAGATCGCTGAATTTTGTCTTCTAATAGACTTATTCGTTCTTTATCCGATTTAGCAGCTCGCACCGTCGCATCTGCTACAATTAATTCGGCGAAGGTAGAAGCCGTTTCCGCCACGTTCATCGCATAATCCTGTGCGAGATGGGGCAGGTCGTTCATAACATGCTGATGATAAGCATGGCCTAATTCGTGAGCCAATGTTGAGACATTAGAAGCGGTTCCCGCATAGGTCATGAATATACGTGTTTCTTTACTCATAGGGAATGAGGTACAGAATCCTCCAGGTCGTTTGCCCGGACGGTCTTCAGCTTCAATCCAGCCGTTCTGGAAAGCTGAGGTAGTAAAATCGGCTAGGTCTTCGCTAAACATGCGGAATTGCTCAACAATCAATTGCGCTGCTTCTTCGAAGGAGTAGCTGGTTTGCTCACCTTCTAAAGGAGCATCCACGTCATGCCAGCTTAAACGCTCTACACCTAACAGCTTGGCTTTTCTTCTAAAGTAATCGGTGAAAGGCCGCTTATTCGACTCGATCACTTGCCACATCGTTGATAAGGTTTTTTCATCCATACGATTTATCGCTAACGGCTCCTTCAGAGCAGAACCCCAGCCTCTTCTCTTATACACACCTAATCTAAAGCCGGCCAGATGATTTAATGTATCCGCACAATGATCTGCTTGCTCAGCCCACGCATTCTCCCATAAACTGAATATGTTCTCTCTAACCGAACGATCAGCATGATGCAGCTGGTTAGCTGCTTGCCCTGCCGACCACTTATGCTTTATCCCTTGATCATCCTCATAAGCAACGACAATATGTCTGACCACTGTGTTATAATGATCTCCCCATCCATGATAACCGTCAACGGCTAGCTCATTAATGAGTGTTTCCATGACTGAAGGTAGCTTCTCTTTGGCAAGCTCTCTGCGTTCTTGCAGTGGGAATTTAATGCTTTGGATAAAATCATATTGACATAGCTGCTCCCATTCCCTATCATCCATGGCCAGAAACCAATCTTCCCAATAATTTAATGCTGAAGCGTAGTCTGCATACAGACTTTTGACAACACCCGTTAGACGCTGAGCTTCTTCATCGTTCTGATCTTGAGCATTTAAGCAGGATACAAACGAATCCGCTTCCCTCAATGCACCCGTTATAAATTGAATACTGCCCATTAGCTTATGCCATCCATGCTCATCATCGACCGACATTCTCTCAATCGTTAGTATAGCTGTGAGTTGGTCGAGCTCAGTTCGAAGTCGTGTCATATATGCTTTGAAGAAAGAGGAGCTACTACCTCCAGGGAACATTTCCAATTGCCATCTTTGAGATAAAGAGCTGAACAAGTGCCCACCACCTATTATAAAGTTTGAAAAGACGATATCTAACATGTAAACTAGAGCTATTCAAATATCTTACCGAATGGAGGCCATTCCATGCAACCCCTACAAATATCTGCAGAAACCGCAATTAAATTGTCCGAGCAGCTTAAAATTCCAATTGAACATTTGATGCATATGCCTAAGCATATTCTCTTACAGAAATTAACGGAGCTTGCAGCTTTAGATAAGAAAAAAGACGACGGAGAGAATCCCGAAGTCTAAGGAACAATTAGCGCCCTTCTGTTTCGTATGGACTATGCCCTTTTTTCTCTCATCTCTTCAGGAAGCTCTAGCTTGGCAGTAATCATATCCTCACGGGTTGCTGCCCATTGCTCCCTGCAAGCTTTGATCATGGAGGCGTCCATAATTCGTTTATCTTGAATAACCCTTGTGAACCATCGAACGGCTTCATTAAAATTACCTAATCGACGATGAAGCTCCCCTATTAGATACATTAAGCGAGCATTGTTTAAATCCATCTGTTCGGTTTCGAAAACTTGAATATACGCATCCAGAGCAAATTTCAGAAATCGCGACTCGTTTGTTTGGTCATCTTTTGCTCTATGTAACCAAGAGATATGATGAAGTAACCCAGCAATCACCCTCGGCTTCTCCTCTTTAATCTGACAGCACAATAACGCTAGCTTCATTGTTTGCATCGCATCGTCCCACGTTCGTTCACCACTATACTCCCGCATCGACCATTGTGAGCCAATCTTCTCCTTGAATACAATCTTCTGTTCCTTCGATAATTTGTTATCTGTATGCTCGGTAGTTGCAAACCCACAGAATGGACAAACTCTGACCACATAATAATCAGGGTTTATCGTTTTGTAATGACTGTAAAAATCGGTATCCTTGGCATATGATTTCTTAAAGCTAGGGCGCACCCTTGATGTTTTGAATGAATTTTCACAATTGATACAATTTATACTGACCAAAAACAGCGGCTCCAACAATGAGAACCCCCCCTTAAATAAATGTATAAGTAGCGATAATAGAAATAGATCAAATGTATCAAGTTCAGAATAAAAAGCAGTTCTATATACTCAATTATTTCTATTATAGCATGCACTTACATAGGATAATAGTATAACTAAGTAGGACTTGCTATTAACTTAATTGCGTATGATCGGAGAGGAATACCATGGTCATTTCAACCCCTTACAAATACTACCTCCTATTATTCCCATGGGTAATTGTTCTGCTCCTAATGCCCGTATTCCCCCAGCAAACGCTACATTCAGCTATCCAAGGCATCTCAATATGGTGGGATGTCCTATTCCCCGCGTTATTCCCATTCTTTGTTATCTCCGAGCTTCTGCTCGGATTTGGACTTGTTCACTTTATTGGTGGACTTTTCGACCCCATGATGCGTCCTATCTTCCGAATACCTGGCTACGGTGGTTTCGTAATGGCCATGGGGTTCGCTGCCGGCTATCCGATAAGTGCAAGATTGACATCACAGCTATGGGAGAGAAAATTGATTAATCGAGATGAAGCCGAACGTCTTGTTGCATTCACCTCCACTTCAGATCCGATATTCCTTATCGGAGCAGTCGCTGTGGGATTTTTTCACGACCCTAGTTTAGCTATTATCCTCGCCCTATCCCACTATGGTGGTGGATTAATATTAGGACTCATCATGAGATTTCATGGACAACATACCCCGGTCGTAACAATGGATAGTAAACAACAAGGCTCTATCATAAAAAATGCCTTTATAGCTATGCATAAAGCTCGAATTCAGGACGGTCGCCCTCTAGGTTTAATGCTTCAGCAAGCGATTCAGACCAGCTTAAAGCTTGTATTCATGATTGGAGGACTTGTCGTCTTCGTCTCTGTCATTCTTGAGCTTGTCTCCTTGATTGGTCTCATGCAATTAACCTACTCTGTGTTATCTAGTTTCTTAATACTCGTTAACCTCCCAGAGCAACTATCTCCAGCCATTATAAATGGAATATTCGAGGTTACTTTGGGAGCCAAGGCAGTCGGCGGTGCTACTCCATCCATCCCCCTCATTCATAAAGTCGCAGTCGCTTCCTTCATACTCTCCTGGGCAGGCTTATGTGTGCATGCACAAATTTCAAGTATACTTAGTCACACTAATCTTCGTTACAAGCCTTTTCTACTAGCACGCCTCTTGCATGGGCTCATAGCCATGGCACTTGTATACATACTCTGGCGTCCAACAGCAGCACTAAGAGTGGCTATTGAGGTTTTCATGCCGCTAGATCAAATAGCAGTCTTTTACCCATCATTCCAGCTTAGCTTTATGATTATATTGGGGGTAGTAACCGTCCCTTTATTTCTGATACCTATATGCTACTTCATCATTATGGCCATTCACCGAATATTCCGTGCTGCATAATGCTTTAAGTTGTTTTCATTCAAGATATTGATTATGATGGAGTCAACTATGTTGAAATGAGGGCAATTAAATTGCTGAACTATTATGTGCTCAATCGTGGCGATGAGGATTCTGTTCGTCTTACCGCACAATTTCACCAGCTTGCTTTAAATTCGGGAATGATTGAGAACGAGAAGACACCCGATATTGTTGTATCTATCGGTGGCGACGGTACTTTATTACATGCATTCCATACTTATGCAGATCAATGGGAGAGCGTCTCGTTTGTTGGGGTCCATACGGGTCATTTGGGATTTTTCGCTGATTGGAAGTCTGGCGAGATCGAGCAGCTCGTCTTCTCTATGGCTAATCATACGCTTGGTAAGGATGCTCGTATTGTTCAATATCCCTTAGTCGAAATTCAAATAACAACAAAATCAGAATCGACTGTATATTATGCCCTCAATGAATTTACTGTGAAGGGCGAAGAAGGTACACTCGTTGCCCAGCTTAATATTAACGATGAGATGTTCGAGATGTTCCGTGGAGACGGCATCTGCGTATCTACACCATCTGGAAGCACAGCATATAATAAAAGCTTGGGGGGAGCTGTCATTCATCCTTCTCATGAATCTATTCAAATTGCTGAGATTGCTTCCATCAATAATCGTGTATTCCGTACACTAGGCTCATCCATGATTCTACCGAGTCATCATCATTGTGATATCATCACTCGGACAGGACAAAAGCTACACCTGTCTATTGATCATATCCACAAGGAGATGGTGGATGTGGACAACATTCGCTGTAGTGTCTCTAATCGGAAAGCTAAATTCGCTCGTTATCGTCCCTTCCCATTCTGGGCAAGAGTCAAGGAAGCTTTTATTAATAATGATTCAACCCAGTAATACATACTGGGTGTTCGCTTATTCCGAAGGATCATCTTCGATTGGCACGATGGGTTGGCGTTCCTCCACAATGGGATGACTAACGTTCTGACTTCTTTCGATAACGAAATAAGCACACCCGAAATTACAATATTCATTCAAGTAATCTTGTAAACTAATTATATTCGTATCTTTGTTTGCTTTAGAGCTATTCTCCTTAAAGAATCCTTTTAACCGTAGCTGACTGTATCCCCAATCACCTACAATGTAATCATATCGATCCAACACATCACTATATCTTTCTTTGAATGCATCGGGATTCCAACCTTCTTTGTGCTCAAGTGTAAGCTGATAGGTTTTGTCATTAATTACGATCATGAAGCAAGTCTCCCCCTAACAATTAATTCATTGCTTTAACGGTCTCGTTCGCTGCTTTAAGCTGTTCATGTGCATGGTAGGAGCTGCGAACTAATGGACCGGATTCTACATGACTAAATCCTCTTCCCATACCTTCATTCTTAAGCGCGAGAAATTCATCTGGCGTATAAAATTTCTTTATTTTTAGGTGTGTCTTAGTAGGCTGCAGGTATTGACCAACCGTTAGAATATTCACATCCACAGCACGCAGATCCTCCATAGTTTGAACAATCTCATCAGTTGACTCTCCGAGTCCAACCATGATGCTCGACTTTGTAGGAATAGTAGGTGCTAACTGTTTAGAACGTGCTAGAAGCTCTAGTGAACGTGCATACTTAGCCTTAGAGCGTACTCGGTCAGATAATCGTGCTACGGTCTCGATATTATGATTAAGCATATCTGGCTTAGCCTCTAATACCGTTAGTAATGCATCAGCATCCCCTTGAAAATCAGGAATCAATACCTCTACGCTACATAATGGGGATGAGTGTCTGATTTGTCTAATCGTCTCAGCGAATATAGACGCCCCTCCATCAGCTAAATCATCTCTAGCTACAGAGGTGACAACGACATGCTTAAGTCCCATCTGTACAACGGCTTCAGCAACGCGTATGGGCTCCTGAACATCTAACTCAGTTGGTAGACCCGTGTTAACTGCACAGAATCGACAAGCCCTTGTACAGACGCTTCCTAGTATCATGAAGGTAGCTGTTCTACTTGCCCAACACTCATGGATGTTCGGGCACTTTGCCTCTTCACATACCGTGTGTAAGGTGCTGCTCCTCATGATTGTTTTGAGCTGCTTGAAGTTTTCACCTTTAGTTAATTTTATCTTAAGCCATTCCGGCTTTCTTACGATTTGATCGGTCGGCAACGCTAACTTCTCCTTCCGGTTTTGGTTCTCTGACGGAACCTATCTTATGTATTATATCATGAATGGTCAAACATTCCACATCGAGTCCCATTCTGTTATGATTAGATTATGCTGACAAATTACTAAGACTACAAAGACGAGGTGATGTGAAGTTGAAACTAGAACAAATTCTGCAGAAAGTCCAATCAGGTGAATTAGAACCCACAGAAGCAGCTAAGCAAATTAATCATCTGTCATCCATAGATGGAAGGATTGCCGATCTCGGATTCGCTCAGTTAGATGTTGATCGGGAATCCCGCACAGGTTTTCCAGAGGTTATTTATGGGGAGAGTAAAACTGCCGAGCAGATTGGTGCAATCATCATCGAGATGAGAAAATTTAATGATCGTGTTATAGCCACACGCGTAGATGCCGACAAAGCTGCTCAGGTTCTGTTAAGCATACCGGATCTGACCTATCATGCTGAGGCAAGAACTTTACTCTGGCTGAAGCATAACCCAATCGTAACAGCTACAAATTCGGATTATATAGCAATTGTCTGTGCGGGAACCTCCGATGTACCTGTTGCAGAAGAAGCGGCTATTATTGCTGAGTGCATGAATTGTCGTGTCGAGCGAGTATATGATGTAGGCGTTGCAGGCATTCATCGTCTCTTTGCTCAGCTACCCATTATTCGAGGAGCAGCAGCTGTCATCGTGGTAGCTGGAATGGAAGGTGCTCTCGCTAGTGTCTTAGGTGGACTCGTATCAAAGCCAGTGATCGCTGTTCCAACAAGCTGTGGGTATGGCGCAAGCTTTGATGGTCTATCTGCCCTATTATCGATGTTGAATGCATGCTCCCCTGGTATCGTGGTTGTCAATATTGATAATGGCTTTGGAGCAGGATATTTTGCCGGAATGTTAATTTCAAACCAAGGGAAATCGGAGTGATCACGAAGTGAGAATTTTATATATTGACTGTTTCTCCGGATTAAGCGGAGATATGACCATAGCCGCATTAGTCGATGCCGGGGCTGATAAGACTTATATCGAGCAGGAATTATTAAAGATCAATTTAGAGCCATATACTCTGGAATGGAAAACCGTTGTCAAATGTGGGATTACCGCCCTCAAATTTGACGTTCATCTCGACCCAGATCATCCACCCGTTCACCATCGACATTATAGTACGATCGTGGATGCCATTCAGAAGGCTGGTTTTAATGAGAATGTAACGCGATTAAGCTTAGCCATCTTTAAGAAAATCGGACAAGCAGAAGCGAAAATCCACAATATTCCGTTAGAGCATGTACATTTCCACGAGGTGGGTGCTATTGATTCTATTGTAGATGTTATTGGCACGGCATTAGCCATAGACTCCCTACACATCGAGAAGATTATAAGCGCACATGTACCTCTTGGTTCAGGTATTATAGAATGTGATCACGGCTTCTATCCGATACCCGCACCTGCCACCTTAGAGATGATGAAAGGGCTACCTATCGCACCAACACCCTTCCATAAGGAGATGACCACACCAACAGGTGCAGCCATTATCTCAACATTGGTACAAGAATTTATGCGAGGAATCCCTTCCATGATCATTGAATCCATTGGGTATGGCGCTGGTACCAGAGATCTACCCAAGCATCCGAATGTGCTCAGAGTTGTCCTCGGGGAAGCAGATAATCACTTGCAGCCATGGCAACCACAACATCAGCATACTCACGATGATCATGTAGAACACGGGCATGTACACGAGCATAGTCACAGTCATAAGGACGAGCATGGACATAGTCATGAGCATACTCATTCCCATGAACATACGCATACACCCATAAGACTAAACAAACAAGCTAAGCATAAACATTAGTTTCATAATAGAGTCAGTTTATTAATTCGCTTTGTTTCGTTACGAGTGAATAGAGGGTTTACCAAGCTCACTCCCGAATTAGTTTTCTCACGAAAACTTTTACATGTTTTGAATTCCTTGATTATAGTAGGGACTAGAGGAATGGAACTTAAATCACCATCTGAAAAATGGCGTGCAAATTGACTCCCAATTTGACACGTCGTTTTTGTACGTAAATCTAACAAAAGAGAAATCAACAATGAACTACAGTAGAAACATAGTTCCCACGTAATTATGCGGGAATTTTCCCGCTT
>DFZX01000072.1:155428-168537 GCA_002383695.1 Caryophanales bacterium UBA4045
ATGCGGGAATTTTCCCGCTTATTGTGCCATTCTTACTCCGAACTCACGATTATGCGGGCATTTTCCCGCTTATGGCTCCAGATTGCAGAAGGGAGGTGATCGAAATAGCCGACTATTTCTTTAGCATTACAGCAGGTTTTTCATCCCAAAGTTATTAAATCGAAACCTGTAAGTTAATCTTGCTCTCGTAGTAAGCTGTCAAAAACGCATTTGCACCTCAAAAGCGGAAGCGTATTATTTGTATCTAACATGGGACCTTATTGTACTTAATAAATATGAGGAAGTGGTTCACATTAAAACTGCCGAATAATGAGTTTAATCCACAGCTATATATTGGATTTATTTGCCCTGTTTAAACAGCTTCTTCACTTCATCGTACACCTGCTTCAACGGAATATGATGTTCCCTCGCTATGGCTTCGCACTCCTTGAATTCGGGTGCATATTGAATTAGCTTATCCTGATAATAACCGACTTTGATATGGACAGGTCCCCAGGTAGTCTCGACAGCTATTAATTCGCGACCTAGTCGATGGCAGGCGGCATGCAGATAACGAAGACCTAATGTGGTTGTTTCACTGAAAATTATATTCTCAATTCGGTCGAGCTGGTCCTCTTGCACAAGAACATTGAGCATGAGACCAGGGCGACCTTTCTTCATGATAATGGGTATCCAATATACGTCATTGGCCCCAACCTCGAATAATCGATCTGTGATAAAGGACGTGAATTCCGGATTCATATCGTCAATATTGGCTTGTATGAGTAACATATCGTCATCCGTGTGCTCTGAACGGTGATTAAATTCCATCAATTATCAGTCTCCTTCCTCACCAACATCATACATAAAATCATCCCTCTTGAACATCATAAGCTTTATCAAAGCTTGTTCAGCACTATTTTCTTGTTCAGAAACAAGCTGGAATTCGAGAGGGCGTTGCTACTATGCTTCGATGCTGGATCATTACGTTATGTCTTTGTGCTGGCTTCATAGGCTTCTCTGCTAAAGCACATGCTATAACATCAGACGATTCCAATGAATACACAATCCGCTACAATCTTTTTCAACAAATGAGTGTCATGACAGGTATTCCTTGGACTTATTTAGCCGCAATCGATCAATATGAGCGAAGCATGACAACGATGAACAAGAAGGATCGCCCAGTAAGAGATGGTCTTGTAGCCATTTACTATCCTGAAGAGCAATGGGCGGGCACGCTTAATCCTGACCAAGCAGATCAAGATCCCGGGTCTATTGCATTCTTCGATGGAGTGGGACTCGATGGTAACGGAGACGGTTTAGCTGACCGACAATCCGATGCGGACATTCTGTACACGATGGCTAAGAATGTTCTGCGTAGCGGCACTTCCTTACAGGACTTCAGAATTGGACTTTGGGAAACGTATAAGAATCCCCGTAGCGTCGAACGAATATTACAGTTTGCGAAGATCTATTCGGAGTACAATACACTGGAGCTTGAAACACATGCCTTCCCGCTGCCACTCAGAGCTGATTACTCTTACCGTAGCACATGGGGAGCGAAACGAGGATGGGGGGGACGACGTAGTCATGAGGGCACCGATTTGTTCGCTTCATATGGCTATCCCGTTCGTAGCACCTGCTATGGCATTGTAGAGATTCTCGGTTGGAACCGTTATGGGGGCTGGAGAGTAGGTATACGAAGCATCAATAACGTTTACCATTATTATGCGCATTTATCTGGATTTAACAAGGAGATTAAGCAGGGAACGGTCGTTTCTCCAGGACAAACGGTTGGTTGGGTAGGCAGTTCAGGCTACGGAAAACCAGGTACACAAGGTAAATTCCCGCCTCATCTACACTATGGTCTTTATCGAGATGCCGGGTATACCGATTGGTCGTTTGACCCCTATCCATACTTACTTCGTTGGGAACGTGAGGAAAGATTGAGGAAGAAGAGCAGCAAGTAATTTATTCTTCAGTAACCTGTTCACTGCTCTCTTGCTCTTTAATCAGATCAGGTAATGCAATATTCGGTGGCAATGGCTGCGACTCTCCAACCGGATTTCCTTTTCCGTCAAAATAGTACATCGGCACATCACCAACCACCAGCAGATAAGAGATCGGAATTTCCGTAGACACGATTTCCGGCTTGGTATCGAAGGGAATAATAATCGTGACCTCTGCGATAATACGAATATAAACTTCAACAAGCAGCATATTGATACCCGCATTCTTCTGCCTAGTATTCAAATCCACCTTAACTGCACCTGCTGGTACAAACCGAATAGGGATATCTGGCCCAAATGAAGCGAAGATTGCACTGTTAAATGCCAATCCCAAGGGAATATGCTCAGGAATCGTCTCTAGATTTTGCAATGTCTTCTGAACTATATTCACTGTATCTCCAGCTATCTTCATATGCTCAGCATAGTTCAGCATGAAACCAGTTATTTTGCCGCTGTTATCTTCTTTCCAGTCGATCAATTTATCAAAATTCGTGCCCTGTGCAATTTTCTCGGTAATTGCTGTATTGATTGCTTCCGTCGCCTTCTGTTTGACACGAATAGCAGCCACATTCATTAGCGGAGGCCGGAGATTTCTCTCTAGATAAATGAAGGTCTGTAAGGACGAGAAGGCAAACAAGAATAAGATGACCAGAATAATTCGTTTCTTGCCTGTAGTTTGATGTTTGGCACTTCTCCATCTTCGGGCCACGGTTTTAAATCCCCCTGGTTGATTAGTTATGGAAATGAAATGATATATGCTCATTTATATGCCCATACCTAATCAATCAGAAGATATTCCTTTTCAGCTACATTCCAATGAAGCTCGCTAATTACTTATTCTACGTTGCCGCATAGCCTCGAATAGTAATACAGTTGATGCCATTGCTACATTGAGCGATTCAGCTTTTCCAGGCATTGGGATATGCAGAAATTGATCCGCATATTGTGCAATACTGCTCGAGACACCTTGACCCTCATTACCAACAATAATCCAGGTCTCCTTCGTAAAATCTGCATCATAGCAGCTAACCGCTTGCTCAAGACGTGTAGATATAACTTGTACACCTTGAAGCTTGGCCAAAGGTAGAATGGTATTCAAGTCACACTCAACAATAGGAAGATGATAGATAGAACCCATAGTTGCTCTAATTGTCTTTGCATTATATAAATCCACTGTACCTTTGCCTAATAGTACAGCACTTGCGCCGACAGCATCCGCACTGCGGATAATGGTCCCTAGATTTCCAGGATCTTGAATGCCATCCAGAACCACAACCAACGAACGATAATGGCTTATAATGTCCATCTCTGCTGTCTTACTCTTAGGCATGACAGCAACCACAGCTTGGGGGCTAATCGTATCACATATTTTGGCTAACACGGCTTCACTGACCCCAATCAACTCCACATTCTGCTGAAGGTACGGTGAAATGTCATCCGGAAGCCCTCGCTCTAACGAAAAAATAAGCGTCTCCATCGGGACGCTGTACTGAAGTGCTTCCTGTACAAGGTGCACACCTTCAATCATATATTTGTTCTCACGGTCACGGTGCTTCCTATCTAGCAAGGCAGCCCATTGTTTAACACGGTGATTATGAACAGATAATATCTCTACTGTCACTTGTCTATGTCACCCTCAATTCCAGGATAAACGTCATCGCCGTCCTTAGTTAAGAAAAGCTAGTCTCAAACTTTTGCAGATCCTCATTCTTACCTACCACAACAAGCACATCATCCTCTTTAATTAAATCCTCAGCATGGGGAGCTATGTTCATCTTGCCATTCTTGCTCTTAATACCCATCACATTACATTGGTATTTATTGCGAATGTCCAGCTGACGTAAGTTCTTACCTATGAGTGATGGACCTACCTGTAAATCCACAATACTATAATCATCAGATAATTCAATATGATCAAGAATATTCGGTGAGATGAGATTATGCGCAACACGATGTCCCATATCTCGCTCTGGATAGATGACTTTATCAGCGCCTATCTTGGCTAATACCTTACCGTGTAATTCATTCTGTGCTTTGGCAACGAGCATCTTCACACCCATATCCTTCAATATTAATGTCGTTAGGATACTAGCTTGAATGTCTTGTCCAATAGCAACTACTACAACATCGAAATTTCGTAAACCAAGTGCACGTAGTGCTTCTTCATCCGTTGAATCTGCTTGGACTGCATGTGTGACCATGCTGATTACTTCTTGGGTTCGATGCTCATCGGTATCAATAGCTAATACTTCGAAATTCAAGTTATATAAAGTTTTGGCAACACTTGAGCCGAATCGACCCATACCGATAATTGCAAATTGCTTCTTCTGCATCCAAATCGCTTCCTTTCTAGCCTTCGATCAAATCACTGTACATTATAGCACAATTGACGTATTTATTCCCACAACATGCCACTTCATGAATGTGAGCATGAATAAAATGATTTTTACACATAGTAAACATAGGAATACAACATGTGGAGGTTATCATCTCAATGAAAACATTAAACTTACGTCAAGCGATCATACAGCGTGTACATGACAAATCCGATGAAGAATTACTTGAAGTCATCGAAGGCTCGATCGGTAACGATGAAAGAACCTTACCTGGATTAGGTGTACTATTCGAGCTGATCTGGAATCAGATTGATGAGCAGCAGCAACAGGGTCTCATAACAGCTCTTAATGAATCTCTAGCTCTCGAGGCCCGCGTGTAGAGACTGCTCAGGCATAGCTGCAGGACGTTCACAAGTACTCTTCATCATGTAGTGGCGTCCTTCTGCAGCTGAATCATGGAAGGCATGCATCGCTTCTAGTACATGATAGGCCATATCTCCATGGGCACGGTGCGTCCGTTCATTACGAATAGCAAAAGCCATATCCATAACACCTATGCCTCGATTGTTATCGGTATAACCATGTGTTAACGGAATTTGGCGCCATTCCTGCTCATTAAATCGGCGGAGCATTACTGGACCACCGAACGTATTCGGATCTGGAACACTTAACGTACCTAGACTACCATAAATTTCTATATTAGGTAATCGATGACCGCCGAATACATCGAAGCTTGTAATGATAGTGCCTACAGCACCAGAAGCGAAGTCTAATATGCCCGTCACATGAGTTGGAGTTTCTACCTTAATCTTCTTACCCTGCTTCTTCTCACTGCGAATTGTCCGCTCAGGATAGGATATACGAGCTGACCCTGTTATCCTATGTATAGGGCCTAGCAGCGTTACTAGTGCTGTCAAGTAGTAAGGACCCATATCATACATTGGGCCGCCACCGACCTCATAATAAAACTCAGGGTCTGGATGCCAGCCTTCGTGTCCACCGCCCATCATAAACGCACTTGCTGCTACGGGTGTTCCAATCCAGCCTTCATCGATTAATTTGCGGCAGGTTTGGATTCCACCACCCATGAACGTTTCAGGTGCGCTTGCAACGAGCAGACCTTTTTTCTTGGCCTTCTCTAGGATCTTTAATCCTTCTTCTCTTGTCACTGTGAAGGGCTTCTCTGTATATACATGCTTTCCCGCCTCTAAAGCCTGTAAACATATCTCCGCATGCGCCTTGGGAATAGTTAAATTTATGACGATCTCAATTTCCTTATTAGCAAGCAGCTCTTCGGGTGAGCAAGCAATAGGTACACCATATTCGGTTGCACGTTCCTGTGCTCTTGCCAAATCGAGGTCCGCACAGGCGACGACCTGTAAATTTTTATATGTTGTGCAATTGTTCAAATAAGCTTTACTAATATTCCCACAGCCTATGATGCCAACCTTAACCTTGTCCATTGTTACATTGCTCCCATCTTCCGCTAGTTTATCTTGTGGCCCATATCATTCCACGTTTCATCATCTCGAGTACCTGCGGCATACGCACAATGCTTGCTACATGACCCAAAGTATTATGGTAAACCTTTCCTTGCCCATATGCTGTCGTCCAAGCTACGGGCATCTTGATCTCACCAAAGTTCGTAGTTGCAAGAATTTGAATAGCCGGATCAACATGCATATAATATTGCTCCGAGACAACAACAAAATCTTCAATTCCTCGTGTTAGCGGGTGAGCTTGGTCTACAATATTCACATCATAAGTGACACCATCATTACCGGGATGCGCTACCCACTGTCCGCCGACCATATATTGATATTCCACTTCATTGCGAAAGGAGTCGGACATTCCTCCATGACAGCCTGCTATACCGGTCCCACCTTCCTTAACTGCTTTTAGTAAAGGTAGTAACTGTTCTTTCTCGATCGTTCCCATAGTCCAAACGGGTACGATCAAATCGATCGTTGCCATTTTTTCCTCATCTTTGTAGCTATCCAATGTATCTGAAATTTCAACATTATAATTTTCTTCCTTCAGCAGCCCTCCAAGTATACCTGCTACATCCTCGGGCTCATGACCACTCCAGCCACCCCATACGATTAGTGCTTTTTTCATACGATCTACTCCTTCTCTTGTTCAATTATTGAGTTCTATTACATTTCACTAATCTTAACCCATCGACGCTCATCAATGGATCGCTCCACCGCTTCGAGCACTTCCTGACACTTCACACCATCTACGAAATTCGGTACAGGCTGTCTGTTTGCCTGCAAGGCTTCCATCATCTCAACAACCTCATGCGTGAACGTCTGTCCGTAACCAATCGTGTGCCCAGCAGGCCACCAATGATCCATATAAGCGTGAGCAGGGTCCGTTGCCAGAACTCTCCGAAAGCCTTGCACATCCTCCGCATCATCCGTAAAGTAAACCTGAAGCTCATTCATACGCTCGAAGTCAAACTTCACACTACCCTTACTCCCATTAATCTCAAAAGAATTCGTGCACCGATGTCCAGCTGCAAATCGAGTCGCTTCAAAGCTACCTAATGCGCCATTCTCAAACCGGGTTAAGAATAAGGTAGCATCATCCACATCCACAGCGCCCCTCGGAGCATCCTTGCCTACCTTGACAGCACTTAGTCCTGTCATCGCACTAGCAATCGGACGTTCCTTAATAAAGGTCTCACTCATCCCCATAACCTCGCTAAATTCGCCAACAAGGAATCTGGCCATATCAATGAGATGTGCCCCTAGATCCCCATGAGAGCCAGAGCCAGCTATACTCTTCTGTAGACGCCATACCAATGGGAATTCGGGATCGAGAATCCAATCCTGCAAGAAAGTAGATCGGAAATGATAGATATGACCTAGCCGACCTTCCGACACGAGCTTCTTCGCCAGCTGAACAGCAGGTGCATAGCGATAATTAAAGCCTACCATATGCTTAATCCCAGCTTCCTCGGCGACAGCTAGCATCTCTCTCGAGTCTGCGAGTGTCAATGCAAGCGGCTTCTCACAGAACACATGCTTACCTGCGCGTGCTGCTGCAATAGCAATGTCCTTGTGAGCATCACTAGGTGCATTGATATCGATAACATCGATATCATCTCTCTTCAGAAGCTCTTGCCAATCCGTAATCGATTCCTCCCAGCCGAACTGCTTAGCAGCTTGAGCTACGGCATCACCATCACGACCGCAGATCACTTTCATAATGGGTTTAGGCGTATTGGGAAAATACATCGGCACACTTCGATAAGCCTCACTATGTGCCTTTCCCATAAATTTATAGCCGATCATGCCAATACGAAACTCTTTCATGCCAACGCCTCCTATTCGTAATTCAGATGTTTGTTGATCTCACTACTAATCGAGTTGGGAGCTTCTCATGGAAGGACTCACCTAACAAGCCGCCACTCATTCGGTCTAACAATTTATTGGTAGCAAGCTGACCCATCTCGAACAAAGGCACCTCCACTGTAGTTAGTGGTGGATTACAGAATTGGGCAATATCAGCATTGTCATAACCCACAACGGTCAGGTCCTTATAGCTAATGCCAATCTCATTCAGCCCTTGTATTAGGCCTAATGCCATTCGATCATTCGTGGCGAATACAGCATCAATACGATCGTGGATACTCGCGATTGTGCTTGCTAATTCATAGCCGCTCTTCCGACTAAAATTTCCTTCGAATATCAGATTTATATCATAATCGATCCCATTGTCCGCTAATGCGGCTTTGTAGCCTGCTAGCCGATCCTCACTATTCGAATATTCCATGGGCCCATTAATAAAGGCAATTCGTCGTCGTCCCGATTCAATGAGATGCCTTACCATCTCATAGCTACCTGTGATATGATCTGCATCTACTGTATCGGTTTGAAGGCCTGTAAATCGTTGACCAATGAGACAGAAGGGGTGCTTATGCTCAACAAGTGCTGTTAGAGACGCACGATCCTCAGGGATTTCTCTGCGACCGAGAAGAATTAAGGCATCCACCTTCCTTGCATCGAACAGCCTCAAGTAATCTTTATTCTCATCAGCGCCTGCGAACATAAGTAATAAATCATAGCCTCTCTCATTCGCCGCCTGACCAATACCACTTAGGATCTCGGCAAAATAATATTTCGAGAACAAATGCACCTTCGGCAGTAACGGTAATATCACACCTAGGTTGCCACTACGTCTACGCACAAAATTCTGCGCTAACGCATTAGGTGTATAGTGGAGCTCCGTAGCCGCTTTCATAACAGCCTGTTTAGTTTGCTCTCGAATCGGGCCAATATTATTAAACACACGTGAGACTGTCGCTTCAGAAACCCCAGCTAAGCGAGCTACATCTCTTCTAGTTGTAATGTGTCCTCCCCCCCTTAATTTTAATTATATTCACAACAGTTCGAATTAATGTACACGCGTACATTTTACGATGTACAATAGCATTTGTCAATGACCTAGCTAGATGTGCATTCTCCCTTTTGATCGTTTGCCATACTACCCATTCTTTTCCTAACGAGTACTCCGTTATGGGAAGAGCCACAGGGTATCCCAGGTTTCAGTGTCATCATTGTACAGTTTCCCAGGCTCTTTGACCTCGGAGAAGTTCTACTTTGCTCGACCTGTCACACAGAGTAGAATGTTGTCTTCCAGTATCCGCATGCCGCCGACCTTCTCAATATTCATTATTTTGAGGCTCAACGACAAATCGGGACTTTCGAATCATATGTTGGAAAGATGCAACTAAAGTGAACTTATATTGTCTTTTTAATGAAATAAATATATTTGTGAATAATCAAATAAAAATGTAATTAAATAGAACTTTCGCGCTATTGAAAATAATGGAAATTACTAATAGAGTTAGAGTTAAATTAACATACAATACAACTACAAAACTCCTTGTTTGATTCTCTAAATAGTAAGAGATTTACTATTACGATATAGGGATGTTGATATTGCCTGAGACCACGAATAGTACCGCAAGTTCAAATGGTATTAACACCATAACTAAATTTGCATATGGTGCCACTGGATTTACAGGTCAATGTACAGCATATATTAGTGGTGGTTTTGTTATTGAAGCAGACATCGAGATCAACACAAGTCATGCATGGGCAAATTCAGCTCAACCTAATAAATATGATATTCAAAGTACAATGACACATGAATTCGGACATGTTATACGAGTTAATCATTCTTCAACTTATGCTAATACAATGTATCATACTGGAAGCCAAAATACGACTTATAAAAGATCAGTGACATCCGATGACGTAGATGCTGCAAATGATTCATACGACAGATGGAACTAAATTCAAAAAAAAGGAGATAACAAAATGAATAAATTTATGGCAACAATTTTATTAATAATGGTGTTTTCTTTCCTTTCCGCTTGCGGCACAAATAATAATGAAAAGATTATAGTTGAGTCAGATATCGAAGTAGTCTACTTCGATAAAAATCAATTAGTAAATCATGCTGATGCTATTATAGAAGGACAAGTAATTTCTCAAGAAGTACAAAAAGATTTTCGAGGATTTCCTGTAACGGATACGCTTATAAGAGTTACCAAAATATTAAAAGGAAATCCAGACAAAGAAGTAGAAATTCGAGTTGAAGGCGGGGAAACTGATGACATGATATATGAGCCTGAAGAGAATTTATTACCAACCTTTGAAATTGGTGAAATCGTAACAGTATTTTTAACATCCAATAAGGGTAATAGACCCGATAAAGATGACTTTGGGTATTATGTAGTAGGTCAAGCTCAAGGTAAGTTTGTAGAGTCCAATGGTATGCTAAAGAACCAGGATCATGAATTTATTACGAACAATTTTGAAGCCGAATTACTAACTATCGAACAATCTAACAGGATAAATAATTTAGAAAAATTTTACTTGGAAGAGGGAGAAGAAAGTGATATATAGCATATTACTTGATTGTTGTAAAAACTGATAGTATGAAATGGAAAACTGTCGCTAACTGCGACAGTTTTCCATTTCATAAATGTTAGTTTTTCTTTTGCATTGTTCTCATAAGGTGCTTTTTATACTCAAGGTGCAGTTTCCAAGAACTTCGCTGTCGGGTTCTTATCAACTGCTGTGCGCATTGCATACTCGTTCTCGAATAACGCTACATAGCTGTCGTTCTTATCCTTCACAAGTGTCGAATTGATCCTGTACTTGGATGGATCCATCTTCTCATCAATGACCCATCTTGCGAATTGATAAGGCTGACGCTGTAAGTGGACCTCTACGCCATACTCTGCTCGCATACGATACTCGAACACCTCGAATTGGAGCTGTCCTACAACACCAAGAATCGCGTCCTCAAACCCAATCGTCCGGAACACTTGAATGGTTCCTTCCTCTGTTAGCTGATCGATCCCCTTCTGATATTGCTTGTGCTTCAATGCATTCTTAACCGTCACTTTGCTGAATAGCTCAGGTGAGAATGTAGGCAATTCGTCATATTTAAGCTCTCTGCCTTGACTCAGCGTATCTCCTATTCGGAATATACCTGGATCGAACAGGCCAATAATATCACCCGGATATGCATCCTCAACAATATCACGATCTTGAGCAAGGAATTGCTGCGGCTGAGCAAGCTTAATATCCTTACCCACACGCACATGCCGAACGCTCATTCCACGCTCAAATTTACCCGATACGATACGTAGGAATGCAATACGGTCACGGTGAGCAGGGTTCATATTCGCTTGAATCTTGAATACGTAACCGGAGAATCGTTGCTCAGTTGGTTCGATTGGACCTTCCGTGCTATTACGCAATATTGGCTTAGGCGCTAGCTTCAAGAAATTCTCAAGAAAGGTCTGAACACCAAAGTTATTAATCGCACTGCCAAAAAAAACAGGAGTCAACTCGCCCTGTCTTACCTTCTCATAGTCAAATGGATCTCCAGCTACGTCCAACAATTCAATTTCCTGCTGTAATTGTTCGAACAGGAAATCACCAGCCATCTCACGAATGATTGGATCATCATGTCCGCTTACAGGGCGCACTGTAATATTCTTATGATCCTCTTCACTATGGAATAGCTCGACCTGAGTTTGCCTGCGGTCATAAACACCACATAGCTGCTTTCCTTGCCCAATCGGCCAATTCATGGGATAAGAGCGAATACCTAACACCTGCTCCAATTCCTCTAGTAGCTCGAAGGGGTCACGACCTTCTCTGTCCATCTTATTGATAAAGGTGAAGATCGGAATCCCACGCATCCTACACACCTGGAAGAGCTTCTTCGTCTGTGCCTCGACACCTTTAGCGGAGTCAATCAGCATGACCGCACTATCTGCAGCTGTTAGTGTTCGATACGTATCCTCACTGAAATCCTGATGTCCAGGCGTATCAAGGATGTTCACTCGATGTCCTTCATAATCGAATTGCATAACACTTGAAGTAACGGAGATACCCCGTTGCTTCTCAATTTCCATCCAGTCAGAGGTCGCATGCTTACTTGCCTTCCGCCCCTTAACCGTTCCTGCCAAACGTATGGCGCCACCGAACAATAACAATTTCTCGGTCAAGGTGGTTTTACCCGCATCTGGATGAGATATAATGGCGAATGTTCGACGTTTTGATACTTCCTGAGATAACTCATCAACCAAATTTCTACTCATTGTACTTTCCCTTCTCATGCAATTATTATTTACCCCATTAAGAATGCACGAGCTGGAGCAGCCTCAATACCTTCTAGCTTTAGTGGTGCTAAGATGAATGTATAATTCCCTGCAGGGACTTCCTTCAATCGAATACCTTCAACAATAAGAATATCTGCAGCGAACAATGTTTGGTGAGTTGGACATCCAGGTTGATCTCGTTCAATTCCTAATCCGTCTGTTGCAACACCATTGATCCCAATATCGCGCAAATAGGATGCACCCTCAGCATTTAAGAATACAAATTGAGAATCAAACTGCTCAGAAAAGGAATTCCTTGTTCTGAATAATAACCATTCACCCTGTTGAATGCCATAAGGCTCTAAATGCTCACGTCCAATACTACCCACGATCTCAGTTAGGTCGAGAATTCTCGCTGGACCTACCAATCGCTCTAAGGGTATCGATTCAATTGGCGCACCATCCTCCACCATATGAAGAGGTGCGTCTAAATGTGTTCCGGTATGGACATTCATCTCAATCCGAGTTTCATAAGCATCAGCTGTAGCTAATGTACTCTCGTTTCTAAAGACAGGTTTCTTTGACTCATCATTATTCCATACCTGCATCTTAGGATGGATCGACATGGAGATATCATATATCTTCTGCAATTAGATGGTCACCTCATCTTAGATTTCAATATAGATTTTAATTTAAATCATCCAGACTACATCATCTTCCTCTTGTCCATTCACGGGCCACCAATGGAAGCCATCCTCACCGAGTAATTGAGCTGCTGCTTCGGGGCCCCATGAGCCAGCAGGGTAATGCTTAAGATCGTCTGCAGCTTGCGCCCAAGCTTTGGCAATCGGATCGATAAATTCCCAAGCTAGTGCTACCTCATCCCATCGGGAGAAGTATGTAGAATCGCCACGTACAACATCTAATAATAAGCGCTCATAAGCTTCCGGTGTATTGATCCCCACCTGACAGCTTTGGCAGAATTCCATAGCCACAGGAAGCAGGGCAAATTCCGAGCCGGGCTTCTTAGCATTAATCTTAATATAGATACCTTCCATGGGATTGACCCGGAATACGAGCAGATTGGGTTCAAGCTTGTTATTCTTGGAGAAATAAATATTGTTCGGCATGTTCTTGAATTCAACGACCACC
>DFZX01000072.1:168579-185402 GCA_002383695.1 Caryophanales bacterium UBA4045
AGCCAGCTCTTTCCCCTTCGAGCTTCCCTTCTTATACTGACCACGAATTACATTCTGCTGAACTTCCTCTAGCTTCTTGTAATGACGTAGTGAACGTAGAACCTTGACCTTCTCATCCCGAATATCCTCAGGATGTTGTCGGCTAGGAGGTTCCATTGCCATCATAGCTACCATCTGCAGTGCATGATTCTGAACCATATCACGCAGTGCACCCGATTTGTCATAATAACCACCGCGCTCTTCAACACCAACAGTTTCACTCAAGGTAATCTGAATATTAGCGATATATTTGTTATTCCAGAGAGGCTCGAAGAATGCATTCGCGAATCGGATGACCTCTATATTCTGAACCATTTCTTTACCCAAGTAATGATCGATACGGTATATCTGATCCTCACGGAAAACCTCACGAATTTGTTCGTTCAGCATATTCGCGGAGGCCAAGTCATAGCCGAATGGTTTCTCAATAACCACGCGGTGCCAGCCTGTAGAATCAAGTAAGCCTCCCCTGCGTAGATTATTAGCTACTGGACCGAATAATTCCGGAGATAACGCTAAGTAGAACAATCGATTCCCTTCTAAAGAGAAGGTTTTATCTAATTGCTCAGACATTTGCTGTAAAACTTCATAACCATTTAAGTCGTTAATATCTAAGGACTGGTATTCGAAATGCGCAGCAAACTTGTCCCATTGCTCATCATGTTCGATCTTATATCGGGCAAATTCTTGAATTGAGCTATACACATCATCCCGGAACTGCTCATTGGTTCGATTACGCCGAGCTAAACCGATGACAGCAAACTCATCTAATTTACCTTCGCGGTATAAGCTATAGATCGCCGGGAATAGCTTACGTTTAGCCAAATCACCTGTTGCACCGAATATATAGAAGATTGTTCCATTCACTTCTCATCATTCTTTCTTTATGTATATTTAGATCCCTTAAATAGTTTAGCACATACTCAGTTATTCATCCAATCCTGTCTGTTAATTGGCGAGTCCGTTCTTATGTGCATAGATAGCAGCCTGCGTGCGATCCTCCACACCAAGCTTAGCTAATATATTCGTAACGTGGAATTTAACAGTCTTCACACCGATGTATAATAAGTCTGCGGTTTCCTGATTAGACTTTCCCCTAGCAATCATCTGCAGAACTTCCATCTCTCGTTCAGTCAGATCCTCATGTGCTAGGGCAACCGGTTTGGGCTGTCGCAAACGATTCATCATCTTAGTGGCAACCTGTGACTCCAGTATGGATTGACCTCTTGCAGCGGCTCTAATTGCTTGAGCAATTTCAGCAGCACGTGATGTCTTGAGTAAATAACTGAAAGCACCTGCTTCAATGACAGGATACATCATATCATCATCTAGAAAGCTGGTTAGTACAATAACCTTACATTGCGGTAGCAGCTTCATAATATGACGAGTTGTCTCTATTCCATCCATGCCTTCCATGACTAGATCCATAAGGACAACATCAGGAGAATACTCCTTGGCTAATCTAATTCCATCTACCCCATTACTAGCCTCACCTATGATCTCCAAGCCGTCCTCCGTAGCTAGTACCGCGGCTAACCCAATTCGAACCATCTCATGATCATCAACGAGCAACACTTTAATAGATTGTTCATCTGACATCGACGGATTCCCCTTCTCTCACCATAATTGGTATCCTTATATCAATTCTTGTTCCCTTGTTCAATGCAGAGATGATATTGATCGAGCCGCCTAACTCGGTCACCCGCTCCTGCATCGTTGTTAAACCGTAGGACGTTTGCTTCTTAAGGCCAACATCAAAGCCAATTCCATTATCTCGAATAGACAGAACAACAACATCCGAAATTCGTTTAAGCGTTAGCTGTAGCTTCGTCCCCTTAGAATGGCGTAACGAGTTTGAGAAAGCTTCTTGGACAATTCGGAATAGATGGTCTTCAATCCCTTTAGATAAAATAAGCTCATGATCAAGCTCTGAGGTGATATCAAGCGGCACCTTCTCCTGTAGCTCCCTTACCAGTTCACCAAGGGCAACCGATAGTTTCTTGCCTTCAAGATGAACAGGCCTTAGATGTAGGAGTAAAGCACGCATCTCCGATTGTGCAACCGACGACATCTCTTCGATCAATGCCACCTGATGCTTGGCTTTATCATAATCCTTATCCATCGTTCTTCCAAGCGCCGTAGCCGTCATAGAGATAGCAAATAGCTGTTGACTTACCGCATCATGCAGCTCACGCGCTAATCGTTGTCGTTCTTCAATAATCGCCGTAAATCTTGCTTTACCTGCTAACTCAGCATTATGTGTGGACAGTCGCTGTAAGGAGGACACCTGCTCCTCCCACTTCTTGCTCATCCTTCCTAGCTGATCCGCAAGTCTACCTACCTCATCCTCACCCATATAAGGTACGGCACGTGACAGGTTACCTTTCTCTAGTAACAGCATCGAATCTCTAATCCGATCCAGCCGCCTACGGACATTCCCGCTCTGCCAATATCCGAAGATAATTCCTCCAGAGACTGCAATGCCACTTAGTATTGAGAGCGTAGTCAGTGTTTCAAACCATCCATCAAAGGGACGAAGATACCGGTAATATTGTAGAAAATAGAAGGTAATCGCAAGCAGCAGCAAACAAAAAATAATCGATTCCACCATGCTACGCCAAATCATACTCGTCAGTTTTTTCTCTCTTTCCACCGGTATCTCTCCTTTCTAAGGATTTAGGATTAAAGCTGACTGGCTAGAGTATCTTCACTTCAATATCTGCTACGGCATATGCAACAATTAGTTTCAATTTATGCTCACTGGCCTCATAATTTGCAGACCTCCATATTCGTTTATTCAGCATACCTGAGTCTTTCTCTTCACCAATGCCAATGCGACCAATTAAGACATTAGCTTCAACTAAGATTCCATAATCCTCTGGTACAATAATATCAATATCTCCGATAACACCCTGTAGCATAACTATCGATTCAAGCTCATCCTGAAGCGCTAGTGACAAATCCATTCGAATTTCCCCGATGACGCTCCACCGGCTCATACTCTTTAGCACCCATGGCTCACGATCCCACTTGATACTCTCAATGAAAGTCTGATTCTGCAAATAGCTGCCATCACGTTGCACTTTTTTGGATTGAATGAGAAAGTAACCAAGTGAGATTAGAATAAGCGCAATAATGACCGATAGATGGCCCCCTAATAGAATTACACCTCCGATAATTAGAGCAATATAGCCCTTAGAATCACCATCATTCCGAACTTTATAAATACCTAACCAGATGAGAATCAAGGCAGATACGTTTAGAAAACCAATTATGTTTCCCAAGAAGAAAAATACACCAACGACGATCAGCATAATGGCAGTATTACGATTCCGGTTATCCATCCGTTCCACCTCACTCTCTGATTAAATTAAGATAATAGGCAATGTATGAAAAAAGCCATAGCAGCCTAAACGCTGGCTATGGCTTCAGACCACACCTATCATATCATATATGTTAATTAGATATCGACTGTTCTGTATGCGTTAGCTTCTCTTTCAGTGATTGCAATTGTGCCTCCACTTTCTCTTGCTTAACCGGGTCAATCGGTGCTACCGGACTCGCATAAACATGGCTAGCTACATGCGCTTCAGCTTCGTATTGCATAATCTTCTCTTCCATACGGTGGAATCCCCTCGAAGCCGACCCCCCTTCAATAACAATGCTGCTATTGATCTGTGCCATCTGCTTCTGTGCTTTGGCGATTTCCACACGTGACACGAGCTCACTGCGCTTATTACGCATCTTGTAGAATTCTTCCTTCATTTGTTGAAGCTGTGACGATAATTGCTCCGATTGTGTGCTAGCCTTATCATGTAGCTCCATATATTCATTCGCTTTCTGATCATAATACAGCTTCTCCTCTAGAGCCTGTCTAGCTGATGCCTCCTGACCATTGCGAAGAGCTGATTCTGCAAGTGCTTCTCGCTCTGCACTTAAACGTCTAGCCTCTACTAATCGTTGAGACGTTCTACGCTCATTAGCCATCTGCTTAGCTACAGTAACCTCAGCTTCAGCAATTTCCTCCTCCATATCGCGTAAATATTGGTTTAACATGATGATCGGATCCTCTACCTTATCTAATACCTCATTCATTGAAGCCCTCGTCATATCACTAATTCTCTGAAAAATTCCCATAATTATTCGTCTCCCTTCTCTAATTTAGCCAATCTGGCTTTTAATTGATCAATCTCACTCTGCATTGCTTTCTTCTCGATGTCCTTCATCATGTCATCAATACTATTTGAGGCTTGAGCTGGCTGAGCAGGTGTCGATTGTGGATAGGCATTCGGAGCGGACGGTGCCGGTCCTGGTGCAGTATGCCAGCTTTGAGAACCATATCCAGCATGGGGATGACCCTCATATAAACCAGGCTCTTTAGGAATTACCATACTGGCAATAAGATACACTAGAATCGTAGCTCCACTTGTGAAAGGAATACTTACTGCTACAATTACCCGTAATAGTGTCGCATCTATATTAAATTCCTCAGCTAAACCCCCACACAATCCGAAGATTTTCTTATTTCGTTGTGATCGATATAGCTTACTCATTTTCCTGCAGCTCCTTCTCTTTCCAGCTTCAACTTCAGCTTCGATAGTTCAACATCCAGTAAATTCTTCACACCATAACCTGCCTCTAACAGAAACTCCTGACCCTTACGTCTTACCTCGGACAAGGATTGCGTTTCTAGCTCAATTCCAGTAATACGATCCTCCAGCCGTTGGAATATTCGTGCTCCAGACTGCTGACCAGCAAAGCCTAATCTCTCGTTCATGCGCTGCTGTAGCTGGGCAGATTGCATTCTAGCCAAGTAATATTGTCGTTTATTATATACCTCTTGATAATCGGAACGAAGCTCATCCAATCGTTTGGTTAGCTCAACTATAGATTCCATACTCTGGTCAAATAGCTGTTTGTACTGCATATACTTCTCATCGTGTAGCAGCTTCTCTTGAAGCGCCAATCTAGCGAGATCATCCTCCCCAGCCTTCAAAGCCATGACTGCTTGCTCTTCACGTTTATTACGTAGCTGCTCTGCCTGAACATATTGAAGCTTTAACTGAGTAGCGTGCTGAACACATTGCTGATGTAATTTATCCGATTGTTGAATTTGCTCATTCTGTTCCATTAAGTAACGGTCGATCAGCTTAACCGGATCTTCTGATCGTTCTAGCTTGTCATTGAAGGTTGCAACGCTGATATCCCGCACACGTTTCATAACACTCATTTACCCTGCCTCCTTCTAATTTTAATGGTGTTCAATATGGTTGGTCATTCATCTTAATACGTCTTAGGATTATTCTTTAATAATGAGATTCCATAAACAATGATCCCTGCTGCTACGATGAATCCGAGAATACTTCCAAACTTACCGATCAACGACATAACCCCAATGATGAGGACTACCCATCCGATAAAGTTCCTACCGTTCTTGATTCCAATATATCCAAGGATAATTAATATAATCGGAATTAAGTAGCCAAGTAGATATCCAATTCCAAAGCCGATATTGCTGATTAATAACAATGCACCGAGTACAATTAGTACGAGGGCAAATCCTGATTTACCATTCATTCTCATTGTTCTTCACTTCCTTTCGTTTGTGTTTCTCTTATGTACTTATTGTAGGACATTATTCATGTTTACATAACGGACCACGGGCGGTATTATCGCTAGACCTTAGTCCAGTCTGCATATAAGACTCTAGAAGAAGTCACTTAAGAAGGTTGTACGCTCAGGGACGATAGCCTCCAATAACAGCATTAACCCCTCATCACCTTGCAAGCGACCTATCTCATATAAGAAGCTAGACCTCCTATAACCCATCAGCAAGGTGGATATGGTTTGAATGTCACAGGATAATTGATGGTGAGAGGCGCTATTCTCTAATTCCTCCGACCGCTTAATCTTCGCAGATCCATCAGTATGAACGGTTAACTCCCATAAGCCATCATTCCAGTGCGCATAGGAGTCCTTGATATGGATGTGTAGGCAGACAGATTTGTGATCAGACCATCGTGCTTTTCGATCAATAGAGGCTAGGAATGAATACTGCTCGATCAGCTTCTCTATATCCACAATTCTAGCCATAAAATAGGGCTCAACCTCTTGTTTAATTCGCGGGTTATCAAGTAAGAATGGAAGTGCTTCATTCGCAGGAGCAAACAGTACCACTTGCTTAATCATCGAATCATGATTGGCGATGTAACGCCATAAGCCTAACTTCGCTTCGTGATTTAATGTGATGAGCTCATAGATGAATAGCACTCTATCCTTTACTTGATAATGTATATAACCCTGCGACTCACCGCTCAGATCACGATAGATGGCAATTTGCCCCTTCTTACGATCTAATAGGTCTTCGCTCCAATCCTGGCTTCGGTTTAACATACCATTAAATCCCGAGGCATACCGTTCATAAATAGGTGATAATATCTCGATGTCTTTACCAACTCTGACGACCTGACCTGGTATTCGTGTCAGCTCAATTCTAGGCAAGAGTTCGGTTTGAACTGTAAACTTTATTCGATCTGTATAGGTTTCCCAGCCATATCTTCGATAGAAGGCGAAGGAGAACGGCGCCAAGAAGGAGATGGATTGACCCGCTTCCCGCATAATAGCTAAAGCATGAACAAGTATAGACGCTACAATACCACCCCGCCGATATTCAGGCCAAGAAGCAACAGCAGCGATTCCACCCATCTTCAGGACTCTGCCCTGCAAGTAGGTGTGTAGAGGTCTTATCCTAACTTTTGCAACAAGCTCCGCACCATCAAACCCACCCCAAACCTCATCAGGCGCTTCTCCGCTTACTGCTTCCTCCCATTCTTCTTGAGGAATCGTGTATTGAAAAGCAAATGAGGATAATCTTAAGCTCATTTCGATTTCCTCAGTTTTTAACTGCCTGATCTGTATGCCCGGCATTTCTATACCCAAATTAATCAGCTCCTAAACTGTTTTTTTGAAAATGAGTCTTTTCTCCTACTTACCCTTTATCTGCTTAAAAAAATCGTCAAAACCATATCTTAAGGATAACGATTCAGTATTTACCTACTCCTCAATGCCTATATCATACTAGCTCATTGGCTAGTCTTTCTACCTACGGAGAAATAATTTTATTGTACACTGACTAAACTGGTAACAATTACAACCTACTACTCTTCCATTATTATGCTATGATCGCATCATAAATGGTTGATTAAGGGAGAAAGGGGAGGCAGCTGAGTCCACTATTATACATCCTTGGAGGTCACATCTATGACAAAAAAACGAATGTTCCTAGTACTCATACTGGCAGTTTTCCTCTCTATTACTCCAACTCAACTGCTTGCTGCAAGCTCGGATTCCGACACACACATCGAAATTGTAAAGTCAGTCAGCTTTCGTGAGAGCGCATCCAAATATGGCGAATTTATTCGCTACTTAAAAGCCGGAGAAAAGCTCGATGTCATCCGTATACCTAACAGCTATTGGTATGAGGCTAGGGATTCAACTGGAAAGCTTGGTTTTGTATCTAGCTCAACCACATACACTCAGCTTACAACAATTTCTACCTATCCTGAACCCAATGGCGAAATCATCAGCTCTGTATCCTTTCGAACAGGTCCTTCTACGTCCAATCTTAGAATTGGCTATCTTGCGAAAGGTGAGAGAGTCTGGATATTGGAGAGAGTAAACGATTATTGGTATAAAGCAGAGGATAAGAATCACAGGGTTGGATACCTTAGCTCAAATCCCAAATACGTCATGACTACCTTCAGTGACTCCACGGGTTCCACCGACTTAGATACACATGCAACGAATGCACAAGTGCTAACAAGTGTTTCATTCCGAAAGGGTCCTTCAACATCAGCTGAGCGAATTCGGTATTTGCAAGCAGGAGAACGTATTCAGATTATTGCGAAACCTAACAGCTATTGGTATGAGGCAAAGGATAAGAATGGCACTATAGGCTTTGTCAGCACAAATTCTACATACATATCAACTTCATTCATTGAAGAAGCAATTTCTATAGACTCCGACATATCCATTGAACTTATCCTCAAAGCCGGAATAAGCTACCTCGGTACTCCTTATGAATATGGCTCAAGCCGTTTCGATACGAGCACCTTCGACTGCTCAGATTTCATTAGACAAATATTTCTTGATGGTATTGGTTTACAGCTACCTAGTGATTCTAGGCAGCAGGGTGACTGGGTAAAGCAGAAAACCGGTGGACAGGCTATCACCGATTGGTACCAGCTAAAGCGTGGGGACTTGATGTTCTTCATGTCTTACAAAGGGTCTGATTCAGCAGCCTATACACCTGACATTAAATCCACAGAGGAAATCACGCATGTCGGCATATATCTAGGAAATGATCAGGTGCTTCACACCTATTCTGTAGAATCAGGTGGTGTGGTCATAAGTAATGTACAAGGAACACACTGGGAGAACAGATTCTTATTCGGTGGACAGGCTCTGCCTTAAATAGTATGGGTATAGAAAACAGTTGAACATACATGGGCCAGGAGGGATTTCTCTTCTGGCCTGTTCATGTTATAGATTGCATTCATCTTACCTAATTGTTATAAACTGAACCTGGTCCCCATGCTGAAGACCTCGACCACCTGATGGGATAATTATTAAGCAGGTAGCATCTAATAAGGAAATTGTCACACTCGATTTGTCTGGTCCGATGGGCTCCACCCAGACTGTACCTTGATCCATTCTATAAACACCTCTTACATAACGAGGGTAAGGGCTAGGTTTTGTGAAATCTGCTGCTAAGCTTGCCGTATTCATCCTTGATAAGGATTGACTCCCGCCCAACATGCCTGCGATGACGGGTCTTACGAACAGCTCGAACCCAACAAACCCTGCACTTGGATTGCCTGAGAGTGCGAAGAGTAGCTTCCCATTAAGTACTCCAACGGATGTTGGGCTTCCTGGTCTCATCGCAACTTTATTAAAGAGCAGTCTTCCATCCCAGCTCTCGAACAAATCTACCATGATATCATAATCACCTACCGAGACCCCGCCTGTGGTAATAACCAAATCATATTGATCTAAGGCAGATAACACAGCTAGCTCCACAGCATCAGCATGATCACTTAGAACATCCATGATGATTGGCTGACCACCTGCAGCAGTTACCTGTGCAGCTATCATGTAGCTATTGCTATTCCGTATCTTCCCATTCTCCAGCGCCGAGCCTACATCTAACAATTCAGAGCCTGTTGCGAAGATAGCAACCTTAGGTCGTTCATAAACAGGAACATCCATATATCCGAACGTTGCCAACAATGCGGCAGATCCTGCATGTATGCAGCTACCGTTACGAATGACAGCTGTACCCTGTCTAATTTCCTGACCAACTGGGGTGATATTATCACCCGATTTCATCTCCTTCTTAATGTGGACATTCAAACCAGCTGGTAATTCGGCACAATCCGTCATCTCAAGCATGATCACTGCATCCGCACCATCTGGAACAGCAGCCCCTGTCATTATCCTTGCTGCTGTATTCTTGGTAACACTCAGCTTTGGGACGCTACCACATGCAATGCTTTCGATAACATTGAGTTTAACTGGTGTATGATGACTTGCACTTAACGTATCCATAGCTCTTACGGCATAACCGTCATAGCCCGATCGACGAAAGTGTGGAACATCCTGTGTAGCGTGAATATCCTGCGCGAGGTGACGAGAGAAGCTATTGTTCAAATTCACAATTTCTGTATGGGCTGATTTTATAAAAGGAGCAATTTTACTCTGCGCTTCGGCTACAGTCAATGTTTCACGTTGAAACCGTGAAGGTGAAGCTGAGTTAGGCAGTGCCTGTTCATATTCCGTTGGTGTATTCATGTTTACTGTAAAATCAAACGGAATTTGATATTGCTCATAGTAGGACGGGGTCACCTCTATACAAGTAATAGAGGACAAATAGGCCATCATACTAAATTGCTGTCCAGCGAGCACTTCCTCAGCGATCGGTTTGCTACTGGCACGATATACCGCATGTAAAGGATGTACCATTCCTTCTTCAACAGGTATAATCGCATCTGCATCCGACTGTTCTAGGG
This sequence comes from Caryophanales bacterium UBA4045, assembly GCA_002383695.1. GTDB lineage: Bacteria > Bacillota > Bacilli > Paenibacillales > UBA4045 > UBA4045. The sequence continues at coordinate 178,686 of DFZX01000072.1, forward strand.
TCATCTTCATCGCCAAGGCGGCCGCTGAGCTTATATAAGGCATATCACAGCCTACTAACCATATGTAATCGCTACTGCTCTGGTTCATCGCCGTAACTAAACCACCTAGAGGACCAAGCCCTGGATACATATCAGGGACAACACGAGCCATCTCTTTTACTACAGGCATGAAGAGAGCTGGGTCATGGGTGATCACTAACAATTCATCACAGCACTTACTCATCTCTTCTATTTGTATTTGGATTAATGGCAGCTTTGGAAAAGGGAGTAACGCTTTGGTTTTCCCGCCCATTCGCCTACTCTGTCCACCAGCTAGAATGACTCCTGTAATCAAGATACACACATCCTTCGATTATCGAATACTCTTTTCATACCACAAAACAACAATACCCTCAAGCGAATTAACGCTAGAGGGTACATATTTAGGCTACTACTGACTGATCCTTCTCTTGATCCTCTTCCGACTGGTCAGCTTTCCTGCGATTATTCTGCCACACGAGCAAGCCCAACACTACAATATAATACAGCCAGTAGAATGCGAATTCCTCTACAGATGGGTTATGAGTATAGCCAAGGAAGGCTCTCATGAATATACCGATCTGACCGCTTAATAAAGGCTTCTCACCATAATCACGAACATACTGATCGTAATCTGTAGGATGCTCTGGCATGAACCACTCTATGTTGTACACTTCTCCAAGCTCTCCACCAGCTGTCTTGTATACTGAACCGATAAGCTCTCGATCCTGTAAAATCCCAATCGCCTGAACGAATAACCCTGCAGCGATTAGGATTAAGAACATGCTCGTTGCCTTAAAGAATAAACCTAGAGAAATTCTACGTGTACCTCGGAAGAATACTAGGCCGACCACAAGCGCACCTATCAGACCTAGTAATGCACCCGGACTTTGTATCACCTTACCGATATCTCCATTACTAATGGCCGCGAAGAAGAATACGGTTTCCACCCCTTCACGCAACACTACAAGATAGGAATGGATAATCATGTTGATGATGCTACCAAAGGTTATAATATGCGTGATTCTTGACTGAACCTTTCTCTGAATATCCTGATTCTGTTGTGCGATGAACAGCACCATATGCGTCAATAGAACCGTGGATACGAGCATAATCCCTATTTTGAGATAAATTTCAGTACCAAGCATATTATATCCGGTAAGTACTACCTGGAATAATAGAGCAACACCATAGCTTGAAATAAGGGCTAGAATGACGCCAAGCCATACCCATTTGGTCCATTTGGACTGATCGACCCTCTTCAGATACATCAGGATAACACCAACGATCAGTAGCGCCTCAAGCGCCTCACGGAAGGTAATTAGAAAAGCTTGTAAATTCATGCTGCACCCTCATTTCGAGCTTTAATTACTTCAACCTACTTAACGATGATGATTTCTCCATCTAGATAGAACACTTTATAACCAAGAACCTCAGTAATCGCACGAAGTGGAATGAAATTATAATCATCTCTCAACAGCATCGGCTGGTCAAGTACAGTTTCTAATGTAACCCCATCTTTAACAATAGTTGTTTGACCAACTACCAGCTTAATTTCCATACCATCCTGTGTTACTGTTGCTGTCTGTGTAGCTTGATCCCATGCAATAGTTGCACCTACTGCTTCTGTAATGAAACGAACTGGCACTAATGTGCGGTCTGTAGATGGGTTAATATATGAATTTGTACCTGCTGTAGTGGTAGCACCGTTAACGGAGAGTTCATTTGAACCAACTACAGTGTGAACACCATTCAACTTTGCGATTACCTTAAGAATATGAAAGGAATGCAGCTTCGCAGCAGTAGCATCATTAGCTTTTACCGCGTTGTAATACTTAGTTGCATCTGCACTCACAGCTGCATAGACATCTGCGCCAAGCTGCTTCTTAATGATTACCTCTAACGCTACTAGGAACATATTGCCTTCCATTGCATGCTCTTGCGCTTTATCTAAGTTGCCGCCTGCCATATCTTTATCAATTGTAGTATTAAAGTAACCGGAAATCTTACCGATGATGGCTGCTGCGAAAGCTGCATTAATCTCAGCTTCCTTAAGCTTACTTACATCCCCACTACCGAACGCATCGGCGATGAATGTAGCATCCGTTGCGCTTCCACCTTTAAGTGAATTGAAGATGGGCATGAAGAAGAAATATCCTTCTGTCATCTCAATTTTCGCTTTTTCAGCATCTGCTAGCGGAGCGGATACAGCATACTTCATAGCAGCTAGAGCGAAAACCTTGATCAGTGTTTTGTCTAGAATTTGACGATTAACATTAAAAGCCAGAGCGTCACCCGCTTCAACAGCTGCTCTCATTCCTGGAATTGCAACTGTATCTATTAAATCCTGTGTCATAACCCCGTAATCTTTGTAGTAATTGTCTCTCTTCTGAGCAGTGCTCTGTAAGGAGCCTTGGTACAATTCAATCGCTTGCTCCAACGCTATCTTAGCTGCTGGCAAGTCTTTAGCTGCAAGTGCTTCATTCGCAGTACCCTTAGTTAAGTTAGAGATCACAGCATAGAAATACCATTGTAGACCTTTATCAATCGCTTGCTTCGCTTGACCAGCACTTAATTTACCATCAATTGCTGCATTAAGTGTAAAGTTAATATTCGTATCAATGTCCTCGTTAACTGCAGTAACCTTAGCCTTCATCTTCAGCTCATATGCCGCTTTAATCGCAGCAAGATCAACTGGAGTAGCAGTGAACATAGCTAGTAAATCCGTATAAGCTTTTAATTCTTCCACCTGCACGCTTGTATCCGCTGTTAACTCGAATGTTGCTGCTGCAGATGCTGTTCCAGCGATCATAGAGAATAGTAGTGCAAAGCTGAGTAGTGCGGGAATTAATTTTTTCATTGCGATAATCTCTCCTCTTATATAAAGCTATTATTATTGATTCGTTTCCTACTATTTCTACTAAATTAATTTCTTCTTGCGAAGTATCCATACGGTAGTTCCGATGATAGCAATGATGGCTGATATAACAATAATACTAATCAATGGATTGGTTTTCTTCGTTCGTTCCATTGGAGCATGTTCAATTGCAGCCTCGTCTTCAACTGTTTGGTTCTCAGCATCTAGGTTTGGCTCAGTATCTGTAACTAGCGGATCTTCTACATCCTCCGCTTCCTGGACCGCATTATCAACCTCTGGCTCAACTACGATAGGCACTTCCACAATAGGTGTGATTTCCTCGTTGTCTACAATTTGTTGCTCTTCCTGCTCTTCCTTAATAGCATCTGCCGGTAGCTTCTCTGGCTCTGATGTTGGCTTTACAATAGGCTTCTCTGCAATAGGCTTCTCTGCAATAGGCTTCTCTGCAATAGGCTCATCCACAATAACCTTAGCTTCAGTGTAAGGTACTAGAGGGATAATGGTATCTAAGATGAGGCTCGATTGTTTCTTGAACTCAGCCTCATCGGATGGCTTCTCACCCACACCGAACAGCCCAGGATTGCCTAAAGCAACATACGCCACCTCGAAAGCAGTATCCAATCCACTTGTTTTGCTAGAAGGAAGGTAGGGCTTCATGACATCATATGTACCTTTCGCCTTCGCTACCAAGAGCTTTGCTGCTGCATAATCATCGAAATCTTTGAGCGCATAATCAAATCGTCTTTTTAAATTCAACCCAAGAACTGCTTTAAAATTAGCAATGAAACCGTCTTTATTCTCATCACTTAGGTTAACATCTAATGTAACTGTTATATCCTCACCGAAGTGCGAGCTAAGCTCTGCTCTTCTAGTCTTATAAATAGCTTTTGCTTTTGCCCAATCAATAGGACTTTGATTCAGTTCGACTACGATCTCTTTAAAGCTTTCAGCGATATCCTCCTTATTTGGATCGCCATAGGAGTAGGCCAATGCTCCTGAGGGCAGAAGAAGACAAAGCACGAAAAGCATAATAATTGTGAAACGTAGCTTACTCTGTCTCATTGTGAAGTCTCCTCATTGATAACCGTTTTCAGTGATAACCATTTTCAATGATAATCATAATCAGTAGAACTGTCAATACGTTTTATTGTATATTAACAAGTTTTAATGAATCCATTCATATAATCGAATCTCAGCATACACCGGATCAAATCGAGAATCCGAAAGAAAATTGTCTACTAATTTTGTCTGACTCCCTACCTTAGCCCCCTGCAGAATAAAACCATCTAGTGCTTGACCAGTAATAAATATGCGTCGTGGCTTTAACGCCCTTGTCTCATCTAAGAAGAATGGATACGTATATATTCGTTTGTGATCGAATTGTACTTGTAAGTACTCCAGTACTCTCGTTTCCTCCCAGGTATAAACCATAATTGGCTCATCTGATTCAGCCTGCATCTGTTCTAGGTAAATGGCTAGCTGATGGACTGCCGATACTTGCTCAGATTGTTGTTTAACAATAACAATACCCATCGCTGCTTGACTCGTTATTAGCAGTAGAATCAGACCAATTGTCATATACCGTTTCCATGAATATGCGAGAATATCCCTAATTAATAGTAAGCATATAACACCAATAACCATCAAGATTAGAGGTGCAATGTGACGAGGCTTATCAATGTTCTGTGCCAACCAAGCGAATAACAAATAGGATATGCCCATAACCACAAACCAGCGAGTGAACTTATCTGATCGAGCCCAGCTTAATTTTTTTGAGCTATAAACAATGAAGCATAAAATAAATACTAATAGTATAAAGAGAGGGATGGATTGCATAGCAAGTCCAGTCCACATCAGATTATGGAACAACAATATGAATAATCGTTGAATCAGATCGATCACTGAGATGGTTGCTGTCCCACCCCAATCATTAAAGTGTCCACCTGTGAAAGCTAGAGCCATCTGTATGAAGCCTGATACGTGACCTGCAGACATAATGAGACCGATAAGCCAAATCAATTGGAATACGAATGCACAGACCATCCAACCGAATAGTCTGCTTATGAGCTTCTTATGGCTATGACCTGCCAATCTACCCCGGTAGTAATCATATCCCCACAACAATATTATTCCTACTCCAAAGGCTAAATATGATAGCCTCACGCCCATGATCAGACTGAACAAGAGTAGTGGCATGAGCTGTCGAAATATTGAAGGGGAATCAATTGCTCTAGCTAAGCACCACCAATACCATATTAACAAGGCAAGAGCTGCTGTTTCGGCCATAGGCTGAGCACTGAGCGTCCATAAATACGCTATTGCATGCACACCGGTTACTACGAATAGACTCCTAGCACAAGTTGTATATTTTCTAGCGAGCCCATAAATAGGCACAATAGTAGAAATCATAAGGATGAAATTGAATATGACGAGTGCTGCGCCTGGATCTGAGACCCATCGATGTGCAATAATACCTCCAAGAATGTAATACGGATATCCGGGAAAATGGGGCTGCATCGCTAGTAGATCAAATCGATCTACAGCCAACACAAAGTCCACCTGATCCCAGGTTGCCGGAAGCGTTGCCGTATGAATCCATCGCCAAGCATATATAAACACAAAAAAACCGGCAAAAGCCAGAATTTGAATGAGCTCCTTCGATCGAATTTTTCTTTCATTCATCATCATAGCTGCCTCGTCACTCTATTAGCCGTAAAGAGAAGTAGAAAGGACAATAATACAACAATGACAGTCCAGAACCAAGCTAACCCGACATCGCCACTATCCACTGCGACATAAATTGCAGTAGGTATCGTTTGTGTTCTTCCAGGTATATTCCCTGCGATCATAAGCGTTGCACCGAATTCACCTAATCCCCTTGCAAAGCCAAGGACAAATGCATAGATTAGAAATTGTTTGGACATAGGCAAAGTAATCCAACGAAACAATTGCCATTCCGATGCTCCTTCAGATCGTGCAGCATCCTCAACGGAATTATCCACAGATGTAAGTCCAGTTTTAATGCTCTGATATACTAATGGAAATGCCACTACAGTCGAAGCAATAACCGCAGCCATCCAGGTGAAGACGATCGGTTGGTTCGTCAACCATTCTACGGCTCTACCAATCCAACTATGACGTCCCAATATGACTAAAAGCAAAAAACCAACAACCGTTGGAGGAAGAACCAGCGGTAGAAGGAAGAACGTCTCTAGAGCAGACTTACCATAAAACTGACGCTTGGCCATAATTATTGCTGTTGCTAACGCTATTATGAATACTATAATGCTGGATACCACAGTTACTTTCACCGACAACCAGACCGGCTCCCATATCTCTATCCCCACTAATTGTCAACTCATCTCTCCTGCAATTTCATGCTTCACCCTGATAGATTATCATAGAATGGAGAAAAAATCATAATAGCCTAGTTAAACTAAAGACTCCTTAGCCATTCGAACCATCTCCTTCACCATCATCCCGCCAATCCTCCCACCAATTTTCCCAGCTGAAACTGCTTGTAGCTCACCATTATATCCAGGCTTCAGAGGTATTCCCATTGATCTAGCCACCTCATACTTGACCAAATCAGGTTCATTCATATTTACATTAAAGCCTTCCTTATGCATAATTTCAGCTTTGAAGTATTGCATACTAAGCCTTGCCTCTGGAACCACATAACTTCTGCTTCTTCTTCTAGCCATGATAATCAACCTCCTTTTTTATATATTGTGTATTTTTGCAGAATGAATACGGTACAAATAAACCCACTCACCTTTTAATTTTTATAGGACTACCCAATCGGGTAGGAGGCTACCCAT
>DFZX01000011.1 GCA_002383695.1 Caryophanales bacterium UBA4045
CCAATGGGGCTAGTCGAAATAATCGACTAACGGAGCAGAAAAGTAGCAGAAATCAAGGGAGATAGTCGAAATAATCGACTAGCGGGACAGAAAAGTAGCAGAAACCAAGGGAGATAGTCGAAATAATCGACTAACGGGACAGAAAAGTAGCAGAAACGGAGAGAGATAGTCGAAATAATCGACTAACGGGACAGAAAAGTAGCAGAAACCAAAGTTACTCAAATGGAATTCTGTAAGTTAATCTTGCTGTTGTGGTATTTTTTGGACTTCCAGAACAATAAACCAACCAGCAGAAGCACACCTATTAATGTTGAAAAATTCGCGAAACTGCTATCCAGTAGCATGGGTGGCTCATTTAACAATGCGTGAATCCCTATGACGAAGAATAGATTTTTTGTTAGCACATAAATGAGTGAGAATATCACACCAAGAATAACAAGCTGGATAAAATCATACACATATTCCATCCCAACTAAGCCAGAATAGATACGGTTTGGAATATGTATAATGGCGAAGATCGATTGGGAGAGTAGCATAGCGATGAATAGGGGGGATTTTAACTTATAGTGCTTAGTTAGCAATAGGAGGATTTGGACGAACAGAAAGCCACGAAACACGATCTCTTCAAGAAGTGCATTGCCAAAAATCTGACCAAAGAAGCCTCCCAGTACAACATTCGGATGAGTGAATAGATCTTGGTTGAATGTTATCTCTTCGTTTGATATGAACGTCATGATGAAGTCCAACACATGTATAGAAATCCAGAATAGAAGAGTGCCGATGAGCCCCGATACTAGCTTTTCCTTCCTAATGCCCACATCTCTTAGCGATAATCCCCCGATAATACACAGTAGAATAACCACCTCTAAAAGAAGCCCAATCAGATTCACGGTTAAGGTTACATTGATCCACCCACTCGTAGCTTCATAGACAAAGTCCAAATATCCGTATTCAAATATGACAAGGTTAATAAATAGAGTAAAAGCGATATGAACGAGAATTAAACTAACCATCAAACGAATAGGTGCTTGCTTTACTTCAGAAAGCCATTGATTGTTATTTGAATTAGGTTCCACTCGTGTTATACCTCCTTTTAATACGTGCAATGACTAGATTGATTTCGCTTACGCTGTCAACTAATTGCGTTTATTATAAGGTTTGGGGTGAAAGAGTATCAATGATAACGGTCACCTCGAAATTACACATGCTTGTGATCCTATCCCTTGGGAATTTGCAGAAGCACATAAATCAGAGGCAATGATATACGGAATGGTGGTCGACGCTGGAGAAGGGGATCGAAGAGCAGCCGTGGATGTCATCTCGTATGCAGGGCCTAGTAAATCGCCAATGCGCATCCTTATGCCAGAAACTATCGACGATCGACATCTATATCCAGTGGGTTATGAATGTCCAGATTTTCCAGCGGTGCTGTCAGCCATATAGATATAAAGTTAACGATTAGCATGTATGTTCTTAAGTTATCCTCGTTTCTATATTAATTATTCGGAGCTCTACCGTATTTCTTTCTGGGGGTAATGCAGAGGTTCATAGCTCTTGTAAGCGTTATCCAATGACTTGAAGAAATCTCTAAGTAGCTTTACTGTATAACTTTCAATACATGAGTATATATAATCGAAAAACCTATTTTGCCAATTTAACGAAATAGGTTTTTTTCTATTCCGGAGGATAAATACTGAAATCTGGGGGCGGAAGAAACAATATGGGAAATATTACGTCTATATCTATACAATAGGAGATGGAGGGGGCTGGAGCATATGTTGAAGTTAGATTGGCGTCGAAATCTCTTAACTGCTGCGGTTATGTTGGTTGTAGTAGTCATTGGCCTAGTGTGGCTTTCTTACAATAAACCAGAATTACCGGTTGCTACTATTCCCAGCCCAGCGGTACTGCCTGTTGTGACGCTTATCCCCACTCCACAGTCATCGATGATAGGTAATGAGCAGGAGAACGCCGAATTCGGCAAAACAGTGCAAGCCATTGATTATGATTACGATTCCATGTTGAGTTATGTGATTATACAGCCAGATTCGGATCCCAGACTTTCGGTAGGTAATAAAATTTCGACACTTGTTTCACTACGGGATGAAACCTATACGATTTTTTTCCAAGAGGCGATGGATCGAAATTCCGTTATCGAAGCTTTAACTAGGATTGATCCTGATAATTCGAGTAGGCTGTATCCTAAGCTGCTAATCCATTGGACAGATGATCGCCAGCTTCACGTGAAGGTTTTGGCTACCCAGACGACAGGCTGGGACTTCTATTCAAGTCGTTATCATATAGAGTTGGGCGGAGCCAAATCAGCTAGTGGTAATGAATTAAATCTCGAAGATAACCGATTTATAGCTACTGTTCAGCTGCCAGATCAGCTATGGAGATTTTCTGTAGATGGTCAGAAGAAAGAAAAGCTGACACATTTCACAGTGCCATATAACATCATACCGCTTGATGATAAGAATCAACACTTTCTGCTCTCGCGAGCTGCCCACTATTGTGGATGTGATGATGCAAATTATCCTGCGTTCTATAGTACATACGATATGGAGCAAGATAAGTTAACACATTACCACCTTAGAACACAATTGACCACAAATTACCGTGGAAAAGGCTCTTTTATAGCTGATACTAGAGGTTTTTTCTTAAAGGAGCCCAATGTGGGATTTGAATTACCTGATAGTGATAGCAGTCATTCTATTCAATTGGATGAGTTTGTCTTCGGTGCAAGCTTCAGTAAAGATCATGAATCCATTATTCTGGCTGTAGGGGATCAAGAGCAAACGAAGGACTTCGATTTAATGATCTTAAACTTACGAACCGATGAACAACAGCGTTATTCTCGGGTAATCACGGGCAGCGTTCCAGAGAATATGATGAGTGGGGATGCCATGCCTATTACCATCAAGGATGATGGGAAGAGGATTTATTTTCGAACAAAGGTTGAAGGTGCAGATCAAGAGGAAGTAAACCATTATTACGATTGGGAAACGAAGAAAGTGGTTGTGTGGCAGCCTCCTGATGGTGTAACTGGTTGGAGTGGATTTACCCAATCTAGTGATGACGTATTCAGGCTTTATGCAAATGGAGGGCTTTATAAGAATAATCAGCGTGTAGAGACACCATTCGATATGATGAATTACTATGGTGGCTTCTGGATTCCAGATACTCACCTCTATGTAGTCATAGACCGAGTCAGCGATATGCGCTGGATCGTTATGTTGGATGCCGACACATTGGAATTTACGACTATCGCTGAGAGCGTTTCTGATCATGTTCAGCTGAAGTCTCTGACTAGCGATGGAAAGTGGATTACCGCCACACTGAGAGATGAACCACAGTTAAGGATAACTTCTGGGGAGCAGGACATAGTGGGAATCAATCTTGGGAAGTACAATCATCTAACGCGTGAGGAATTGGAAAAGAAGCTTGAACCATTGATGAAGGACAATAGCTGGGAAGAGCTACCCTATGTAGCCTTGGATGAGACGATTACGATTGAAGCTGAAAATTTCGAGGTAGAAGAGCTAGTAGTCGATGATTATTTACTTACGAGTACGGGGACGATCCTTTATGGTAAGGAGTCCGTGCTAACCTCCATTATTCCTGTGAATGAAGAGAAAGCTACCTTCACACTATCCGCGAATCTTTTAGTCAGCTTAAGTTCTAAATTCGAGGTCTATAAGCCTGGGAACACGGTTAGATGCTTTGTTATTCGTTCGAATAGGGGGGACTCTTCCTTCGCATATGCGTTCATTCTGAGAACGGATGCGAATAACAATAATTCTGAGGTAGTGAACTCCGAGAAAGGGCTGTTAAACCTGAATTTTGAACCCATCGTTCCCGAAGCGTTGAAGAAAGCTGTCCCTCCCAGTGAATGGACTAAAGCACAGACGATTAAGGAAATAGCTGGACAGAAAGAAACAAGCGTTCATCTGTTTTCAGATGCAACGCTGAAAGGCGTTGATCACGCAGATATGTATGCTTACCTTGAATTCAAAGGACATCTATACCTTATTGGTATGGTAGGTGCTTATGGATTAGAGGATATCCGCATTAGCGCCATTGATCGAACCTCCGACGGTGTTGAAGAAATCGAGATCACTGGAGGCATGGGGGCGTCTTATGAACAGATGATTATGATTTATTATGATAAAGAAAAAGATGTATGGACTAAGCTAGTCGAGATGGGGAGTCCCGAGACTGTGGATTTAGATATGGATGGGAATGTAGAATTGATTGTTACCTCAAGAGGAAGTTTACCTGGATCTGTTGAGATTTATCGCTGGAATAACAGCCAATTCGAAATGGTTGATGTAGCCCAAGATACAGGAAATGGTTTTGCTAGACTTCATATTAAGGAAGGGCAATTTGCTATCGAAATTGGTAATTCGGGTGAAAAAGATACCCATTTCTATAGATATGATCAAGGAAAGTTAGTGAACATAGATGAACAATATTAAGTAATCGTATGGCTGAGAGACCTAGTGAGGGGATTGTATAATATGAAGCGAACTTTGAAAGGTTGGCTAGTTGTTATTGAATGGCTAATTCTAATCGTCATGTCGCTTATGATCGCTATGATGGTTATCCCATACTCGGATATGTATGATTTCGGAAAGATAGTCAGAGATGCCAAAGAAGACCATATCTACTTTGAGGGTATTGAGGAGAAACAAGAGTACTTCGGTCGTAGCTTGGAGGTTGAGGGCATCATATACGATAAGTCGGAGCTTAGTGTTCTGGTGAAGGCATGTCATTTTGGTCAGCACGGGAAGCTTCCGATGCATGCTTATCTCAGGACGGTGGAAGGTGAAGAAATTGGGATGAGTGGATCGGGTAGTACTTCAACTATTTTTTGTGCAAAAGGATATTTTACCTACGAGGATGTTCCTATCGGACTGAAGCAAGTGGAGTTTACCAATGAAGCTTATGGACAATCGTTCTCATTTATTCTTGATCTGAACAAGGAGGGAGACGAATGAATGGCATCAAGGGACATCTTATTCGATGGTTACTGATTATTATCATGGGTACGTTTATCCTCCTTGGGATGTATTCACATCATCCATGGAGTGCGGAAAGTGCAATCAAGGAATCACTACTTGCGATGAATATGCCGGGCGATGTTCAGTCTGTCTCTACGATAGACGTCGGCAAGTTGAAAGCTGTTCTCTTCTGGGACGAGGAGCATGAGCTGTATCACCATTCTTGGATGGATGTTACACTTGGCAGGATCTGGACTCCCCAAGGTGGGGGATTCGGGCATACCCTCGACGGGGATACTTATAATATCAAATTCGGCGAAGGTTATTCCAATAAATCGAACCATTCCTATCATTATGTGCTCGGGCAAGTGAATGATTCCAGAGTGAGGACGGTGGAAATTCTATGGAGAGATGGAACAACAGAGACGAAGGAACCAGCACTGGGCCGAATCATACATTTCGCCAGAGAGGGCAAGCCAGGTGAATCCGCTCTACAATCCTTGGGTCTTAAAGCATACGATTATACTGGAACGTTGCTCTATGATTTAGACCATAACAATAATTCTGTTCCGGCTGAATAAGGGGAGTGTAAGATTGAAGAAAAGAAATATTAGTATTGTTGTCGCATTACTTATGGTGGCTTCATTTACGTACAATATAATTCTGCAGCAAAAGTATAATCACTATACGAGACAAGATCAGGATAGAAATTACTCCGATTTAAGGATTATTGCCGATAACGGGAAGAATCTAGCGGGTAGGCTGGAGGGATTCATTAATACTTCTGAAGTTATAGATAGTGAAAGAAGGAAAACTAACTTGGATTCATCTTGGAGAAGCTCTTGGTGAAAGTAATAACATTGGTTTTCACTTAGGTCGGATGTCACCACACAATATGGATAATATGGAGCCCATGTGGAGCCTATTACAATATAGCTTGTTACGTGTAAATGCCTTATTACTGGCAATTAATTTTGATTTTCTCGAACGAGGCTCTTATTCCCTAAGTATGGAGGAGAAGGAGAAATTAGAGGCTGTTGTTGCTATATACCGAAGCATTCGCAAAGATGTAGACGATTATGATGATCCTCAACTCGAGCTTATTATGGAATCATTAACAGAGCATATGATAATGATTGACCCCCATTACGAAGAAGCAAGGGAGAAACAAACCATGGGAAAATAGTGAAAATTGAAACGGGAACAACAGAAGGAGAGTCATTAGAAACAACATATAACAAAAAATGGAATTGGGGTGAAGTCATTGATTAAGAGAGTAAACCTACGGTTTATCCTTGTTGTACTATGCATGATTCTGGTCATCACGGCAGTCACGATATATTTCTTATTCCGTGTTACGGAAAGCCAGGTCATCGTTCATAAATTGATAGATTTTCAAGAAGTCATGCCCAATTCCGAGCTTGTCATAAAGGATAAAGAAACGATTAAACAATTTACCTATGCTGTTCGATTTGCCGATAAGCAACCTGGTGAAGTGGATATATCTGCTCCCCCGTATCAGTTTACACTCGGTGATAAGCAATATTACCTTTGGGTGAGTGAACAATTCGGACTAGGGACTCTAATGAAGCCGCCTAATACGGCAACCATCTATACAATTGATGAATCCAGGACAAGAAGGCTTTTGGACATCTTGAACAATGCATACAGCATTAGGTTGCCATAAACGGGAAAATGCCATGAAAGACACCAATATCGAATCCACTAAGTTTTATGGAGAGGAAAAAAACGCAATGTATAATGGCAATCAATAACCGAGGTTGGGGGTGAACTCATTTGTTCTTACGTAGTGTAACGCTTCTCAAAGAAAAAATTACAAATTATAATATGTACCCGTTCACTGTTCCAGCAATAAAGGGAATGGATACGATAAATTTTGATAATCAAGTTACCTTTTTCGTCGGGGAGAATGGTTCTGGCAAGTCTACTTTACTTGAGGCTATTGCGTACCAATGCGGATTTAATACCGCAGGAGGCGGACGAAACAACGCACACGACATTGATGCATCCCACGCTGCATTGGGGGATTACATCCGCCTATCATGGCTGCCGAAGGTCACTCAAGGATTTTTCTTGAGGGCAGAAAGTTTTTATCATTTTGCGTCCCATCTTGACCAATTAGCGAAGGATGACCCTAGCTTCAATTATCAGGGTTACGGCGGTAGGTCATTACACCAGCAATCTCATGGAGAGTCCTTTTTGTCATTATTCTTAAACCGATTTGGAGGTAAGAGCATTTACCTGTTAGATGAGCCCGAAGCAGCGTTGTCACCCGCCCGTCAACTCGCATTTTTGAGGATTATTCATCAGTTGGTGAGCAGTCGGAATACACAATTTATTATCGCTACACATTCGCCAATTTTGCTGGGGTACCCCACTGCAAACATTCTTAGCTTCGATTCCTCCTCCATTGAAAGCATCAAGTATGAAGATACGGAGCATTATCAAATTTCAAAAGGATTCCTAAATCGAACGGAGCGGTTTTTAGAGGATCTGTTTCGTGATGACGAGTAGTGATAGCCTTGGACTTTATTGGAGATGATCAGGACAAGTGATTGGTTCCGAGGATGATTTTATTGTATTGGAGGAAATTCGTGAGAATTTATAAAGAAGGGACACATCTAACTAGATTTTTTATCGAACTTATCATTGTATTAATAGCCTTAGCTATACTCTATTTATTAAGTGTCGTTTTATTGGATCATGAATTCAGTTGGATTGAAATCATAACAACAATGTTTATGATTACAATATTTGCGGCTCTAGGTTCTTATAATGATTGGTGGAAAAAAGAAAATCATGATCGGTAATGGAGTGTTACCGAATTGGCTGTATAGAACTCCACAATATTGACTGGAACGGAGCTGCTGATATGGAACTTCAACTTCATTCATGAAATTTCGAGTATTGTTATCTCTTATCTTAATAGTTTTTTTATTTCTGTCTGGTTGTACGAATAAAGAGTCAGATATTTCACTAAAAGAAGAGTCAAATGCTGTTGTATACTTTGGCAGGGAGAAGAGTGGCTCGCTACCTTTTCTCAGGAACCATTACGCGTTAAGCTAACAGAGACGCTAGAACAAGCGGGTCAGAGAACGGAAGCTATGCGTTAGGAGGGATTTATTGAAACGAGCAATGGGACTAGGGGGTTTTGATAGACATGAAAGCAAAAAAAAAATCTGCATCACCGCACCTCTTACGGTAGTAATGATTATAGCTCTTTGGTCATCTGGTTTATTTGGCTTATGGTCTGATGGAATGGCTCATCTTGCGAATAATAGCAAGGAATATACAGATAGAAGTGGTCACCAAGTAGAAGGCAAGTATTCACTAAGAGTTAATTTGTCAGATTTAGAAAGTAACATCGATAAAGAGATTTTTAAAGTTGGAGATACGTATCATGGCTCCAGAGAACATATAATGGAGGATATGACATCGGATTTAGATCCAGCGGTCCATATTCTTTATCGGGAGCTTCGCTCATTTCGGGTGTCCATCACGAGACGATCAACGATCATTCCTTCACTACTTCAATGACTGCTAATATGACTGCCAAATACGATGGTAATATATACAATGCTCAGGGTACAAGTAGATGTGGTTTGAATTATAAGGATGGAAATTGTTTTTCCTTTGCTTTCTTTTTGAGTGATGAAACAAATGAAGATCTGATCAATGAGACTGGTTTAGTCGAACTAACGATTACTGAGCTTTATAAAAATATATGGACTAAAAAATAAAGAGCAAAACTTACGACATACGAAACACAGTAATATTGTTTTTCATGAAGAAAAAAGATATTGGAGGGAATTCAGTTGAGGGATGAATTATTAGAGTATTTAAACAAAAGATTATCTCATTTGAGAAAGAGAAAGCTAAGCCATATTATTGAAGTTTTACGAGCTAAAAATAAAGGGAGAATTGAGGAGGTTGAAAATCTCATAGATCGGATAAAAACAGGCAATTTTAAAAATTCAGAACGCGACTGAAGCTTTTTTTTCTGATAAAGAGACTTTAGTATGATAGATAAACGAGGAGTTAATGGACCAATGCGGAAAGATATAAAACAAATCCTAGTGATCGGATTGATCATTGCTAGTTTTATAGTATGCATAGTTTTATTCAATAATATGAAAAATTCGATTCAAAGTCTGACATCGGAAGTAGCTATGCTTCGTCAAGAATCCAACAACGCACAACAACAGATGATGGAAACAATGACTAATCGGTTTCAATCTATTCTCCAAGACAGCCAGGACAAAATCAGCAACTTCACTACTACGATTACGAAAATCACCCCTAACGAGCAGACTGCAGAGCTGAAGCTTGATTTCGAGGTTCAAGGTGTAAGTGGTGAAGGTACTGTCCTAGTCATGTATAAAACAGAAAGAGAGAATCATTGGTCGAAGCTTGAAGCAATTCATTCTGGACTTTTAACTTATGAAGCCACCTTTATTGCCTTACTTAAAGGAAATTATGAGTTTAAAATTGTAGAAAACCATCCTACTGGTGCTTCAACTCAACTAAATACCAGAGAATTGAGTAAAAACCTCTATCATGAATTTTACGAGATGAGAACCTATAATGACGAATCAGGAAGAGGTGAATCCAAAGAAGTTTTTGAGCTTAACTTTAATATAATTAACAATACCTTTGGGTTGGAAGAATACCGAGTTAAATCGGTGTCTGCTAGAGTCTTCTATAAGGATACCGTTCTGTTTGATGAGGACATTACTCATCTGAACCTAGGGAATTCGGAGGAGATTACCCGAAGAAACTTACAAATTGCCTCAGGACAAACGGTCGAGGAGCAACAAGATGTTATTCCCTTGCAAGACCCAAATCTTCAGAAAATGTCCTTTCTCATTGGGTTAAGTAAGCAAAATTTAAAGAGGGATTTTCCGGATTTACTGGACTTTGGTTCTAACGGTTATCTAAAGAACCAAGAAGCGAGTGATTTCTTTCAGGTGGAGATTAATGTTGTATACAATAATGGAGAAGAGAAACAATTGAGTCTGTAAGATGAAATGTTCGTTGGGGGGGTTGGTTTTTGAGAAGAACTTTAGTGATTGTGCTTTCTGTATTCATTATAGCGGCTGGTTTTTTGGCATTCAGATTTGGAAACGCATTGTCACAAGAAGGAAACCCTGTACCGATACTGATTTCCATTTCTAAATTAGAATTTACAAACAGTGATTATGAACAGTATTCTGAATCAGATAAGGAGATTAGATTTGTTTCGGAGAATAATGGCGAATTTCGATATGATGTAGTTAAGGAGCTTATGAAGAAAAAGGGTTGGGATTACAAGGACCAAATGGGTTCCGGACTGCTCTTCGAGAAAGATAAGATGACCATAATTGTAGAAACCCGATTGTTTTCAAGACATTATATTCTCTGGGATATTCCCAATAATGATTAAACGAACGAGTACGAGAGTTGAACACCGGTAATCAGTTCGAACACAAAGACAAACAAGCAATAATAGGCCTATTTGAACGTTATCAAATTAATCTAGATAATCTTGAAAACAAAGAAGAATTCAACCAGTATGAAGAATATATTGGTTGAGGTAATTGAGATCTTCATTGGAGTGGGGGAATCTTAAATTGAAGAAACGATTACTTCTAATTATTTCATTTGTCATCCACGAAAAGTGCAAGATTTAGATATACAGACAAATAATATCGAAAAAATTTATGCAACTTATATGTCTAATGGGGAAACTGAAAGATATTTAATTCAAAATGATCAACCAAGGCAAATAGCGGAAATGTTTGATATTTTAAGTGCAGTTTCTTATTCGCGTGAGTATATAAATAAGTACAAGGGGTCTATAAGTAGAGTCCGTGGCTATTGGAGTGGTTTGATAAGGGTAAGGAACTTACATACCTATTAAGGAATTCGATCCTTATTCTATCAGCTTTACATATGGAGATTTATTCCCAACGATGAGATACCAAGATGGAAAGAAATATCGAGGTCAAATTTATACAATAAATGAGATTAATGAAGTTATAAAAGAATTCGGATTACCGCAGGAGTGGAATCCCCTAGAATGATGAAGCAGCGTTGTTAATACTGATAGTATAAAAAATATTGAAATAGAAAGGAGATCAATATGATAGTCGAAAAGTACGGAAGTGGCAGAGAGCGTGTTCTAAAAGATTTAATGAATTTGATGGTACCAATAGAAGGTGGGACTGTTGAATTACGAGATTATATTAATAGGAATAAATGGCTTAGTTCAGATTACACTTTATCAGACCCTGGAAGTGGAAGTGATAAAAAGGTTATTACATGGACTGAAACGATTGAACCTTTCTATGTAATGAAGTATCCGGTAACACAGCATTTGTACCATTTTGTCATGCACAAAGAAGAAGTAGAACCTAATGTGAATAACCTGCCAATAACGGAGGTTTCGTGGTTGGATTCGATTGTCTTTTGTAACAAATTATCCAAAATATTTGACAGGACTGAATGCTACACAATTAGAAATGAAAGTGAGAACACTATAATTAACAAAAAAGCGAATGGCTTTCGATTATTATCTGACGCTGAATGGCAGTATGCGTGCAAAGCGGGAACTAAGGGATATCGGTATGAAAGAATTGATAAGATTGCATGGTATCAAGAAAACTCCAATGGATCAGCCCAACAAGTCGGAAAACTGCTTCCTAATCCATGGGGGCTACATGATATGGTTGGGAATGTATGGGAATGGTGCTGGGATTTATATGATACTGAACGATATGGGAACTATAGAGTCTTCCGGGGAGGCAGTTGGGCGGAAGTTGAAAACAATTGTGGTTCTACGGTTAGAAGGAAAAGTATGCCTGATTTCAAGATAGATGACCTAGGATTTAGAATAGCATGTGGAAATATCATAAATTCATTAAACTAACGAGAACTTTAAGAAATCCGAATCATCTCTCTTCAATTTAAAGTGAGGGAATACGATGGATTACCAGGAACAAGCTTATTGTGAATAAAACCGGGCTATGAAATTGGTTTTGAGAGGTAGGGTGACATAGTTGAAAATTGGGAGAATAATTGGTGAAGGCAATACGGCAACTGTATATGAATGGGAAGAAGGTACGGTTCTTAAGCTCTTTGATCAGGGCTATCCTTCAAATGCGGTAGAAAGAGAGTTTCAAAACGCAAAGGCAATCAATGATATGAACTTTGCAAAACCAAAGGCATATGAAATTATTTATTACGAAGAGCGATTAGGTATTATATATGACAAAGTGGAGGGTGTATCCCTGTTGGATTGGGTTTTGAAAACAGGTGATCTTAAGGGATGTGCGGAACATATGGCGGTGCTTCATAAGACAATCATTCAGAACAGTGTTAACAATGTACAAGATTACAAAGAGTTTTTAAAATCAAATTTATTAAACATATCATCTGCTAGTTTATTGGAACAAGAAGGAGTATTAGAAATCCTTGATAGATTAAATGGTGGAAATACACTGTGTCATGGCGATTTTCACCCTGGTAATATATTACTATCAAACGGGCAAACAGTGGTTATAGATTTCATGAATGTATGCTGTGGAGATTTTTTATATGATGTTGCAAGAACTGTTTTTTTGGTGGAATATACGCCAGTTCCAGCAAATGCTGATGATAGAGTAGCACTTCTGCGATTGAAGAAAACACTGGCAGACTTATATCTTATCGAAATGAATGTTACCCGAGAAATGATACATGATTATTTATCAGTGATTATTACGGCTAGAGTAGGTGAATGCCCTAACGAATAGGTTAGGTTTAGCCGTTTAAGTGTGCATTGCTACAGTTAGTTCCGGGTATATATTACTCATATACAACGCCAGCTTTAGCAGCTACCGAATCCTTCAGTAGTAAGTATACATCACCGTTGGTTAACCTATTTGGATCAGCAATCAGCCGGAGAGTATTTTCTGTTACTAAACCATTTGTTCTTAATGCCTCAACCGATCTTTCACGATCCTTTAAATTAACGCCTTGTTCAATTGTACTAAAGCGGCCTGCTCTAATGTCAGTGACTGCTTGCTTGGCTCCGCTATATTCTCCAACGCCGCTTCAGCATCGAGAGGGAACGATGACTTGAATACCTTGGCCATTCCCTTCACATTATTAAGCACTCGTTGAGGATTGGATGGATCATCTAATCCAAAATCATTTCCTTAGCTGCCGAGCGCTATTCCCATACTCACCGCTGCTTTCAAACCCTCATAAGCCGGATGAGACATATATTCGGGTTGTTTGACCTTTCTCGATTTCAGATCCATACCCTGAACGATTAACAGATCCTGTAGCTTCTTTACTAACGGCTTGGATGCAGATAAAGCTCGCAGGGTTATTTTTTCATCTATAGCGATTTTCACTGCTGCTCCCGCTGCTTCCCCGGTAGCCATGCCAAGTGTAACCACTCTCGCACTGCCATGTGCTAATGTATCGAAGCTGGCTGAACGCCCCACTACCAATAATCCATCTACGTTCTGAGGAATTAGCGTACGTAAGGGCACCGCATATTGCTTTGGTGCCATAACCACAGCACCTCTATCTGTCTTTGCAGATGATGTGCTCTGGATATCTATGGGATAGGAGCCATATGCAATGGCATCCCAATGATCCCGTTGCTCCAGCAAATCAATCATCGACAAGCGATATTCACCGATGAGGTGACGCGTTTCACGTATATACAGCTCTGGTGCCATTGGGCCAAGTGCAAGACCTTTAAGCTCTGGGAAGTTATCATGAATATAAGTAAGCATCATCGGAAGCTCATTCCGAGCCGCCTCATAAGCTCCTTCTCGAGAATCTGGGTCGAAGGGGTCAACGCCAAATACCTGTATAGAGTTAATCAATACCGTATTATCATTCTGACGTCCCATATTAAGCCCTCTAGACCTTAATTTCTTAGGATTCGTGGAAGGATAGTCCCACATCTCCCCATAACCCCAAGCGCTCTGATCATTCGCGCCCGTTCCAGGAAGGTCATCACCATTTAAACGATCCTTAATTTCCTTCCATACCTGTGGAGTAACGTTCGTTAGTTTGAATACAGGAGTAACTGCCATCAGCAGCTTATCATCTCCGATATCTTGTCGCCCGAAGGTGAAGCTAGCCCCAGCTGCTGCCGCAATATCGGCATCCTGCGTTGCGTCAATAACAGCAGGAGCAAGAACATTATGCTCTGAACCGTCCTGTTCAATTAGCTTTACACCCACAACCGCTTGCTTGCCATCTATCTCTTCCACTAATGGTTCGAAGGAATGCAATCCCATACGTACATCTATATTCTTCTCTGCTTTGACCATTCGATTGAATATAACTGCCGCTGTTGTTACATCGAATGAATCACCTTCAACCTGATCATACCATTCCTTAAATAACCCTTTATTGAAATAATCATGCTGGCTTCCTGGTAATCGATTCATATCCAGACTATTTAACCACCCTAGGGTGAACAAGCCTCCTAGAATCTCTCTATTCTTGCTATCAATCAACAATGTATGTAATCCATTCCGCGCGGCAGAAACTGCTGCCATCACCCCTTCTGGGTCTGTTCCCACAACGACTAAGTCATATTGCTCATCAATTACTCTTTCCGATTGTACGATTGCTTCTTTCGGTGAGAATGTTCCAGATTCAGTTGAACGTCCATTCCACCAATATAATAAAGCCATAATCACAATTAGCAAAGCTATTATCAAAACCACGATTGCTCGTTTCCGGAGATTCACAAATACACATCCATCCATCTGATTTAGAAGTCCGTAGGAAAGTGTAGCATAAAATTGCTAATAATTGAACATTCAATCGTCTGAAAAAACCATCTTTCAAAAATCTGGTGGTTAACATATTTATGTACTTCGAGCTTGTTCAAACGCTATTCTAAGAGATATACTATATAGGGAATAATCAGAAGAATATCAAATTAAAGGCGGGAACGATATGGGACGCAAGTGGAATAATATTAAGAACAAAAAAGCCTCAAAGGATGCCAATACAAGTAGTGTATACGCCAAGTTCGGACTCGAAATCTATGTAGCAGCGAAGAAGGGCGAGCCTGATCCTGATTCGAATCGAGCCTTGAAGGTCGTTCTTGAACGAGCCAAGACATATAATGTACCTAAAGCAATTATCGACCGTGCCATTGACAAGGCTAAGGGTAGCTCCGATGAAATATATGAAGAACTGCGTTATGAAGGCTTTGGGCCGAATGGTACGATGATTATCGTAGACTCTCTGACGAATAATGTGAATCGTACTGCTCCTGTTGTACGTTCCACCTTTAATAAGAACGGGGGCAACATGGGAGTTAGTGGCTCAGTGGCCTATATGTTTGATTCGACTGCAGTCATTGGCTTAGAGGGTAAAACCGTCGATGAAGTCATTGAGATATTATTAGAAACAGACGTAGATGATGTTCGTGACGTAGTGGATGAAGAGGAAGCTGTGATTGTTTATGCTGGACCCGAGCAGTTTCATGCTGTCCAAGAAGCATTGAAGAGTGTGGGGATATCTGAATTTACCGTTGCTGAATTGACCATGCTTCCACAAGCTTATGTTTCACTTGATGAAGATGGACTAGCTCAGTTCGAGAAGCTGATAGATGCGCTAGAGGAATTAGAGGATGTTCAACAGGTGTACCACAATGTTGATTTTGGAGAATAATTTAAACGATATAGGGCCTGACTAGTGCTCGATTAAACAAAATAATACTCTGGCATCATTCGCCAGAGTATTTGATGATTCAAATAGTCCTATTTGTTATCCTTCTTAGCATGTGAACCGTCACAGTTTCCTTCTTGGTTCTGCGTATTACCGCATGCACATTTACCCATAGCTGCCGCCTCCTTATGTGTTCTTTGTACTCATTATAAATTAGTTAACTAACTTTTGTAAAGCAGATTACAAATAATAAGTAATTGAGAATGATAGTCCTTCTCAATTGTATATTTGCCCCGCAAGTGGTACGCTCAATTCTAATAATAAGATGCCATAGATAATGGAGTGATGATTTGAGTAAATCTAAGCATGGTGGAACAGGTAAGGGCACGGACAAGAAGGGGTGGAACCGATGGCAAGCAAGCGCCAACAGAGCCAAGAATGCCCCGAAGCCGTATACAAGCAAAGGTATTAAAAAAGCAGAAGCTGACAAGAAAGCTGAAGATAAGAAAGCCGAGGCAGATAGAAGACTAGAAGAAAAGAAAGTAGTTAAAAAAGCAGTTGTAAATAAAGTAATTGATAAAGCAGAAGATATAAAAGTGGAATTTAACAAAACAGAAAATGAAATAATTGAGTAGTCTTGTAGTGGTCAATTGCTGTAAGGGATTACTTGAAAAATTGATCCTCCCATAGCGCGAACTGCATAAATTTATGCGAATTGCTTTAAGTAGAGATAAGATCGTTAAGTGGGGGAAGATAAATGGAGAATCAATCTAAACAGAGTCAACATGGCCGAATGTCTGATATTTCTAGCTGGTGTCATCGTATTGTGAATTTTCCGCTGTTCAGCAGATTTATTACGATTCTAATTCTAATTAATGCTGTAATAATCGGCTTAGAAACATATCCAGGAATCTATGATCAGTACACATCTGCATTTCACCTGATTGACCTTATTGTTCTATGGATATTTACCATTGAGATCACTCTTAAATTATTAGCGACAAGACCGACCCTTCATTATTTTAAAGATGGGTGGAATATATTCGATTTTATCATTGTGGGAAGTGGACATCTGTTTATTGGTAATCAGTTCCTGACTGTTCTACGAATTCTTCGGGTACTGCGAATTTTCAGAACGATTTCTGTTATTCCATCGTTAAGAAGGCTAGTTAATGCGCTACTGTTGACGCTGCCATCGCTAGGAACAATCATGATATTAATGATGATTGTTTTCTATATTTATAGTGTGATTGGTACCGTGCTATATCGAGATGTAGCACCTGATTATTTTGGAACGCTACAGCATTCAGCATTAACCCTATTCCAGATGGTAACCTTGGAGTCATGGGCTAGTGGTGTGATGAGGCCTGTTATGGAACAAGCGCCGTACTCATGGATCTACTTTGTAACTTTTATCCTCTTGGGAACATTTATTGTATTGAACCTATTTGTCGGTGCTATTGTGAATAACCTCCAACGTGTTGAAGCAGAAGAGCGAGAGCTAGAAGAGGGAAATGGTAACGACCAGATCAAGCAGGAAATTATCCTGTTGAGAGAAGAATTCAAGGAACTGAAAGAAGTGTTGAAGCATAACTTAGCATCGAAATAATGATTGTTTCTATCCAAATGTATACAATATAGCCGTGATACTATGGTTTCCAAAGCAACGGGTTGCAACCTTACCATGTAAGTAGCCGTCTAGTAATGTGAGAGATATCACATACGGAGGCGATAAACTATGAGGAAAACGATACTTGTAATTGTAGTGATTTTTTCAGCTTTGTTAATTTTATCTGCATGTGGGAGCAACAATTCGTCTAACGGGAATGCTGCAGCACCGAATGTAGCGGTACCAAATGACACTGCTCCAATTGAGGATACGAATAATTCTTCTGCAGACGGTAGTGAGGGTACTCAGTTAGCTGGATCAATAATGACTGTAGCGCAAATAGAAGGAGGACTTCCTATTGGGGCAACGCAGGAGGATGTTTCTATTCTCTTTGACAGTCATCCTTACGATGAAGTAACTGCTTCAATGGATGGAGGAACCGCATGGAGATACGATTTCGGAGCTCAAGCGGATTACTCTTATGAAGAGGTTTCAGATCTGCATGATCAAGATGGAATCTTGAATGGGGATGTCCCATTACAGGTGTTCATATACTTTGACGAAGATGGCAAAGTCAGTGCATATACCGCGTACCAGGCAGGCGCAGATGGTACAATAACCGTCTACCAGACATTAAGTGATGGTTCGCGCAAGGTTGAAACCATTTAATTAGAAACTTTCTGATCGGATGTTGTGCTTAAGTAACATAAAGTCTGCGAATGCCTATGATGGCGCTAGCAGACTTTTCTTATAGATTACTGTTTTTTTATAGGTGAAAGAAGATTTTTTATAGCCCTTTCTCTATCCATGAACATACCTCTTAACAGCAATCGGACCAGTAAAGCTGGCACATAAGCTTCAAACTCAACCTTATCCGTCATAACTGTAGATTCTCCTACTTGGGCAAAAGAATGCGTATGTCTCCATGCGCGGAATGGAAACGGTATACGCAGTGCCTCATCGATGAAGAATGATTTAGCTTGAACATCTAGAATGATGAGGCGCCAATTCAAACGAAAGAGTACAAAGTTCAACTCCAGCTCTAAGTGATTACCCTTCACCGTAGATGGGTCGGAATGCAAGCTAATTTTGGGAAATCTCGTCACTCGCACTAGATTCTCTGCGGAGCTGAACAATGTCCATACTTCATCTAGATTAGCGTGTAGCGTCGTATTATAACTGAATGATCCTGTGAACATGTGTTTTATTCCTCCTATTACTGTAATAGCCACTCGGCATTAGCTTCTCGGCAATAGTCTCCCGGCATTCGCCGAGTCAGATGGGACAAGGCTCCCTTAAAGCATACATCACGGATCATTTCTTCATAGTTCATGGATATAGCCCTTTTTAAGTGATAGATCTGAGTCAATGTTAATCGTGCAACAAAAATGTGATTTGGTACGTTTTATGAATGAGGTGACTAATATGGAGATATTGTTTGTATTAGCATGTATTATCTTAACACTTCTATAAGCAGGATGCGCTTATCCGAAGCTGGCATTTGGAGAGACTGAGTTCTATGTTGAGTCGAGTAAAGACGGAGAGCTAGAAAAGGAAGAATACCGAATAGAAGCCCAAATTGAATTTAAAGTAGTGAACAGATAGGTAAAATTCGTTCTAGGAGAAAGGAATGATTATTGTGAAATGTTTCGTCTACATCATCTTTGCAATCATTTATCTGTTGATTACTTTCTTCGGAATAGGTCCGGTATTATTAGCAGACGGGTCCAATCAAGAAAGAATGATCACATTGCTAATTGTTGTGGTTATTTGCGTTCTAATAACTATGGTGCTTCGATTTATAATTAGAAAAATGAACGCTTAATAGCAGATTCAGATTGATTAACTAATTACAATATGTGTAACTTACACCCTCTTTCTGCGTCTGACTCTTTATAAGAGAATAACCGTACAACAAGAGCGGGAGGAATATGATGAGAAAAAGTACAATTGCTGTTCTAGCTATGTCATTATTCTTGATCGCTATATCATTCAAACCAATGTCTATGATGATAAGAGAAACTTGGATTGGGTTGGAAATGACGAACCGATATCAGATCGATCATGCATATGTAAGTGATGGATTTCCCGATATTTTGGATATGAAAGAGATAGAAGTTAACGGTATGAAAATAGAAATTATTGAAACGGATACGGGACAGGATGCGCCCCAATCCTATTGGGACAAGTTAGAGCAAGTACCTGGCGGTGACATTGTTACTGTGCAGTTAAAGCTAGATGGTGTCAGCATAGCTGAGCCTACAGAGATGTGGCTCTCTAACAGGAGTAGAGGCAGCAGATATTTCTCTTGGTTAGATGTGCTGACCGTGAGAGATAGAAAAACTGGGGAAGACTTTGTTGCTATCGTTCAACGACTTACAGATGACGACGGTTTAATGGAGGAAAGAGCATGGAGGATTGTTGCTATTAAGAGCGACGGAACTTGGAACGAAACAAACTTAACCTACCATGAACGTTCAGACAATCCGTTAGGCGTCAGATTAGTTGCTGTATCAGGAACCTCATTGATGGCAATGGGGTATTACTCTGATATTCTTAATGTGTATCCGTCATTGTTCTTCCCTTTACTGTACCCATGGGCAACATCTGCAATAGGATTTATCCTGATTGTGATAGCTACTGTTATGATGGTTAAAGATTGGACTCGCAAAAAGAAACAAAGAGGTAACTTTTTATGAGGAATATGTGGTTGTTTTCGTTAATAGTGGTGACGCTTATACAAGCAAGTTGTGATTCGAAACAAGAAACGATCAACTATACATCCGAATTGGAGGATTCCGCTGACTCTAACATAAGAGCTGTGGTAATTAAAGATGATTTCATATATCGCCTTGTCACCGAAATGGAAGAGTATCGTGAAGATGAAACAGTAAGCATCTATGCTGAATTAGAGTATATCGGAGATAACAAAGAAGTAATTATTTATCATGCATCTTCCCCTTTTTATTATAGTATGTTTGAGTTAACGCGAGAATTTGGAATTCCATTTGCTATGGACCAGCCAGGGTTGCGTACGATCTTAGTTCGTGGAGAACCTCTCCGAGAGGAATACAAAAGGGCGGGTATAACTGGTTTGTATGAGGACGAAGAAGAATATGAAAACTTTATAAAGAAATTTATTAAAGACGGTTTCCCTGATGGTCATTATCGTCTTAGTGGTTCAGCTAAATTTCATGTGGAATCGAAGAAAGATGGAGAAGTGGAGAAAGTAGATTATAAGTTAAAAGCTGAAATAGAATTTAAAGTGGTGGAATGAGTAATAGAATGATGAGTATCGGAATGGTGGTTGTGTGATGAAAACGTGGTCAGAAGTAGCAGAATCGGAGGGAGATCGTCGATAAAATCGACTAACGTAGCCAGAAGTAGCAGAATCGGAGGGAGATAGTCGATAAAATCGACTAACGGAGCTGGAAAGCAGCAGATACTGGGGGAGATAGTCGATAAAATCGACTAACGGAGCTGGAAAGTAGCAAAAACTGAGGGGGATAGTCGATAAAATCGACTAACGGAGCTGGAAAGCAGCAGATACTGAGGGGGATAGTCGATAAAATCGACTAACGGGGCTGGATAGTGTCGCAGTTTATTCTGCCAGAGGATATTCCTTATGACTTTCTTAAGCTTTAATTTCGACTTACTTAATAATACAATGTTATATTGATGCTATTGAAAGTTAGTAAGGAGGACTCGATGAAAACCATACTTGTAGTGGATGACGATAAGGAAATAGCCAACTTAGTTTCTGTTTATCTGAACAATGAAGGGTTCCGAACCATACAACGACATAATGGGCACGATGCGCTAACAACTTTGGAAGGAGAGCGCGTAGATCTAATTGTTCTAGATGTTATGATGCCCGGCATTGATGGGCTTGAGGTTACCCGCAAGGTTCGAGCGTTTAATATGATACCGATCCTGATGCTCAGCGCGAAGGTTGAGGATATGGATAAGATACTGGGATTAATGTCGGGTGCAGATGATTATATGAGCAAGCCCTTCAATCCATTAGAGCTCGTAGCCCGAGTGAAGTCATTACTTCGACGGTCGCTACAATACAATTCGGAGCCTGTAGCTACTCCATCCCCGGATGTGCTAACGATTCATGCTGTTGAGATCAATCGCATTGCGCATACGGTGACGGTGAGTGGGCAGCCGGTTCAGCTGACGAGCAGGGAGTTCGATATTCTTTTTCTGTTGGGGGGAAGCTTGGGAAGGGTGTTCAGTGCTGAGGAAATCTTCCAGCTTGTGTGGAAGGAGAAGTATTATGTCTCCAACAACACGGTGATGGTTCACATCAGCAACCTAAGGGATAAGCTCGAGAAGGCACTCGGGTATAAGCTGATCCAGACGATCTGGGGAGTAGGTTATAAGATCGATGAATAATCCATTCAGTGGTATACGTTGGAAAATATTATGGCTCTTCTTCCTCAGCCTAGCCTTATCCGCGGTGACAACTTCCTTCTTGTTCCTACTGGTCGTAGGACTCCAAGGAGTACCTATTGTCCGAACCTTCGCAATCACGTTATATGATCAGATTGGATATGTTCCAGTTATTAGTGTAACGGTTGCTGTGTTCTTCGTGGTGTATGTAATCGTATTGAGCTGGGGACATGTTCGTTACCTTGTGCAGATCACAGATGCTGTAAAGCTCTTAGCTCGTGGGAAATTGGATCACCGCATGCAAGTGAAGTCGAACGATGAGCTTGGTGAATTAGCGAGTAACATCAATCTGATGGCGATTCAGCTACAAGCCTCACTAGAGGAGGAACGTCTGGCTGTAAAAGGCAAGAATGAGCTGATTTCGAATGTATCGCATGATCTGCGAACGCCGCTGACCTCGATTATGGGTTACCTGCAGCTGATTAATGAGGATCGGTATCAGAATGAGATCGAGCTTCGATATTATGTGGAAATCGCTTATGAGAAGTCGCAACGATTGAATCGTCTCGTTAACGATCTGTTCGAGTATACGAGTATGGGCTATGGTCAGACGGTATTGGTTCGCCAGGAGATTGACCTGCTGGAATTGATCGGTCAGATAGCGGCTGATTTTACGCTGCAGCTGGGTGATGCAGGAATGGAGCTGCGATTGGCGCTTCCCGAGGATAAGCTGATCGTCCACGCCGATGGTGACAAGCTGATGAGGGCTTTCGAGAATCTAATCGCCAATGCGATTAAGTATGGCAAGGAAGGTAAGAGACTAGATATTCAGGTGGTTCAAGCTAATGGGAAAGCTAACGGTGACATGAGCGGTGCAATGAATGTTAGAACGAACGTTAGAACGAACGTTAGAACGAATGAAAGAACAGTTGTAATCCGCATAGTCAATTATGGTATTCCGATTCCTGCGCACGATCTGCCCTACATCTTCGAGAGATTCTATCGTGCTGAGAAGTCTCGTTCGGATGAGACAGGCGGAAGTGGTCTTGGCTTGGCTATCGTGAAGAGCATTATTGACTTGCACGAAGGTTCAATATCCGTTTCAAGTGATGAACAGGAGACGGCCTTTGAGATCAGATTACCGCTTCTGACAGACAGCGAAGTCCTTATGAAAACCATATAACTGAATGATTATTCTAAAGCCTGCGGGGGGATTTTCTCCCGTTAGGCTTTCTTTGATTTGAGCAGCATTGGAATAGAAATTGTGAGTTTATGTCGAACGTGCACGTGTCTCAAGGCACGTACAGAGATAGGAGTGATATGTTACTTGGTGGAAGACGTGGTTGTTGCTGTGTTGTAATGTGCGAGATGTGTTCTACTGGGATATGTTAGATGTGCTGAGATGTGCTGAGATGTACGGAGATGTGTTGAGATGTACGGAGATGTACTGAGATGTGTTGAGATGTACGGAGATGTGTTGATGTGCTGAGGTCGCATGAATTATTGTGGTTTTGAGTAACCTGATTGATTCGTAAATGTATTTTGTACAGTTAATATTAGAGCTTCCTCATCGCAGATGAGGTTAACTGCATTTCCTACAGTTAATTACCGTATTCCTGGCAAGTTAAGAGAGATTCGCTCCAATTAGTTGTACGAAATACAGTTAATTGCCTCAGATCGACCAAAAACGCCCAAATAGATGTACAAAATACAATTAGCCCCGAAGCCCGAAGCCCGAAGCCCGAAGCCCGAAGCCCGAAGCCTGAAGAGTTCCAAAAGCCCTCCTTAAGAAATTCTTATGGTTTCCTTATGATTTATCTTATTTATAACTTAAAGATAATTAAGATGGACTAGTTATCATGGAGATATTCAATATGAAGATGAGGACGTGGACGATAGATGGGACGAGTACATGTAGCAATTCTATTCGGTGGATGCTCGAATGAGTATGAGGTGTCTTTGAAATCTGCTAGTGCTGTTATTGAGAATTTGGATCGGGACTTATATAACATTATCATGGTGGGCATCACCCGAGATGGTGCGTGGCTCAGATACGAAGGTAGTATTGCGGATGTCCGTCAAGACACTTGGCATGTACACCCCAGCTGTCGCCCCGCTTTTCTCACTCCGAGTAGGGGGATTCAAGGATTAATAGAGCTGAAGAAGTCGGAATTCGTCGTGACCCCTATTGATGTTGTATTCCCGATGCTTCATGGTAAGAACGGCGAGGATGGAACCGTACAGGGACTTCTTGAGCTCTCAGGTATGCCATATGTCGGATGTGACATGCTGTCCTCTGTGCTCTGTATGGATAAGGCGATTGCTCATGCGCTGGTCAATAAGGCTGGGATCATAACTGCTCGTTCCGTTACCATCCTTGGCGGTGAGAATGTGGAGCAATATATACTCGAAGCGGAGAAGCTTGGCTACCCACTCTATGTGAAACCGGCCAAGTCTGGGTCTTCGATCGGAATAACGAAAGCAACAGTGAGGAACGAGTTAGTTGAAGGAATTCAATTGGCGTTCTCTCACGATAATAAGGTTGTGATTGAACAGAGTATTGGTGGATTTGAGGTGGGCTGTGCGGTGCTTGGCGGAGCAAGCCCAATAGTGGGAGAGGTTGATGAGATTGAATTGACGGGAGATTATTTTGACTTTCAAGAAAAATATTCACTAGACTCCTCCACCATCCACCTACCCGCACGAATTAATGTGGCTACTGCGCAACGGATCAAGGATACTGCGTTGACCATCTATCTAACGCTTGGCTGTAGAGGTCTTGCAAGAGTTGATATGTTCCTAACCGCTGAGGGAACGATTGTATTCAATGAGGTGAATACAATGCCAGGATTCACTGCGAAGAGCAGATATCCGAACATGATGGGCGCTATCGGAATTCCCTTTCCCGAGCTTCTTGATCGCCTGATCCAGCTAGCTGGATCGGAGGGTGATAAGTGATGAAGCAGCAGCTAACACACGATAACCAATCCACCCTGCACTTGCAAGCTCAACTTGAACAGCAATTAACACAAGCTCAACTCGAACAGCAGCTAACACAAGCTCAACTTGAACACCAACAACAAACTCACCGTCAGTTCCACTTACAGCGTACAGACATCCATGCTGGACACTTAATCTTAGTGAACAGCGAGCATCCTGTAAGAGGACATGCTGAACAACAAGCTTTGGAGCAGCAGTGCTCGAACCAGCTATCTGCTCTACTTCATGCCTGCAAGGCCATGGATAGCATTGTTGTCGTTAGTGGGTACCGTTCAATTGTAGAGCAACAATATATTTATGAAGCTTCCTTAATCGAGAATGGTGCTGAATTTACGGCAAGCTACGTCGCACGGCCAGGTGAGAGTGAGCACCAGACGGGACTAGCTGTTGATGTTGGTGAGGTCTCGGACCATGTGGATTTCATCTGCCCAGCATTCCCCGATCACGGCGTCTGTCTCCAGTTTAAGCTGCTTGCTGCAAAGTATGGCTTTATCCAGAGGTATCAAGACGGCAAACGGTGTGTCACGAACATCGCCTGCGAGCCATGGCATTACCGTTATGTGGGTTATCCACACTCCAAGATTATGGAGCAGCTGGAATTATGCTTAGAAGAATATACCGAATTCGTAAAGCAATATTCCTATGAAGAACCATACCGCTATCTCATTAATAAAGTTACCTCGATCGCCATCTATTATGTACAGGCAGAAGAAAAGTGTGAAACAACGGCGGTTCCTATCCTAAAGGGCGAACAACATCAGGTGTCAGGTAATAACAAGGACGGCTTTGTTGTCACGGTGTGGACCGAGCAAGGTAGTGATGACGGTGAATACTAGTAAGAATTATAGTGGCCTCGATTACTTCAAGGTCATTGCTGCTATATTCGTCATTGCCATTCACACAGGCCCCCTCATGTCATACAGTGAATTTGCTGATTTTCTGCTCACGAGCATTGTGGCACGTCTTGCAGTGCCATTCTTCTTCATGGTTTCTGGATTTTTACTTTTCCGCAAACTACACAATAAGCCAGACCAAGCAATGAAAGCTCTCAACACCTATATCAGCAAAATACTCCAAATCTACATCATCTCCATCCTGATCTACATACCAGTAAACCTGTACGCAGGACATTACGCGGATGGAATCAGTGTCTCTGTCATCCTAAGTGATATTGTCTTCAACGGTACTTTCTATCATCTATGGTATCTGCCCGCACTTATTCTAGGTGTCTATGTAGTGTATGTGTTGTCTAGGAAGCTTTCGATATATGTTGTGCTAATCGTAACGGGACTGTTGTATCTCATCGGACTATTCGGTGATAGCTATTATGGACTTATTGAGGATATTGCAGTAATAAATTCGCTCTACAGCTGGATGTTCTCTATATTCGACTATACGAGAAATGGTTTATTCTATGCGCCAATCTTTGTTGCGCTCGGATTGTTGGCAGCAAGTCGCGAGGGTCGACAGCCCCGGAGTCATGCTGGATACGCATTCTTCTCGATGATCGCCATCATCATGTTGTTGTTCGAGGGGATTATCGTCAGTAGCTTTGAGTTATCTCGACATGACAGTATGTATGTGTTCTTGGTGCCTGCGATTTATGTTATTTTTCGATGGTTGCTTAGGTATGAAGGTACGGGTGGTCTCTATGTTAGGCACGTCAGCTTATGGATATATATTCTGCATCCTTTGGCCATTGTGCTGGTGCGAGGTTTAGGTGAGCTATCGGGTCTTCAATCGATCTTGATTGAGAATAGCCTGATTCACTTTGCTACAGTTGTGCTTGTTACTATTGCTGCTGCGCTTATCATTGTACGTGTTTGGTATATGAGGAAAAGTACCTCCCCGCAGCGGAATAGGGCATGGAGAGATATAAACTTAACGCATCTTGCGCATAATCTAGTGGAGCTAAAGCGAGTAGTATCAGCAGATTGTGTAATCATGGCAGTTGTAAAAGCGGTTGCCTACGGCCACGGTAGCATAGAGGTAGCGAAGACGCTTAGTGGAGCGGGTGTGCGTTATTTTGCGGTGGCTGAGATTGGTGAGGGGATTATGCTGCGGAAGAGTGGTGTGAAGGGAGATATCCTAGTCATTGGTGAAACCTGTGAGAGCCGATTTGGCGAGCTTGTGAAGTATTCGTTGCTACAAACGGTGATCAGCGCTGAGTATGGGGAGTGTCTGAATGCATTCGGAAGACGGATCGGTGTTCACGTCAAGATCGATACCGGTATGAATCGACTGGGTACATGCTATGAGAATAAGGAGCGGGTGATGTCGATTTATCGATGTAAGAACCTGCATGTTGTAGGGACATACAGCCATCTTGCTGTTGCGGATAGCTTAGAAGCAGCAGATATCGACTATACCCGTGAGCAGATTCGGCGGTTTAATACGCTAATTGAGGAGTTGAAGGCAGAGGGCATCAATCCTGGCATCCTCCATATCCAGAGTAGCTATGGAATTATGAATTATTCAAAGCATAACTATGGAATGGTACGTCCTGGGATAGCACTATATGGGCTATTATCTCACTCAGGAGAGGTGAAGACTAAGCTGGATTTACGGCCCGTTCTATCCCTGCGAGCTAGAGTGGTTCTGGTGAAGAAGGTATGTGGTCATAAACCAATTGGCTATGGACATGATTGTCTAACGACACACGACAGCAAGATTGCTACGATCTCTATTGGCTATGCTGATGGTATACCTAGAGCATTATCCGATAACGGTGGTTATGTACTCATCCGCGGACAAGCGGCCAAGATCATGGGAAAGATCTGTATGGATCATATCATGGTCGATGTAACACACATTGATCATGTTGAGCGCGGTGAAGTCGCCACGATAATAGGACAAGATGGCGAGGCAGAAATCTCGGCTGAACAGTTTGCTGAACAATGTGGCACCATCACGAACGAAATTCTCTCCCGCATTGGAAGTCGAGTGGAGCGGGTGTACGGTTAGGAAAGTAGCAGGATTTGTGGGAGATCGGCTATATTTTCGACTAATGGTTTGGGAGAGGATTTCAATGGTAACTTTCTAGAATTAGGGGCTTGATGGGTAGAGTAGAGGCTCTTCGGCACTCTATTTGCTACAAGTTACTCTTTCCATCGGCAGTAGAGGCTCTTCAGTACTCTATTTGCTACAAGTTACTCTTTCCATCGGCAGTAGAGGCTCTTCGGCACTCTATTTGCTACAAGTTACTCTTTCCATCGGCAGTAGAGGCTCTTCGGTACTCTATTTGCTAC
>DFZX01000021.1:0-89434 GCA_002383695.1 Caryophanales bacterium UBA4045
CCGAAGCCCGAAGCCCGAAGCCCGTGGATACTAACTGTATTTCGTACAGTTATTTGGACAGATATTGCTGTTATCGAGCAATTAACTGCATTTCGTACAGTTAATTTAGGTGTATTTCACTTAATTGGCTTGAAACTGTATAAATAACTGTACGGTATACAGTTAGCATTAACCTGAGGACAACAGTTCAAATATTAACTGTACAGAATACATTTAGGAATCAAGCGGATGACTTAACAACACAATGATCACAAAAGTAACTTATCCCTATCTCCCAGAACTTCTTCCACCAAGTAACAAATCACTTCAAACTCAGTAGTTACAAAGCTGCACGATCACCACCTACTCTCCCTTCTTCCACCAAGTAACAAATCACCTCAAACTTTAATAGAGAGAAACTTATATCACCACTTTGTGCCGCTTGGGAAGGCCGTCTAGGCTTCCCAGTTTCCTCCTATATGAACTGTATTTCGTACAGTTATTTGGACAGATATTGCTGTTATCGAGCAATTAACTGCATTTCGTACAGTTAATTTAGGTGTATTTCACTTAATTGGCTTGAAACTGTATAAATAACTGTACGGTATACAGTTAGCATTAACCTGAGGACAACAGTTCAAATATTAACTGTACAGAATACATTTAGGAATCAAGCGGATGACTTAACAACACAATGATCACAAAAGTAACTTATCCCTATCTCCCAGAACTTCTTCCACCAAGTAACAATTTACTTCAAACTCAGTAGTTACAAAGCTGCACGATCACCACCTACTCTCCCTTCTTCCACCAAGTAACAGATCACTTCAAACTTTCCAGAGACAAGGTTTTAGTTTGAGCACCATTATCCTCCAACGCTAAATTCGTACTAGGTAATGAAGTCCCATGCACCTTGAACGAGTTGGTATTCAATGATTCTGATTGTATTCTTATGCTGAATAGGGCGAATCCAGCCTTTCGTACAAAGAGATAGGAGGATTTTCTTGGCTGTTCGGTGATTTATGCTACAATGCTGTTCAATATCGATTGGACGAAGAGGCCGAGCTAATGTAAAGGCGAGTCGAATTACCTCTTTCTCAACAAGTAAAGCGCATTCCACAGGCTGCTCCATGGGATGATAACGATTCAGTATTGTTCGGAGCAGAGAGATACAAAGATCTGCCCGATAGGCTACATCATCATAAGAGAAGGAGATTACACGAAAGCCTATACCCTGTAAGAAGAGCTCTCGATTTAACTCATTTGAATACTTTGTACGATCCATTTCCTTAACGTGGCTCCCAAAGCCCTTGATTTCGATTAAGAAGGTGATTTGACCTAACTGAAACCCATAGTCGGTATAGTAAGATCTTCCCCGCCAATCTATAACCTCGTATTCAGGGTGTAGATGATCAAAATTACCTTTAAGCGGCCACCATATCAGCTGTGCGAATAATTTTTCTGCATGCTGATGACCTCTTTGTAAACGATCTCTGCGCTCTCCAGACCTGCGACTAAGGTGGGATTGGATGAACGCGCTGTGCGCTTTTTCGAATTCCATATACCTGAACACACTCCTACTCCAAACGATTCACGACAAAAAACGCCCTCACCCATCAGAGATGGATAAGGACGTTCTTCGTCACATGTCCATAAAGTATAGCCGACAAAGAATAGACTGACAAGCGGAATTCGGCTCAGACCTCAGAGATCTCAGATGGTGTTGATAAAAGCTGATGATTCGGCTGATTCCAGTGCATAACGTATATCCCTGACGAACTCCGCGCATAGTGGTAAGAGATAGAGGAGGTTACCGCACGTGTGGATGCTCATTATTCTCGGATTGTTCGTGGTACAGACGGTTACTGTGTTATTCGCGGAGTACCGTAATCCGAGCAAGACGGTCGCATGGTTAACCATCATGATCCTTTTCCCTGTTATTGGGGTTGTTTTGTATTATTTTCTGGCTCAGGGATATAAGAAGAAGCGACGGGTGAGGCGCGTAGGTGGTCAGATGTCCACCGAAACACGTGCATTCCTGGCTTCATTAACACGTGCTGTTCCACACATGGCGAAGCTGGATGTACGAATCGTGCAGGACCATCAAAGGACATTCAATTATCTGGAGAGCCTGACTGATGCACCGATGACCTCTCGTAACGAAGTAACCGTATATACGGAGTGTAGCGACACCTATTCGGCTATGCTAGCTGCTATGGCGGAGGCAGTCGATCATATTCATATTCAGTTCTACACGATTCGATCTGATCGAGTGGGCCGAGGATTTCTAAAGCTGTTGACAGCCAAAGCTCTTGAAGGGGTTCAGGTCAGAGTGCTATATGATGGTGTGGGTAGCTACAAATTGGATAAGGTATTCATCCGCGAGATGAAGCAAGTCGGTATAGAGGTGTCCAGCTTTCTACCACCACTCATCGCTTTCTTCGATAAGAGAGTCAATTTCAGAAATCATCGAAAAATTGTAGTTATAGACGGTAAGGTAGGTTTTATGGGTGGATTGAACATCGGAGAGGAGTATTTGGGTGGTGATAAGCGACTTGGCTACTGGAGGGATACTCACCTGCGCTTGAATGGGGATGCTGTACACTACATGCAGCACTTGTTCATGAGTGACTGGTGCTTGTCTACTGGGACATCGATCAAGAAGGTTGGCAGATATTACCCTGAGCATCGGATCCAAGGACAAGAGGTCGTGCAGATCATCGCGAGTGGTCCTGATAAGCATTGGGATGCCATTCTTGAGATGTTCTTTGCAGCTATTGCATCGGCGAAAAGCTCGATTTATTTGACCTCACCCTACTTTATTCCCGAATCTAGCATCACGATGGCATTAAAAACTGCTGCAATTAGCGGTGTTGACGTCCGAATTATTATACCCCTCAAAGCGGATTCGCGACTTGTTCATTGGGCCTCGTTATCTTATATAGAGGAGATGCAGCAGGCTGGAGTGAAATGTTATCTGTACCACAAAGGATTTATTCACGCTAAGGTGCTCATTATCGATGAGGTTATGGCGACAGTGGGCACAGCGAATATGGATATGAGAAGCTTCTTTAGTAACTTTGAGCTGAATGCGGTGCTATTCGATCCGAGCACAGTCGCAAAGCTGCTGCAGGACTTTCAAACGGATCAGGACAATAGTATCCTGTTGAAGCAACAGGATGGGAGTAAACGAAGTAAGCTACAGCGGCTCAAAGAAGTCGGGGCTCGCTTGCTATCCCCGCTTCTCTAAAGCTTACAATGATTAGCAGGCTTTAGGAGAAGCCTTAACATTCACATAAATATCAACATCACCAATGCCCTCTAATTGAAGAGGTACTACAAGACTTTTGCCTGCGCGTTGGGCTTGACTAAATAACATCGTCTTCGGTGGAGTAATATCAATAATAATCCCTTCGTTGGATAGGATCGTACAGGCATTCCCACTAATCATATTACCAAGCTCTGCAATGGCACTCTGTCCAATCTCATCCAACTCTGTAATGATAAATCCACCCATCATGTCGGATACCAGCTTTAGAGCAACAGCTTTAGGGAAGCAGTATACGATATCTCCCTCCATATCTCCAACTACACTGATCTTGAGCCAAATTGGTCCCTCGACCATAACAATGGAACGAACGCTGGGTTTGCCAACGGAAGGTCGAATGCGACACATTTGTTCAAGAACAATAACGGATGATTGTAAGAAGGAATTAATATGTTGACTTTGCATGTGGAACACCTCTTCCTGATGATTGATATTCTAGATACATAGAACTATAGGGACAACAAAAAGGCGACCCGATGATCGAGTCGCCCATATCTGTGGAAGATTGGCTCTCAATTTCGGCAACCCAGCTACCATAAGTCGCATATTGCGTCTCTTAGGTCTGAAGCTTTGCGTCCCTTCCTTTCAGAAGGTTTGCTATTGTCGATTGATAGTACATATGAATCAGAAAATGTAAGTGCTTACTAGTTCATTAGTATTATAGCACATATTTACGAAATGGTTAAGAAATAATTTGTTTGGAGAGATTATTATTCGTGAGGGAGCTAACCATAGGGTAGGGAAGGGAGGTAATGTTCATGGACATGGAGCGCGCACAGTCAATATTAGAGTCGCCAGAGAAGATTACGGTTTTATTCCGTGAGGAAGCTGTCTGGATTCATGATATAGACACTTCCAATAGAACAGCAACGGTTCACTTTGAGAATAACGAGGATAATCTACAGACGGTAGAGGTTACACAGCTTCAGGAAGGATAGTAGGTCCATAGGCACGGTTCCGATTGTGGGGACCGTGCTATTTGTTATGGGTTGTTGGGGGAAACTTGCTTGGAATTCTGTAGACCGATATAATAGTGACCATATAAAAACGCGTGGCGAAGTTAGAGGAAGGTTGTTGTAGAGCATGAACTATACCTATATCTCAACATCCTTAACGGATACCGACCGACTTGCCCAAGAGCTAGCATCGGTGCTTGTTCCAGGTAGCTTAATCGCACTTGAGGGTGAACTAGCAGCGGGCAAGACAGCCTTCTCACAAGCCTTTGCTCGTGCCATCGGGGTAACGGAAACCGTGAATAGCCCAACCTTTACGATAATAAAAGAGTACGAGGGCACACATTGCCCATTCTATCATATGGATGTGTATCGGATCACGCTTGCAGAAGCGGCTGAGCTAGGACTTGAGGATTATTATTATGGAAGTGGCATAACCTTGGTGGAGTGGGCATCTCGAATAGGTGAGCTGCTGCCCTTGGACCGGTTAGATATCGACATTAGACACGTCAATGTGGAAACAAGAGAATTCCACGTACAGCCCCATGGATTGGTATATGAAGAGGTATGTAGACAGTTAGCCGAGCGGGGTGTGTGGGCGTGATGGATCAAGCGAGTGCGAATGAGCTTAAGGGAGTGTGGTTGGCGTTAGATACGGCAACCGATGCGATGACAATCGCCATATTCAAGGATGGCGAGCTGATGGGCGGGAGTAGCTCCCCATCAGAACGGAATCATTCCAATCGGCTGCTGCCGGCGATTCAGGAGCTGACCGCGGAGCTTGGGCTGCCCATGCGCGCGCTTAGCGGCATTGTGGTCGGCCAAGGTCCGGGGTCCTATACGGGTATTCGCATAGGTGTGACAGTTGCCAAGACATTGGCCTGGTCGCTACGAATACCGCTGATCGCCATCTCAAGCTTGGAAGCGATGGCCTATGGGGTTGTCGAGTCGCGAGGTGTGAGCGTGACGGTCGGAACGCCTACAGCAAGTGAGACGGTCGGTGTTATACCGCTGATTGATGCGCGACGCGGAAGGGCTTATACGGCATTGTATACGCAGAATAGGGGTTCGTGGACCTGTGCTGTCCCTGACGGTATCAAGTCGGTGGAACAGTTTTTCGAAGAGATTAGAGGTGGGAGAAGCGGGTATCGGATTATTCTCACGGGGGATGTCGGAGTGTTCTTGCCTGTGATTGAATCGTTCCGTACGAGGTGGGATGGCGAGGTCATCTTGGATGAGCGACCGCTTCAAGCTTCAACTGTCGGTGAGCTTGCCCTACGATATGGAATGAGTCATGTGGTGACAGATGTTCATCGATTCATGCCCAATTATACCCAGCTATCGGAGCCTGAGAAAAATTTTTCTAACAAGTTACTGTAAGAGGTGAGTAGGATGAGTCAGACACATCATAATCAGTTGGCAGGTCCGACTACGAATAATGTTACATTCCGATCGATGCAGGTTGGTGATATCGAGCAGATTTGTCTCATTGAGATAGCGTGTTTTCCTACACCTTGGACGGCAGATGCGTTCTTCAATGAGCTGGAGCATAATGCATTTGCTCGATATGTGGTTATGACTTGGAATGATATAATTATCGGGTATGCCGGAATGTGGACCATTCTCGACGAGGCACATATTACGAACATTGCTGTGCTAGAGCATTATCGAGGACGCAAGCTGGGTGAGCGATTGTTACGAGAGCTAGTTGTGCAGGCAATGGGCTACGGGATGACACGAATGACATTAGAGGTACGCACATCCAACTATACAGCGCAACGATTGTACGAGAAATTCGGATTTCGCGCAGAAGGCTTGCGCAGAGCCTATTATTCTGACAATGGCGAGGATGCCATTATTATGTGGGCCGAGCTGCCAAGCAGTGAGCTGTATGAGAGATAGACGCTAGCTGGAGCAGCTGTAAAAGGAAAAATTGCTTGGTTGCGTAGAAAGTTGCTTGGAAGGGTAAGTGGATTTTGGAGTAGCTGGAAAAGTTGAATTGTGGAAAAGAGATGGTTTACTGTGACTGGGCGGGCTTGCATACTTGCTATTGAAACTAGCTGTGATGAGACATCTGTGGCCATTATTGAGGATGGACTCAAGGTGTTATCTAACATTGTGTCTAGCCAAGTTGATATCCATGAACGATTTGGCGGTGTGGTGCCTGAGGTTGCTTCGCGTAAGCATGTGGAGACGATCACCGTTATCATAGAAGAAGCATTGGAGCGAGCAGACAGAAATCTTAGCGATTTGACTGCGATTGCGGTTACTCAAGGGCCCGGGCTGGTAGGTTCGTTGCTTGTTGGCGTGATCGCCGCGAAGTCATTGGCGCTTGCATTAGAGCTACCGCTCATTGGTGTGCATCACATTGCGGGGCATATCTATGCGAACGAGCTAGCACAGCCACTGGCGTATCCATTGATGGCACTCGTTGCCTCAGGTGGACATACAGAATTAGTCTATGTGGAGACACCGGGTGTATTCAAGATCATCGGGCGTACGAGAGATGATGCCGTCGGTGAGGCCTATGATAAAGTGGCAAGGGCCATGGGCTTGCCTTATCCCGGAGGGCCGTATGTGGATAAGCTCGCACTGGAGGCCGATGGCGAGATTGTGTTGCCACGCGCTTGGATGGATGCGGAGTCGTATGACTTTAGCTTCAGCGGCTTGAAGTCCGCTGTATTGAATGTGCTC
Organism: Caryophanales bacterium UBA4045; assembly: GCA_002383695.1. Lineage (GTDB taxonomy): Bacteria > Bacillota > Bacilli > Paenibacillales > UBA4045 > UBA4045. Next base: position 6,955 of record DFZX01000021.1, read on the forward strand.
AACCAAGCGAAGATGCGTGGTGAGCAGGTGAACGTGGCACATCTGTGCCGCGGGTTTCAAGCATCGGTCACCGATGTGCTGGTGACCAAGGCGCTGCGCGCGGCGACGGAGTACGGCGCGCGGCAGCTCTTGTTGGCCGGCGGTGTTGCGGCCAACCGAGGCCTGCGCGCAGCGCTGCAGGCGAAGTGTGCTGCAGCAGGCCTGCAGCTGCTCGTGCCACCGTTCGAGCTGTGCACGGACAATGCAGCAATGATCGGTGCGGCAGCATTCCTGAAGTGGGACCGAGGACAATTTACACCGTTGGATATGAGAGCAGATCCCCTGCTGTCCTTAGAGGAATGGTCAGTTGATTCATGACCCTGGTCAACGAATAATGACTTGCATCAATAGACATCATTATACAAATAATTTCGATTGACGACATGTGGGCGATATGTTATTTTATACCTATTGGTCCAATGACATATGAACACCAATAACTCCATAAGAAGCGGAAGAACCGCTCACATCGACAGCATTTGCGATGTGAGCTTTTTGTTTTTTTTCTGTGACTGAAGATGAACCTACCGGTTTCGTTTTAGTAACTTCGGAGAGGAAACCTTCTATAGCGCTAAGGATATAGTCGATTATATCGACCATATCCCTTTGCAGTAGTCCGAAGCAAGAATGGCGCAATAAGCGGGAAAATTCCCGCATAATCGTGAGTCTGGAGTAAGGATGGGAGCAATAAACGGGAAAATTCCCGCATAATCGTGAGTCTGGAGCAAGAATGGCGCAATAAACGGGAAAATTCCCGCATAATCGTGAGTCTGGAGCAAGAATGGAGTAATAAGCAGGAAAATTCCCGCATAATTGTGAGTTGGATCAAGAAGAGGGTAACTTTGGCGTGGGAATGGAGCTGTAGAGCAGAAAATCAGGTCAAGATACTTGGGAACTGGTGATGAGTTATAGGTCTACCTTAGGTAGTTAAATGTTTGTTTATTTTGTTGTCGTAGTTTTTTGGTTTAAGAAAAATCATTTAGGTGGTGGGGGATTAGAGTAGGGACTTGAGTCGGATTCTGGCTAACAATTATTCTTCAATTGGGGGTATTTGAAATGATAAGAAAAATGATGTTATTGGTTTTTACCATAAGCCTTGTGGTTAGTGTCCTGCCGGTGAGGGGTGCGGTTGTGCCGCTGTTTTCTGATGTATCGAGTCATTGGGCAAAGGCTAGCATTGAGCAAGCTGTGACAAAAGGTTATGTAAGTGGCTATCCGGATGGGAAATTTCTACCAGACAAACAGGTAACGCGAGCTGAATTTATTAAGATGGTTGTGGATGCCCTCAAATTACCTCATGTACAAGCAGGTAGTCCGTGGTACCAAAAGTATGTTGCTGCATCTATCGAGTTCAATATTCACAAGGAGACCGATTTCAAGGAGCTAGACTTGAATAAGAAGTATAACCAAACGTTGACACGTATGGAGATGGCGCGTATTGCTGTGCGTGCTGTTGACGAAGCCATGCGTGACCCAAAGGCGATTATTAATGATGACTCTTTCATGCTTCAGGCAACAACGAAAGGGATTATTCATGGTATGGGTAAAGGTGAGCTTGCGCCTGAAGGTCTTTCTACAAGAGCTCAGGCTGTGGCTGTGGTTGAGCGTATGTTAACGCTACATGAAGGAAAGACATTGCCTACTGACCAGACAGCGATCGATAATGCGCGAATTAAACTGACGAAGAACAATTTGTTCTTGTTCGGTTTTACGGACATTGTAACGTTTCCAGTAACGGTCGTGGATCCGAGTGGTTATAAGATTACGATTCACTCGATGTATGCGTATGATACAGAAGGCAGTAAGCCCATTGTGGAGAAGTATGAATTTACTGAGTATGCCAAAATCGGTGATGGATACGGGGATGTACCCATTTATGAGTGGGATTTTTTCGATGGTGGATATACCATGTTCCTGCTAAATATCACTATTCAAAATGATGGTAAGAAGGATGTTGCGAAAGATTTTTATGACAATGAACCGAAATACAATATGGTTTCGATGGGTGGAGGAGTTAGACCTACACCATCTAATAGTGATTCTGAATTAAGAAAATTTATTAATAACACCGAGTACACCTACGGATATAGGATTAAACCAGGTGAGAGTTTAAATACGAATCAGGCCTTTACGTTTAAAACAGGAAGTATATCTGAGGCATTTCAATTCGCTACGGATAATGCTTCAGTGGATATTGCAACTGTTCCTGATGGAGGGATATAAGTGAAGAAAATATCCCATAAAATAATTTGTTTATTGCTGGCATTTGCAGTCTTAATGCCAGCTTTTCCTTCGAATGAAATACAAGCAGCAACCGGATCGCTTGCCATCTCCGATCTTGAATCGCTTGTTGATATAGAAAAAACCTATCCCTTCACGGTGCCGGCTACTACAGATATTAATAGTATCCGCTATACCGGAAAGGGTACGCTTGTTACAAGTAAAACGACGCTCTCTGGTAACCAACTCTCACTCACGATTGCTGGTCAATCTTTTACTGAGAATGTAACAGCAAGTCAAGAAAGAACGTCAACTAATGCATTGCGAAGGACACCCGGCAACAGGATCTGGCGATATTCGGACGGTATTCGTTGGCAGATAAATTCGTTTAATAAAATATCTGGTGTTCAGACTTCTGATATTGTTACAGGATATGATAAAGGTGGGGGCGTTCCTTATGAACTTCCTTATGCTCCAAATTCATTTGCTATAACCACCAAATCTCACTACACAAGGGCACTAGCTGAAGTAAATGATAAAAAGTGGGTTGGTGCAGACCCTACAAAACCATATTCCATCGATAAAATTGATTTTGATTATTGGAGAATGTTGACTGCAGAACATGACCCCATAGAATTAGTAACAAAATACCCTTCAAATGCAGTTTCCTTTGTATCCGACAGCGCAGGTGGTTATTTTGTTTATGTCGATCATAATTTACATCATGAGAATTTCGATAACATTACAGACGAAGCCTCTACATCCCTTGGCACAGGAGGACACGTACAAGGCAATAACTACGCAGCCCCATACATATACACCCTTGGTGCAAAAACCAAAACGCTCTATCGGTACGGTGGAACGATTTCCTATACAAGTACCGACCCTATTCCTGAACCTGATCCAGACCCAACACCTTGGAACCCCACAGCGGATTTTGATATCCTACCTGGTTCTACGATTGCCTATAGGGATTCTTTTTCATTCCGACCTAAAAACATGAGTCCCGGTACGAGTTGTAGTTACATCTCGCATACCTATAAAATTGAACGAGACGGAAACTCAGTTAGTACAGGCACAAAGACGAGCATATCTGCCATTTCGTCGTATTCGACCTCAACCTATCCATGGGTAGTCGGTGTGGGAACACATACGATTTCTATTCAAATGAAGACGAGCTGTGGAACAACAGGATGGTTGTCATCCAAGACGTTGACCGTCAACGGACCTGCTAATAACAACCCGCCTGATTTTCAATTAGGTTGGGTGGCTCCTAATCAACAATCCCCGACGTATACAACGGTAACTGTTGGAACCGTACTTGATCTCATTTACTTGGACGCTACAGTAAGCGATCCTGATGGTGATGCGGTGTATTGGGAAGGGTTCGACTTCACTGATAGCGCAGCTTGGGCGAAAACTATTCCTAATATCTCTAATGAATATATGAACGGGTATCATAATATTACGATGGATACACTTGGATTCTTTACCGTAAAAGGTACCTTTAGAGACCAGTTTGGGGCAACGACTACGAGAAGTACGTCAATCAATGTAGTTCCTCCTAATCCAGTTGCAGTTATTACTGGATCTACTGATGTTGTGGAAGGAAGGGCACTGGCTACGCCACTCAGTTCTTCAAGTAGCTATAGTCCGATTGGAAGAACGATTAATCATGCATTAGATCTCTGGACAAATAAGAAGTCCATATATACAACGATCGGAACGGAGACCGTAAAACTGGATGTGTTCGATAGTTCAGGCTTGCGATCCTTATCTCCAGCTACACATACCATTACGGTTAAACCCGATTTACCCCCTGTGCCGCGACTTCAATTTATACCGACAACGTTAAGAAATACAACGATTGTGTTCACTAATTCTTCCTATAGTCCCGATGGGGATGCGATAGTCGCCAATTCAGTCAGTTATCGCTATGATACAAATAATGATGGTGTATACTCTGAAGCTGCAACAAACGTAAACATGGACAGTAATCAACAGTTTACCTACAAACCAACGAAGGTAGGAAACTATCAGTTTGCAGTGACCGTTAGAGAGGACTATGGTAAACAGGCGACATCCTATTTTGTTCTGAATGTCACTAATGATAATCCTCAAGCGACCTTCACATTAAAGGGTGAGATTGCCGAACCTACTTATGTGCCTCCTGTTTCTGTTACATCTGCTACCTTAATGGGAAGTACATGGAACAATACTAGTTTGCTTGATACCACTGTTCCTAAAAGGTGGGTAATCCATCCAACGGGAAGTAGCTTAGTAGCTACGACAGACACAGAAAGATTTTCCTCTATCTCTAGTAATGTGATCTCTGATGTTCAATTTGATCATTATATGAGCTATCCTTGTGACGGTAGTTGCCACTGGTTGACAAGACGAGGGGGTTACACTTTTTACTTAGGTAATAATATAATGGCAGGGTATAGCAATTCCTATGGGCAAACCGACATTTGGGGCCCAGGAAACGTGCTTATCAAATCAATTACATACCTTACACTCACTTCAGTTGATATTAAGAATAACTTGGCTTATGGGTATAGACAAGCTCCTAATTATGAATGGTATTGGGTATCAATGAGGATAACTGATCTAGTAAACGCTAATTCTACTATTGTCCCCTATATATTGAATGTTTTAGTACCTGATGGTGCGAATTACTATCAAAATCCATATTCGCCCAAAGACGTTTATTCAAATAGAAACGATAACAACATAGAATCTGCTATTGATGCTAAAGCAAATGACTGGGGTAATAATACGATTAACTCCTATCAATTCGGAAGTTATAGCGCTTATCGTAGTGTATCATTAAGCTCCTTATATATGGACCCTTATATCCATAGTGGGACATGGAAAGATCAGTTAGGTAATCTATATGCTTATTGGACTCCTACTCATAACCCATGGCAGCAAACTAGCAAAAGGGATCTAGTGAAGTTGAACAATATTACAGGTCAGATCGAATGGGAAATAGAGTTTCCGTATGGAAATAGTAGTCCAATAGTGGATGTTGTGGGAGACGGAAAATACATTGTAGTCACCACCAGAAATTCATCTGGCCATAATGTAGCTGTAAGAGATGCTTTTACAGGTCAACTAATAAGTCAAAAAAATATAGCTAGCCCTAATACTGGATCATTTATGGGGATATATAATGAGACCATACTTTTTAAAGATAATGGCGTAATCTATGCTTATGATTATTTTTTTAATGTAAAATGGTCTATGTCATCATTTTCTCCTATGGGTTTTAGTAAAGGTCTTATATCCAAAGACGGTTATTTGTATTATTTCGAAAGAGTGTATAGTCATCATGATTCCTATTCATATTACTATGATGTAGTATTAAAACTTTTAAACCTCACTAATGGTACAACAATTAATACTAATATAAAGTTACATCAGATTGATGATTACTCTAGTCAGTTAGTAACTAAAATGGAGCTTATTGACGACTCTACCTTATACTTGAAATATTCATACGCCTATTATGGGCGTGATTCTGGATATAACAATACTACTCACTACTCTAGGGTAATTAAGACATCCCCCTTGGTTCCTGATACGGTAGTGGCCAATGAAGCTTTTGCTTCGGGACAGTTAACAAGTCCAACATCCACTTCAAATCAAGATGCAGAATTTTATTTCGACTTGAAGTTTAACAACGCTACCGTTAAAAAACCAGCAGGATTTGGTTTTAGGATTCAGAATAATAAAAATATGTATAGGGTAGAGATATTCAAAGATAAGGTTGTTCTTGTGAAATACGTAAATGCAATCAGAACCGTTATCTCAAGTGTTACCTACCCGTCTAGTGCAGATTACACGACCTACAAGATTAGGGTAGTGGGGAACAGTATTAGAGTATACGCTGCAGGTACTCCTATTATTGATACGACTGACTCTCAATTTACGATTGGTCTGTTTGGTCCTTATAGTGCCATGCAAAAATCAGAGTTCAAGAATGTGAAGTATAAAATATTAAGTGGTGGGGGTTCATCCACGTTTGTAGAGAACGTTGCCCTAGTTGATTCGAGTGTGCAGCATACAACGACTTTCGTCGACTTGGAAAACGATCCTCGTATCCATGCACTTACAGCATGGAGATACGAACATACCGCACCCAATAAATTCTTAAATGCAGGAGACGGAAAATCGGGTTTATCGGCTAAGCACAATCTTACAGTAGCTTCACCATATTTGAGCTTTGATCGTGTGGGAACGTATCGGATTACTTATTCAGCTTGGGACGATCCAAATCCGACCTATCTATACCCCAATAACACCTTTGCATCGTTCAGAAAAAAAAGTGACCCGTATGCAGAGCTTGTAGTTGTACACCGCAAGCCAATATCCAATTTCGCGGTCAGCATTAAAGCAGACAAAACGGTAGGCTGGGTAGATTATAGTTATGATCCCGATCGATGGCTAAGTGCTTCGAACTATTCTACTGAAGCTACCGGAATTAATTATCTAACAACAAAGGGAATTCTAGAAAAGAAATTTTATTACGTTTCTCCAAGCGGGGTATCCAAATCTATACAGCTCGTAACACCGACAGAAGTTGGGGTATATACCGTAGGTATGGCCGTTAAGGATGAATATGGGGCTTGGTCAGATTGGATGGAAAAGACGGTGACGGTTGCGACTGCTATTGCACCAGATTATCCACCAACTTCTGTATTCACAGCAACTCCAGCTACTGCATATCGGGGTACTACAATCACAATTGACTCTGGTGCCTATGATGCAGAGAATGGTACGAGGGCAAATTTGCCTCATGTATATTACGTACGCAAAGATTCGGGTACGGAGGTATTACAAAGTACAGTTCGTACAGCTTGGACACATGTTTTCTCACAAATTGGTTCCTATACATTCCGACAGGTTGTTAGTGATGCGAAAGGACAAACTGCTCAAACAACACGGGTTGTGAATGTTATAAATCGGAAACCGGCTGCTGTAATCACAACACCCGCAAGTACGAACCAGTACGCTCCGACACAATTCTCTACCGTTCGTCCAGCTTTCAATTGGACGTTCACCGATCCCGACAGTGATGCTCAGACTCGTTACCAAATTAAGATCTATCGATATGGAGGTTATCTTCTTCATGATTCAGGCGTGATTACATCAAATTTGAAAACGTGGACTCCCTCAGTAGATTTACCAGAAAATCAGAATATGTACGCTATAGTGACAGTGAATGATGGTTACGAATGGAGTGCCAATAGTAGTGCAAAATATTTCTACATCCAGACAAACGTACCTCCTGTAGCAGACTTCGATTGGTCACCTAGGCCACTGTGGGAAGGAGATGTCATTCATACCATTAATGAATCTTATGATCCAGACGGAGATAGTCTCACCTATCTATGGACGATTACTCAACCTAATGGAGTATCCTATTCTTCGACTAAAGCAAATCCTATCATCATGAGTGTTGCAGGTAGTTATTCAGTCAGATTAGCGGTTTCAGATGGAGTAGCTCAATCCACGATAACCCATACAATTCGAGCTGAGCTCCTTGTGCTCGAAGCTAATGTGAGCCATACAGAGCTGTGGTTAGCCCATCATGAACAACAAGGACACGAGACGGTGGTGAATCCAAAATCCTTCTATACGGGAGAAATCTTTATTGTGAGCGCGTATGGATCGTTAGCGGATACGAGTCGAGTGACTGCTTCGTTAGAAGCAATTGGACAGGATGGGAATCCGATTGTCATTTCGGTGGAATTGGCAGTAGCGGGTCAAGCAAATCATTTTCTAGCAAGCTTGTATGACCCGATCCTCTCATCACTAACGGGTGGGCTACCTGACGGTCTTCATCAGATCAAATTTAGGATCGAGTATACGAATGGAATGACAAAAGAAGTCAGCATCCCCATCCAAATTATTGGTCATGCTCAAGGTGCTGTGAACGTTCATCGAAGGCAGTAGGTGGATGTGAGGAAGAAACGTGCGTTCCTGTTAATAAGAGTTATGCACACCCCCTGTGGATAGTGTGCATAACATCAATGAAACTGGCTTGGGGCCTATTTTTGGAGGTTTTCTGAAAGTCGAATATGTTTTTCATAGAAGTCTGTGAATTTTGGGGATAATCAGTTTGGAAAGTCTGTTAAGTACCGTGAATATTAGGGTTGTTAACTAATGGCTCTGGGGATAAGCCTGTGGATATGTGGTAATAACTAAATAGATTAACGGTGGTGGATCATAACAGAGTGATATAAGGGATGAGCATGGATTGAGTAGAAAATCAAGGGTAATAGATACCATATTCACAATTATATTGGGGACTTGCGTCCTTCTGTGGATATTATTCATTGTAATAAATACAAGCTTGCCGACTGCACTAGGTGATTCGGCCACGGCTTCGGAGGCTACTACATCGAGAATGGTTACCGCTAGTGTCTCTCCTTCTAGATTGGCTCCTTCTCATGTCACGATGATATCTATTCCAGGCTTATCCTTTCTAGAACTGCAGCCCCAATATCTCAAGAGAATGCCACATACCAAAGCTCTCATTGCGGAAGGTGCACTAGCTGCGATGAACATTCGAGCACCGGAACGTGGGATGGAAGATACCTATGTATCGATCGGGGCAAGTGCACCTTCTTCAACGTTATCCACGTTCGAAGCGTGGCGGAGCGATGAACGGTCTGAAGCGGGATCGATTGTTGAGCAATATGTAAGATTCCAAGGCAAGGATATAAGCGGAGCTGAATTAGTCGTTCCCGATATCTCAGCGATGAATCAAGCGAGTCAGGGAGTCAGCTCTCACGCTATGATAGGATCGTTCGGTACGGTGCTTCGGGATAATGACATCCTCACCGCTGCATATGGAGATCTCCGACAAGCCCCGTTCATGATCATGGATGACAATGGACGAATAGATGTTGGACAAGTAGGCGAGACACTCACGAAGAAGGATGCCCGTAAAGCCTCTGGCGTATCCACGAACTATGATCATCTTTTCTCCCTCTGGGAGGATCAGCAGAGTAGATGGATCAAGCAGGATCAAAGAGATAAACAAGCACCTAGGGTTATTGTTCTAGAGCTAGGGAATTTCCAACGCTTATATGAGGAGCAGAGGAGATATGAACGAGATATTTTCGAACAAGCCAAGGTAGAGGTGTTAGTCGAATTAGACGAATTTATCGGAAAACTTACTGAGGAGCTACAACCCACAGCTCAGCTGTGGATATTCTCACCACTGGTCAATGCGGATGCTTGGCATAGCAAGTGGATGTTCAGCCCGTTACTCATGATCTCCCAGCAGGATCGCACAAGTCAGCTCTTCTATTCCCCCTCAACCCACAGACAGGGTATTGTCTCTATGTACGACTTAGCTCCTACGATTCTCAAACAATTCAACATAAAGCAGCCTGCCTCTATGCTCGGAATGCCTCTTGAAGCCACCCCTGCCGGCAATACCCTACCACGGCTCATGCAGATGAATAAAGAGATTGCTCAAGTTTACAAGCTACGCCCCCAGCTTCTCTATCCATTCGTTATCTACCAGATTGTCATTCTCTTGCTATCATTATTAATCGTATTGATTCAATGGAGGAATGGTTATCGGATAATGGCCATGCCTTTGTATACAATTATCATATCCCCGCTAACGATGCTGCTGATGGGATGGCTAGTAAAGCTAGGATGGAGCACTAGAGAGCTCGTAATCTTATTCATATTATTCTCACTCGTAGCAGCATGGGTGGCCACTAGATTTCCCGTGTATGGAAGCTTGATCACGATCTGTGTAGTGACAGTCATCGTTCTGTTCATTGATGGCTTTACTGGTGTTCATGCCATGCGGAGCTCTGTGCTTGGCTATGATCCAATGATTGGCGCAAGGTACTATGGGGTTGGCAACGAGTTTATGGGGGTATGGATTGGTGCAGCAACGCTGGGAGTAGCGGGGTGTATTCATTATTATCGTGGGAATAGGATGGTTATTATCTTAACCGCATTACTGTTCGTAGGAACGCTTTTCTACATGGCTTCGCCTGCATGGGGGACGAATGCGGGTGGGGCAATAACTGCTGGTGCAACATTCGGTTTAGCTTGGCTTCGTTTGTTCAGTAGACGGAGGAAGCTTCAAATCCATTGGGGAAAGCTGATGATGTGGATCATTATTTTTGTATGTCTTGCCATGGGAGGATTGTGGTTGTTGAATGGATGGGGTAATTCCTCTACTAAAGAGGAAAGTCATATTGGACGAGCGATGGATCAGCTAGTGGCAGGTCACTTCGATGCGATTGGGGGGATCATCTGGCGTAAGCTCATGATGAATATGCATCTGATTGGTGTCTCAGTATGGTCGAAGGCTTTGCTTGTAAGCTTGCTGGTCATGGCAGTGCTGCTAATGAAGCCTGCTGGTCTATTCCGAAGATGGCAAGAAGCCCATAGCGCTCTTATGCATGGGCTGTCAGCTATTGCAGCGGGTGCGATTGTTGCTCTACTTGTAAATGATTCAGGTATTGTTGCTGCGGCTACGATGATGGTATTCGCTGTGATCCCTATGCTATTAATTCGTCTTCATGAGCTAAAGGTGACAGATTCCCATGATGATCCAACTGTGGAGACAAATGCAGACATAAGGATGGAAAAACGGACATAAGTACGCTCACCGTTAAAGACTCCACCTTGCCCGCATCGCCTAAAGAGGATTACTCGGACAAAGCTTCCCATTCCTCATAAGCTTGATCGAGCTCGGCACGTGTTAGCTCTGTTTGCTGCTGTAGCTCCCTTAGTAGAACGTAATCATGAAGCACATCGGGTGCAGCCATTCGGCTCTCCAGCTCAGAAATTTGATCCTCTAATGCTGCAATAGACTGCTCTAGCTGCTCCAGCTTTCGCTGTTTACTGCGCTCCTCACGCTTGGCCTGTTTGTCGGCTTCATAGACAGGGACGACATTTCGCGCTTCAGTTGTCTTCGTTGTGGTGGTGGCAGAGCTGGCTGCGGCGATTCGGTTCTTCTCTGCGAGGTCTTCGACATTCTCACGCTTCTTTTCTACGTAATCATCGTAATTTCCCAGGAAATATTCGACACCCTGCGGTGAAAGCTCCATCATTCGCTCGGCAATTTTATTCAAGAAATACCGATCATGGGATATAAATATCAGTGTTCCCTCATATTCCAATAGTGAAGCCTCCAGCACTTCCTTACTATATAAGTCGAGGTGGTTGGTTGGTTCGTCAAGAATCAGCACATTCGCTTTCAGTAGCATGAGCTTGGCAAGGGAAACCCGTGCCTTCTCACCACCACTAAGTGAGGATATCTTCTTCTTCACATCATCTCCACTGAATAGGAAGTTACCTAAAACCGTGCGAATCCGCGCTTCCTCGATATGAGGGAACGCATCCCACAGCTCACCTAATACGGTATTCGTAGGTGTGAGTCCGGATTGCTCCTGATCATAGTAGCCGAGCTTCACATTAGCGCCCCAATCGATAACTCCTCGATCGGGTGTAAGCTCACCTGTTAATGTCTTTAACAATGTGGTCTTACCCGTTCCATTCGGACCGATCATGGCTATAGATTCCCCACGGCGAAGATACATGGATATATCCTTGAATAGTGGCTTGTCAGGTGTGAAGCCATAGGTGATTCCATCGGCTCTAAGCACTTCTTTACCAGTTGGACGCTCGATCTCGAATTGGAAGTTAGCGCGCTTCAAATCCCCTTGTGGCTTATCTAATCGATCCATCTTCTCAAGCGTAGTACGACGGCTTTGTGCACGTTTCGTAGTGGATGCTCGAGCTAGGTTTTTGTTGACGAACTCCTCGAGCTTGGCAATCTCGCCTTGCTGCTTGTCGAACAGCTTACCCTGCTGCTCCATATCTAACGCCTTCTGATCTATGAATTTACTGTAGTTTCCAGGGTATCGTTTCGCCGCTGAACGTTCGATCTCCACAATGGCGTCCACGATCGCATCAAGAAAATAACGGTCATGTGAAACGACCAATATGGCGCCTGCATACGATCTGAGATGACCCTCCAGCCAAGTGAGTGTTGGAATATCGAGATGGTTCGTTGGTTCATCCAGCAGGAGGAGGTCAGGCTCTTGAAGTAACATACGTGCTAGGGCGAGTCGGGTTTTCTGTCCTCCGCTTAATGTATGAATCGGTGTGTCCTGAGCAAATTCACCGAAGCCCATACCATGTAGAATGCCACGGATCTTAGCTTCCATCTCGTAGCCGCCTTGCTCACGGAACCATTCACTCCGGGTAGCATAACGCTCCATGGTTTCCTTGTATCGCTTCTCGTTATCAATGATCTTAGGGTCAGCCATATCTTGCTCAAGCTGGCGTAGCTCTTGCTCTGCTTCTACTAAATGCGCGAAAACAGATAACATCTCATGACCAATCGTCTCATTCGTCTGCAATCCACTATTCTGTGCTAGGTAGCCAACACGTGTTTCCTTTGATTTGCTGATGGTGCCGCTATCGTAGCTTGCCTCTCCAGCGAGAACCTGCAGCAGTGTTGACTTACCAGCACCGTTAACACCGACGAGACCGATACGTTCACGCTCCTGAATTTGAATCGATATATTGGACAGAATGGTGGTGACTCCGTAGTTTTTAGTTAGCCCGGACGCTTGCATGAGCAGCATATGAAGTCCTCCCTTATTTTCATTTATAGATTTCTCACCTATCAGTGCGGATTCAGCACCCAAGTTACTATTTAAAGCGGATTACCGCTTAACATCATGGAATTAGCCTCCAAGTCGCCTTCTAAGGACGATTTTCTACTCTACAGCTCCTATTCCATGGATACTGCACCTAAGTTACTTATAATAGCTAGTGTCATATGTTCATCTTGTTATGACTTTAATGGTTGTAAGTCATAGTTCCTCTCATATCATATACGATTTATACCCCATAGCGAAAGGCTGTGTGCAAATATTGAAATTTATGACTTTCAACATACGACATGCACGAGGGTTAGATGAGCGGATTGACTTAGATCGCATCCTCGCGGTCATAGCCAAGTCGGATGCAGATGTAGTTGCCTTGCAGGAGGTGGATCGATTCATGCCGCGAAGCCGCTATGTCGACCAAGCTGCAGAGCTGGCGCGGGAGCTGGGGATGGATTGGCGTTATGCGGCTAGCTTACGTCATGGACGAAGTGAATACGGCAATGCCATTCTTAGTGGGTTTCCGATTAAGGGAGATGAGGTCATCTACTTCTCTGGGGAGAAGGAACGTCGAAGTATGCTGAAGGTCGAGATCGACACAGAGGATTTGGGCTGCTTATGTGTTATGACAACACATCTAGGTGTTACGGAGCGTGATCGCGTACGACAAGTCCCTCTGTTAATCTCCCAATTAAAGAAGGTGAATGCACCAGCTGTTCTTATGGGAGATTTCAACATGGAATCGAACCATACCCTCATGAAATCAATTGTTCAATTAGGCTGGAATGAAGCAAAACTAGCTCAGCAAGGCAATGGTACGGTAATCGGAGGAGGAACTATTGATCATATATATGTCAGAGATGTGGAGGGTGTATATTGCACATACACGATACCTACTACAGCTTCAGACCATTGTCCAGTTGTATTGGAAATTACTTAAGACATGGTATACTAAGACCATATTACAAGTTCAGACAATGAACAGAATGGTCAGGTGAATGACTGAATGAGCAGCATGAGGGAGCAACGCGAAGAAAAGCAGCAGCTTCGCAAGCTGATGGAAGCGAAGCGACAGCAATTGTCGGATGAAGAGCGGCGGTCTAGCTCTGATTCAGTCGTTCAATACGCATTGGAGCTTATCTTGCCTCTGATGCAAACATCTACGCTGCCTACATTATTCACATTTGTACCCTTCCGCAATGAAGTTGATGTGACAAAGCTCACGCTTAAATGGTGGGAGGCAGGCTACCAAGCAGTTGTTCCTAGGGTTGATAAAGCGCTTAAGCACATGGATGTTCACCAGTTTAATAGCTTTGAGGAGTTAGAGCCCGGTGCGTGGGGGATCCCCGAGCCTCGATCAACAGCTCCGAAGCTAGTATCTCTAGCTGAGATTAACGTGATGACCATTCCCGGGCTTGCTTATGATCGGCAGGGTGGGCGACTTGGATATGGAAGTGGCTTCTATGACCGTTTCCTGGAGCAATATGATGTAATGGGTATACCTCATCCCTTCAAGGTTGGCGTATGCTTCGACACACAGCTTCTAAACGAGCTACCAATGGAGCAGCATGACCTCCGCGTTGATCGAGTTATAACGGAAAAGGGGGTATATGATATTCTGCCACCGAAAAGTTCATGATTTTGTAGCAAATAAATGGCGTTTCTGTAGTTGCTTGGACTTATTTTGCTGTATTATAGTTGGTTAGATAGGAGTGTGAACCCGTGGAGGAGAGCAATAGCTTAACGCATATGAATGAGCAGGGTAGAGCACGTATGGTCGATATATCGGATAAGGAAATCACACACCGTACTGCGGTAGCTCGTACTATGGTCAAGATGGCTGCGACAACATTAACCCGTATCCACGAAGGTCGCATCGGCAAGGGCGATGTTCTCGCTGTTGCCCAGGTAGCTGGGATCATGGCTGCGAAACGAACATCCGATTGGATTCCCATGTGCCATCCGATTCCGATTACTGGATTGAATATCAAATTTTCCGACAATGGGGTCGATGAATTATATATAGAAGCAGAAGTGAAAACGACCGGTAAGACAGGCATCGAGATGGAGGCCTTAACGGCTGTCTCTGCTGCAGCACTTACGGTTTATGATATGTGTAAGGCATTGCAGAAGGATATGATCATCGGTCCGACTCAGCTAGCAGAGAAAACCGGTGGGAAGAGTGGAGATTATAAGGCAGAATAGTTCTGAAGGAGGTGTGTCCATGCATTGGAGAGCAGCAATCTTAACAGCGAGCGATCGTGGCTCTAGGGGTGAACGTGAGGATACGAGCGCCCAGGTTATTCGTGAGCTAGTGGAAGAAGAGATTAATGGTGAGATTATCGAATATCGGATTGTTCCTGATGAGGTCGATGAGATTGCTTCTGCATTGATCGAGATGGCCGATGTGATTAAGGTGGATTTGATCATTACCTGTGGTGGAACCGGATTAGGACCGAGGGATATTACACCGGAAGCAACGCAGCTGGTCATTGATCGACTGGTTCCAGGCTTAGCGGAAGTGATGCGTGCGACATCGATTCACAAAACTAGGCGAGCTATGCTGTCTCGAGCGATCTGTGGAACACGAGGTAAAACGCTAATTATTAATTTGCCGGGAAGTCCAAAGGGCGTCTCCGAGAATTTAGCAGCCATTATTGATATGCTGCCTCATGCATTAGCAATCCTTACGGGTAAAGAGAGTGAGCACAGCATGTAAGAATAGAAACCCCAGTTAATAAAGGAGATGACAACGAATGAATGGCGATTCCATGCTCCGGGAAGTACATGTGCGAGATGCGATCGGATTGGTGTTAGCACATGATCTAACACAAATTCTACCCGGCACCTTCAAGGGGCGCCTATTCAAGAAAGGTCATGTCATCCGTGAGCAGGACATCGAGCCGTTGCTCAATATTGGCAAAGAGCATATATACATCCTCTCACTTGAAGATGGCTATATTCATGAGGATGAAGCGGCGGTTCGGATGGCAGAGGCAATCCGATCAGATAGTGAGCACCTGTCTCTTACTGAGCCACATGAAGGTAAGGTTTCACTCATCTCCGATATCCACGGGCTGGTCAAGGTGAATCGAGAGTTTGTGGATGCAGCTAACACGGTAGAGCAAGTTGTAGTATCGACGCTACTGAACAATACGATTGTGAAGCCCAATGGTGTTGTTGTTGGAACACGGGTCATACCTCTCGTTGTGAAGGAGCAGACGGTTTGTCAGATTGAGCAGATGGCGTTACAATTGAAGAAGCTAGCTGAGGGTGAAGCTGGCGTTATTGCGATCAAGCCTTTCTTACCGTTGAAGGTAGGGTTAATTACTACAGGTGGCGAGGTATATAGCGGCCGCATTCAAGATAAATTCGGACCCATCGTCATGGACAAAATAGCGGCATTCGGCTCCCTAGTCGTAGAGCAACGATTAGCACCGGATGATCGAGAGCAGATTGTTCGGGAGATCCAGTATTTTGCCGAGCTAGGTGTAGATATGATTGTACTTACAGGTGGCATGTCTGTCGATCCAGATGACCGAACGCCGGGTGCAATTAAGCAAGCGGGCGCGGATATTGTGAGCTATGGTACCCCCATGCTACCAGGCTCCATGCTAATGATGGCTTATCTGACTGTTGGTGAGAGGCGAGTGCCGATTCTAGGCCTGCCTGGCTGCGTGATGCATGATCCATATACATCATTCGATGTTCTACTTCCGCGGATTTGTGCGGGTGAGATCATCGATCGAGCAGACATTACGGCGATGGGTTATGGTGGTTTGTATCATTGTTAAACATAGAAAAAAGTTAAATAGTAAAAAAATATCAGGAGGTTTTCATTATGTTAGGGAATATTGGTTTACCATCGTTACTATTTATCGTGTTAATTGCTTTATTGTTATTCGGACCGAAGAAGCTTCCTGAATTGGGACGTGCTCTAGGTAAGACATTACGTGAATTTAAGAATGGCGCAAAAGAAATGATGGATGATGAAGAGAAGGATGTATCCGAAACTCGCAAGCAGGTTAATGGTTCTGAAGCAACGAAGTCCGAACAACGTCCGGAATCCAAGGATGATCGTCGTCTGCCGGAATAAGCGAGCTAGAACAATGAAGCGGGTGAAGCGAACGTGCTAGGTAAAGATTTGCCAGTGATGGAGCATATCGGAGAACTACGGAAACGAGTGCTGTGGATTGCGCTCTTTTTTGTGTTGGCGATGATCGTAGGGCTCGTTGTGGGTATTCCGATTATTAATTATTTAACAAGCGTTGAGCCTGTAAAAGATTTAGCTTTGAATGCTTTCTCCCCATGGGATGGCATTCGGATCTATATGCAGGTGGCTGTTTATGTGAGTGTCGTGATATCTCTGCCATTTATCCTATTTCAGGTTTGGCTGTTCGTAAAGCCGGGTCTGCGTAAGGAGGAGCAGAAAGCATCATTGCTCTATATTCCATTTGCAGTGCTATTGTTCTTGATAGGTTTATCCTTTGCCTACTTTCTTGTATTCCCAATGGCCTTCTACTTCACGGGTGTGTTAACAAGAAATCTAGGTTTGATCCAAACGTATGGATTAGCACAGTACTTCACGTTCATGTTCAACATTCTGTTGCCGATTTCTCTCATATTTGAGCTTCCGATTGTTGTCATGTTCCTCACCAAGCTCCGCATTCTTAATCCGACGCGATTGAATCGTATGCGTCGTTACGCCTATATGGTATTGCTGATCATCTCAGCGCTCATTACACCGCCGGATCTGATATCTGCCATCATTGTAAGCATTCCGATGATCATCTTATATGAGATAAGCCTACTACTATCACGCTCGATTTATCGCAAACAGCAAGCAGCTGATAATGCGTGGGAAGTTGAATTTGGGGAGAACTAGATCGTTGACTGGATGTGCTGCTGGGATTGGCTTAGTGCAGAACCAAGTGCAGAACCAATACACTGGCTGACCACACCGATCTAGCACTGCTTGGAACTGCTTGGAACTGCTTGGAACTGCTTAACGCTTAATCTAGCGCTATAATACTGTGTAAATGTGCTAAATTATGTTTAAAAAGTAACATCTGGGGTGAATAGCGCAAGTTTCTTCGCTGTAGCTCCTACTGGACAGAGCTATAGCGAAGAAACTTGCGCTGTTGAGTCTCCCAGGGCTAAATGGGCATGAATTAGCGAAATTGAATGACGCAATAGCGCTAACTCTAGCGCTAATCCAATATGATTCAATATCGACGCCATGATTCGACGTATTGTACGAATTTTCTCATTATTTGTATTGTCAAATAGAACCGATTGTTGTAATATAATGTATGTAATATTCAAACTGCGGAAGTGAAGCACACCCCGCCAGGAGACGTCCTGGATGTGGTGTGCTTTTTTTACTAAAATGAGGAGGTGAATGGAAGGTATGCATCCGAATTTGAAAGCATATGTAGAGAAATTTGAAGATGATGCGAGGAAGAGTGGGAGCTATCGTATCCGAATTGGACCAGCTGAATTTATATTTCTCGAGCGGGTATGGGGTCCGTTGTTTCAGTACAATTACGAAGGATTGTCTGCTGAATACCCACTTAAGGATGCTAAGGGTGGCGACCGCTTTGTGGATTTCATCTATGTGCGAGGGGGTATTCGTCTTATTCTTGAGATTGATGGATACACGACCCACGCTCGCAATATCTCTCAGGGTGACTTCGAGGATCACCTGGAAAGGCAGAATGAGTTTATCATAGCGGGTTGGATGGTTCTGAGGTTCTCAGCTCGAATGGTCGAGCTGAATGCCGTAGGTTGTCAGCGGCAAGTGCAGCAGGCTATTGGACACTGGTGGTCACTTGCGCATGGTGGTCCGCATAGCTCAGGAAGAACACAAGTGTGGGACATCCGCAAACAGTCGGTAACACAGCTCGCGCTTAGGTACGATGGGTATATTAGGGCTAAGGACGTTTCAAGAGAGCTTGCCATCCCTATTAGAACTGCGCAGTTATGGCTTAACCGATTTATGAAGGAGGGGGTACTTGAGCCTGTGGTTCACGCTGCTAGAATAACAAATTACAGATTAAAGGGGGGAATTTATGTCTAAGTTTCGCAGACAACGGAGGATATCTTTGCGACTGTTCCTGTATCTCATGGTTAGAGTGGCGTTGAGGGTGCCAGAGGGCGGGAACAAGAATTTGTTGGCGATGTAATGGGTGATACAACAAACCGCTCGATCGAACTTTCGAGCGGTTTATTCTTGATTTCTGGTAGTTCACAAAAAAATTAAACGCAATATACTTGAAATCTTTGGGCATATTGAGTATCATAATAATTGGCTGTTAGCACTTGGTGCAGTTGAGTGCTAACGAAGATAATTACGCCATACCATCCAACACATATTCCAAAAGGAGGCTGTTCCCATGATTAAGCCACTAGGCGATCGTGTAGTAATCGAAGCAAGTGCAAGAGAAGAGAAGACAGCAAGCGGTATCGTTCTTCCGGACAATGCCAAGGAAAAACCACAAGAAGGTACAGTTCTAGCCGTAGGTGCCGGAACATTGAAGGACGGCGAGCGTATTGCGCTAGAAGTTAGCGTGGGAGATAAAGTTATATTCTCCAAGTATGCTGGTACTGAAGTGAAGTATGAAGGCAAGGAAGTATTAATTCTGCGTGAATCCGATATCCTGGCAATTCTGCCTTAACATCAGCTCCGCATTCTAACTATATAAATTTAACGTCTGGCTCGCGTCAGCGTTTCTAAAATTTCTAAAAACTAAGCGTAACAAAAACTTTTAGGAGGTTTATTATTCAATGGCAAAGGAAATTATGTTCAGCGAAGATGCACGTCGTGCGATGCTTCGTGGTGTTGATGCTCTAGCTAATGCAGTTAAAGTAACTTTAGGACCAAAAGGCCGTAACGTTGTTCTTGAGAAGAAATTTGGTAGTCCGCTAATCACGAATGATGGTGTTACCATCGCTAAGGAAATCGAGCTAGAAGATGCATTCGAGAACATGGGAGCTCAGCTTGTTAAAGAAGTAGCAACAAAGACGAACGATGTAGCCGGTGACGGTACTACAACTGCAACAGTGCTTGCTCAAGCTATGATTCGCGAAGGTCTGAAGAACGTAACTGCTGGCGCTAACCCAATGGTTATCCGCAAAGGTATCGAGAAGGCTGTTAGAGCAGCTGTTGAAGAATTAGCGAAAATTGCAAAGCCAGTTGCTGGCAAGCAAGACATCGCTCAGGTTGCAGCTATCTCATCTGGAGATGAAGAAGTAGGCCAATTGATTGCAGAGGCTATGGAGAAGGTCGGCAACGACGGCGTTATCACTGTAGAGGAATCCAAAGGCTTTACTACGGATCTTGAGGTTGTAGAAGGTATGCAATTTGACCGTGGGTACATAAGCCCATACATGATTACAGATACTGACAAGATGGAAGCTGTCTTAGAAGATCCGTACATCTTGATTACAGATAAGAAGATCAGCAACATTCAAGAAATTCTTCCTGTATTAGAGAAGGTTGTTCAATCCGGTAAGCAATTGTTGATCATTGCTGAGGATGTTGAAGGCGAAGCGCAAGCGACTTTAGTCGTTAACAAGCTACGTGGTACATTCACATGTGTAGCTGTTAAAGCTCCAGGCTTCGGCGATCGTCGTAAAGCAATGCTTCAGGATATCGCTGCTCTTACAGGCGGTCAAGTGGTTACGGAAGAGCTAGGACTTGAATTGAAGTCCACTGTAGTTGAACAATTGGGTCGTGCTCGTCAAATCCGTGTAACTAAAGAGAACACAATCATCGTTGATGGTGGTGGCGACAAGAAGGATATCGGCGCACGTATTCAACAAATCAGAACACAATTGGAAGATACAACTTCCGAGTTCGATAAAGAGAAATTGCAAGAGCGTCTGGCGAAGTTGTCAGGTGGCGTAGCGGTTATCAAGGTTGGAGCAGCTACTGAAACTGAATTAAAGGAGCGTAAGCTTCGTATCGAGGATGCATTGAACTCCACTCGTGCTGCTGTTGAAGAAGGTATCGTATCTGGTGGTGGTACTGCACTAGTTAACGTATACAAAGCAGTTGCAGCTGTGAAAGCTACTGGCGACGAGAAGACAGGCGTGAACATCGTACTTCGTGCGCTAGAAGAGCCAGTTCGCACCATTGCTTTCAACTCAGGTCAAGAAGGATCTGTCATCGTTGAGCGTTTGAAGAAGGAAAAAGTTGGCATCGGCTACAACGCTGCCACTGACGAGTGGGTTAACATGTTCGACGCAGGTATCGTAGATCCAGCGAAGGTGACTCGTTCCGCACTTCAGAACGCAGCTTCCGTAGCAGCGATCTTCCTTACAACCGAGGCTGTTATTGCTGACAAACCAGACAATAGCAAAGGCGGCGGCATGCCAGATATGGGCGGCATGGGCGGTATGGGTGGAATGGGCGGCATGATGTAATAAGGGCTGATCCCTTGCGTAGCAAGGGTTTCTCCTTGGAGAAACCAGGATTGCCCACATCGTGTAAAATGAAGACACCTTAGAGTGATGAAAATTGCTCTAAGGTGTCTTTGTTTATTTCACAAAGGGAGGAGGTCTTGCTTTGGAGACAATGCATCTTGAAAAATTTTTATGAATACATAACTGTTCAAAATAATGAGGCGTATAATGAGTTTAGCCTTCAGCACGAATTAGGTAATTTCTTGCGGGGGACTTAATCAGGACAGCAATGACTTTCGCATCCTTATTGTCGCTCCTGGACTCTTTCCCGATAGCCTTATCGACCGCTTCCAGTACGCAACTGGTTTGGAATGGTTTGATGATAAAGTCATTAGCCCCGCTTTGGATCGCCTCGATAATGAGATTTGTCTGTCTCACCGCCGAGCACATGACGATATTCGCCTTCGGATCCAGCTTGTGAATTTCCTATACAGCTTGAATGCCTTCCATGAATATTTCGCTAACATATTCAGCTATTGCATTAACCGATTCGTTCTTCGGTGGCATCATTCCCTTAACTATTGAATATTTAAATTCTTCGCTAAACCTTGTCATAGATATTCTCCTCCTCTAGAGCTTCTATTCTAACTCTACTAATTCTAGAGGTCTATGACAACCAGCCTAACACAGGGGGTACTTTATTCAAAATAAAAGAAAGCACCTCCGAATCTTAGACGGTGTCTAAAATTCGGAGGTGCAGTCATTCAGGGCTATACATGGTTACATTTTACATGCTAGTGACTCATCTTACTTTAGCTAAGTACCCGCTAGGAAATTACCTGCTCTTTTGGTGGCAAAATATCCACGGTTTTAGGGATTTTTGCTAGCAATTTAGTGCAGGTTATTTCCTAGCGAATGCTAACATGTTCAACAACACCTCTACTGCCTCAGCTCTTGTAGCATGATCTTGAGGAGCGAATACATTATTGCCCATCCCTTGCATTATGCCTTCATCTTTTAAATATGCAATACTGCCCTTTGCCCAAACTGGAATATCCTCATTGTCTGCAAAATCGGTTTCATTCGCATGAAGCTCAATAGCTTGACCTATGGAGACCGCGATCATCTTAGCCATCTCAGCACGGGTAATTGCTGCACTCGGACGGAAAGTGCCATCTAAGTATCCATTGATAATTCCTGCTTGTATCGCTTGTTCTACTGCTTTCTGTGCCCAGGCTCCAATCATTGCTTTATCTGTGAAGATCAGTTCTTTTCCCGCTTCTTGATGCTTTAATGCATTCATCAGCATCACAGTAAACTCCGCACGTGTCACTGTACGATCTGGCATAAACGTACCATCTGGATAACCACGGACGATTCCATCGATTACAGCTTGCTTGATGCTTGCTTCTGCCCAATGTTCGAATATGTCGCTGAAGCTAATAACCGTTGGTGTGTCCATTACTGGCTCATCCGCTCCACCTACAACCATTACCGCATATTTCGTAAAGTGGTCGACCTCCACGGTAATTTTATTGCCGCTCACCACACCTCCGACCTCCACCCAGATCTTATTCACTTCGTCGTAGTAGAATACAGCAGCCTTTTGATTACTCTTCAAGCTAGCCGGATCGAAAATAAAAGTTAGTGTTACCGGGCTATTGAAGTTTTCTGAGAAGTTTTTCAGAATTTCATAGACCGAGCTGAGCAGTACCTCCTGATTCGCGAGAAGGCTCTGAGTGCTCAACACTTTTTCTATCGTTATTCTCAGTTCCTTATCTGTCGCATCCGAAGGAATGGTGACAGTGACTTCACTTTCCAAGCTAACCTCACCTGTTCTGCCTGCAGGTAGCGTTAATGTACCATCTGAGGAGGTGACTGTCTCATTTGTAGGTGGTGCTGGTGAATCCTCGTCACTATCCGATGGAGCGGAGTTCACTGTCACCGTATAGGTGACCTTCGTTATTCCATCCTGTGCAGTTACCACGACCTTCTTGCCTGTAGTCAATGTTGACGCTTCAGTGGTTCCATCTGCATTGTAAACATTGAATGTTGCATTCGCCGCCGGTGTGATCGCTGCCTTCAACGCGACCAACTTTGTTCCGTATGGAATGTCCGTAATGGTTTCATTCGCTGTTCCGCCCATGCTTACTGTTCCAATAGTGGAGGTCAAAGTTGCCGCTGAGCTTGGTGCTGCTGCCGGGAACACCGCTGTTACAACTCCAGAATTTGTCGGATTCGTCGTGGAGGCTCCTGCTACTTTGAAGAAGTTAGCCATCACGCCTGTTAACGTATATCCCGTCTTCGGTGAAATGGCTATCTCTGCTGTATACACCGTACCTGCTGCGAACGGTACATCCTCTGGTGACCATGTAATCGCGGCTGTATACGATGTGGTTTCTACTATCGAATCTATTGGTATTGATCCTGCAATTGGAGCTATAACGCCAGCTATTGTTGAGGATGGCAAACTTTTTAAGTAAGGATAGCCGCTATTTATTGAAGCGTTTATTTCCCATATATCTGGGAATCTGCTCCAACCTATATATGTGGAATCTAACTGCATCTCTGCTGTGGTTTTCCCAATGCCTAGACCATTATCCACTTGTAGTGGTAATGTTTCACTATTATAATAGCTGCCGCTGATTAGTCCAGTTCCACTTTTTTGTCCAATCAAGCCGCCTATATCGGTTCCGGTTGTCCCATTCACGCTTCCTGTGGCATAGCTGTTGCTGACTGATCCGTCTCCTACGTTACTTCCTACCAAGCCTCCTACCATGCTTGTCCCAAGCAGAGTGCCTCTAGCGTAACTGTTGCTGATTTCAGATTCATTATACCCAGCCAAGCCGCCTATTTCGTGTCCTTCATGGTCATCCCCATATACATTCCCAGTAACAGTCCCAGTAGCGTAACTATTGTAAATAGGAAGTCTGTTATCCCCTACCAAGCCACCCATCCTGGAACTACCACTCACATACCCTGTAGCATAGCTGTTATTAATAGATCCGACCTGTCCCTGCAAGCCGAATTTCATTCCGCTTAATCCCACCAAGCCACCAATGTGGCCACTTTCCCCCATTACATCCCCCGTGGCGAAGCTGTTACTGATCGTTGCAGGTCTCTCTGTATCTGCTGTCATATTCGTTCCAACTAAACCTCCAACATTGGCACCCCTCCCATGCACACTTGCTGAGGAGGAGCTGTTGCTGATTTCAGATGAATTATGCCCCACCAAGCCGCCTATATCATCTGCTGCCCCATACACACTTGCTGAGGAGGAGCTGTTGCTGATTTTGGATAAATTATGCCCCACCAAACCTCCAACATTGGAACTTTCCCCATGCACACTTGCTGAGGAGGAGCTGTTGCTGATTTCAGATTCATTATGATTATATCCCACCAAGCCGCCTATATTCACTCCTAACCCATGCACACTTGCAGAGGAGGAGCTGTTGCTGATTTCAGATTCATTATACCCCACCAAGCCGCCTATAAAATTTCCTTCCCCATGCACACTTGCAGAGGAAGAGCTGTTGTTGATTTCAGATGAATTATACGCCACCAAGCCGCCTATATACGATCCTAACCCATACACACTTGCAGAGGAGGTACTGTTGCTGATTTCAGATGGATTATACCCCACCAAGCCGCCTATCTCATCTACCCCATACACACTTCCTGTAACGGTGATATTATCAATGGTTCCAGAGTTCATTGATGCCAGACCACCTACTGAGTAATTACCTGTCACGTTCATATTTTCTAAGGTTACATTCGTGATCGTACCTTTGTTCGTATCGAATAGCCCAATATAATCTTGAGTAGGTCTATTAATCATCAGGTTCATGATCTTAAAGCCATTACCGTCGAAGTTTCCGCTAAAGAATTCACCCTCCGAATAATTACCAATTGGCAACCAGCCTGCATCGTCATCTGCCGGGTATTCGCTTAAATCAATATCTGCTATCAGTTTGAAATAAATGCCTGCTCCCAAATGTTCCCTGACCTCATTGAGTTGATCGGGTGTTGCAATTAGATATGGAAGCTCCAAAGAACCCGTTCCCCCTGCAAAAGTCACCACATTTGCATACGCTTTGTCATCCCCGATAAGCAGTCCATTCATGCCACTTAACACCATTAACATCACTAAAATGATAGACAATCTCTTTTTTAAAAGTATCCTCAATCTATTTCCTCCTCAAATTTAAACCGGAAAATTTCAACAAATTTCGAGCCTGTATTATATAATAGCATTAAAAGCTGAATATTTCGATGAAATAGAGCCACCGTTCCGGTTCAGTTCACCTCCGGAATAAATGAGCCACCCATCCGGTGGAGGGAGCCGCCAGTATGCGACAGCTCCCTTTAATAGATATGAAAGAGTTAGTTGATGAGTCCTTTGCGTTATCGCATGGAGTCCGTGCCTTCGATTGTGATCTTGTAGGATGAATGAACGATCCGATCAAGGATCGCATCTGCCAATGTGCTTTCACCTATTTTCCCATGCCAACCGGCAGGAATGAATTGTGAACAGAATATGATGGATCCTCTTTGATGACGTGCCTCCACTATTTCGAGTAAATCGCGAGCCTCGCTCTCCTTTAACGAGACAAGCAGCCATTCGACCAGAAATCGAGAAAGGGAGTTATTCATGGCATTCCTCCATATGGATACGATAAGAAAAAATGGTAAGCTGATTCCAAATGAGCTACATGCTCCCACTGTACAAATGATCTTCCGATGGTATTTGCAAGAAGTGTGCACAATCAAGCATAAAGACTCTTTTATTTGGATGATTCCTTTCAGGAATAGTTGACGGATTTGTTGACGAACTTCGTCAACAACGGACATACTCCAGCCAACAGGAACCAAATCAAAACTCCGAAAAGCCTATCAAATCAAGGCTCTAGCCAACAACAGCCAACAGCAACAAAGCCATCCCATCCTATTGAGGGGGTGGTGCCTGTTCTTCATGTGGGGACATATTGGGGACGAATGATGTCATTTAGATCAAGACGGCAACCAATAGGAACCATATTAATATAAAAATAACCCTAATATATCAAGGTTGCAACCAAGTACATCAAACGAGAATGAAGTAGCCTATGTTTTCGCAATCGATACATACGCCTGAATAATTCCATGCCCACAACTTACCCACATTATGCCCACGAACTCTACGCACACATCGTATTCACTTGGATATATAGGACTGATTTCTGAAGAAAATCGGATTGTAAACACAAGAAAAGACTCAAAAAACATATGAAAACGTAGTTGTCTCATGGGCGGCATGATGTAAATTAGCTTGAAATCCCTTGCCTGGCAAGGAAACTCAAGTTAGAAAACGTCATTTGGCCACATTTTGACCACATCGAATAAAAAAATGCTTCTCACGAGTTCAAATCGAACTTGTTGAGGAGCATTTTTATTATTTGGGCTTTTGGCTAGGAGAACAGGAAAAGAATGCACTTAATGCTCCGAGATACAAGTGATGCATCTAAACCGAAGCTTACCGTGAGGAAAGGGATTGCCTGGAAGGGGTAACTCCACACACTATATCTTGCACCAACAATGTCGGCATAAGTAAACCAGACATGAATGTTAAATCCAAAAAAACCTAGTAGTAGTGCTTTTTTTTGTGGATCAAAAAATATAAAGACACTAATGGAACGACAATCATTGCTGCAACAGCCCAAAATTGCCAAGTCCCCATGTGTGACCATTGCTGCCGTTGGACAAATTTTCTTGTTCCGAAAGTAATTCTTCAAGTGCTCCTTTTGATTCTCAGGCAAGGTGTACAACCTCATTTACTTTTCTCTTATTTGTTCAGGAATCAGTTTCCTTATCCAGATAACGGATACAAGAGATCAATAAGGATGGAGTGGATTGCTTCTGGGAGCTGTATAAATCCTAAAAATATTGAATAGGGTTCGTAACTTTTACCTTGTTATGATAGAATATGCGGGGCTATACATTGAAGGAAGTGATCAGCGATTAATCCAATTTATTTTCTATTTTTTTACGCTGCGATTTATATGGGAAATGCGATTTTTGGTGTGTATTTTCCTATCTATTTGTTTGAAGAGGGCTATTCATCAGCTCAGATTGGCATCCTATTAAGCTTCGGGCCACTAGTCGCCATGTTCGGTCAGCCATTATGGGGCTACTTGGGAGATAGAGATCGAATGAAGAATCGCGTGCTGCGAATTCTGATCATAGGTAGCGGATTTGCGATGCTGCTGATTCCACTATCGAATCATTTCTACTATGTGCTTGTAATGATAGGATTGTTTAGCTTCTTTCAAACGTCCATATTTCCATTGACCGATGCGATTACGCTAGAAGAGCTGGATCGCCGAAGAACCTGGAGCTTTGGTGTTATTCGCATGGGAGGAACAATCGGTTTTGCTGCAATGGCAGTGGGATTCGGGATTCTGGCTGGTCATCAGGTGAATTCATTGTTTGGTGTCTACGCCTGTATAATGGTATTCGCCTTACTAATGATGTGGCGGTTCCCTAGTGTATCCAATCGTGTAACCTCGGGAATCCAAACTAGTGTCTGGACTCTACTTCGTCATAAGAAGCTTATGCTCTATTTGAGCTACGGGTTTATTATTCATATGCTGCTGGGATTTAACTATGCTTTCTTCCCAATCTACTTCAATAATCTAGGAGGGGATAATGCGTGGTTAGGATGGGCGATGCTCATTGCTGCGTTAAGCGAGATACCGTTCCTCTTATATGCTCGTAGCATCTTACAGCGTATTAGCATTCCAGTCATTCTGATCATAGCTGGTTTAGCTTCAAGTGTAAGGTGGTTCTTGACAGCAGGGATTACAGATCCATATTTATTACTGCCTGTTCAAGTTCTGCATGGCTCGATCTTCATCGTGTTATCTGTGTCTATGGCCACATTCATTAATCGGGAAATTCCGAGTGAATGGAAAGCGAGCGGACAAGCGCTACATGGGATGTTCTCCATGGGTGCCGCACGGATTCTAGGGGGCTTGCTGGGCGGGATTGCGAGTGGTTCATTCGGCATCCAGCAGGTGTATGTATTCAACTCCTGGTTCTCTCTCATCTGGATTATATTGTTCGCAATCATCGTATATCGGTTACGTGAAAGACGCATGAGTGAATAATAATATCAGGAAAACAATCAGAAATCTCTACAAGAAGCCCGTTCAATGATTGTGGTATCTACAATGGTCTTCATCTTCACCTTGTCGTCTTGCTCAATGATCTGAATAAGCTTGTCTACAGCATGTGCGGCCATCACTTGCTTCTCGACATGGATTGTAGTTAGCTCTGGTGTTATGACCTCGGCCTCAGATATATTGTCAAAGCCAATAATGGAGATGTCTTCAGGGACACGAATGCCCATCTCCGTGAGAGATTTGATCACACTGATAGCGATATAGTCACATTCGCAGAACAGGGCTGTCGGCAAGGATTCGTTGCGATTCAAACGATCCTGAATTTGTTGCTTAAATTCCTCCTGCACACTGAGTAGAGTAGGAGAAACTGTGAAAATGTTGCTATCACTGATATTCAATTGATGCTCAGTTAAAGCGGTCATAAAGCCTTGTCGCCGCATATCGAAATTATACATGCGAATGTCCGATTGTACATAACCGATATGCTCATGACCACGATCACACAAATAGCTGCCAGCGTCATAGGCCCCTTTAACATTATTCATGACAACAAAGTTAACTGCCAATGTCTCGAAGCAAGTATCCAAGACGACCAAATTGGTTTCCATTCCAGCAATTTGCCGAATCATATCCTGACCTAGATTGGTGCCTAGCAGAATGATTCCCTTTGAATTACCCTCTGTAAGGAATTGTTGAACACCTCGCTGGTCATCCTGTACGTTAATTGTAGAGAACATTAAGGAATACCCATGAGTACGAGCGCGTTCTTCTAGGTAATGAATAAGCTCCATGAAGAAGGGCTGCTTGTAATATTGCTCGAGGACGATGCCCGCCTTGGTGAATACGATGAACCTTAGAGTCTTACCTACGCCATATACCTGATCGGCCTTGATCATCGATTTCGGCAGGTAACCTTGGTCTCTTACAATCGTTAATATTCTTTCACGTGTCCCCGCACTAATACCTGGCTTGTTATTAAGAGCTAAGGATACCGCAGCTTTAGAGACATTTGCAATTTTAGCTATATCCTCCATGTTCATTCAGAACGAGCCCCATTCATGTGTTTAGTCGCATATAAACAAATTTAGTAATTGCTAAGGGAAGTATATTAAAGTTGAATAAAAAATGCAAGATCGATTTGCAATAATAGATTCTAAAAGGTTAATAAAAAGTTTCTATACGAGATAGCAGCAGTATTATGCTAGTTAACTAAATTTGTTAAGTTAAATATATAAATTTATTCATTGACATTAGCGATTTAACGGTGCTAGGATGAACTTAACAAATTTAGTTAAGGGGGGGACTCTAGATGCGCAAATTGAAGCTTGGTTATGCACCAACCCGTAGATTCGTATTCAGTGCTGAGGACGCTTACAAGTACAAGGTACTCATCCGTAATAAGATCGAAAGCTTTGGAATGAATATAGACATCGTTGATCTCGAGGGCTTGAATGAAGAAGGACTACTCTATGATGACAATATTACCGCAGACAAGATCATCCAACGATTCAAGGATGAGGATGTGGATGCCGTATTTTTCCCCCATTGTAATTTTGGTACGGAGGATACAGTTGCTCGTGTAGGCAAAGCGTTAGGTAAGCCTGTTCTGTTGTGGGGACCGCGTGACGAAGCACCGCTCGAGGATGGGATGCGCCTGCGCGACACGCAATGTGGATTGTTCGCTACGGGTAAGGTGCTGCGACGATTTAACGTACCTTTCACTTATATTACGAACAGTCGTGTGGATGATCCAGTATTCGAGAGGGGCTTTAAGAATTTTGTGGCCGCCGCAAATGTCGTACGTCAGTTCCGTTCGCTGCGAATTCTGCAGATTGCTCCGCGTCCGGCCTCATTCTGGACCATGATGTGCAATGAGGGTGAGCTGCTGGAAAAGTTCGGCATCGAAATTCATCCGATTACCTTAGAGGATATCAAGCGAGCGACCAAGCGTGAGGAAGCGAGCAATAGTGAGCAGCTACAGGAAGCCATTCAATATATCCGAACTAAGCTAGACTACTCCGCCGTAACGGAAGACGATGTGAGAAGAATTGCTGCGTTGAAGGTAGCGATGAAGAATTTTGCTGTGAAGACACAAAGTACTGCTATTGCGATTCAATGCTGGTCATCGTTGCAGGACGCGATTGGCATTATGCCTTGTCTGGCTAATGCCATATTAACGGATGAGCAAATACCAGTAACCTGTGAGACGGATATCCACGGGGCCATTACCTCGGTCATGGTTCAAGCTGCTGGTATGAATATGGATCCAACCTTCTTCGCGGACTTAACGATTCGTCATCCGGAAAATCCGAACGGTGAGCTACTGTTCCATTGTGGTAACTTTCCGGTATCGCTCAGCATTGAGGATAAACCAAAGCTTCGTGAGCATTTTCTATTCGACGATCATGCACCAGGTACACATGAAGGTGAGATCAAGGGCGGGAATATGACACTGGCACGCTTCGATGGGGATCATGGTGAATATGGCTTGTTCCTTGGTCGCGCTAAGGGGATTAAAGGGCCCTTCACCAGAGGCTCGTACGTATGGGTTGAAGTGAACGACTGGCCATTATGGGAAGAGAAGTTGGTTAAGGGACCTTATGTGCACCACTCCGTTGGCATCCATCAGGACGTAATTCCTGCACTATATGAAGCATGCACCTATATTCCAGGCTTGATGCCAGACCCTGTCGATCCGACAGAGAGTGAGATTAAAGCTTGGTTAAGAGGAGGCTGAACTTATAATGAACACAATACAATTGAAGCAGAAGGCGATTCACATTCGCATGGATTTGTTAAAGCTGATCCATCAGGCCAAGATGGGCCATACCGGAGGCTCGCTCAGTAATACGGATATTCTGACTACCTTGTATTACCGCGTTATGAAGCTAGACCCAAGTAAGCCAAAGTGGCAGGAACGAGATCTATTCGTCCCAAGCAAAGGCCACTCCGTGGAGTCCATATGGTGCATACTTGCGGATCTAGGCTACTTCCCTAAGGAGGAGCTAGCCACGTATTGCCAATTTGGAACACGACTCATCGGACATCCCAACAATAAGGTGCCAGGCATTGAGATGAATACAGGCGCGCTCGGACATGGACTGGCGATCTCAGTAGGTATGGCATTGGCGGCACAAAAAGATGGTAGAGCTTCTCGCGTATTCTGTTTAATGGGTGATGGAGAGCAAGCAGAGGGCTCAGTCTGGGAAGCCGCTATGGCAGGTGCACATTATAAGCTAGATAATCTGATCGGAATTGTTGATCGGAATCGGCTACAGATTAGTGGAAGTACGGAGGATGTCATGGGCTTAGAGCCCCTTGAGGATAAGTGGAGCAGCTTTGGCTGGCATGTCGTATCGATAGATGGTAATGATATTGGACAGCTAGTGGAGACATTCGAAGCAGCACCGGCAATTAGCGGAAAGCCAACGCTGGTAATGGCTAATACGGTTAAGGGTAAGGGAATTTCATTTGCTGAGAATGCGCCGCATTGGCACCATCACACGCCAAGTGACGACGAGCTCAGTCGGGCTTTAGATGAATTATCGGCAGCATTAGTCATACTAAACGCTGAAGAAAAGCAGGTGAATATTCAATGAATACAATACCCAATCGTCAGGTAATCTGCGAAACATTATTGGAGATCGCGAGGGCAGATCGTGATATTATCGTTCTCGCAAGTGACTCAAGAGGTTCCGCATCCATGGCCCCATTCGCCAAAGCATATCCAGATCAATTCGTAGAAACAGGCATTGCAGAGCAGAATATTGTCGGGATAGCTGCAGGACTTGCACATAGCGGCAAGAAGTCATTCGTCACCTCACCAGCATGCTTCTTGAGTATGAGAAGCATCGAACAGGTGAAGGTGGATGTTGCATACTCAGCTACGAATGTGAAGCTGATCGGAATCAGCGGTGGTGTTAGCTACGGAGCACTCGGCATGTCCCATCATTCGGTTCAGGATCTCGCAGTTGCAAGAGCGATTCCCGGCTTAGCTGTGATGATGCCTGCGGATCGACATGAAACGAAGAAGATGATTGAAGCTTTAGTTGAGTATGATGGTGGTGTTTATGTGCGTATTGGACGTAATCCAGTAGAGGATTCCTATGCATCTACGGATTATGAGTTTGTGATCGGTAAGGCTGTCACCATGCGCGAAGGTCAAGATATTACGTTCATAGCTGCTGGTGAAACGGTTCGTGTGGCTTTGGATGCTGCGAAGCTTCTTCAGCAGGATGGTGTATCCTGCAGAGTGATCAACATGCACACGATCAAGCCGTTAGACGAAGAGGCTATCCGCAAAGCAGCACGGGAGACAGGCAGGATCATCACCATAGAGGAGCATAGTATTTATGGAGGTCTAGGAGCTGCTGTTGCTGAGGTTGTTGTACAGAGTCATCCCGTTCCTATGAGAATTGTAGGTATTCCCGATGAGCCTGCGATTGCAGGTAAAACATCAGAGGTATTCGAGCATTACGGAATAAGCGCAACGAACATAAGGAAGCTTGCGCTTGAACTGATGGGTTCGCATGGCGGATAAAGCTTATATTCTGGTAGTCGATCAGAGTACGTCGGGAACGAAGGCACTGATTGTTGATAAGGCTGGGAAGGTTGTCGAGCGCTGTGTTATGCAGCATCAGCAAAATTACCCGCAGGCTGGCTGGGTTGAGCATGATGCTGAGGAAATTTATCTGAATGTGAAGCAAGCAATTAAGAATGTGCTGCTGAAGGCCAATATTCAGCCGTCCATGCTTGCCCTATTAACGATTACAAATCAGCGTGAGACAGCTTTAATATGGGATAAGACAACGGGACATCCGATACATCCTGCGATTGTATGGCAGTGTCAACGGACAGCGGATGTTTGTCTTAGCTATCGGATTGATGGGCATGAGGAGCTCGTGAAATCGAGAGCAGGATTAATGCTCGATCCATACTTCTCCGCTACAAAGCTCCGTTGGATACTCGAGCATGTCCCGGACGTGTCCGATAAACTGAAGAAGGGTACCTTGTTAGCGGGTACTATCGACAGCTGGCTGGTATGGAAGCTGACTGCAGGTGCTGTTCATGCTACGGATTATACGAATGCCAGTCGGACTTCCCTCTTCAACATCCATACGTTGCAGTGGGATCAAGAGCTATGTACATTGTTCAATGTTCCACTGGAAATTCTGCCAGAAGTCAGATGCTCAGATGATCTATTCGGGTATACAGATGATTCTGACTTGTTCGATGTACATGTTCCAATCTCAGGTATAATCGGTGATTCCCAAGGTGCATTATTCGGACAGCTGTGCTTCACTGAAGGCATGGCCAAAGCAACGTACGGTACAGGCTCCTCTGTGTTAATGAATATAGGAGAAAAACCGCTTGAGTCGAGGAATGGACTAGTTACTGCAATTGCCTGGGGACTTGCGGGACATGTCACATATGCCTATGAAGGTGTTATTCGATCTACCGGTGACAGTCTCAATTGGGTTCGTGACAATTTGGGACTATTCCGCACCTTCGAGGAGATGGAGCAATTAACGGGTGATCTGACGAACAACGAGGGTGTTTATCTCATTCCGGCATTTGTTGGTCTTGGTGCCCCTTATTGGGATGCTTACGCTCGGGCATCCATCGTAGGGATGAACAGAGCAACAGATCGAGGGCATATGATCAGAGCAGCCCTGCAGAGTATCGCCTATCAGATCGTTGATGTCGTACAATTGATGGAGCGCGAATCAGGTGTCACCTTAGTGGAGCTCCGAGCTGATGGAGGTGCATCCGACAACAGTAAGCTGATGCAATTTCAAGCCGATATGCTGAATACGAATGTTATCAAATCAACAATCAGTGAGTTATCTGCAATGGGCTCGGTTTTCCTTGGGGGATTAGGCATCGGCTTCTGGGCATCACAGGAGGAGCTCATCTCTCTTCAATCTACCCTTGTGCAGGCATATCATCCTGGAATGAGTCTTGAAGAAAGTTATATTTATTATGAAGGCTGGAAGAAGGCTGTGAAGTCAGTATTAACACAATAAAAAGGATTGTTTTAGAGTTTTAGAAAGTGAATAATGAATAGCTTAGGTGCAGAAACCGTGAAATAGAGCAGAAAATCTGCTTTTACAATTAAACTATCGGAGGTCATATCCATGAATCATTCATTTGATATTCCAGAGGCTAAGAAAATTCGCTTGATCATTAACACAGATGCCATGAATGAAGCGGATGATCAATTCGCCATCGTCCACGCTCTATTGACTCCGCGTTTTCTGATCAAGGGAATTATTGCCGCTCACTTTGGAACGCTACGTACAACAACGTCTATGCAGGAAAGCTATGACGAGGTAGTGAAGGTATTAGACTTAATGGGGCTGGAAAAGGAGGTTCCCTTATACAAGGGAGCGGAGAAAGCCATGCCCGATGAACAAACGCCAGTTCTATCTGAAGGGGCAGAGCTGATTATCCGTGAAGCACACGCAGATGACCCAAGACGATTATACGTGATCTTCTTAGGACCGATTACCGATCTTGCAGCTGCATATATGAAGGATCCAACGATAGAGGATAAATTAACGGTGATCTGGATTGGTGGTGGAGCTTGGCCGAACGGTGAATCAGAATTTAATCTGAGTAACGATATTGATGCTGCCAATGTCATATATCGCTCGAATATTCAGCTGTGGCAAGTACCTCGTAATGTGTATACAACGATGCGAGTGAGTATTGCAGAGCTAGCAGTGCGGGTAAAACCATATGGAAAAATCGGTGAATATCTGTATCAGCAATTAGTGGACTTTAATATGATGTCAAGTCACTCGCTAATATGGCCCAAGGGTGAGATGTGGAGCTTAGGAGATTCACCTGCAGTAAGCTTATTACTTGATGAGCATGAATATGGGTATACGATGAAGCCTGCTCCATTCATCACTAAGGAGATGCTGTATGTGCACCATCAGCAAGAGCGCCTGATCAGAGTTTATGATTATGTGGATCCTAGATTCACATTGGAGGATATGTACGCGAAATTACAGCTGTATAATCAGTGAGGGAAGGATTCAATGCTAATTTTAAAGTCCTATTACTCTTATTCATAAAGCCCCTCATTGCGTTCAATCTATGAACGCAATGAGGGGCTTTCTTCAACATGAAATAAATTGGATTTATTTGTAGGCAATTAGGACCAAGCCTTTATGCTCATAAATCTTCGATTTTAGTTGAATAGTTTAATGTAGAAGACTATACTTAAGATAATTAAATATAAATGGAAAAAGGCAAATCTGGGGAAACCTAGGGACGCAAAGCTACAGGGGCTACAGAGAATTCTACTATGCCAGCCAGCCGCCGAATAAGCGGGCACCTAATTTATAAGGGTGTTTTTTTGTTATCTATATGGTTTATATGACTGACTGATAGAGTGGTGGCGAATATGAATACCGAGGATGTAAGTATATTTTCGATATGGAATCGGAGCATTCTGAACTTTTATTGGATTCTAGTTGCATTTATAATTTGTGCTATGCAGATAACAGATTCAATTGCGGGTAGAGCAAGCAAGGGGATGCTCGAAGGGTATGTTAACCCTGATTTATTAACGATGGGTATAGCCCTCATTTCACTATTGCTAGTGGGAGAATTGTTATTTTATTATGCAATAAGGTTGTTCGACTACGTGTTAATTATTATCGGTTTTATTATTGCAATTATTATTATGGTAGTGATAGGTGAAGCGGTAAAAGGATTACAAATTTCATTGGAAATTCCGCTGTTGGTTTCTATGTTTTATTTTAACAGTAAGAGATTGTGGTTTGCGGGATTAATAACATTGTTCGGTTTTATAACGGTATATGTATGCGTGGCTGATTTACGTGAAATTGTGTCTCCATACGACTTTATTGCCATCATCGGAATGCTGATTGGAACTAGTGTGGTTGGACACGCTATACGTTTAAGAGGGATGGAATTATTACATTCACTTGAACGTACAGTTAGCTCTGGAAAGGAGCTGTTTGTGGATACCATTACACTCGAATATACCTCTAAGCAAGATCACTTAACGGGGTTATATAATCATATAACATTCCATGAATATCTCAATTCATTAATTCTGCATCATGAATCGAATGGATTACTTATGCAGCTGGCGGTCATTGATATTGATAACTTCAAGCAGATTAATGATAAATTTGGGCACCAGCAGGGTGATGAGGTGCTCCGAAAGCTATCGTCCTTCTTATCTACTTCTATAACAAGTGAGGATTTTGTAGCAAGGTATGGAGGAGAAGAGTTCACATTGATTATGACAGGCAATTCGCCATTAGAAAGTCTTCAGGTTGTAGAAGGAATACGTGATGGCATTGCCAGGCTCGAGTTTCCAGAGTTAGATCATCAGAGTGTTACTGTGAGTATAGGGTTAACTGAATATGTGAGAGGAATGGGTAAGGACGCGTTGTTCCAGAAAGCAGATACCCTTCTCTATCAGGCTAAGCATCAAGGAAAGAATAGGACGATGTCAGATTTCGACGGGGAAGCTGATCATGGAGATAAGAGCTGATATTCTAAAGGTAGAAATGGTCGATTGGAACAATAAGATCCTAAGATCCTATTGGGTTATCTGTATATTAATTGCTTTAATCGGGCTTGCGGGATGGCCTAATATCCCATTCGAATCCCATGCATCATTCGAATCTCATGTTAAAATTACATTGATATTGCAGAACAGCATCCTTCTAGGGATTATGATATTGGCGGAAATTATATTCCGTATAAAGTCGAGGTTTCAGGATTATCTGATTATTGCTATTGGTGTTGGCATTGCAAGCACTATATTCTCACTAACAGCGAAAGACGTATATGGCAACCAAGTTGTCATGATAATCCCTGTCGTGATTTCTATCCTCTTCTTCAATTATCGAAAGGTGTTGTTTGCCGGTTGCTTGATGCTCTTTATGTATCTGGCGCTCATCATTGTCCTACCCTCTTATCAGCAGAGTATTCCGTACCAACAAATGGCCTTAGTTATTGGTAGTATTCTGATGTGCTCTTTTCTAGCATGCGGTATCGTAAGACATGGACTTGATATTATGAAGACAGAGGAGAGGTTAATCTTAGAGGAAGAGAGGCTGATTAGGCAGAAGCTGTCGATGGGTCAGCTTGTTCGCAAGGATGCATTGACTGGACTTAACAATCATCGAACGTTTCAGGATCAGCTTCGTCATACATTGGAGAATAATAACTCACGAATGCTACCTATACACCTCGCCATTATGGATATCGATAACTTCAAGGGTGTGAATGATAGATACGGTCATTGGGCAGGCGATATTGTCCTTAGAAGGATGGGTTTACTTATCGATGGACATGCGAATGAGGATGTCTTCGCTGCTCGTTATGGCGGAGAGGAATTTGCAGTCATATTCACTAGGATGGAAAGCGCCATAGTAAGAGAATGGATTGAAATGCTCTATGAAGGATTGGCGCAGACGTCATTCCAAGAGGTGAGCGATCTGCATATTACGATTAGCGTTGGATGTCACCGTTGGCAGAACGGTGAGAGTAAAGAGGAATTATTCGAACGAGCGGATCAAGCCTTGTATGCGGCGAAGCATGGAGGGAAGAATCAGGTTGTGTGGAAAGAGTAAATAAGACTTACGGAGGAAACCATGATAGATTTACATTCGCATATACTGCCTGGAATAGACGATGGAGCAAGGACGATGGAGGATTCTATTGAGATGGCCCAACTTGCTGTCAAGGATGGCATTGAGCAGCTTGTAGCTTCTCCGCACCATAATAATGGTAGATTCTCGAATGAAGGCCACATGGTGAAGCAGGCGGTTGAATCGTTGAGTCGAGAGCTAAGCCTTCGGAATATTCCGCTGAAGCTGTTAATAGGTCAAGAGATTCGGATCAACGATTTATTCTGGAGTGAATGGGAGGCAGGCAATCTGCTAACATTGAATGAATCACAGTACATGCTAATAGAGCTTCCTAATCAGCATGTTCCACGAGATATCTGGGATATCATTCATGAGATGAAGCTCAAAGGGATTGTACCTGTCATTGCACATCCTGAACGGAATTCAGATCTAGCCAATGAGATGGATATATTGATGGAATTAATCGAGGCGGGTGCACTTAGTCAGGTTACGAGCCATTCTCTGAATGGTCTATTCGGACGAAGAATTCGACAAGTATCCCTTGAGATGTGTCGAAGGAATTTGGTGCATATCGTGGCATCCGATGCGCATAACCAGGATTTGAGGCCCTTCGGCATGAGTGAGGCCTATCGACTAATAGCTAGCGAATTTAATAGAGAGCACGTCCATTACTATCAGACGAATGCGAAGGCGATTGTGGACAATCAGAGTATTCAGATTTGGGAGCCTAGACTGGAGAAGCGGCGATGGTGGAAATTAGGAAGGTAATACCTTTCTTTTATCTTTGAGAATATTGCTTGTGAACCTATTAATGTTATTGTTAGATACTGTTAAGTATGCTACCATCAAAAGATAGGGACAAGCTTCGACAAATTTCTCCATTGACAAGTAGAAGCATCGACTTTATTGTATGTAATTCTAAATTAATATTAAAAAACGAGGTGGTCTTGAGTATGAAGAGTGTAAGACGTAAAGTATTGTCAGTAGTTTTAGTAATGGCGATGGTATATGGATCTATGGCATCGTTAGTTACAGCAGCACTGCCTGCTGATGCATTGACATTGAAGAGTAATCTTGAAGCGATCTATGCACACGCGGATTCAGCTGTGATAGATGCGGCGAATACAGAAATTATTACTATTCTAGGTAATGTGAATAGATTATCTGAATTTAGTAGTGTTTCTAGTGAATATTGGACTGCTATCAACGCTAAGCAAGGGGGAGACAGCGACCCAATTACAGAGCTGGCAGTTCTAGACTTTGTACTGCATATTGGTCTCATCAGCTTCGACCCTGATTTATCCACATTGCAGAACTACATAATGTATAATCAAGCTTTCCTGAATGACCTGTCTATTCTAGGCGGATTAACAGGATTCGACGAGGCCACTTATGGTGGGCTGTTGCAATTCTATAATGATATCGCTACAGCAACTCGTTCAACGATTCGTAGTATGCCATCTACCTTCAGTGACATGAGTGCTCTAGTCCAATATAAATCTCAGCTGGTAGCTAATGTGCAAGCTGCACTTGATGGTACTTCCAGTATTGCGACAATGTTCGATACAATCGGGATAACAGCAAACGACATAGTCAATGCTCGAATTTCCTTAATGCTCAAGTCGACGAGTGTTGCGGCTGCCGAATTAGAGCTTGCCAAAGCGTATAAAGCTGTGGTCGGTTCAACTACTAATAATGGAGAAACTCCACCAGTTGATGAAAAAGAAACACCACCAGCAACTTTACCTGAGCAAGCATCAGAAACAGCTAAAGAAGTGCTTGAAGATCTTAAAGAGAAGCTTGCTGATCTTCCTAAGAATGAATTAAAAGGCGAATTGAAGAAAGCTGAGAAAGCAGTAGAGAAAGCGATTAAAGAAGCAGGTAAATTGACTGTAACAAGTGTTGTAACTGCTGGAGTAGCTAAACCTACGATTGATACTACAGCCATTGTTAATAAAGCTAAAGAGGCCAAAGCGCAAGCTGACACTCTGAATGCTGATCTTGTAGCATCGGGTGGTAAGAAAGCTAAGGTCGAAGTTACCATGGATATGGGTATCGTGGAAGCTGATGATGTCGAAATCCCATTGAGTAAAGTCTTCTTAAATGATATGTCCGATGAAGGTGTTGATACAGTCGCAGTAGCTGTCAATGGAGTCGAGATCACTATTGATTCCAATGAATTTGAAGAAGATACAACACTTAGCATTCAGAAGAAATCTAAAGAAGAATCCGGGGATGTTTCAGGCAAACCTGTAGCGTCGGATTATTATAATTTCGAATTCACTTCTAATGGTAATGAAGTAGTAGAATTTAAAAAACCTGTCACCCTTAAGCTTCCAATTGCTGATACTAGCAACTATGATACAGATTTATTAACACTTGCTAAGATTATAAATGGTAAGCTTGAATACTATGGTGGTAAATATAATAGTGAAGGAAAATACTTCCAAGGGTCTCGTAATTCATT
Organism: Caryophanales bacterium UBA4045; assembly: GCA_002383695.1. Taxonomy (GTDB): domain Bacteria; phylum Bacillota; class Bacilli; order Paenibacillales; family UBA4045; genus UBA4045. Next base: position 47,555 of record DFZX01000021.1, read on the forward strand.
CTCCACCTACGCAATTGTTGAGAACAAGGTAGAATTTATTGATACAGCCTCTGTGATGAGCTGGGCAGGTCGTTCCATCGATGTTGCGGCTGCCAAGGGTATTCTAGAAGGACGTGGTGATGGTGTATTCGATCCAACTGCGAATGTAACTCGTGCTGAATTTGCCAAAATGTTAGTTACCGCATTTAGTGTATCTTCATTCAACTCTAAAGAGGCGTTCCTTGATGTTAGAGAAGATGATTGGTTTAAACCTTATGTGGCAACGGCATTCTCGAATGGAATTATTAGTGGTAGAACAGCAACGACATTCGATCCGAATTCGTCTATCACTAGACAAGAGATGGCAGCAATGGTGGCTAGAATACTGAAATCATCCCTTGATGAAACGGATGCAACGGATGCGAATGCTGAATTATCCATATACAGTGATGCGGATAAGATTGGTAGTGTATTCAAGGCTTCGGTAGCTTTAGCTACTGAGCAAGGAATTCTTTCTGGTTCAGCGGGTACATTCAAGCCTCTTGGGATTACAACTAGAGCTGAGGCTGCTGTAGTCATTAGTAAACTAATTGAACTTCTATAATAGAATAAAGGTAATTTAAGAACTTGAGTGATCCTCCTCTCCCGTGATGGGGAGGGGGATTATTTTCATGATTTTTAGGCTAGGGGGACATAAGTGTGGAGACGGAATTAGACCTCAGAGATTACATCAAGACTCTTAGAAAGCGAATATGGTTAATTCTGTCCATTGTTGTTTTAAGTTCATTGATTACTGGGTTGGTAAGTTTGTTCGTGCTTGAACCAGTTTATGAAGCTTCTACGAAGCTGATTGTGAATCAGAGTCGGACTGATATTGGATTGTCTGAATTGGATATTAATACTGTAAATTTGAATATTCGTTTAATTGATACATATAAAGAGATTATTAAGACACCGGCCATTATGAACAAGGTTGCTGAACAGCATCCAGAATGGAAGCTAAGCTCTGCACAGCTAGTTGATAAGGTTCAGGTTTCATCGGTGAACAATACTCAGGTCATGACATTGATTGTCCAAGACCTATCACAGAGTAAGGCTGCCAATATCGTGAATGCCATATCAAACGTGTTCATTGCGGAGATATCGACACTCATGCAGGTAGACAATGTATTCATGTTAAGTGAGGCCGTGGTGCTGACTAACCCACAGCCAGTCAAACCTAGCCCAGTTCTTAACATAGCCATCAGCTTTGTAGTATCACTCATGATATCTATAGGTATTGTATTCTTATTCGAATACTTCGATGATTCTATTAAGTCAGAGCAGGATGTGTTGAAGTATCTCAATCTTCCAACCATAGCGATGATTCCAAAGGTAAAACCAGAGGATCTTAGTAAGATTCCAGTCGTGGTAACTTCTAAAGAGGTAGGTGAGCTGCAACGTGCAAAGGTCCACACTTAGACGTCCCTTAATCACATTGAACAATCCGAAATCTCCAATTTCCGAGGCATATCGATCGTTACGAACGAATATTCAATTCTCCTCCATCGACCATGATATTCGTTGTATTATGGTTACCTCAGCAAGTCCAGGTGAAGGTAAGTCGACAACTGCAGCAAATCTGGCTGTAACCTATGCCCAATCGGATAAACAAGTGCTTATTATAGATTCAGACTTAAGAAAGCCAACGATGCATCATACATTTGCAGTGTCGAATAGAGTGGGTTTAACCAATATTCTAACTGGCCAGAACAGCTCGAAGGAAGTCATCACAGAATCCAGCATTCCTAACCTATTCCTACTAACATCAGGCCCAATTCCACCTAATCCATCAGAAATGCTCGCCTCAAAGCGGATGAAGGACCTCATGATAGAATTATTACATCACTTCGACTATATTATTATTGATACGCCACCTGCTCTTGCAGTGACGGATGCACAGCTTGTATCCACATTAAGTGATGGTGTATTGTTAGTCATTGATACGGAATCAGTCAAGAGCGGTCCTGCTATAAAGGCTAAGGCTAATCTAGAGCATGTACAAGCTAAGATCTTAGGCGTTGTATTGAATAATATGGACCGTGATCATAAGGAATATTATTACTATTATTATGGCGATAAGAATAGTAATTAAATTTTGCATGGAGACATTTATTGACTGAATTCAAGGTATAAATGAGTAAAAAGGATTATTATACTGGAGGAAACTATAAACTTGAACAAAATAGCCGTAGTAGGAACTGGATATGTGGGCTTAGTCACAGGAACATGCCTCTCGGACTTCGGACTAAGTGTGACCTGTGTTGATAATGATGCTAATAAGGTCGAAAAGCTACGGAGTGGTGTGATCCCTATCTATGAACCTGGATTGGAACCCATCGTACTGCGGAATGTCTATTATAAGCGACTTCAGTTCACTACGGATATTATGCAAGCTGTTGCAGATAATGAAGTGATCTTCATTGCTGTAGGTACACCACCGTCTCCAGATGGAAGTGCTGATCTTCAATATGTCGAGGCTGTAGCTAGAGATATTGCTAGACACATGAACGGGTATAAAGTGATCGTGAATAAGAGCACGGTCCCCATTGGTACGGGTCAAAGAGTTAAGGGCTGGATGAAGGAAGAGCTGTTACAGAGGGGCTTAGACTATGAGTTCGATATCGTATCTAATCCTGAATTTTTACGAGAAGGCTCGGCCGTTCATGACTTTGCGCACCCGGATCGGGTCGTAATCGGCTCTGAATCTGCGAAGGCAAGTGCCATCATGAAGAGTGTTTATAGTGTGCTCTATCTCAATGAGACACCATTCATTGATACGAATATCGAGACGGCTGAGATGATTAAATATGCTTCCAACGCCTTCCTTGCCATGAAGATTACCTTCATTAACGAAGTAGCGAATCTGTGCGAGAAGGTCGGAGCCGATGTGCAGCATGTGGCGAAGGCTATGGGGCGGGACGGTAGAATTGGCAGCAAATTCTTACATCCGGGTCCTGGATATGGAGGAAGCTGCTTTCCTAAGGATACTATGGCATTGGCTGAGATTGGCAAGCAATACGGTGCTCCAATTACGATCGTCGAACAAACAATCTTGGCGAATGAACATCAGAAGCGGTTAATGGCCGATAAGATTGAGTTTGCGATGGGCAGTCTAGATGGGAAGACGCTAGCGATATTAGGCTTGGCCTTTAAACCGAATACGGATGATATGCGCGATGCGCCATCGATTGCAATAGTACAACAATTAGAGAGTAGGGGTGCTTCCTTCCGAGTGTATGATCCTATTGCTATGGATGAGGCTAAGAAAAGCTTTTCCTTTATTCAAGAAAAAGTGAGCTATTGCAGTGATGAATATGAAGCGATTCATGGTGCAGACGCTGTTGTGATTATTACCGAGTGGAATCAGTTTCGTAATCTGGATCTAGAGCGAGTGATTCAGGCGCTGAATGAGCCATTCTTCTTCGATCTGAGGAATATCTACAAGCGGAGTGTGATGGAGCCGATGGGGTTTAGGTATTATGGGGTTGGGCAGTAATAGAAACGGTACACTGTCCATTCAGTTGAAGTAAATTGGGAGAATATCGAATAGGTAAAACCCTAACGTTCGTTTTTGAAGATACTCTCCTGCCACATATGGTACCCATAAATGACAATAGACAGAGAGACGAGAAGACTGAGTCGGCCCCATGGTGTGATGTTAATCAACTGATAAACCCCTAATTTCTCCTGAAGTATATAATGAATAGGGAAAACAGTAAACATAAAATCTAAAACAATATTTGTTATAACATACACCCAGAACCGTCCATAAGTATAATGGAAAATCCATATCGTTATAATTAAAAATCCACCTAGTACACCAGATGCAAAGGCAGGCTTCAACAAAGGTAAAATGGCTACTTTGATTTCCCAATGCTTCTGATTATAAGCAATTAGGTTGTAAAGAAGCATGAGGAAGGAAGCTAATATAGCCACTGGCATATATCTTTTGATTTCTTCTTTCTTTAGTAAAAAACAATGAGAACCAGGGTATAACAAGTATCATCCATAGTACCGCTTTAGCCATCATATCATTCTCCTCCAACACGTAGGTTGATTTTATAGTGTGTTAGAATACGATATTCTCTCCGTTATATGACAGAATGGGCTAAGTGTGGTGTATCGGCTGAAGTATTAATCGTACCTCTGATTGATTCAGAAACATCATAAAATTATGATGCTTTGTGGGAATAATCGACAAAATGCGACTTTGGACCTACCCCTGTATATTTGCAATATGCTATTATAAGTATAATTGGAATTATTCTTATGTAGTTATTGGGGGAATTAACGCTGTGAAGAAGAATAAGAAATCCATCAAGAAGGTGAGCAAGCTCTTGACCGCTTCTATGGTGGCTGTACCATTGCTTATGGCGTTGCCTTCACTTGTAGAAGCAGTAGATGTAGACTCAATTGTTGTTGCGGATCTAGAAGATTATATCAATCAGCAGATTGCAGTTGAACTAGCGGGTACATTACATAGAGGCGATAGCATTACAGTAGACTTGGATGACTATTTCGCTGATCCTAATGATTTGACATATACGGTTGTTACATATAATAGCAGTATTGCAAATGTAGCTCTATTAAGTGGGGACTTACATATTAGTGCGAAGAATGAAGGCTCGACGATGGTAGAGGTGATAGCCACAGCGTCTGAACCGGGTACAATTCTACATGAACAATTCCGTCTAACTGTAGCTCCAATTAATGAATTGGATCAGGATGGCGATGGAATTGCAGTAGATGATATTGTGACGTATATTCAGTCGAATCAGGGTAGATTCTCGAATCCGGCAGCTCTACAACATTTATTACAAGCTGTTAAACCAGTTTCGACATCACCGAACGAACAACCCACAGCGGATGCTAGTGTATTCAATATTGAGCTAGCTTCTACAGATGATGTAATACTTAATTTGAATGACTTCTTCTATGATGTCGAAGGAGATACATTGACCTATGCACTAGCGATTGAATCGGGCTCCTTCCTAGAGGGCGTAGCTCTTACTGATAATATTCTTGCGATAAGTGGAGTATTAGGTACGACCACGTTAACTATTACGGCAAGTGATGGGGTAAATGAAGGAGTCGCAATGAAGGTTTTCGATGTTACGGTAACTGAAGTCAACCAGGCGCCAATCGATCATGCTCCATCCCTAATAGGGATTACGCAACAGCAACAGATAAGCATGGATTTGACGAATTATTTTGCACATGCTGGTGATGGTATTGTAACGTATTCAGTCAATACTGAGGGCACTTCAGGATTAATCACATCATTGTCAGATCATATGCTGAATTTGAGTGTATCAGGCGATATGATCATGATGCAAGATATCGAGATAGCTGCTACCTATAATGGTTTATATACAACAACGGCCGTCATTACGATCGATATTATGGAGAATACTGCCTCCCATTTTCTTGATTTATCAGTTAATGATTCAACCTTACTCAGTGAGTATTTCCATGCTCCAGCTTATGATCAAGAGGCTAACGAACTAACGTATTCTTGGAATGGAGATCATCCACTATGGCTAACACTTGATGAGACTAATGGTGCAATCACTGTTCTTAGTAGTGGAAGTCATCAAAGCGGATCGATCATGGTAAGCGCTGATGATGGGCAGGGTACTGTGATTACGGATAGCTTCAGCCTCAATGTAAGGAATAGCTCTCCGCAGGCTGTATCAGAGCCCGTAACGATCATTGGTGGGAATGATGGTTTTTTCTATCCCTATGTTGATTTACTAGATATTTTCTCGGATCCCGATGATGATGAATTAACTTATTCAATAGCAAGTTTGCCTGCAGATGTAACTATAAGAAATAGTGGTTTTCAATTAAATACTGGATTTACGAATACAATGATTGATTTTCAGCTCAAATATGCTGATCCGGTTATTGTCACGATTCAAGCATCGGACAATTATGGAGGGACCGTATTTAAAGATATCGTGCTTCAGGGGGAGTGGTATGACTACCCTGAGGAGCCCGGTAATATGGTACCTGAGATCATGGTTGAATCAAGCAGTATCGCTATCCCACAAGGTTTAGAGCATACACTGTACTTTTCAGTAAGTGACTATGAGGACAATCCAGAAGGTCTAATTGTCTCTATAGGTAGCGGCAATGAGCAATTCATTCCGAGTACTTATCTTAACTTATATACAAATGAAGGATATGGTAACTATTACTTGACTATCGACCCTATAAATGTTCAATTCGAAGTCGGTAATGTATGGATAACCATAATAGTTACGGATTCCTTGGGAGCCACTACGACCCAAACCATTGATGTATCTGTATATCCAGTGGTGACATAAACAATTGCTATTGCATGTTAGGGGGATAACATGACTATCGAAGCCGTCGCGCAAGCACTCAGGGACAAGCAGTACAAGCAGGCGGAACAAGCGGCTATCGAGATCTTGCAAGGCAATTTGCTCTCATCGCAGTCATGGGTGTACTTAGGCGAGGCCCTTCTGCAGCAGGGCTTCGGTCAAGCAGCAAGAGCTGTGTTCAGCCGTGCTTCCTTGCTTGATCCCCAGGCGACTTGGGTCGGTGCTGTCAAGAAGGCACTGAGCCAGGTGCAAGATGGTCCTCGGGTTACTCAAGTTGATCGCCTGCTCGGTGTGAAGAAGGTTACGGTCGCTGCTGCGATTATGACTCGTAATGAAGCGCGTTGTATTGAACGTTGTATTCTTAGCTTGTTAGACGCGGTGGATGAGATAGTTGTGCTAGATTCGGATTCAACCGATGGGACACTAGACATCTTGGCTCAGTATCCGCAGGTGAAAGTGCTTCGGCATGTGGCGCTTGAGGATGATTTTGCCGGAAAACGTAATAAGGGATTAGCTCACATAGAGAGCGATTGGGTGCTGTGGGTTGATGCCGATGAATGGTTGGATGCTGAGGATATCACTTCGGCTCGAGTCGTTGCTGGCATATTCCATGATGCGCCTAATCCTTCAGTCTTGAATATATGTCAAGTGAATCACATTCAGAATAGGACCTCCAACGAATACTCCTTGCCCCGGTTATTCCAGCTTCATCGCGGGCTATGTTACTATGGCAGAGTCCATGAGCAGGTTGTTATTGAAGGGCAGGATATGTTCGAGAGCACAACCATCCGTCAAGCGGTGAGAATTCGTCTCCACCACGATGGATATGAGCCTCATATTATGGGGGATAGGAATAAGCTGGATCGCAATCTGAACCTACTGCGCCAAATGGTCGAGGAGGAGCCAGACCATCCAGGATGGCTACTGTATTATGGCCGCGAAACGCTTGGCAAGGGAGACACGGATGAGGCACTACTCATTCTGAGGCTAGCGGAGGAGAAGGCACAGAACACGCCGCGGTTCGGCCGTATGCTCGACATCCACCAGTACCTCATCACCATATATTTCTCCCAAAAAGATCTTGCATCCGCTGAAGAGGTTTGCAGAAGATCTCTGGACATACAACCGGATTACCCGAACGCCTTGTTCTGGTTAGCGCAAATTCACATGCGACAAGCGGTAGTATTGCTACAACAGTCCGAATCGTTGTTGAATAAAGCGAAGTCAGGATTCCAAACTTACCGAGGTACAGTCTCGGCGGATCGACAGATCTTGGATTGGAAAGCGGATGCAGCTATGGCTGACTTGGCTCATCTAACAGGTAAGCATCAGGATGCAATCTCGCGTTATGAAGCGTTGTTAGTGAAATTCCCGGAGCTCGAGCCTGTTAAGAGAAAGCTGAGTAAGCTCCGGAATTTGAAATAGTATCATGTATCAGAACCTAGTAGGGAGGTCTTCCACTAGGTTTTTTCTTTTGTAATGTACCGTGCATTCTGTTGCCCAGCGACTTTAATTGAAGTAGGATAGTTGTAATGGTTGAAGGAGGGTGTTAAATCTAGTGGACCAAACTATGATCATCAGCATTTCTTGGCTAATGGTCCTCATCTGGATGGCTGTTATCTTCAAGCTCTCCTCTCAATCTGGGCAGCAGTCTAACGGACTAAGTATGGGAGTAACAGGGATTGTTGGAAAAGTATTAGCTAAGGTTACCTTCAAGGCTCATGTCGACATGAGCAAGTTTAATCATATGGCAAGAAAGTATGCTCACTTCTTCACTTATCTTGTGCTGGGCATATTGGTTATGAATGCGATAAGAAGAAGTGGAATAGTAGGAAGCGTGATGCTCATTGTGTCTATTGGGATATGTATCTTATATGCGATTTCGGATGAGGTGCATCAGCTATTCGTGCCGGGTAGAGGTGCACAGGTGAGGGATGTACTCATTGATAGTGCTGGTGCTTCTGTGGGAATTAGTATCTATAGCTTGATCGTGTGGGTGAGTGAGTCTTAATGTAGCTAGCTTGTGCAATGGCTTGATAGTCCATGTAGAAGTCATTCTATTATATTTATAAGGAGTAACCGATAACGTGTATAGAACAATATTAAAGAATCTCTCTTGGGCATTGGTCCTCTTCTGGATGACATTGATCTTCATGCTATCCGCCCAGCCTGCTGTTCAATCTGGTCATTTAAGTAGGGGTGTAACCGAGTTTATCGTGGGATCAGATGCATCGATAGATGATGACTTTATTGACAGGCTGGATCATAGGGTCAGGAAGAATGCACATCTCTTCACCTATTTGATCTTGGGGGTGCTGATGATGAATGCTCTGAGAAGGAGCGGAATATCTGGGTACCGGGTGATTGTGCTTTCATTTGTCATATGTGCGCTATATGCTGGCTCTGATGAGGTGCATCAGTTATTCGTTCAGGGTCGGGGTGCTGAGGTAAAGGATGTTGTTATTGATAGTGTAGGTGCTTTACTAGGTATAGGTCTGTATAGTTTGATGGCAAAGGTAGGTAAGCGATGAAGATTGCTGCCAGGGAAAATGATTAAAAAACATACACATCAAACTAAAGAAGCTTCATTCAGAGGTTGTTGTGTTTATGATAGTGTAAAATTGGAGGTAGATCATACTTAGAGTAGCATATGCAGAAGCTAGTGAAAAAACGGTACATGCTAATTCGACAAAAGTAGAAAGCCACATAAACAACTCATGTATAATACGAAATAAAGGGGTACAACACTATGAGTGTTCTACGTCGACTATGGCATAGTGTATTTGTTAAATTTTCTATCGCGTTCATACTTGTAGGGATTATCCCTCTCTTTGCACTCAGTATGTTCTCTCTACAAACATTCACGGGGCATGTGGAGCGATATACAACGAATAATTTACAGCAGATGTCCATGTTCATGAGCTATAACGTGAATAATGTGTTCACGAAGTACAATGAGCTATCGACATTGATGTATACAGGACGATATGAAGGCTCAATTGGGAGCATAACTCAGAATCAGAGCTTTAATGTGAATGAACAAGAACAGATCAACGCAGTTCCGATCGAGGCTTTTCTAATGACGATTCTCCACAGTGATCCTCATATAAGAAGCGCCTATTTTGTCCGAGCGATGGATGGGAAGCTATACGCTCAAACAAGGGAGAGCTCTGGTTTCTTACCGGACCAGCTTCCCGTTGCTACGTGGATGGAGCCCTTAATGGAAGAGCCGAACAAGATGGCGATTGTCCCTACTCATCCCAATGATTATTACTTTAATTCGCGCAGACAGGTCATGACAATTGGCCGGAATCTAATTGATATATCAGGGCCGGTAACGAAGGAGTATAAGGTCGTCGGAACGTTGTTCATGGACGTGGATGCAAGGCTATACGATGTATTGTTCGGCGAATTATTACTTGGGGATAACGATGAATTATTCGTGCTCGATGGTAATAATTTCGTTTACTACAGCAATAGGGAAGGCTTAACAGGGACTACGAAAATCGTCTCAGATCAGTCGGATCAAGAGTGGCTTGTCCTCAGCGAGAAGCTGGACTATCTGAACGGACGGATCGTCTTGCGAATTTCACAGAGGGATCTCTTCGAGCAGCTAACCTCGACGAAGGCAGCTGTTTATTTGGCAATTATGATCTGCGCATTCATATTAATCGTAATGGGTGCCTGGTTCTCCCGTCGATTGGCAACCCCGATTCGTGGAATCATTCAACAAATGATTCAGGTGGAATCAGGTAATTTGCATGCGCAAATTGTTAAATACGGGAAGGATGAGCTAGGGCGCCTTGCCTATGGCTTCAATCGCATGGTGGAGAGCTTAAGAGGCTACATTAATGAAGCCTATGTAGCAGAAATTAAGCATAAGCAATCGGAATTGAATGCATTAAAGAGTCAGATTAGACCTCATTACCTATATAACACCCTTGAGGTTATTCGGATGAATGCTGTCCACAATGATGATATCGAGGTGGCAGACATGATCCTATCGTTATCTAACCAATTGAAATATGTGATTGATTATGGCGAGGATTGGGTGACGATTCGCAGAGAGCTAGCCCACCTGAAAGACTATTTCTATATTATCAGTGTCCGATTTGAGAATCAGATCGACTTAAGATGTGATATCTCTGAAGAGGTAGACTTGGATGGTTATATCCTTAAGCTTTCGCTACAGCCGATTGTTGAGAATGCGATCCAGCATGGTATCCGACCGAAGGGCGGCAAAGGAACCGTATGGGTTACGATTGAAGTTATTGATGAGAATCTAATGGTAACCGTTTATGATGATGGAGTCGGTATTGATGAGGATAGGTTAATACAATTAAATCAGCAGCTGGATGAAGCCGGATCAACCTCTGGAAAAGGGATTGGGATGAAGAATGTCCATGAACGCATCAAATCACTTTGTGGTGAAGGTTATGGTTTAGAAATCAGCAGTAGAGCTCATATTGGTACATCGGTGAGCATGTTATTCCATATCAAGAAGGAGGCGAATCCATGACAATCCGGGTTGTATTAGCAGATGATGAGCCGATTATTATTAAGGGTTTGCGCAAGCTCATTGATTGGGAAGAGCTCGGCTTGGAAATCGTGGGTCAGGCTTATGATGGTCGTGCATTATTGGAAGCAATTGAGCAGCTAAAGCCTGATATTATCATCAGTGATATTACAATGCCCCATATGAGTGGCATTGATATTATTAGGGAAATTAATGATCGAGCTTTACCTGTAAAGGTTATATTCATAAGCGCTTATCAGGAATTTTCCTATGCCAAGGATGCGGTAGCTTTCGGAGCCGTTGATTATTTGGTTAAGCCGGTGAGCAAGCTGGAATTGGAAAAGGTGTTAATGAAGGCAGCCTCTCTGATTGGACAGAAGGATGAAGAATTACGAAGAATGGACAAGCTGCTTCATCTGGAGCAGAGAAGTCGCAATGACGAGCTGCAAGAGTGGCTAGTAAAGCTCACAGGGCGTTTGCTATCGCTTCAAGGTAGCGCTTATTATACGCTACAGAGCAGGTTTCCAGGACCGCTTCACTCCATAGTCATTGTAGAAATCGACCGAACAAGTGAGGATACAGAAAGCTGGCCTGCGCAGGAAACGAAGCTGGTCGATTTCGCATTGGAGAATGTCTTAACGGAATTGATGACAGAGTATGGTCAGGGGCAGGTATTCTTTAAGAGCAATCGACATGTGATGTGGATTAATCATCTTGAGAAGGAAAAGCCAATAGGACTTGCTTACGAGATTAAGGATACCATTAGCTCTTATATAAAATTGAAGGTGACTATGGGTGTCGGGCATCCTGTCTCCCATATAAGCTTGTTAGCAGATTCTTATGACCAAGCTGAGCTAGCGCTCCAATTGAAATATTATCAAGGCTTAAATCGTGTGATTCTTTATGAGCCAATCGAGCAGCGGCATGATGTTGACTCGGAGCTGTATGTCTATCAATCCAAGGTGATTCGAGAATTGTCCTCGAACGAATGGGGAGCTGCGGTACACACGCTAGAGCGCTTATTGGATACAATTGTTACAGCTACGATAGGAAATCAGGAGCTTTCCATCTCGACCTGCTTCTCATCCATTCTCTATATTATCCAGGAGGTTAAGAAGTCAGGCATTCAGATGTTAGATTCGGGCTTTGAAATCCATGATCTGCAGAAGCGTCTCTCCGACTACGATACATTCGCTGAGATGAAGCTGGGTATTATGACCATATTAGAGGAGCTTCATCGACATATCGATGATAAATCCGGGAATAAGGATAAGATGGTCATGGCTAAGGTTACGCAATATATAGATGAGCATTATGCGGAAGAGATCACGTTAGAATCTGTGTCAGCAATTGCATTTATGAACCCTTATTATTTCAGTAGCTTTTTTAAGAAGCATATGAATCAGAATTTTAAGGCCTATGTAACGGAGCTGCGGATGCAGCATGCCATTAGAATGCTCTCCCAGACGGATATGATGGTCTATGAAATCGCAGAGAAGGTCGGCTATAACAATCCACGGCATTTCAGTGATATGTTCAAGAAGCTCTATGGCAAGCTACCTCAGGAATTTAAACAATCGTTAAAAAAGTAAGGATCGGCTAAAATATTACTTCCCACTTTTGCTAGCAATTTAGTGGAAGTTATATGTTAGCCGATCCAAAACATCTTAAAAATAGGACACATGGCGCTTAAGAAACTTCATTCAACGGATGTTAATCTTAGTTATGTACTTAAGTCGTGCAATACGATTGTTGCAGGACCTAAGTTAGGAGACAAAGCTTCATATAACTAGGGAGGTTAAAGCAAAATGGCTAAAAAATCACTATTTGTACTATTGGTTCTTGTATTGGCATTCACTGCACTACTGTCGGCTTGTGGTAATAATAACAATGAAGCAACACCTGCTCCTGCAGCTGAGAATGAGGCTCCTGCTAAAGATGAGCCCGTTGTTGAAGAGAAGAAGGACGTTGAATTCTCAATGGGCTACGCTACGGGCGACCCTGCAACAAAGGCAGCGATTGAAGAAACAATCGAAGCTTTCACAGCTGTTAATCCTCATGTAACGATTAAGAACATTAGTGAAACATCATCTGCTTCATACCTAGATTGGTTAAAAACTAAGGATGCTGTAGGCGAATTCCCAGACTTAGTGGAATTACGTGATACGAAGGTATTCGTAGATGCAGGTAAAGTTGCCGAATTACCAGCGGATCTGCACAGCTTGTTCACATTCCTACCTGAGTTAAATGGTAAGGTGTACAACGCCCCTATCTCTGGTAATCCGCCCCAAGGTATTATGTATAGCAAAAAAGCCTATGCAGATGCGGGCATAACAGAGCTTCCGAAAACGTATGATGAGTTTCTAGCTATCCAACAAAAATTATTGGATAGTGGCATATCACCACTTGTAGTAGGTGGTAAGGATATATTCCATATGGGTTTCTGGACGAACTACTTCCTGATCAATGAAGTGTATTCGCAAGATCCAGATTGGAACTCCAAGCGTACAGATCAAGCTGCAAGCTTCACGGATCCAGCTATGGTTCAAGCGATTACTGATTATAAGGAATTGTTCAGTAAATATGTAGATAAAGGTTGGTTAAGTACGGCTGATAACCAAACGGCATCTATCCTGGTAACAGGTAAAGCTGCACAATTGTTCTCTGGTCCTTGGATGATCGGACAAATTCAAGAGGCTGACCCAAGCTTTGAATTCGGCTTCTATGCGATTCCAAACCGTGAAGGTAAGCTGTATGTTAACGGAATGCCAGCATTATCTGGATGGGCATTATCGGCTGAAGCAGCGAAGGATGCAGACAAGGTAGAAGCAATGAAAGCCTTTATCACATTCTGCTTCGAGCCCGCACAATATAGCAAGTACTTAGCTACAGTTAACGCAATTCCAACGACAACTGCAGAGGTAACGTATGAAACTGGCGAACAAATGCAAGAGGTACTAAGACTTGTACAGGATACAACGGTTGAAAAACGTATGGCGATTAACAACTGGTACGGTGAGAACGCGATTCCTCCACAATTCCGTAACTGGTTCTACAAGCTGCTTCAAGAGTTAGTGCTTGAAAAAGGTGATGTAACTGATTATATGAAAAAGGCTGATGTTGAGTATGACAACAATGTGAAGGCAAACCAACAATAATTGCTCGATATGACTGAATGATATATAGCGATAACCTCTGCTCCTCGCGGAGGTTATCTTTATATCAAGATCAACTAGGAAAGGCAGGAAATCACCTATGATTGCCACACAACGACTAAAGAAGAAGTGGTGGACTCATTATGCGATATGGTTTATTTTACCCTCATTATTACTCTATACCGCATTCGTCATTGCTCCAACGGCTAGTAGCGTATATCTCAGCTTGACTTCATGGGATGGTATTAGTCCAGATATCAGATTTATTGGTTTGGATAATTTTCGAGAAATTATCAATAGCCCACGGGTGCATAATGCCTTTATGAATACGATGGTTTTTGCCACGGTGCTCGTTCTACTAGAGAACATAGTCGCGCTTGGACTAGCGATGCTTGTTGATCAAGTTAAGTGGTTCAGTAACCTATTCCGCAGCATCTTTTATTTCCCGGTATTAATGAGTGGTGTTGTTATGGGGTTTATCTGGGTCATCATCCTGAATTACAATTTTGGTGTAATCAATCAAATTTTAGATAGGATCGGGCTATCATCTATGAAAGTAGACTGGCTCGGAGATCCAGATACTGCATTAATTTCAATTATATTGGCAACGGTATGGAAGGCATCTGGATTCTTCATGATCATCTATCTAGCCGGTCTGCAGGGCATTCCGAAGGAAATGATAGAGGCAGCTAATATCGATGGTGCCAATCGTTGGCAGCAGTTCCGCCATATCACCTTTCCGCTATTGGCAGGGGCGTTCACGGTTTGTGTCATGCTATCGATGATAAACTCACTGAAAATCTTCGATCAGATTGCAGTTATGACCGATGGTGGTCCCGGGTTTGAAACAGAGACATTAACTTATATTATCTATAAGGTTGCATTCGGTGAACTCCGACAAGGCTTCGGTACCGCACTTGGGATCGTGCTATTCTTAATCACGCTGGTTATCTCATTCATTCAGATAAAGCTACTTCGTAGAAGAGAGGTGGAGATGTAAGATGAGAGAGAGAATAAAATTGTTCGATGTCTTCCTATTCGTGATGACGTTGATCATTGCGATTGTCTTCTTCTTCCCGATCTACTTTAATCTGATGTCGGCCTTTAAGAGTAATCCAGAAATTATGCGGGATGCCATTGCATTCCCTGAAGGTATGTATGTGGAAAGCTTCAAGTACCTGCTCACAGAGACAGAATACCCTAGAGCCATGCTGAACAGTGCGATTCTTACCATTGTTTCGATTATATTGATGGTTGTTATTATACCGATGGGAGCCTATGCAATTGGAAGAACGGATAATCGATGGACGAATGGGATTTTTATTTATTTTCTATTCGGTATGATGATTCCCTTCCAGGTGTATATGGTTCCATTATTCAAAGAATTGAATATGATTGGCTTGTTCGGCACCTTAGCTGGTCCAATTGTTGTCTATATTGCTGGTTCAGTCGGCTTTGGCGTATTACTATATACGAGCTTCCTGAAGGGTGTGCCCAAGGAAATTGAGGAGGCCGCTTCTATTGATGGATGCTCTAAGCTAAGGACATTCTGGAATATTGTGTTCCCTCTGCTTGCTCCATGTACAGCGACAATGGTTGTATTGCAAGGGCTAGGAATTTGGAATGACTTCCTGATGCCGATGCTCGTTCTACCTTCAGGTCAAGCGAAGACAATTATTGTAGAGATATTCTATTATGTAGGAGAATTCGCCTCGCGCTGGGATATGATTTTTGCAGGAACGACGATGTCCCTCGTACCCGTGCTGATTGCTTTTGTGTCGCTTCAAAAATATTTTATCAAAGGTGTATCCGATGGTGCTATTAAAGGTTAAGACTCTTAGAAGAAGGTAGGTATTTACTTATGCTGCAAGCAGACGATCTCACATGGTTAAACGATGTTATTGATAAATTGATATTAAAAATGGACGGGGTCAGTGATAAATCAAGGAGTAAAATCCCTTACACAACGATGAATGGAACGCATGATAACCGAATCGAGGATAATCCTTCAGGTACGGAGACAGACGGAATTAACTGGTGGACCAATGGTTTCTGGGGTGGCATGATGTGGCTGATGTATCATGAAACCGGCAATGAAAAGTACAAAGAGATCGCCAATTTCTCTGAAGAGGCGCTGGATCAATGCTTTCAAGACTACTATGGTTTGCATCATGATGTGGGTTTTATGTGGCTTCCTACCAGTGTCGCTAATTATAAGGTAACGAAAAATCCTAAATCTCGAAAGAGAGGCATGCATGCTGCTAATCTGCTCGCGGGTCGCTTTAATCTGGCAGGCGGGTTTATCCGTGCATGGAATGACCTAGAGGGAAGTGACACCCGGGGCTGGGCAATCATCGATTGTATGTTCAATATCCCCCTTCTGTATTGGGCAACAGAGGAAACAGGCGATCCGAGATTTCAACAAATCGCCATGAAGCATGCGGATACCACAATGTCAGCGTTTGTTAGACCCGATGGGTCCGTCAATCATATCGTAGAATTCGATTCGTTTCATGGTGGTGTAATAAGAGATTATGGTGGTCAGGGATACGCGGATGGATCATCGTGGACAAGAGGGCAGACCTGGGCTTTATACGGCTTTATGATGAGCTATACACATACCAAGAAAGAAGAATATCTGAATACGGCTAAACGTATTGCCCATTACTTTATGGCTAACATCCCTGATAGTGGGATTATTCCGATTGACTTTAGACAGCCGAAGGAACCCGCTTACGAAGACTCTACTGCGGCAGCTATTGCGGCCTGTGGTTTAATTGAAATTGCGAAGGCAGTAGGTTTACATGAGAAGGACGTATATATTCAAGCTGCATTGAAGCTACTCAGGGCATTGGATGAATCCCGAAGTAATTGGACAACAGACTCGGATCATATCCTAATCAATGGTTCAGCATCGTATCACAACAAACACCATCATACATCGATTATCTACGGTGACTATTATTTTATGGAAGCTATATTTAAGCTAAAAGGGAATGATTTGTACTTATGGTGAAAAAGATAACAAACGGGTTGTTCTAACGCAGAATGGAAGTTATGATGAGACCAAATGGAAATTCTGGGGGGTAAGTCATGACAACCTGGCAGGAAAGACAGAGGAAGGTACTGCTCCAAACAGCTAATCAGGCCTGGGGGCAGCCTTTGCTTACAAGTGGTTTCTGGACTCATGGTGATATACGTAACAATTATTATCTCGCTTCCTATCTAATTGCGGCTGTTGCGGACTCCGAGTACGAATTGCCATTCAATCGTGATCAAGCCATGGCTAAGGCTAGTGACGTAATGACCCGAGTTTTGCTGCTTCAGGATAAGGATCCGCTCAGTGCCACTTATGGGCATTGGCCACTTGGCCTTGGTGAGAATCCAGTTGATGCACAGAAGAATACGCTGCCAGCGGAGATAATGGGATGCTTGCTGGCTTATTGTTACAAGCGGTATAGATCGATAATGCCTGATTCCTTGTGTGATGTAGTGGAACAATCACTTGAAGTATTGTACAGGGGTACGTACTACCGTAAGCTACAAAGGACATTCGGCCACCATGAAGCTAAATATACGGCCTCGAAGCTTATATTTGGTCAGCGGTTTGGAGATCAACAATTGCTGGAGATCGGGTTTCTTGACTTGGAGAGGACACTGGATAGAGTCAGGGAGTTCGGAATGCCAGAGTATGGTGCCCTTCCATGGTTCTGGCATTGGATTCAAGCTTACACCAGTGCATATGAGTGCTTACCCTCAGGTGAGGTACGTTCCAGGGTTGCAGAGCTTTTAGATGAGCTGTGGAACTACCGCGCAGTTTATTACTTGAGTGGAGCATGGTCTGGAGGTCGAATGAGGAGCTTGTCACACGATTTGCCGCGGGACGGTAACGTTGCATTCGACTATGTCCAGTTTGGAGATTTCGAGCTTCCTGATCGACTTCCTCGTGTTGAATATGCTGGCTTGCTGTTCCATCAAGCGCCAGATGAGGCGATGGCTACAGCGCTTCATCGACACGAGCCGAGAGAGACCAAACGGATCATCACATCGGCTTTAGGACAGGATACGCCAGGACTTCATAGCTACTTGTATGCCGAGAAGAGCTACGCGGCTGGTGGAATATGGGAGCGGGTCAACGAATTCGATAATGAGCAGCATAGGTGGGAGATCACTTTCCCGCTGTTCACAGATGGTTCCGTGAACCATCTGTATGTATTACCACCAGGTAAAGGATACACAGAGGGTGATCCTCGACATGCGAGCGAATGTGGTGAGGTTCTGTTTCACAAGGGTACTATTATTGCTCTTTATCCTACCAAGAATGTTGAGAGTCAGGAGCTAGTGGGAGTTCTACCGCTTGGTGAGTGGGTGCAGGAGCAGGGCTCGATATATGGACGAGTCCATGATGTATATATTTCCTTATTCACGCAAGGCACCCTACAATTAACAGAAGAGACAGATCGATTAACAATCCTGTGCGAGGGGATTTCCAATGGGATTGTAGTGGATGCAATTAGTGATGAAGAGGCTGGAAAACGCTCTATCACTTCTCTAGCAGACTTTGTTCATGTTATGGAATTAAGGAAGCCTGAGTGGAAGGTAGCGAATCTAGCGAATGCAGAGCGTCTGCCGATTCTAGAGAATCTACCGAATCTAGTGAAATCAGAGAATCTATCTTATATAGATTATTCTAGGGGTATACCGAATCTGCCGAATTCATCGAACACAGGTGTTTCCTATGAGAGCTTTAGTGGTGATCGACTTTGGATGGAAATTTCCTTAGGTATCGGACGACCAGCGCGATTGATCAATGGTTCACCAGTAGATTTTGAAAATTACTCCACCCCAGGACAATCAAGCTAGCAGGATATTTACTAACTCTCACACTAAATTGATATATGTAAAAACAGAACCATGGCTTGTGGTTCTGTTTTTTGCGAATTCTGATATCATACTATTTCCAGGCTGCTTGATGATGATAATGGTGATTCTATGAAATTTGCTTGATTTGCAACTGTATATTGTACAGTTAATACTCGAGGAGATGTCCTAAAGCTAATGCTAACTGTATATCATACATGTAATTGTATGTACTTTAGCAGATGTAGTGAGATACACTTAAATTAGCTATACGAAATACAGTTAATTTCTCATTTACAGCAAAAATCGTTGGAATAAATGTACGGAATACAGTTAGTGCAGCACGAAGTCGTGAGCTACCTTGGGATTTTACACCCAAGTTTTCTTCAAAGTCTGTAAGTACACGAACGATCGAATACGGAATTCATCCGAATTGTCTATTAAAGCGGTAAGCATGGGGATGAAGTTTGCTTCCGTTTCAGTACGGTAAGGGGTTTTCCATCTCCGTACATTCTCTAGCCAATATAGTCGTTCAACTGATTGCTCAAAGAGACGTTCTAATTCAATGTTACGGCTCAGAGAGACAAGCTGGCGGAATAGCTGTAGCTCCATGCGACCGAGGACTTCGGGCTTGGGCACATTCTGCTCTATTCTGCCGGACAATGTATAAGTGAATTCTTCGATGTACGGGTTGAGTACCCGGAGTGATTGAGGGTTGAACTGTCTTGTGAATTCGATAGTGAAGAGCATCGTGGAGAAGATGAGGTCCAGAAGGTCACCAACTCGCTGAGCAGAAGATTCCAGAATGAGAACACCATGCTTCGGAATAATGCGAAGATATCCCTCGAGCTCTAGCTGCTGTAATGCCGCTCTTACAGGAGTGCGACTCATATCTAGCTTCCGAGAAAGTTGAATCTCTGAGGTTACGGAGCCTTTCTGAAGAACCTGAGATTGAATCCATGCACGAATACTCTCATAGGCAAGCTCACGTAATGACGAGCGTTTCATCGTAATTCCTCCATTTGTTACCATGCTCGGTGAATTCGGTTAGTCATCTATAACTTTGTCAGCACATTGTGCTATAAATGTTATCATGACATGTATAACGCTTAAATGAAAGGATGAAACCGCCATGAATCGATTGTCACCGAAGATGACATTGAAGGAAACAGCTTATCAATATATTAGAAAATGTATCGTCGACGGTGTATGGAGCGGGGGCACATTTCTATCGGAACATTCACTTTGTGAGCAGCTGGGTATGAGTAAGACACCGATTCGTTCGGCGTTAGATCGTTTGGAGATGATGGGACTAGTAAAGCTGTTCCCTAATCAAGGAGCGGTCGTCTCTGAGGTATCCCTGAAGAGAATTCTGGAAATTTACGAATTACGACTGGCACTCGAAACTTATGCGGTAAGATGGCTGACAGGTAAGTTAGATCATTCGTTCTTCGTCCGGATGGATAATAATATTAGCTTGCAGGCGACGTCCATCACGAATGATGATATTCCCGAATACGTAAGGTTAGACAGACAATTTCATGAGATGATCATTGCTGGTTTAGATAATGAAGAATATGCGGCTGTGATGATGCGAATGCAGGATCAATTCCTACTTGCAGTGCGCACCACGTTCATGAAGAATAGGCAGCGATTAGAGGGAAGCATAGAGGAGCATCGGAAGATCCGGGCTGCGCTTGCTGGTAATGATCCCGAACGATCCGAACGACTGATGATTGAGCATCTTGAGTTTGTAAAACGTATTATGCTCTAACATGTATACTAGTTAGACATCTTGTGTGTCCGAATATAATCGTGCTACTGTAATGGCAATAATGAATCCTTAAGGAGGATAATGATGAAGATCACTAATATACAGACATATATCTTGGGAAATCCTTGGAAAAACTGGCTTTTTGTTCACGTCGAGACGGACGAAGGTATTGTAGGA
Source organism: Caryophanales bacterium UBA4045 (assembly GCA_002383695.1). Classification (GTDB taxonomy): domain Bacteria; phylum Bacillota; class Bacilli; order Paenibacillales; family UBA4045; genus UBA4045. The sequence goes on from DFZX01000021.1 coordinate 68,405, forward strand.
CTAGGTGAAGGAACCTTGAATGGTTTCGCCAAAACGGTAGAGGCTGCCATCCATGAATTGAAGCACCTGGTTATTGGTATGGACCCTTTTGATGTAGAGACAATTGGGCTGAGACTATTCCGTGATGTTTTCTCTGACGGTGGACAAATTCAAGGCTCAGCACTCGCTGCTATCGAGACTGCATGCTGGGATATTATGGGTAAGGCGACGAACCGGCCATTGTATCAATTGTTAGGTGGACGGTGTCATGACAAGCTTCGTTGTTATGCCAATGGCTGGTATCGAGGTCCTCGAACACCGGAAAGCTTCTATGAGAAAGCAAAGATCGTTATGTCCAAAGGCTATACCGCATTAAAATTTGACCCATTCGGAGCAGCATGGCGAACCGTTGAACGCAATGATTTTGGATTAGCAATTGAGATTATTGCTGCTGTGAGAGAAGCTGTTGGTGATAGCACTGATATCTTAATAGAGGGGCATAACAGATTTTCTGTACACACAGCCCTACAATTCGCCGATGCGATGGTTCCATATCAGCCAACCTGGTTTGAAGCACCGGTACCTCCACACCTGATTTCATCGATGGTAGAAGTAGCGCGAAGAAGTCCAGTCCCGATTGCTTGTGGTGAGGATTATTATTGTAGAGAGCAGTTCGCGGAATTGCTGAAGCATGATGCCGTACATATTATCCAGCTTGAGCCGCAATTTCTAGGGATATCTGCTTCGAAGCAGATCTGTGGGATGGTTCATGCACATAACGGAGTTATTGCACCGCATAGTGCACAAGGACCCGTATGCTCAGTCGTCTGCAGTCACTTGAATATGGCTACACCTAACTTTTTCTTGCATGAAATTTTCGATGAATTTAATGAGGAGTGGGAGGAGCGTGTGTTAGTTCCTTCATTACAAGTAAAGGACGGATACTTACAGCCACCGGAAGCACCCGGACTTGGTGTGGTATTAAATCTGGCTGAGGTGGATAAGCATCCGTATCAAGTAGGTAACTGGCTTCCATTGTTCAAGTCAGGCTGGGAGAAACGCGAATCGTCGGGGGAGTAGATGGGGGCTAATGGACTCCTTGGGCTGATCATGTGGAACGGATATTCTTCAAGTGGTTTTCCCACGATTACTCCTATAGTCTTTTGTTAAACTCCACGAACAGCTATACTATAGCTTATACACGAGCATTGATAGTGAATCAAGATTAGGAAACCGCTATTGGTCGAAGACGATCAATCGATCGCGGATACGGTTAATGACGATCTGACAATAGAAGATTATACCATCGCATACGCTTCGAATGGTATAATGAAGAGCATGTATTCATAGATGTTAGGGATGAGAGGATTAGTAGGGATGAACAGATTACAAGATGTGCAGTAACGGATCCTAATCATCTCGTCTATCTTATAATTGAACTTAGAAAGGTTAGTGTGAACGATCATGAATATTATAGAAATTATCAAAGCCATTATATTAGGGTTAGTTGAGGGCTTAACCGAATTCGCACCCGTCTCATCAACCGGGCATATGGTCATCGTGGACGATATGTGGCTCCAATCCGAGAAATTCCTAGGCTCAAAATATGTGGCGAACACATTCAAGGTTGTCATACAGCTGGGCTCGATACTAGCGGTTGTGATTATTTTTCGATGGCGGTTTATTCAGCTGCTAGGACTTGATAGATGGTTAAAAAGAAAAGCTTCGAACGAAGAAGACAATCATAGCGTACAGGCAACAGGTCGACTAAAGCTAACTCATGTTATCGTCGGATTAATTCCTGCAGGTGTTCTGGGGCTATTGTTTGAGGATTATATCGATGAACATTTATTCACGACAAAGACTGTCATCGTCGGATTAATCATCGGGGCAATATTCATGATATTGGCTGATCTGTTCCGTCCGAAATTGCCAAAGACCGAAACCGTTGATCAAATTACATATAAACAAGCGCTAACTGTCGGATTCATCCAATGCTTCTCACTGTGGCCAGGCTTCTCCCGTTCGGGATCGACGATCTCGGGGGGTGTATTGTTGGGCATGAGTCATCGTGCGGCTGCGGATTTCACCTTTATCATGGCTGTTCCAATTATGTGTGGTGCTAGCCTGATATCGTTAGTGAAGAATTTAGAGTACTTTACCATGGACGTAATGCCGTTCTTCATCACTGGGTTTATAAGTGCATTCGTGTTTGCATTGATCTCAATTCGTTACTTCTTGAAGCTAATTAACCGGATCAAGCTAATACCATTTGCGATTTATCGGATCGTGCTGGCGATGATTGTGATATTGGTTTACTTGTAGGTCTAGACTTGAGCGCTGGAGATGGGTTGTAAAAGTAGAAAATCGACCTTAGAGAGTGACTTGGACGCTGGAGATGTATTGAGTTGCAGTGTAGAAAAGGAGATACTTGAGCCAAGTCGAATGTATGGTATATAGAAATAGCATACATTCGACTAGGAGGAATACGACATTGGACAGCAATAGACTACATCGTTACCAGAAAGCAGTCATTCAAATTATTGTGATTACTCTTGTAATCACCGTATTGAATGTGTCATCGAGTTCAGCTGTGAATGTCTGGAGAAATTATGATGAGGCTGAGCAAGCTAGAGCAGCAGGATATCACCAAACTGCGATCGACAAATATAAGATTAGTTTAAAGCTTTTTCTCGAAGAGAATGATACAACCAACGTTGCATTAATGTATAACAAGATGGCCGAATCACAGCTTGCACTTACTTTCTACGATGATGCAGTCAGTAGCTGGGAATTGGAAGCTATATATTGGTCCAAGGCGGGTAAGACCCAAGAAACGATTGCAGCAAATCGCAAGGCGGATTGGATACGTAGCCGTTTCGAATTGTTCGTGAAGGCTCGCGATGATGAGCAAGCGAATACATTGTTTCACAATGCCAAATATGAGCCGAAAACGGGGGCTTATATCGGTGCATATGCTGAGAATGATAAGATGGTGCACGACAGTAAGGACGGGAACCCACATTACATCACTGAATTCCCTAACATGACAGGAAAGAAGCACGCGATGTACCTGTTATACACCACATGGGGAATTAACTTTTTCGAATCATATAGTGGACATATCCAACGAGCTAAGGACGCTGGTGTCGGACTTCAGGTTGCCTTGCAGCCTGTAAACGGACTCGATGAAGTGATGGATGGTGAATACATACGCTCCCTTGCTAAGCAAGCAAATGCAGCGGGTATCCCAATTTTCATGAGATTTGCTAATGAGATGAACGGTGAGTGGGTAGATTGGTATGATGAGCCGGCTGTCTATATAGAGAAATTCCGGTTGGTCTCTAATGTTTTCAAGCAAGAAGCTCCTAATGTGGTGATGGTGTGGGCGCCGAGTTATTTTCCTCCTGATAATATTGAAGCGTACTACCCGGGAGATGAATATGTCGATTGGGTCGGGGTGAGTATGTACCAAACCTACAATGGTGCACTCGATCCATTGAAGCTGGGTGTAGACCGATCCAGTTACATTGAGAAATTCGAGAATATCTATAACCTATATGCGAAGAAGAAGCCAGTATTCATCTCCGAAGGAGGGGTATCTTATTCGCATCCGACGGCCGAGCTGAGCGATAAGACAGACTGGGCGGTTTACCAAATGAAGCAATTGTATGCCAATCTGCCTATGCTGTATCCTGGGGTGAAAGGGGTATTCTGGTTTGATACGACGAAGAGTGAGTCGGGGCGGTTAAACTCTTATACCTTATCGGGAAATGATAAGGTATTGACTGCTTATAAGAAAGCGGTTAGTAATCCTTTCTATCTCTCTACGGTAGGGGATCAGTCGCCAGTGACATACAAGCCGCTTGGACAAACCGTAGCGCCTAGAAAGCTAGAGCTTAGTGCATACATTCGTACGGTTGAACCGCTGCTCGCGAAGGTAACCTACACGATTGCAGGTAAGACGGTTGCGACCGTTACTAAGGCGCCATGGACTTTCAGCTATGATTTCGCAACGCACAAGGGCAGTACGGTTGATCTGAAGGTAACAGCCTATAGCTCTAATGGCAAAGCCATATCCGACAAAACCGTGACAGTGAAAGTTTCAGACATTGAGCCTGGAACGTTGTTAGCGACACCGACCGCGTCTAAGGTAATCGTTGATGGTAAGGAGGTTTCTTTCGAAGCCTATAATATTAACAATAGTAACTACTTCAAGCTTCGCGATCTTGCTATGGCTGTGAATGGTTCGGTGAAGAGCTTTGACGTAGGTTGGGATGCCGAGAAGAATGCAATTAATCTGCTATCAGGCAAAGCTTATACCGTGGCTGGTGGAGAGCTTACTGTAACTCTGAAACCAACCTCAAGATGGGCGAAGTTAGCGAAGTCTAGTATGTATCTGGATGGTAAACTAGTACAATTCGTTGCTTACGACATAGAGGGTAGCAATTACTTCAAGCTGCGGGATATTGCATCACTCATTGACTTCAACGTTACATGGAATGGGACAATGAACACGGTAGGTTTAGATACAGGGACTGAATATCAAGAATAATGAGAAAAGCTTATTATTCTATAAGTTGCTTATCCAATTTGGCTTTTCGTATAATTCGAACGTATTCACGAGATCGGAATGGTACTATGCTATATTCTAACTCGCTCTGTATAATTTGAATATCATCGGAAGAATAATGCTTATACATGTGGGGGAGATGCACCGTTCGTATATTGTGGTTCAGCTTCCATCCACCTGCGAATAGGATGGTGAATATAATTAAACAAGTCAGTGCTTTTTTGTAAATCAATCTAAGTCACCCCTTATCCCATTAGTATGATAAGGAGGAGCGAGGTTTATACTTATTAAGTACATTTGAATGGAATAAGGATATATTAGCTTAAAAACGGTTATTTTCGATGAAAAGGGGAAAACTGAAGCTTTTTAGGGTATAATTTATTGTGGTTATACTATTCATTCAGATGGGGGTTTGATGGTTGTCTTTACTTCATGTTGCAATATTACTGCCACTATTATATGCTGCGTTGGTTCCACTGTTATATAAATATCTAAGAATCATACATACAGGTTGGTTTGTTCTACCTATACCTAGCCTACTATTCGCTTATTTTCTCATGAGAATACCTACGGTTCAGGATGGGGGGTATGCGCTGTTATCAGCACCTTGGATTCCCTCGCTTCATATCTATTTCACCGTTTACTTAGATGGTCTAGGATTATTATTTGCATTGCTCATTACTGGAATTGGTGCATTAGTCGTATTATATTCGATCTTCTATTTGTCGAAAGACAAGGAAGCGATTAACAATTTCTATGTTTATCTGCTTATGTTCATGACAGCGATGCTAGGTATTGTATTGTCCGATAATCTTATTGTGCTTTATGGATTCTGGGAATTAACCAGCTTGTCATCATTCCTTCTTATTGCTTTCTGGTACAAGCGTGAGAAGTCTACCTATGGCGCACTGAAGTCCATGCTGATTACCGTATTCGGTGGTTTTTCGATGCTGGCCGGGTTTATCCTACTATATATAATGTCAGGTACATTTAGTATTCGTGAGATTATTGCGAATGTAGATAGGGTGACAGGGCATGATTTATTCACTGCAGCACTCATTCTGGTTCTTCTAGGTGCATTTACTAAATCGGCGCAATTCCCCTTCCACATCTGGCTGCCGGATGCGATGGAGGCTCCTACACCGGTAAGTGCTTATCTTCACTCAGCAACGATGGTTAAGGCGGGTTTGTATTTGGTAGCTCGGATGAGTCCGATTTTCGCGGGAGCAGCAGAATGGTTCTGGATGGTATCCTTGGTTGGATTAATCACCTTGCTCTGGGGATCGTTCTCCGCTATAAAGCAGACCGATCTCAAATCAATACTTGCCTTCTCAACGATTAGCCAATTAGGATTAATTATGTGTTTGTTCGGTCTCGGATCAGCTGCTGTATACTATGGCTATGGTGATGAATCGCTTATCTACGTTAAGGCTACAACTGCAGCGATTTTCCATCTAATTGTGCATGCCACCTTCAAGGGTTCTCTCTTTATGGTTGCAGGTATTATTGATCATGAAACAGGGACGCGAGACATTCGTCGCTTAGGTGGTCTGATGACCATCATGCCAATATCATTCACAATGATGTTGATCGGAACGTTCTCCATGGCAGGTTTACCTCCTTTTAATGGTTTTCTGAGTAAGGAAATGTTCTTCGCTGCTGTTCTCAATGCCTCGCAGCTTAATGTGTTTAATATGGAAAATATTGGTATTGTCTTCCCGATTGTGGCATGGATCGCAAGTGTATTTACTTTTATCTACTGTATGATCCTTCTATTCAAGACATTCACAGGTAAGCCTCAGCCTGAGAAGCTGGATGTTAAGCCGCATGAGGCCCCGATTGGCTTGCTCATCTCACCAGCTATATTAGCATCATTAGTCGTAGTATTTGGTCTATTCCCGAATATTCTTTCTTATACGTTAATTGAACCAGCAATGGCATCGGTGTTACCATCGTTATTAGCTGAAGGTGAAAAATTTCTAGTGAATATTGAATTCTGGCATGGCTTTAATATGGAGATATTGATGACGTTTGGTGTGATTGTTCTAGGTACCTTACTCTATAGACGATTAAGCAAGTGGGAAGGAATATATCGTTTATTCCCTAAGAAGTTAGCTTTAAACTATATATATGATCAAGGTCTAGTTGGGTTGGAGCGCTTATCCTATCGCTTCACGAAATTTTACATGACAGGATCGATCCGAAGGTACCTGACGTACATATTTTCATTTTTCATTGCTGCGCTAAGTTACACCCTCTATCGTTCTGATGCTTTCCGATTCAGAGCAGAGCAATATGCAGAGATTAATATCTTTGAGGTTGTACTCGTTATTGTGATGGTTGCTGCTGCTATAGCTGTTCCTTTCGCTAAATCGAGGATTACAGCGATCATCTTGGTAGGAGTTGTTGGTTATACGGTTACCTTATTCTTCGTCATTCTGCGTGCTCCTGACCTAGCATTAACTCAGATGATTGTTGAGACTGTTTCAGTAGCGCTTTTCTTATTATGCTTCTACCACCTTCCGAAGCTGAAGAAAGAGATTTCTACCATTAAATTCAAGGTTTCAAACCTAATTATATCTGTAGGGGTAGGAGCGACGGTAACGATTATCGCACTATCAGCGAATGGTACACGTTTGTTTGATTCAATAGCTGAGTATTACGTCGAGAATAGCCATGATCTTGCTGGTGGAAATAATATGGTAAATGTCATTCTTGTGGATTTTCGGGGGTTTGATACCCTGTTAGAGATTATGGTGCTGGGTATCGCATCATTAGGTATATATACAATGATAAAGCTTCGGCTTGAGGATAGAGATTCATCTGGAAAGATAGTCCCACAATCTAAGCATATTCCTAAGGGGGGCCAGATCGATGAGAATTAATGATGTTATTCTTCAGACGGCTGCCAAGGTTGTTATATTCATTATTCTAACGTTCTCCGTGTACTTATTCTTCGCAGGGCATAACAATCCTGGTGGGGGCTTCATTGGTGGTTTAATGACCGCTGCAGCTCTAGTTTTGTTAGCAATGGCATTCGATATGGAAACCATACGGAAGGTGCTACCCTTTAATTTTCGAATTGTTACGGCAACTGGCTTGTTAATCGCTTTATTAACAGGCATGGGTTCATTCTTGTTCGATGCACCCTTCCTTAGCCACGCATTCGAATACAGGGAGCTACCTTTCCTTGGGAAGACGGAATTAGCAACGGCTGTATTGTTCGATCTAGGTGTTTACTTGGCTGTAGTTGGTGTGACAATGACTATTATCTTATTTATCGGGGAGGACCGTTAGACGATGGAAATCCTAATGTCTTTTGCTATAGGTATCTTATTCACGATTGGCACTTATTTAATCTTATCGCGCAGCTTACTTCGGATTATCTTAGGCACATCTCTATTAAGTCATGGTGTTCACCTGTTACTGCTAACCATGTCGAGATTGAAGACAGGCGCTCCCCCGCTGATCGGTGATGACCTTGCACCGTATACAGATCCCATTCCACAGGCATTAATTCTTACCTCTATTGTTATAAGTTTTGGTGTTACATCCTTCTTCTTCGTGCTTGCCTATAGAGCTTATCAAGAGCTAAAGACGGATGATATGGAAGAGCTAAGGGGGCAGGATGATGAATAATGTTGTGATTCTGCCTTTACTGATACCGCTCTTTACAGCGGTTGTTCTTATCTTCTTCCAACAACAAGTTAATCTACAGCGTGTCATTAGTTCGATTAGTGTATTACTGAATGTGGGAGTATCGTTATATGTGGTTGTGCAGGTTAAGCAGCAAGGAATCCAAACCCTGTTCATGGGTGGCTGGGTACCACCATATGGAATTGTTTTCGTAGCGGATATGTTTGCTGCATTGCTCGTACTGACAACAACGCTAGTCAGTGCAGCTTGCTTGTTCTATGCATTTAGCAGTATTGGTGAGTCCAGGGAGAAGCATTACTTCTATCCGTTTTTCCATTTCCTAATTGTCGGTGTTACAGGGTCATTCTTGACGGGTGATATATTCAATTTATTCGTATGCTTCGAGGTCATGCTCATAGCTTCTTATGCACTAATAACGATTGGTGGTAAGAAGAATCAACTGAGGGAATCATTGAAGTACATTCTCGTTAATATCGTCTCATCTATACTATTCGTAGCTTCGGTGGCGTATTTATATGCCGTAGTAGGCACCTTAAATATGGCACATCTATCCTTACGAGTAGCCGAAGCAGGTCAAGGTGGTATACTTAATGTTATAGCTGTCCTATTTCTTATCGTCTTCGGTCTGAAGGCTGGTTTATTTCTATTCTTCTGGCTCCCTGGTTCCTATAATGCACCTCCAATCGTAGTCATTGCATTATTCGGTGCTTTACTTACGAAGGTTGGTGTGTATGCGATCTTTCGAATATTCACACTCATTTTCTACCATGAAACTGCGATTACACAGACCTTGATTGGTTGGATGTCAGTCATTACGATTGCACTCGGTGTAATTGGTGCTGTAGCCTATCGTGACGTTAATCGAATACTAATCTATAATATTGTTGCTGCGGTTGGATTCATTTCCTTTGGATTAGCGGTTGGTAATCGCTCGGCCATAGAAGGTGCTATATTCTACCTGATGCACGATATGATCGTGAAGGCTTTACTGTTCCTATTGGGTGGGGCATTAATTACGGTGGCTGGTACTGGGCGGTTAAAGGAGATGGGTGGTTTAATCAAGAAGCACCCTATGCTTGGTTGGATGTTCTTCATTGCAGCAATGGCACTTGTTGGTGTACCTCCGCTTAGTGGTTTTGTAGGTAAGCTGCTAGTCATCCAGGGTGGACTAGAAGATGGGTTTTATCTTTGGACAGCTATCGGTCTTGGCTCAAGCTTACTTATTCTGTATTCTATGATGAAGATATTCATGAAGGCGTTCTGGGGAGAAGAGCATCAACCTCTAATAGAAGGTGGCTCAACAAAAGGCCTGTTAGTTCCTGCTGCTGGATTACTCATACTTGTGGTTGGGCTTGGACTTGGAGCAGAGTGGGTGCTGCCTTATGTATCTGATGCAGGAAAGGTCTTATTGGATCCAGAGATATATATACAAGCTGTGTTGAAGGAGTAGGAAAATTATGGCACTACAAATTATATTAAATTTGATAATTGCTTTTGTTTGGATGTTCTTGAATAATGCATGGAATTCAGTTAGCTTTGCAAGTGGCTATTTAATTGGGCTCTTGTTCATGTTTGTCTTCCGCAGGTTCTTCCAAACGGATTTTTATCTGCAGAAATTGTGGGCTATTCTTTATTTGCTCCAATTGTTCCTTAAGGAGCTTATGTTATCGAACATTGCTGTAATTAGACAGATACTACGACCAAAACTGAATATTCGCCCAGGTATATTCGCGCTAACAACAGATCTGAAGAATGATTGGGAAATTACAACGCTAGCTTGTCTTATTTCGCTTACACCTGGTACGCTGACATTAGAAGTGTCCATGGATCAGCGAACCTTATATATACATGCGATGGACATTCATGATGCTGAGGTACTTGTGGAACAGATTAAAGGAACATTCGAGAAAGCGATCAAGGAGGTGACCCGATAATGTTATCAACTATGCTCCTCATAGCTATTGTAATCTTATCGATATCAGTATTAGGCTGCCTGTATCGAGTATTGAGGGGACCCTCTATGTCGGATCGAATCATTGCACTGGATACAATAGGTATTAATCTGATCGCTATTGTAGCTGTTATTTCTATTATGCTGAGAACACAGGCTTTTCTAGAGATTATATTACTTATCGGGATCCTTGCATTCCTGGGTACGATTGCTTTTTCTAAGTACATTGAAAGGGGTGTGGTGATTGGACATGAGACGGATGATGGAAATAATTGAGATCATAGGTGAGCCTATCATTGGGCTATTGATAATACTAGGTGCTCTACTTAGTGCTCTGAGCACATTTGGTCTGATTCGTTTACCAGACGTATATTTACGCTCGCATGCGGCTACTAAGAGTGCAACATTAGGGGTGTTAAGTATCCTGCTTGGGGCATTCCTCTTCTTCATTCTGGATCAAGGATATACGAGTGCTAGGCTATTGCTAGGTATCGTCTTCGTGTTCCTGACAGCTCCTGTAGCAGGACATCTTATCTGTCGTGCTGCTTATCGGACGGGTGTACCTTTATGGGATCAAAGTGTACAGGATGACCTGAAAAATCTTGTGGTGAAGGAACGTAATTCCGAACAGAATGATAGTTCCGTGCAATAGTCGAATGGTAATATGTCAGCTTTAAATGATTCTGAATACGAATGTGACATTATCATCTGCTTCTGTAAGCCCTTAGAAGGCTTGCAGAGGCGTTTTGTTTTCCTGCGGTCTTTTTCCTTATGGATAAATATGATAAAGTAAAAAATATCGATTCATTGCCTTTATGCAGACCTGACACGGAGGGGTGAGATCCGATGAAGCAATTTATCCGTAGATGGTTGCTCAGACAGTTATCTACGAAGCTAATACTCACACTCCTATTGCTATTATTACTCACGATCACCGTAATCAGCACGATATATTATCAATCCTCAGCAGGCATAATAGCAGATAATGTAAGGGCTTCCACCAAACAATCGGCCAAGCAATCAGCCGATTATTTGTCATTACTACTTACGATTGGCAGTGACATGGGACAGCAGATATTCCGTGATACACGGATACAGCAGGTTATTCAGGAGGAAGCGCTGGGTAACATAACAGTGGACCAGAAGTTTAATCATAAGGATACTGTGGATGCGATATTGAACAATGTTATGTATACTAGCTCATTCGTTCGCAGCATCTATCTACTCAAGGAGGAAGGGGATAGCTGGGGTAGCGGCTTATTTAATACATCGAAGGTCGCTCGATATACGTTGAATGAGCATGCATGGTATAACGATGTTGTGAATAATCGTAAGGATGACCTGTGGCTCCCTTTACAGTATGATCCCTTTAGTGGAGGGGGAGAGAATACGGAGCTTGTGCTAACCTTTGTTAAGCCCTTCCGCAACTTGGAAACCCGTGAAGCGATCGGAGCTTTGGTCATCAATCTAGATGGAAAGGTGATCTTACAGGCAATAGAAAGAATACAGTTAGGTAAGACGGGGCAATTCTTCGTAGTTAATGAAGACGGTCAGGTAGTCATTGCATCTAACCCTGAGCTATGGAATGATTCCATACACGATAGTTCGTTTGATCAGAGGCTTAGAACGATACAAACGGAGACTTCAGAATTCGAGATTGAATTGAATGAGGTTAGAAGTTATGTGGTCACTCATATGATGAACAATGATTGGCGAATTGTTGGAACGGTTCCTGTAGATGAGATTGTTAGTGATATTCAGCAAATTCAGAAGACGATCTGGATATACGGTTCCATTCTACTCGTCTTAGCTTCAGTGATCGGATTCCAGTTCTCAAGAAGGATTACCTCACCGTTAAAAAAATTGATGAATCAAATGCGAGAGGTGGAGAAGAGTAATTTCACAGCACTCACTGAAGTCACCTCACAGGATGAGATTGGTCAGTTAAGCCGAAGGTTTAATCAGATGGTTCGACAAATAGAGATGCTGATCATTCAGGTGAATCAGGTAGAAGCGAAGAAGCGTGAAGCTGAGATGCGTGCGCTAAGGCATCAGATCAACCCCCATTTTCTATATAATACACTAGCCTCCATTCGTTGGATGATCAAGTTCGATAAGACGGAGGGTGCTTATAATGGCATTTCCTCGCTAGTAGAGCTTATGGAAGCCAGTATGGAGAAGAAGGGCGTCTTCTGCTCCATTCAAGATGAGCTCGACTTATTAGAGAAATACATGGTTATTCAAAGGTTTCGATATGGTGCTCAGATTCGGCTTGAAGTTGAATGTGAGGAATCTATCTTAGATTTACAAATTCCTCGTATGCTGCTACAACCGATTGTGGAGAATGCGATATTCCATGGAATTGCACCGAAGCCCGAGGGTGGTATTGTGAAGATTAGCTTTGTGCGTATGGCTTCTGGGAATGAAGATAAGCTGTTGATTCGAATTATGGATGATGGACTAGGTATTGCAGAGCATAAGAAAGCCGAATTGCTAAAGCCCACTATGCTGAAGAAATCCGGCATGTTCGGAATTGGCCTCAATCATGTGAATGAGACCATTCAACTCTATTATGGTTCACAGAGTGGCGTGTTTATTGATAGCGTAGATGGTCACGGAACCACGATTGGTCTAGAGCTTATACTAGGGGTAGGTGAGAATTATGCTGTATAAGGTAATGATCGTTGATGATGAACCCATTATTCGCTTTGGACTATCTTCATGTGTAAATTGGGAGCAAGAGGGCTTGAGCTTAGTGGGTGAGGCTGCTAATGGCGAGGCTGCATTAAGTATGATTAAAGAGCAAGCTGTGGATATACTGATTACCGATATACGTATGCCACTAATGGATGGTCTGGAATTAACACGACAGGTGAAAGCCATACTCCCGAATATAAAGGTGATCCTAATAAGCAGCTATAGTGACTTTGAATTTGCTAGAGAAGCAGTGAAGTTAGGCGTTGTTGTAGATTACCTACTAAAGCCTACCATGGAGCCATTGGATTTAATCCGAATCCTACACAATTGTAAGCATCGTTTGGATGAGGAGGAGCTTCGATATCAGAAGGAGGATAGGTTCGAGCATGAGGAGTATAAGCATCGCATGCTGTTATTCGAGTCCAAGCTTAAGTCTTACCTGGATCATACAGCGGAAGAGCTAGATTGGAAACCGGATTGGCTGCAATCCACCCTAGTGATTGCGGTTTGGAAGTATGATGTACCCGAAGCTCCCAGCGATTTGCCTAGGATGGTATTACTCGAATCCATGAAGGAGCGGCTGAATTCATTGTGTGCTCAAGGCCTCGCCTTCATCTCAAGTAACGATGAGATTGTACAAATACTTGCGGATCGAAATGGTAGTGCAAGTAGTGAGATTCAAACCTATCATCAGCAGATTATCGGGAGTGGAGGTCCTAGCTTTTCATTAGGAATTAGTCCTACCATTCATTCCTTCGGTAGTGTACGAGATGCACTGAATTGGGCGCATCTTGCATTAGAGTCATCCTTTTTCCATGGAAAGGGTAGGTGCTATCTGGGACGAATTCCCGCACAGCATGATACCGAATCTATAGATAAGCGGGATGAGCTTCAGCAAGCACAGCGGGTACTGCGAGATCAATTTTCTAGGAGCTTCGCGTCAACGAATAGGGAGCAGTGCATGGAAATTTTCGAGGAATATGTGCTTCAGTGGAGCAATCCTTATTACAAGCGCCAAGATGTAATTGAAGAGGGTCGTAGCCTCATCATGATGAGTGGCTCCCACCACTTCAAGCAGCATACGGAAGATGCTATGCATAGCATGATGAATAAGCTAACGGCCATTGAGCATTCACCTACCTTAGAATCACTCGTGTCGTATGTACGCAAGGAGCTCCGACGATTATGGGAGCCGGATCAATTCTTAATCGCTTCGGATGACGTTGGAGGTACGCATACGATTCAGCTAGCGCTATCTTATATTCAAGACAACTATCGTCGAGAAATCTCCTTACAGGAGGTTGCGGATTATGTGCATATGAGCAAAAATTATTTCAGTGAGCAATTTAAGAAACGAACGGGCTTCAATTTCATTGACTTCGTAATTAGGCTACGCATACATTGTGCCAAGCATCTGCTAGAAACTACGAGCTTGAGAATTATCGACATTGGACAGCAATCTGGATTTAATAGTCCTAAGCATTTCCTTAAGCTATTCAAGAGAATGGTTCATGCTACACCTGGAGAATATCGTGAACAGCTAGCAAAGGGGATCATACCATTATGAAGCAAAAGTGGCGCTTACTCATCCCTTTCTTGGTGATCTTAGGATTGTTAGCTTCTGGATGTATGCAAGTAAAGCTGGTGTCCGACGATGAATCTACTGGCCCCATAATACAATCGGGAGAATCGCTCATCGAATTGCAGTTTTGGCATACGTACAGTGAGCTGGAATTAGAGGTGTTCCATACACGTGTATTGCCATTATTCGAGGAAAGGTATCCTGACATTAAGATTATTGCAGTGAGAAAGGATCATACCGGACAGCTGAAGGATAATGTCCAGGCAGCAGTAGCAGATAATAAGCAACCGGATGTGATGCGGATGGATGTGATATGGGTGCCTGAGTTTGCTAAGAATGGATCGCTCATGGACTTATCTAATATGGAGCACTTTGACGAAATTGCCGAGCAGTTTATCGGGTCATTAATCCAGTCGAATATGTATAAGGGCAAATATTACGGGGTACCCGTCAATGCCAATACACGTGCAGCGATTTTCAATAAACAATTGCTTAAGGAAGCTGGCTTAGATCATCCCCCTGCCACGTTCCAAGAGCTTAAAGAGGCTACTAAACGTCTGCAGCTGCAACGCCCAGAGGTGTACGGCATTGGAATTTGCTGCTCGAATGTGTGGGGCTCACTCCCCTACTTCTGGACCTTTGGTGGGGAATTGATGGACCAGAATTATACGCGTGCAAGTGGATTTATTGATGGTGATAGAAGTAAAGCAGCTCTGCAGAAAATGAAGGATGGACTGGATGAAGGATGGATTAGCCCATCTATCGTTGGTGGGGAACCGGGGACGTGGGATGGTATACTGAAGGGTCAGCTTTTAATGATCGATGAACCCCACTGGTTTTATACGGTCAATGAAACAGGGCCGAACAAGGAATTACTGCAAGGAGTTGAGATTGGGCTTCTCCCTTCCGACGTGAATATGGGTACATCTGTAATCGGTGGCGAAAACCTTGTATTATTCGAAAATTCTTCTTTCAAAGAAGAAGCGTGGAAGTTTATTCAATGGATGGTCACGGAGGAACCACAGAAAATCATGTCCGAAACAGGGTTAATCCCAACCATCAAAAACCTACAGGGAAAAAACCAGAATCCGATCTTCGATGTATATCTGGAGCAATTAGACCATGCAAATCCTCGCCCACCTGTTCCTGCCTGGACCAAGATTGAGGATGTCTTCGCTCGTATGCTAGAGCGGATTCTTACAGATGAACAGACGATCACGGAAGCTGTCGATGAGGCAGCGATAATTATCGATGGTTTGCTGTTGGAGGAGTAACAGTTCATAAGCTTTAGCTCGAATAGGAGACATGTCCATTGCATGTTTCTTTTTTTCGGTTAAATCAAGAATATAAAGCACCTATCTGTGCTTCTTAGCATGCAACGAAATCAATTCCGTAATAATGTGTACCATTATAGGAATTTAATCAATCGGTTATGAAGCCAAATCTAGCTAGAATGAGGGGGTATTCATCAAAATATATGGGGAGTGTTATCAATGAAGACAACAATGAAGTGGTTACCGAAGTTACTGTTTGTACTCCTGATTGCAACCGCTTTCTTGGCTGGCTGTGGGAATAATGACGACAATACTCCGGCTGCGGTAGAGAAACCAGTAGATTCAGCTGGCGAGAATAAACCAGTTGAGTCGGAGCCAGCACCAGAGCCGCCAAAGCCTGTTACGGTTGAATTCTGGCATGCATTCGGGGAGGGTGAAGAGAAGGTTCTCTTAGAAGAGGTCATTCCAAAATTCAATGAACAGTATGCACACATAACCATTAAAGCTACAAGAATGCCAACAGAGAATTTAGATCAACAGGTAATTACAGCTGCAGCGGGTGGTGCAGTGCCTGATGTGATGAGAATGGATAATACATGGGTTCCTAGAATGGCCAAGGAAGGTGTACTTGTACCAGTTGATGATTTTGTAGACTTTAACAAGGTTGTAGCCGATTCATTCGCAGGCCCGATGGCCACTAACTATTATAATGGCAAGTATTATGGAGTCCCATTGGATACGAATACGAAAATTGCGATATACAGCAAGGAGCTACTCGCGGAAGCAGGAGCTACGGCTGCACCAACTACGATCGATGAGCTAGTCAGTCTTGCACGTAAGATGAAGGATAATAAAAAGTTCGGTATTACCATAGGAGGTCCTGACTTCTGGAATATGCCTCCTTGGTTCTGGACATTAGGTGGAACCATCACCGATGACAAATTTACCGTTGCAACGGGTCACTTGAATAGTGATGCAAGTGTGAAGGCGCTTGAAACGATCGTGTCGTGGAACGATGAAGGTTTGTTAGCTCCTCCCATTCTAGGAGGTCAACCAGGAACCTGGGAAGGCTTGCGTGGAGAAGAAGGTAAGCCGGCATCTTATATGATGATAAACGATGGTCCATGGTTCTTCAGTATATTGGGTGATGACGTAAAGGATACGATGATTCCAGCGAAGATGCCGAATGGACCCGATGGGAAGAGTCACTCCATTATTGGAGGTCAGGATATGGTGTTCTTCAAAGGTGCGAAACAGCCTGAGGCAGCTTGGACCTTCACTCAGTTTTTGCTTACGGAAGAAATTCAAGTATTGATGGCTGTCAAGACCGGTGCCATTCCAACGAATAAGAATGCCGCTCAGTCCGCTGAATTAAGCAGTGTCTATTACCTCGATGAGTATGTAGCTGAGATGGAGACGGCTATGGCCCGTACGCCAAGTCCAAATGCGAATCAGATTGGCGATGTATTCGGTAAAGCCTTCGAGAAGGCTTTACGTAAGGATGCCACTCCGAAGGAAGCACTGGATCAAGCTGCTACAGAAATTGACGCTCTACTGAAATAAGGATATGTTCAGTAATATCATCTGCCACGAATATGGCGACCGGAGTTCGTGCGGTCGCCCTTTCATTAGCTGGGGGGTTCGAGATGAATAAGGCCATTAAACAATATGTGCAGGTAGCACCTTATCTTGCTCTGGGGTTCATTCTGACCTGTATTTTCGTGCTATATCCGTTGATCAAAGGTGTTTATATTAGTTTTTATGAATATAAAGTGATCACACCTTCAGAGAGTATATTCCGTGGATGGGATAATTACATCAAAGTGTTTCATGACCCTTCTATTTATATCGCATTACGAAATACATTGTTGTTTGCCTTTGTGACCGTACCGTTACAATGGGCATTTGGCATTGTCGTTGCGATGATGATCAACTTACACTTTATCCGCCTCAAGGTATTTTTCAGATTAGTGTATTATTTACCTGTGATTAGCTCATGGATTGTTGTCAGCTATTTATTCCAGTTCTTATTCGCCGATGGAAGCAGTGGTGTAGTCAATTACCTATTGGTTGATTTCTTTCACATCCGAGATGAGCCGACTGCTTGGTTACAGAATACGTGGACAGCTAATATTGTGATCTGGTTGGTTAGTATTTGGAAGGGTGTAGGCTGGGTGATGATCATGTACTTGGCTGCTCTGCAATCCGTTCCTCGTTCTCTGTATGAGGCTGCGGCCATCGATGGAGCCAAGGGAGCGCGAACATTCATTCATATTACACTTCCATTGATGAGACCTATGACGGTTTATGTTCTGATTAACTTAATCATTGGGGCTTTTCAAGCCTTCATTCAGGTGTTCCTGATTACGAAAGGGGGTCCTCTGGATTCTACGCATCTCTTGAATACCTACATGTTCAAGCACGCCTTTCAATATTTCGACTTCGGTTATGCGGCTGCGATTAGTGTACTGTTAGGGCTACTCATCTTCATCTTTACGTATAGCCAGCAGAGGACCTTCGGTAAAGACAGAATTGAATATTAATTAAGGTGGTGTTCACATGAGGAAGCTAACGCCATGGGTAGCTCATCTAGTATTGATATTAGGCATTGCAGTTGTGATAGGTCCTTTCGTTTATATGATTCTGACCTCATTAACCTCGGATAATTTCAGTCTCCCTAACCCAACGAAGCTAATGAATAGTGAGAAGTCGCTAGATAACTATTTTGAAGCATGGAATAAGAATCATTTCTCTCAATACTTTCTGAATAGCTTGTTCATCTCGGTAATCACGATGCTGCTGTCGCTGACATTGGCTTCGATGACGGCTTATGCGTTCGCTCGTTTTCCATTCCCGGGAAAAGAATTCATGTTCAGAATGTTCCTGTTCTCTATGTTTGTACCGGCCATTCTGAATATCATTCCACAGTTCACAATTATCAAATCTCTCGGTCTAGTAGATACGTATTCAGGTCTGATTCTCCTATATATAAGCACGGGAATCGTTGGAAGCACCTTCTTCCTGCGTGGTTTCTTCGAACGCATACCTGCTGAGCTGGAGGAATCCATCGTGATGGATGGAGGGAATCGCTGGACTATTTTCCGTTCCATTTATATTCCGTTGTCCTTACCTGCGATCGGAACATTAGGCATCTTCGCTTTCTCAGGAACATGGGATGAGTTTATCGTAGCTCTGACGCTGATTAAAACCGAAGCGAATCGGACTTTACCGATTGCCCTGCAGCTATTCCGCGGACAATACGCTACCTATTATGGATTGTTCTTCGCTGCATCGATCATGGCGTTACTACCTATTATTATTATTTTCGTCATATTTCAGAAGCAATTTGTAAATCCAAACTTATCAGAAGGTGGAGTTAAAGGATGAAGTATACACCAAACAAATTTGAAATTATCCCCTCTAAAGCGCAGTTTCGTCCAGGGGATCAGCTAAGCTTTAAGCTCCAATGTATAGGTGATCATTTCTTGGGCAATGAGAGGTTTAGCTGGGTAGTATTAGATGAGGATAAGCTAGCCGTGAAGGGTGGCGGCAAGCTGGTGAACAGTAGCTCAGGTTTGAATCATAGTATCCTTGTCCCCTCGATATCCGAAGGCTCTGGGGCTTATGGTATGTTCGTAACGCTAGAGATGTCGGATGGACGAGTGCTGCAAGCCGAAACAGCGTTTGACGTAGCTCAGCATTGGCGAGATGCTCCGCGATATGGCTTCCTCAGTGACTTCTCGCCTGCAGAAGCGGGTAAGCTAGATGACGTTGAATTCCTCAATAAGCATCACATTAATCTCGTGCAATTCTATGACTGGATGTATCGACAGGATCAATTGCTTACGGATACGGAGGAATTTATTGATCCGCTTGGACGAAGTATATCGCACAAGGTTGTTAAGGAGAAGATTGAGGCATTCAAGGTGCATGGAATTGCCTCCATGGCGTATGCAGCGATTTACGGTAGCTTACCGGATTATGCATATAAACATCCAGAGCAGCTACTATATCAGAATGACGGTAGACCACATTCTCTGGGGAACTTCTTTCATATTATGGACATTTCTGAGGATTCCGCTTGGACAAAGCATATTATTGATGAGTTCGTAAATGCGATATTGGTGATGGGCTTTGATGGGCTACAGCTGGATCAATACGGGTTACCCAAGAAGGCGATTCGCAAAAAGGATGGCAAGAATGAAATTGTTGCGTTGAAGGATTTGTATCCGCGCTTTATTGATTTAGTAAGAGAAGCAGTAACGGAACGTATTCATGATGATGTTATGTTGATTTATAACAATGTTGGGAATTACCCCACACACACAACAGCGGTTTCAGCGCATGATGTGATGTATATCGAAGTATGGGATCCAGCTTTCCACTTAAGGGATCTAAAGCAGATTATCGACAATGCTCGTCTTTGGTCGGGCAAGCAGGTAGTGATCGCAGCCTATTTGCACGCGTTTCATCCAGAAAGGCCAAGTATGCCAGCACTAGCTGAGTTCGGTGCGATAATCACAATGGCTACAATTTTTGCGAGCGGTGGGTACCATATTCTGCTGGGTGAGCATGAGAATCTCCTTGCAGATAGCTACTTCCCCAAGTATGGCAGTTTATCGGAGGGCTTTAAGGTTACGATGCAGCATTATTACGATTTTATCGTGATGTATCGTAACCTGATATACGATCTCGAGCTAGATGATGTATCTATGACGTTTGCGGGTGGGATTAATACAGAGGTCATATTCGAGAATGAGGGGGTATCCTTCGCCCCCAATGGAGATATAGGTACGGTGTGGACTATTGTGAAGGAAAAGCCAGGGTTAATAGTCATCCATCTCATTAATTTACTTGGGTTGGATAACGATGTATGGGCACATGCAAAGAAAGTAGCACCAACTGCTATTGAGCATATCGAGATCAAGGTAGAGAGCTGGGAAGCCATTGAGGGCATATATTTGGCATCACCGGACGGGGATAGCATTCGAGCTGTTCCGATCGAGCATGACTTCGTTCCCAAGGGTGAGTCTGTCGGCTACTATGCGAGACTTGTTGTTCCTCGCTTGCATTATTGGTCTATGGTCGTTATTCGACTTAAGGCTGGGGTTGTAGCAGATACGTTTGATATGGAAGCCCTTTAAGCGAAGTTTCACGGTTCCTTAAGTAACTGGAATTGGTTGATGGACTCCATGTTGATGGAATATAATGGGTATAGGGAAGCTGCTTAAACTTATTTAGTAGAAGTAGAAGTAGAGGTAGAAGTAGAAGTAGAAGTAGAGGTAGAGGTAGAGGTAGAAGTAGAAGTAGAAGTAGA
>DFZX01000021.1:89509-105865 GCA_002383695.1 Caryophanales bacterium UBA4045
TTGCTGTTCTTTGAGAAATTTCTCAAAGAACAGCAACATACTGCGACGGGCATGCGACGTGAATATTTACAGAAGGATTTAATAGGTGAGAAGAAGATGCTCAGTACAGTCATTTGGCCTGTGTTTAAATCATTCGAGGGGTTGACCTTGGAATATGAGTTGATAAGCACAACTGGGGTAAAGTTCTTCGTAGATGTATTCTATGAACCGCTTGGATTAGCTTTTGAGAGTGAGGGTTTTGTATCACATGCTGAGAATATTACTAGGGAGAGATTCACATTCGAACGAATGAGAATAAGGACATTAGCGCTGTATGGATATAAATACATACCTTTTAGTTGGGATGAGCTTGATAAGAAACCTGATGCTTGTCGCCGGTCTGTGTATGAATTGATCGGTAGGTATAATGCAGACCATACTGAATTGTCCGTTCTAGAGCGGGAGGTACTCCGATATGTGAGAGGGCTGAACCGTCCATTCCGTGTGGCTGATGTATGTAGTTGCTTACAATTATGGCAACAAGCAAGCCGAAAAATTATCGCAAAACTGCTCGAGAAGCAGTTAATTAGACATCTTGTTACTGGTAAGAAACGTGTTCATCAGTACGTTCTTGAGGAAAGAGCGTTAAGTTTATTGTATTAACTGTAGGTTGATGAGCTTTAACTAGATAAGTGAATAAGATTCGGAATCAGCCCTAGAAATGTGAACTAAAAGGTCCTCTGAAGAATATACAAGGGTGAAAATCACTCTTATGTAGAAGAAATATCTGTTATAATGCCAAATAAGAGTGAAATTCACCTTTATTATGCATAATTTTCAAATATCACAGCGCATAAGAGTGAAAATCACTCTTACATATCTTTGAAGTTCAATCGAAGAAATATACAAAATCCGAAATTACTCTTATAGCGATTGTGCCGTTCGGTTATAAACAACCGAACGGTTTTTTCTGTACGGTGCTACAGCAAGCATATAAAAGAAGAAGATCGTCCTTACCTGACCAGGTTGGTCAGGTAAGGACGATCTAACGGTCTTAATCTAACGGTCTATTGTTGGGTAATTCGCACGTCATCGATTTGCAACACAGTTCCTCCAGGTGAATCAACATAGAAGCCCACATCGATCTGTCCATTGGTCACATAAATATTGTCGATACTAATATACTTCCATACACCATCATTAGAAATATTCGCATAGATGGCCGATCCGCCATAATTTGAAATTTCTGCTCGAGCTGTTGTTGGTGTTGTGTACTGCATGCGTACCCAAGCTTCAAATTTATAATTGGTAAGATTCACCGGAACGTTAATGACTTGATGAATACTTTGCTGATAAGCACTGCTTGAGTAGAAGTATGCTCTTGCATCCCCTGTCCAAGCTGATGCAGGCGGGTGGGAGCCAGATCCACTGTCGATTCCGTATGCAATCGCCTGACCACCCGGATGCCACTCTGTCCAATTGCTTCCATAAGTTGTGGCCCGCTCGAAGTTAGGGTTATCTAGTAGATTGAGCTCGGACTCCGGTGTTCCTGGTGTTGAAGAGGACACCAATATCCGATCCAGGTTGACATTGCCGCTGTCTGCCATATCATACTTGTAGGCAATGGTGTTCGTGCCTGCAAGCAAGGTTAACGTCTGTGTCTGATCTTGCCAGATATCCCAACTAGCCCCGGGACTTGTCAAGCTTGCTTGAGCGACGTCAACACCGTTAACATAGGTACTCAGTGTCTTCGTGCTGCCCGAGCCATTCGCATATTGCAGCGCAACCTCATAGCTGCCTGCTGTTGGAACTGATACTTGGAAGGAAGCCTGAGCACCAGTGACGGTCATATTATCAACGAATGACTCCCCACTGTAGAACATATGATTCTGATTCGTTGCTGTGCCTCCCGATAATGTCGCGCTTTCAGCCTCATATTTGCCGATTGATGGATTGAATGGCACATTGATGTAGTCTAGATTGACATTACCACTGTCGCCGGCATCATCATAATAGCGGTAGGCGATAGAATTTCGACCTGCTGATAATGGGATCGTCTCGATCTGGGTAGCCCAAGTATTCCAGTTGGCAAGGCTGGCAAGACTCGTCTGCTTCACCCGTTCTCCATTGACGAAGATGCTCATTGTCTTAGCAGAACCGGTAGCATTCGCATAACGTAAGCTTACCTCATAGTCGCCACCGACCTTGGTGTCTGCATAGAAAGTGACGGCAGCACCATCCGTGTCCAATTCGTCTACAAATCCTGTACCGGAATAACCGGTATGATTGTTATTAATAGACGCTTTCGTAGCCGTTGTATCGCCTGACAGCGAAGCTTCCTCTGCTTCCAGCTTCATAGATGTTGCAGCAACCGATCCAGTCCCGGTTACAACGATATCCTTAGCCGATGTACTCGCGGCAGATACTTTCACATAAGTGACATCACCATATACATCTTTACCTGTTGACCAGCCTTCGCCCCCAGCTGCTTTCAAGGCTGCAAGATCAGCATAAGAAGTAAGGGATATGCTGTTGCTGGTTACACCTGTGCCTGCTTTGCCGTGAATCTTTACAATATAGTTCTGAACATCAGGTGTGTAGGTTCCCGACTTGGCAGCGACGTTAAAGCTAATACCACTACCGCCGTTATCCTCGGCCGTCATTGTCTGCTTGAAATGATCTCCGCTTTCATAATCGTAGCTTGCTCCATCGTCATCATAATAAGTAAAGCTAGTAGAAGCTGTATCCGGGAATACATCCACATCAATACTTGTCACTGCGCTCTGACCGATATAATCCTGAGCTTCCTGTGAAGGGATAATGGCACCTTTCTTAATGAAAAGCGGGATATCGGACAATGATTCCACATCGATCGGATATGAAATGGTCTGACCACCGGAATATGTGGTTCCTTTGAAATAGTCAATCCAAGTACCAGCAGGCAAATAGATGCTCTTTGCTGTCTGGCCCTTGTCAACGATTGGGGCTGCAAGCATCCAATCCCCAAACTTCCAAGCATCCACATAGTTACTAACATTGGCATCCGTTGGGTAATCGAATATGAGAGGTTTTACAAGTCCTTCTCCTGTTTCATAAGCGCTTCTTTCGTATGCATACATATATGGGATTAGGCTGTATCGTAGCTGGATAGCAGCTTTGGCAGCTTCTTCAGCCGTATTGCCATAATACCATGGCTGTCTCTGGTGGTAGAGGTTGCCGTGAACCCGGAATACGGGCGTTAATGATGCAAACTGTATCCATCTGGCATAGAGCTCTGGACTAGGGTTGCTGTCATTGGGATTAAATCCACCTGTGTCCATTCCCCACTTCGGTTGTCCGTTGTTGATAGACGAGAGCATCACAGTACGCTGTTCCTTCATACCCGAAGCCCAGCCTACCTTCTCACCCATCTCGAATTGTCCGCCGATATCGCCTGACCAGAGTGTCGTTGCATATCGCTGAGCTCCTGGGTAGAATGTTCTGGCTGTCTGCCATACCCGCTGAGTATCGTTCGTATAATTTCGCTGTCCTTCGTACATACCTTGGGACAGGTGACCCGTCGTGAAATTTCCGAACCAGTATTGAGCAGCGCCCGAAGCGACCTTATCTGTCTCGTCATTCCACCAGCCAACAATACCTTTGTCGAAGGCATCCTCCGAATGATCCCAATACCAGTCTCTCATGGCAGAGTTATAAGGATCTATACTTCTAACAAGCACAGGGACAAAATAATCCTCATACTCAGAATGACCAGGATACCAATAACCACCGGCCTCCGCATCATAATACTGGCTTGTTCTGTTATTGCTGATATCCTCTGTAACAATTCTTGGCTTAGTAATCCCGATCATCTTGATACCCTTTGCATCCATCGTAGATTTAAGGGAGGTTGAGCTAGCAGAGGGAAAATTGCTCGTGTTCCAGGTATATTCCCCATAGTTGGTATCACCGTAGTTTTTCCAATCATAATCAAGTCCATAGCCGTCGATCGGGATATTCTTAGCCCGATACGTATCGACCATATTGGTCATTTCTGTTTCGTCTGTGTCCCATTCGAAGTTCATAAAGCCAAGTGACCATTTGGGCAGCATTGGCGATTTTCCAGTTATATCTGCAAAGCCTTCCATCACTTCATCAGGGCTACCAACAATGGCATAATACTCTATATCTGTCTTGCTGTATCGGCGCCCCTCAGTTGGTGTGCCACCATAATAAAACTCCAGCTTACCGGTTAGATCGGTATAAGGATATCCCCCGTCACTGTCTACCAGAATTCCATATCCGGACGTAGACCACATGAACGGCCCACCAGAATCCCCTTGGTTACCCGCATGAGCAGGGTGTGTGCTAGAATTTCTAATAATATCCGGTGCCGCTTCATTCGCATTGTAGCTTCGAATGCCGTATATATTATCGCTAGTGCTATGCATGAAGCGGACTCCGTCATAATGGACACCACCACCCGACGGCTCCCATAATAGTGTTGTTCCGTCTGCTTTCTTGATCGTCACTCGAGTCGGACTTTTAGCAATTTCCACCTTCAGCTTAGCTGTTGTAATCGTGATCGGATTGCCAGCTGTATTGATCGTAGCTCCAACTGCGCTCCAAGTTTTATTCGGATCGATCATTGGTGTATCCGCACTCGGAGAAACATCATTAGGTCGATAGGAAACCTTCACAATATCGTCCTGCAGCACATCAAAGATAAGCTTATCATCATTGGGTTCGCCACCATTATCAATCGTAAGCGTCAAGGTATCACCAGATATCGAGCTTCCCGTTACATTACCAAGTGCACCAACATAAGCAGCTGCTTTCTGTGGGGCGGACAACGGCATAATCAGAGATCCTAACAGTACCAAGGCAAGTCCCGCTCGCAATAACTTTCTAGCCGGGTTTACAATATAATATTCTTGCATAGATATACCACCTCTCATTAAATTTAGTTGACCACAATTTCGAAATCCGTTCCTTCCCAACGATCTATTGAGCTCTCCAGTATGCCATTCGCATTGTCATCCCATAGGAAAGTGAAATCGATTGTTCCTGAGCTGAAAGGTCCTACGGATATCTCATGATCCAGATTACCGTTACTGGATCCATTACTGCGCATCTTACTATCCACAACGTTGGTCCAATTGTTAGTACCCCAGTGAACCCAACCCGATGCGCCTGTTCGGAAGGTAATACGGTAATCCTCTGGTATGGAAGTGATCTGTACATCGAAATTCCAAATATACGTTTTATCCAAATCCAGATGATCTAGATTGATGGCATTGCTATTACCGCTGGAATACCAGAGGACAACGGTATGATAGCCTTCGTCTAGATGTGCGGTTAATTCACCATACCCCCAAGTATTCCAAGCGCCGGTAGAATCAAAGCCAATCGTGCCAGCATACTGGCCATCGACGAATACATCTCTCGTTGCATTCGAGCCTCCATTGGCATAACGGAAGCGAAGAGCGTAATCATCATCCGAATCAGCATGAACGACATAGGATACGCCATCATTGGAGCTGGCGAATTGATCCACAAAACCACTGCCCGTATAACCAGCATGATTTGTATTGGTTGATACGTTTGTCTTGATGGCCGACTCAGCCTCATAGATCATATTCGACGGGTCAGAGAATGTACGAGCCATATAAATCATATCCCAATATCTCAGCTCTGGAACTGTAAATGAGACGTATTTGCCTTTGGAATCAGTGCCGGAAGTAAAGCTTAATTCCTCAGTCAGTCCTCCGTCCAAATCAGGAGAGGCTACATAAATATCAGTGATAGTCTCATCATTCCCGATATATACCTTGGTCGCTAAGCTCGTCTGGAATGCTGGCTGTGTTGCACTATTGCGCCACTGGTTGTCGTTATCGAGTAGATTGATTAAGTGGAGGATGTTATAGTCTGGTGTTCTCTTGGTGGTGTGCCACACGGTATCGGTTAAAGCATCACCACTAATATCGACACCAGTAATTTCTACAAATTGTGATCCACCATCATTCAGGACTACATCTTCGTCGAATAGAAGATTCTCATAAGCTGTGATGAAATTATAGTGATCCTTCATAGCTGATTTAAGAGAGTTCCTCATGCTCTTGCTCTGGTTCGGATAATACTCGTGAGCAAGCATCTGGTTGTCATCACCAAGCTCGATATGAGTTGCTCCACTAGCAGCCATCATTGCATCTGCAAGACGGACGGAATGATCATCGAATGTTCCGAGAGTGAGGCTGTCTAGATTGATCGCCCCTACACTGCCGCTTTCATAAGCAATCTTGATCGAATGAGTGCCCTGGGTTAAATTCATTGTGTAAGTGGCATCATTCTTCCATGTATCCCAATTAGCCTGTTCAAAGAAGAACAATTCCTCCTCGAATACATGATCCACATACATATTCAATTTAGAGTCTCCTGCTGTACCATTACCATATTGGAATACAAGTGAATATTGACCATCCTCAGGTGCAGTGATCGTAAATTCGACGGAATCACCATTAGCATCGAATTGATCAACGAATCCGGTGCCGGTGTATCCAGCATGATCGGTATCCACTGCCACATTGGTTCTAATGGCATTCTCAGCCTCATATCGAGGTCCAATATTCTCGGCGTAGTTCATATAGGCTGCGAGAACGACTGCTTTGTTACCACTGTTGGAGCGAAGTGACTCAATATAGTCATGAAGCTGTTTATAGCTGTTGGACTGATGCCAGATTTCGCTGTATACAAAATCGACGTCTGCATGCGTGCTAACATCATTCGCTGCCCATCCATCTACCGTCCCATCCACAATATTAAAGGTTAGATAATCGCGGCTACTATTATTAGTAGTCAGTATGCTTTTAGCTTGATCTAGGAATGGTGTGAATCGCGTAGCTAGATCAACCGAGCTTCCATTGTAAGTGTATACGTTGCTACGTTGACCCATCTGATCCACGTGAATGCCGTCAAACGCTGCTGTGTCTATCGCATCCATGTATTCATCAAAGATATAATTCTGCCAGCTAGTATTCTGAGGGTCGAACAAATAGAGGTAGGTACTGCCATCTCCAAAATCAACATCGAATTGGTTCGAGTGAAGGGCGTCCTCATAAAGCCCCCAAGTGGCGTCCAGCCCATAGGTTGTGTAATTTTCTCTTGAGGCGTATATCATGGCATAGGCCATTGCCTTACCATTCTGATCATGTACTGCATCGATCTGGTTTTGAATGGTTTGCCAAGAAATTTCTCGGTCAAACAGATCTAGCCATGTAGCGTCTATCGTGCCGCCTGTTCGCTTGAAAAACTTATCATGGCGCCACATCCAATCATAAAACTGCCATGCGTTAACGTGATAATCTTCAGCGAGCTCATCTACCTTGGCTGCACTCTCTAGTGCTGTCTCATCATCACCAAATTCACTGATGTAAGCATAGCGTGGATACTTCACAAATTCGCTAGAAACATCGACTGCAGTTATTCCCGTTCCCAATGTACCAGCATCAATCTCTACCAAATATCCACGGTAATCTGTAGCGGGTGCTGTCCAGTTAAACGTGACATCTGTGGTTACGCCATTATTGATCGTACTGGCTTGGGTGGTAGCATGTATATTCGTTTCAAGATGGTAAATATCCAGCGCCACATCTCCACTCCAGCTACTGCCGGAATTATTAGTAATCGTAGCCGTAATCGTTACTGTATTCCCTGGACTGTATCGAGCCTTATCTGTATATACCCTCTCAACACCATGGGAAGAAGCTATGGCGGTGGGGAGGTATCCGAGCGGTATTAATGTCGTCAACACGAATAAAACCATCAAGATTGATAGCACTGACTTATTCCTAATTGTACTCATTAATGCTCACCGTCCTTTTCCTTATTAATGGTGGATCTGCCATACGGGCCAAGAGACCTAACAAAGCATCACCCTTTCCTGACAAGCATCTATAATTATTTTAGTTATCACATCCTTTCTACTAGGGTCCTTCTATCATATAGAAATAATTTACAGATGTAGAGCTCCCTTTATTCAGATTTGGTATCCTATCTACTTCTATTCCTATTAATAAATGGTGAGAATATAATATAAAGTCGATATGTTGAATTTTCTGCATGCTAAAAGTCCCTGTCTTGTGAATCGACATAAACAAGATACAGGGGTAAGAATTGGGTATAATCGAATACTTAAAGGAGGCTAATCTAAATCTAACGAATGGAATGGGAAGGAACAGGGGGCTTCATGAGCTACACGAATAATTAAGGGAACTAAGTAATCAACGATGCTGTACAATACCTTGGGCTTCAATTCTTAATCCCCATAACACTAATGGTAGTTACTCTTAATAAATCGTTCAATAGCTTCTAACCGAGATTTCACACCCAATTTGTCATAAATTTTCTTCAAGTAATTATCTACAGTTCGTTTACTCATATGGATTTGCTCAGCAATATGTTCATGAGTAGCGCCCTTCACAACCATATTCATCATCGAAATTTCCTCAGAGGTAAGTCGAAACTCTTGCTGTGTACTCTCCGTATTGGATAATTTAAGATTATGGAAGATGGATAACGGCAAGATGGTATGACCGTCTATTATACAATTGACCATATTCTTAATCGTTGTAACACTAGATTCCTTCGATAGAATACCACTCACCTTGATATCAATGAATGTATTATAGAGATCGCTAATTTCGATCCCTGTGAATATAACGATGTGGATATCAGGATACCTTCTTCGAATGTGCTTAGCAACCTCTGTACCCGATTCATCAGGAAGCTGGTAATCCAAGAAGACGAGGTTGGGCTGAAGCTCGTTAATCATAGTTAAGCATTGTGCTGCATTCATAGCAATTCCAACTACATCAATGACATCTATTTCTTGCAAAAGGTTTTTTGTTGCTTGAGCAACTAAAGGGTGGTCATCAACCACGAGTGCTTTTATCGATTTGTTCATTTATGAATTAGCCTCCTGTAAACTATCGTGAACTTGTGTAAACAAAAGCGCAAATGCATTATGCAAGATCTTGCAATTTATTTGTTACTTCATGCAAGTTATTTACGCTGAAACCTTATAGGATTCATTATATGATAATAGTATAAAAATGGAAAGTAAGGAGTGCATTATCATATGGATATTTCAGACCCGGATAATAACCAATTTTTATACTTAGCTATCCAAACCGTCTTTTATCTGAATAAAGATAACATCAATATACATAGGGATGCTGCTAGTAATGATAGCTTCATTAAAGAGATGTCATCAGAGATCTTGGCTAGAGCTCAAAGGTTTAAGCATATAACAGCTTGTATGGAAGAGCTGCAATAAGATAACTTTTAAAGGAGAACTATAGAATGGAATCACTAGACGACGAATGGCTTATTGATACTTACTTTGATTCTATCATATGTAAGTCAGATGAGCCTTTCATAGATTTGTTGTTGATGGAAATATTAAGGAGAAAAATACCGATCGTGCAGGTTGACAGCTTAGACTATGCATTACCTTATCTTCAGAGTGACTTGTAACGCCATTGTCCATTTACCCAATTATAGGCTATAATCTAGATTGAGAATTACCTATAACGGGATATAGATGGAGGAAAGATAATGACTATGGAAAAAGTATTGATATTCGGACATAAGAATCCAGACACGGATACGATCTGCTCTGCGATTGTATATGCAAACTTAAAAGCACAATTGGGCTTTACAGTTGAACCGGTTCGTCTTGGCGCCATTAGTGGAGAAACACAGTTTGTGTTAGATCACTTTCAAGTGAAAGCCCCACGCTTGGTTGAAACGGTTGCTACTGAAACAAAGAATGTTATTCTAGTTGATCACAATGAACGCCAACAAAGCGTAAGTGACATTGATCAAGTAACCGTTCTTGAGGTTATTGATCATCACCGGATAGCTAACTTTGAGACGAGTGGACCGTTGTATTACCGTGCTGAGCCTGTTGGCTGTACAGCTACGATTCTTAGAAAGATGTTCATCGAGAATGGGGTCGAAATCTCTAAGGCTATGGCTGGTTTAATGGTATCTGCGATTATCTCTGACACCTTGCTATTGAAATCACCAACCTGCACAGAGCAAGATGTAGTAGCGGCTCAAGCATTAGCGAAGCTTGCTGAAGTAAATCTCGATAGCTATGGATTTGATATGTTGAAGGCTGGAGCGGATCTAAGCGACAAGTCGATTAGCGAATTGATATCACTAGATGCCAAGGAATTTCAGATGGGTGCTTACAAGGCTGAGATCGCCCAAGTGAATGCTGTTGACACGAATGATATTCTAGGTCGCCAAGCTGAGCTAGAATCTGCATTGAATGGGATTATTGCTGAGAAGGGATTAGATTTATTCCTCTTCGTAGTAACGGATATTCTGAATAACGATTCAGTTGGATTAGCACTTGGAAGTAAAGCAGGGGCTGTAGAGCAAGCATACAAAGTGAAATTAGTGGATAACAAAGCTGTTCTCAAAGGTGTTGTCTCCCGTAAACTGCAGATTGTACCTGTATTAACTGACATTCTTAGTAAAGCGTAGTACTTCTATCAATAAAGCTCTATAAGCATATGACCCACAGGAAGAATACCCTATAAGGTATCCTCCCTGTGGGTCATTTTATGATTTGAAGGTTAGAGAGCTCCACATTCCTGTGCAATCCTCATGGCCTGCTCGCCGTTCTCTTCATGCACGGTGGCTGAGAGAATGATGTCTACTCCTGAGACCCTATTATCTGGACCTCCTGAACTTAAGCCGCTTGCATCTACACTAGTGGCAGCGAGAATTCCAGCATCTCGGTTGAAATCCCCGCCCAGTGCAAGAGCACTCAAACTAGGTATATGACCGGTAATAGGGTTGTCAGGATCGGCACCCTTTCCGGGATAACCGTCGATTCGATCAATCGACGCATCGGTCACTTCAAATTCACTTCTCATTCTTACTAAAGCTTCATTGGCTTGCTTGGTACTCTTGAAATAAACGATAATCGGTTTTTCTGGCATATTGGAATCTCCCTTTGCATGATTGATCTATGTCCATCAATTATACTCTCCGAATTAATAATCGATATGCATTAGGTAGGTCTGTAATCGAGAGTCTCTTATAGGCTCAACTGTTTCCAACTCCTCGTTTACTCTCAAATGGCCGAAAAAGTGACTGCTGCAGGTTTTCCGCCCCAAGTTACTCAAATGAAACTTCCATAAGCTATTCACACGATTCTTCAATTAGGTCGATTGCTGAGGAGAACTCATCTATAGCCTTCTCTAAAGCTTCGATCCAGCCGATCATCTGTTGCTCGTTATGCGGATGATAGGCGAGCTCATAACGATACTCGTCAAGCTGCTTGATCATGGTATGCAGGTCGATCTTTAACGTGGCAACGACATTAGGGAAGCTTGGACGTTTGGTTCTTACATGCACAGGTATAGGGGAGCTATTGAAGGTCTCTGCAAGCTCTGTTGTCTCCCATTGGTTACTCGATTCAGCGGAGGCAACAAATTTGAAGGCGGCACTAGACTCGTCTTCCTGCAGAGTATGAATAGTCTCAGATGGGTTGGGATCCGGAATGGATACACCATCCTGCGAATTCGCAGTCTCATAGAATACAGTAATCTCCTTCTCTATGATTTCCTTGAACTCCTCAGTCTCATAGAAAACTTCTACCACTTTAGAAGGTATAGCCTTTAGCTCTGCTGCTGGTTCATTCTTTAATTGTGATTCGAATTCTGGTTCTATGTCTGGTTCTTCTAGTATTGTCTCAGGTTTATCCTCATTGAAAACCACAATAGGCTCCTTATCCACATTCGATAAAACCTCATCCTTTTCAAATACTTCAATATCTCTAAAGGAATCAGGTGATTTAAACTCAATCGTATCGAAGGTTTGGGCTTCATCCTCTGTGAAAACCTTAACTGGCGGAGGTGATGGAGTAGGCGGGGCCGCTGCTATGGTTGGAGTCTTAGGCTTCTTAGCTAACCGGCTAATCATCTCATCCATCCATTGTTCAGACTCTTGAATTTTCTGGAGATGCTCTGAATGTGAAGATGTTTCTTTAGGTAAAGGTGTAGATTGCGGAAGAGAAGAGGGCTCAGCGAATGTGTGAGCTTCCTCATTTGTGTTACTATCTAGTTGTGCGATACTTTTGACAGGCTCTATGGGTGTTTTCCTAACATACAGTCCATCTGTACAGCTTTCTGTGAAGTAGAAGACGATCATTTCATTATAATCAATTAGGTCCAACGCACGTTCGAAGCAAGGCTCTTCCATAAAATGATCAATCATGCGATTAATCTCTGTATAGCTATTATCATTGTAATATTGTTGTTTAATCACAGTGCCTGCTAGCTTATAGTCACAATTACGTAGTTTGGTTTTTAGCTTCATTTTCTTAAATGGATTCAATGAATGTTCTCCCCCTCAATTACTTTAAAGCGAGTTCCTGATGTTCTCATTCTCACATTATATCAAACTCTGGAGAATTATCACTATGATATGCTGTTAATTATACGATTACATATGGAAAAACTCTACAGTGAGAAGGTTGATTGTGATGGTAGCTTCTACTAACGAGCACACAAGGGCATCCATATTGAATATGAAAGGCTTCATGTTCTTTATATTCGGGTCGGTTTCTGTATTAATGACCTTCTTCCCGATCTACTTACAGCATCTTGGCTTTCAGAAATCGGCAATCGGTATGATGATAGCAGCTGGTCCTCTGGTGTCGATTGT
Source organism: Caryophanales bacterium UBA4045 (assembly GCA_002383695.1). GTDB lineage: Bacteria > Bacillota > Bacilli > Paenibacillales > UBA4045 > UBA4045. The sequence continues at coordinate 102,212 of DFZX01000021.1, forward strand.
TGCAAACCCATTATGGGCATATTGGAGTGACCGTACGCAAGATATACGACGAATTCTACTCATCATGCTTAGTGGTAATTTTCTCATTATTCTAGCTGTGTTTCAATTGGAGCAGTATGCGTGGGTATATGGAGGAATGCTGGCATTCTTCTTATTCCAAACACCGATTTTCTCGCAAAGCTCAAGCTTGATCTTAGTTGCAATCGAAGGGACATCGCATAAATTTGGCTCATATCGAATTTGGGGCTCACTCGGATGGGCAATCATGGCGATAGCCGCTGCTCCAGTCATCGCTTATGTAACCATAGATCGATTGTGGATCGTGTACTGTGTGTTATTACTCATATCCATAGTCCTGTGCTTTCGTTTACCTCGTGCGGGTACACGATCGATTGCTAATAACAGCTCTGGACTTAAAGATTTAATCCGAAACCCAACCTTTATGATTTTCTTGCTTATCAGTGTGTTCATTTCAACGCCGCATGGCTTGAATGGGATGTTCGTAAGTATTTACATTGTAGAATTAGGTGGTGCGACCTGGTTAATCGGTTGGTCTACATTCTTAATGGCCATCTTCGAGGTGCCTATATTCTTATTGCTAGATCGTTATTTGAAGAAAAATATGCAAACCATGCTCACCATACTTACAGTGGTCAGTGGCATATACACCATTCGATGGTATCTGATGTCTATGGTTACTGAGCCATGGCAGGTCATAGCCTTACAGAGTACTCATGGTTTAACCTTTGGTGTATATTATTATGTCGGCACTAATTTGACATCGATATTCGTGCCAGCACACTTAAGAGCAACGGGTCAATCTACCTATACGATAGCGTGGAACGGAATTTCGGGTGTAATTGCTGGTTTTCTAGGTAGTCAATTTCTGCAGGCATTCGGATATTCTACAACCTATCTGGGAGGCATGATGTTGACGTTCATAGGTATGCTTTGTTTTATATGGATGAAGCTTAGGTTGAGAAAGGATGAGCATAAGGAAGGTTGACTTATACGACTTATTCGTTCACTTGATCACGCTAAGTATCTGCACACCACTCCATATGAGATTGAAGGCTGGTATGTGATGGATCCTTTTGGTATTATGATTAAATTGATTTCGAAGGCTTAACATACCACTGGAGGTTATTGATGAGTGTTCAAAGTGCCTTAGTTGAAGAGCAAAATAGGTTAACAGAAGCTTTACAAGAAATAGCTAAGCAGCACTCCGAGATCGGACCGCGTTATTATGGAGATAATTTTGTAGAGCAGGTTTTGGATGCGAAGCGGCAGGAAGCTAGTGAGCGATTGACGCTTCTTGGTAACGAGCCGTATTTTGGCCGTTTGGATTTTCATGAGGAGAAGAAGTTAAATGCTGTACCCCTCTACATTGGAAAGCGGGGTATGGATCGAAAGGGTTCAAGTGAACCTTACATTATTGACTGGCGTGCGCCTGTAGCAAGCTTATTTTACTCCTTTACTGGGGGTGAGGATCCCGTAGATTATGAAGCTCCAGAAGGGATAATTCACGGAGAGATTTTGCAGAAACGCAATATTTTTATAAGAGAAAAGCTACTCCAACGCGTTGTGGACAGCTATGTCCGTGGCGGAGATAATCTAGGTCAGACCGATGAATTTCTATTATATCGACTTGGTGAGAAGAAGGATAACCGTCTGCGTGACATCGTATCGACGATCCAAGCAGAGCAGGACCGTATTATTCGCGCCCCTAGGCATATGGCTTTAATAATCCAGGGGGCTGCCGGCTCAGGGAAGACGACCGTTGCGTTACATCGTCTAGCTTATTTGCTATACAACTATCAAGGTCAGATCCGTGCAGAGCGGATGATTATTCTAGCACCCAATACCATGTTCCTCGATTATATATCAGGTGTGCTCCCTGAGCTTGGAGTCGGTAATGTTGAGCAGACGACATTCGCGGAGTGGGTTATGGAATTGCTAGGTGGTCAGGTGAAGCTGTCTGAGCAGACTGAAGGCTCACAATGGTTTTCTCTCCAAGGAACTAAACCAGTTAGTGTGGATCAAACATCGGGAAGATTCAAGGGCTCGATTCCATTCAAAGCATGGATGGACGTCGCTCTACGTCAGTATGAACGTGATTATTTACAGGATATAGATTATGAGCCGTGGGATGGTCGGTTATTAGATAAGCGGCAAATTCGCCAATGGTTTGATCAGGAATATGGTCATTATCCGCTTGCTGCTCGTCGGGAGCGATTGATCGGTCGGATGAAACGTTGGTTAGAGATGCAGCTAGCTGAGGTTGCGGATCCTAAGAAGCGCAAGGAAAGAAGTAAAACTGCTAAACAACGGTTACAGGCTTACTTGAAGAAGCATCCGGAGATAGTGCCATTCAAGCTTTATAAAAGCTTGTTCGAGCAGGTAGATTATGATGAAGTGGTGCCTAAGCGTATCTTACAGGATACGAAGGCTTATCTTAAGCGTGGATTCGTTCAGGTGGAAGACTTAGCACCGCTTGGCTGGATTCACTATACGTTTCACGGGGCAGATGGTAGATGGTTTGACCACGTAGTTGTGGATGAAGCACAGGATGTATCACCATTCCAAATTGCCCTGTTAAATGCGTATATGCGTGAGCCATCCTTTACGATACTTGGTGACCTAGCTCAGGGGATTCACTTTTATCGCGGGGTCAATCGTTGGGAGGAGCTGACGGAGGTATTCATAGAGGGGCAGACATCCTATCATGAGCTGATCCAGAGCTATCGATCCACCCTAGAGATCATTGAATTTGCGAATCAAATCCTACCCTTTACGGAGACAGGACTACCTCTTGCTCAGCCGGTATTCCGCAGTGGAGAGCCAGTTGCGGTTATTGAGACGAAGAGTGAGAATGATACAATAGCGCGGATACAGACGTTTATCCGTGATAATCGCGACCGCGGTATGCAGACCTTTGCCATAATTGGTAGAACCAATGAGGATTGTAAGTTGATTTTTGATGCTCTGTCACAGGTGGAAAGTCAGGTAACCTTCATCACCGAAGGGCAGAAGGAATACCGGGGTGGGATATCGGTTGTTCCGATCTTCCTCGCTAAGGGACTTGAGTTTGACGCTGTTTTGCTGCTAGATGTTGATCGGGAACGTTATTCCGCAGCACCGCAGGATGCCAAGCTACTATATGTTGGCTGCACACGTGCGCTTCATTATCTAACGATCCTCTATCAGGGAGAGATATCCCCGTTGATCGAGGGTTAGCGGTTAGAACCGACTGTAGCGATTCAATGGTGCATAATGGAGTATTGTAAAGATGAGATGTGCAAAATGAAGAAATGCAAAATGAAGTGAGCAAAACGAAGAAGTGCAAAACGAAGAAGTGCAAAACGTAGTGTGCAAAACGGGCAGGATGCCCACTCCCAATAGAATAGCGCTATTAATAGCGCTATAGTGCAATCTTTTTTCGCATATATCCTTGAAATTCAGAAAAACCATTCAACAGCGCTAGATTCTTCGCTATAGCACAGTCTAATAGGAGCTATAGCGAAGAATCTAGCGCTATTCGCCCAAATGGTACTTTTTTTGCGGAGATTAGTACATTTACACGGTACTATAGCGCTAATAATAGCGCAAATTTAAGTTAGGCTACATCACCACCAACCAACCACCAACCAACCA
>DFZX01000058.1 GCA_002383695.1 Caryophanales bacterium UBA4045
ATGTTTATCAATGATATATTCTATAGTGCAGATATGGTGTTCCAGCGAGCTCTTCTTGAACAGGCCGTATACGAACGCCATTGTCGCTATATTCTACATGATTGCCAGTTGGTTGGACCCGGCCTTGTCCATACTACATTAGATGAGCTACTTAGCCTCTCTGATGATATACAATCCAAGACATTACTGATGCATTATGACGATATTATGGAGCAGTATATAGGTCAAACTGGGAAGATGAGCTTTATTGAGCAGCATAAAACATATAATTTTTAGTAAAACCGTTGGGTCTCTCCGACGGTTTTTATTAACGGAGGTGCTAAACGTGTTCGAATCAGAGTTAGAATCGTATGCATTGACAGCCATGAAGGTTGTTTACCAAGGCAATGAAACACTACTGCATTTTAGTAAAGCAGTATTAATCGTCGATGCATCTGACATTTATTATTCGTGGTTTGTGGATATTACAACTATTGCCGAGGTAGAGCTTCTTGAGCGAATAGCCAGCGCTACGGATATAGAGATCATGATGTATGCGAGAACGACAACTGGGATAGAAATTGCGGGTGCCGGGTATCTTCATCCGAATTTATCATTCCATTGTGCAGCCATTAAAGGTGAGGGTGAGTTAATTGGATATGAACAAATTAAACAAGCAGCAGGTTTGTAACCATATCAACAGCATTGCACCTCGCTTGAAGGAGATTGCTACTCAGATTGGAAACCGACCTGAGCTTGGATATGAAGAATTCTTCGCCTCACAGCTACTGATCGAGGAGTTAACAGCAGCCGGCTTCTTCATTACTCGGAATGTACTTGATTTACCGACAGCTTTTATCGCCGAATATGCTGCGAGGAAGTCTGGACCCACCATTGCCTATTTATGTGAATATGATGCACTTCCCGGCCTAGGTCATGCTTGCGGTCATCACCTCATATGCACGATGAGTATTGCAGCAGCAATTGGACTTAAGTCTATTATCGATTCAATCGGCGGAACGATTCGTGTCTACGGTACACCTGCTGAGGAGACGAGTGGTGCTAAGGTTCCTATGGCTGCTGCTGGTTTATTCGATGATGTAGATGTTGCATTAATGGCACATCCCTATTCACGCTATGAAGCATCAGGAGCATCGTTAGCTATGGATGCGATACAATATGAGTATGCAGGAAAGCCTGCCCATGCCGCAGCGAGTCCTCATGAAGGCATTAACGCATTAGATGCTATCCTCATGCTGTTCAATGCGTCGAATGCACTTCGTCAGCAAGTTCGCAGCGATGCTCGCATTCACGGTATAATAACAGATGGTGGTCAGGCACCTAATATTATTCCAGACTACACGTGTGCTCAATTCTATATCCGCTCTGCAGATCGTTCCTATACGAATGAATTAACAGCTCGAATGCTAGCTTGTGCCGAGGGAGCAGCTTTACAAACGGGTTGCACATTAACCGCTACTCCTTATGAATATTCATACGACGAATTAAGAACGAACGAGGCGTTATCCGCTGTCTTCAGTGAGAATTTAATTAAACTCGGTGTGGCTGAGCAAGACATTGCACTTGGAAAGGATAGTGGGTCTGTCGATTTGGGTAATGTATCTTTACGCTGTCCAGCCATTCATCCCTATGTCAAGGTCATCGACGAGTATCATCAGCTGCACACGGCTGAATTTCGTGATCTCGCCATGACGGATCGTGCCATGGAGCTCATGCTCATCGGAGCCCAAGCATTAGCAACTACAGGTTATGATGTATGTAGTAATGATGAGTTACTCTCCACCATACAACAAGAATTTCAGCAGTTATATAAAGCATAGAAGCTTTAGAAAAGAGTGATTAGATGTACAAAAAATACTATCAATTTGTTAAGCCCTATCGAGTTATCATCATTATTACCTTATTAATTGGGATGTTGAAATTCGCCATACCTATGGCCATACCACTGATCATGAAGTATGTTGTTGAAATACTAGATTCCGATGCATTGAGAGAAGACAAAATCCGTACACTCAGCTATGTGATCGGAATCAGTTTCCTTCTATTCGTTGTTGTACGTAGCCCGGTAGAATATTATCGTCAATATTTTGCCCAAGCAGCTGTAAGTCGCATTCTATTCGATATTCGCAACAAGCTCTATGAGCATATTCAGAAGCTCTCCATTCGTTATTATCAGAATCATAAGGTGGGCGAGGTCATCTCCCGCTTCATTAATGATGTGGAGCAAACGAAGAATCTAGTCGAGGTTGGGTTAATGAATGTCTGGTTGGACCTCTTCTCCCTCACCTTAGTGCTCAGTATCATGTTCTTCTACTTAGATCCTATGCTGACGCTTGTTGCAATTATCGTCGTTCCCTTCTATGCGATTGCCGTTAAGATTCTGTATAAGAGATTACGCTCACTAACCAAGGAACGTTCACAGGCTTTAGCTGATATTCAATCCTATCTACACGAACGCATACAAGGCATTCCTGTTATTCGTAGCTTTACTTTAGAGAAACAAGAATCGATCTGGTTTGGTCGTAGGAATACGAGCTTCTTAAATAAGGCACTTTCTCATACACGTTGGAATGCACTTACCTTTTCTGTCGTGAATACGCTAACTGATATCGCTCCGATTATGGTAATCGGATTTGGTGCTTACCAGGTTATTAACGGCGCTATGGAGGTAGCTGAGTTTGTCGCTTTTGTACTCTACTTACCAACGCTATACGGCCCGTTACGTCGCTTAGTCAATTCATCAACAACCTTAACACAAGCCTCCGCTTCCTTAGAACGGGTTGTAGAATTCATGAACGAGCCTTATGATATCGCTGACGAGCCTGGAGCATTAGCGTTACAAAGCTCCAAAGGGCAGATTGAATTCGATCAGGTGTGGTTCAAATATCATGAGGATAACAATTGGATTCTGAAGGATATCTCACTGACTGTAGAACCCGGCAAGACTATCGCACTCGTTGGAGCAAGCGGTGGCGGCAAGTCCTCACTTGTTAGCCTACTTCCACGATTCTTCGATATTCATCAGGGTATGATCCGCTTAGATGGACATGACATTAAGAATTTAACGCTGAAGAGCTTGCGTGAGCAGGTCGGCATGGTACTGCAGGACAACATCCTATTCAGCGGATCAGTACGAGAGAATATCATGATGGGTAATCCCGATACGACAGAAGCGCTGTTATTAGAAGCATCCGTTGCTGCCAACGCACACGACTTCATCATGCAGCTCCCGAATGGCTATGATACGGAGATTGGTGAACGTGGGGTAAAGCTCTCTGGCGGTCAGAAGCAGCGAATTGCGATTGCACGAGTATTCTTGAAGAATCCGAAAATACTCATATTAGATGAAGCTACATCCGCACTTGATCTAGAGTCAGAGCATCTGATCCAGCAATCGCTTGAATTATTGTCTCAGAATCGAACCACCCTTATCGTTGCCCACCGGTTATCTACGATTACACATGCAGATCAGATTGTTGTTATCGAAGGTGGCGAAATCAAGGAGAGAGGCACCCACACTGAGTTGATGGAAGCTGAGGGCGTGTATCATCGATTGTTCACTGTTCAGAAGATCACTCAGCTTGAATAAAATTAAATTGCATAATATACCATACGATGATAGTATTTTGGATGTATATTTGATTCAGATCAGCATATTCCTAATTAAGAGGAACATCCTGTCTGAACGGAAACAACAGAATTATAAGGAGGCAATCGTATTGATGGATCAGAATGGATTAACGAAGGATGATCGAACATTCGGGATGTTGTGTCATCTGACCGCTTTAGTGGGCTGCGTCATCCCATTAGGTAATATTCTCGGACCTTTAGTAATTTGGTTAATCAAGAAGGATCAATCTTCTTTCGTGAACGATCAAGGTAAGGAATCTCTTAATTTTCAAATTAGTATTGCCATCTACGGGATCATATCTGCTATCTTAATTATTGTTCTTATCGGAATTCTAACCTCCATTGTAATCGGAATTTTCTGGTTGGTCATGGTGATCATGGCGAGTGTGAAGGCCAATGAAGGTATTGCTTATCGTTACCCGCTCACGATTCGCTTTCTGAAATAAGTATTGATTTCATAACAAAGAGGTAGGTATCTTATTAGATACCTACCTCTTTGTTATGTTCAATAGATATTTAACTAGATACAGCTGCCACATATGCAGCAGCTTGCTTCGTGATCTCCTCATACTCTCCAGCTTGAATTCGGTTCTTATCAATCAGATGGCTTCCCAATCCACATGCGAATGCCCCAGCATGGATATATTCTGCGATATTACTTACATTCACTCCACCTGTAGGAATTAATCGAATTTGATCAAGTGGACCTCTGATTTCCTTCAAGTATTGCAATCCCATTGAAGCCATTGGGAATAGCTTTACAGCTCGAGCACCGAGCTTCCAAGCATTCACTATCTCTGTGGGAGTAAGCGCGCCAGGGAACACTTCAATGTCCTTAGACAATGCATATTCAATAACCTCAGCGTCCGTATTGGGGGTTACGAGGAATTGAGCCCCTGCCTGTACGGCTTCCTTGGCCATTCCAAGATCAATAACCGTACCAGCACCAATATACATAGTTTCATTAAATTCAGAACGCCAGTCGGCGATCATCGATGTTGCACCTGGCGTATTCATCGTAACTTCGAGAAAGCGGATTCCCCCATTGGATAAGGCTCTTGCCGTCTTCCCTGCTTGCTCAGCAGTTAAACCCCGTATGATGGCAATCATCTTATCCTTCTCTAATTGCTTCAATAAACTCATTCGTAATGCCTCCTGGCTCTTCGCTTAATAATCCAATACGATTAATTGGCGCTGTAGCCAATCATCAAGAATATTCGTAACATTATAGGTAGTATCCACAAGATCAATATTCTCGAATTGATATTCGCATTGATCCTTGTACGCAATCTCCGAATCATATTGGATCATATAGTTTTCAACGACTTCTTCCGTATCGCCTCTAGAAATTAATCTTTCTCTTACTTTTTCCTTATCTGAATGTATAAAGACACGTATGACATGCTTCCCATAAATCCGCTTCAATAAATCTGAGCCTTCTCTGTTTAGTAACAAATATATAAAATCATGTGTTTCGAAGGCAGACAGGATTTCCTCGGTCTTAATCCCATAGTGAATGTCCTTTAGCTTATGCTCTTCAATAAATTCATTGTTACGCTCTGCTTCTAGGAAGGTTTCTAAATCAACAAAATGATAATCCTGACCATCCGTCTCATAGGAACGAGGCTTACGAGTCGTGTAAGCGACAATGTGGGTCAGTGACAAGGTACTGCCTACCATCTCTGCAATTGACTTACGATTAGAGCCGACTGGACCTGTAAAAATGAAAATTGCCTTGGACTTCGGAAGTAATTCCATAGTAATTAACCTCCTCTAATTTTCAATTCTGATTCCATTATACAAAAATTGATAAGTAATTATAAGTATATATTCATAATATTAATATAAGACCTAATTACTATTAAACATTTACAGAGTTTGGCAACCAGTATTTAGATTATTCCTAACCACAAAACCATTTGACAACAGCCCTCTTCCTTTGATAAACTATCAATTGTGTCACGTTTAAGACCTGATAGCTCAGCTGGGAGAGCACCATCTTGACAGGGTGGGGGTCACAGGTTCGATCCCTGTTCAGGTCACCATACATAAACGCTGAAACCCCTTGATGGATAAGGGGTTTTTATTTTTCCTACTTCACATGAGCAAATTCATTTAAAGCATCTGCCGCAAAAGTGACGCAAAAATTTATGATAAGAAAAACTAAAACATCACAAAAATAATTGCAATGAGATTATTCCGCCTTGTGTCATAGATCATTTGCTTTATTGGTTTATGCATTTGGTTATTTCTTAAACCCTGTCATATTAACAATAATTTCCAAACACTTATAGAAATTCTCATGAAACGAAAGATTTTGTGTTTCATCAATGATGACAAGTTTATTCGTAAGTAGTTCATTTAATATGTACTTTCGCCTTCGAGTGCCACTTTTAGTTTGTAAACCGTCTAACAATTCATCGTCACTCATACCCAAATGCAATGGTTGCTTCAGTTTTTGGTCAATATCCTCATCATGGGATTCTTGAAACTCTAAAAAGGCTTCCACTTCTTTTTTGAAATCCTCTGTCGATCGCATCTTATGGAGATTCGCAATCTCGCTGTAAAATAATTCTCGTAAAAAAGTCAAAGCGTTTGGATTGTCTGATAAGAGCTGAGTCCTTTCAATGATGTTAAATACCTTTCTTCGTTCCTTCTTCTCATTAATTCCTATTATACTTATCACTATTGACATTATTAATGTGATGCTTAATATAATCGCTATTAAGTAAAATCCCGCTCTAGAAATCTGTATTAAAATAGAACCTCCTAACGTTTGAACCCAAAATGGTTCATTACGTTTCTCGCTAGATGAGCTGCTAACCGTCATTTTATCAATGCCTGCAATCTTACCTATAGGGACAATATCAGGATTATTATCTTTTTGATGAATAACTAGTATCTCAATAAGCACATAGTTGTTACTTTCAAAAATTACCTTCTCGAGTTTAATTGTATCCGGTTGAACTACTTGAATGTTGATATTTTGTTCAAGAAACTCGGAATTACTACCTACTAACTTTGCCTCGATTACCTCACCTTTATTTATCTTAAAGCCAAAAATATTTCTTGAGTCGTAATCGTTCTCTAGTATGTTTTGCTCACCTGTGTTTTCAATCTTAAGAGTGACTGATCTTAAGTTAATATTATTTTTCTGAATATCTTCACCTTGAAAAGTTATGAATAGATTATTAACAGGTTTCAGAATATCCAATACATTTGTTTGATTTGTTATTTCGAATGTAATTTTCGTTTCTTTTGTGTAATAAAAGGTATAGAAAGCAAAAAATACTGAAAAAACAGTTAATATAAAGCCAATTAATCCTAATAAGTTCCTTTGGTCAAGCTTTCTAAATCTATCCACTAAAGACATCTATTGGCTACCCCTTATTCATATTTTTTCCAATACCCCATTCTACAATATTATGTCGCTTTTTGTATATCGCCCTTTTTGACCTGAAAAACTATCGTTTATTATAAATATAAATATGAGCGTCATCAATTAAAATGACCTCTTGGAGGATTGGGTGATCCCCGGTTCTTAGGTCAGCGTAGAGTAAAAATAGAAGAAACGCTCCAGCGATGCTTTCCGCTTGGAGCGTTACGTTTGCCGATGCTTTCGGTCACTTTTACAATACATCGTTTTCCATTCCTTGTAAACCCTCAACCGCTACGATATCCCTCATGTCAAACCATTCGCCATCCACCCTGATCTGCTTCGCCCGTTGATCTACTCGTTCAACCAATCCAATCACTTTCAGATCCTCATACGGATCGTACAGACTGAATGTAAGCGCCTGTCGATGTAGCATGGATTGTTGGATCGTGTTCTCGATCAGTAGGAGTTCCTGCTCATCGAGCTCAGCACGTTCTTTGTTATTCTTGTTCCGATTGTGGTCTACAATCGCTACTACGTGTTCGGGTAACATCATTCTGGATGATTCCCAGCGCAGGTTTGCACCTGGAGTAAGCTTCGTATTCTTCATGCTCGTTTCACCGCAGGTTGTACAGCTAGAATATTCTCTTCATTAAATATACGCGGAGCTCGATGATCGTAGCAGAAAGCTTTTAGCTTTCCATCCTTCACGCCCATAACTCTGATTCTCCTTTGAGTAATCTTCCCATTTCTATCTAGGTAGACCATTTCAACCATTCGGCCGACATGCTTCTGCATAAGGACACCTCCAAATACGAATAAGTGTTCTTATTATAATACGAATACATGTTCTGTTCAAGTTCAGAATGAATGTTTCCATAGTAAAATAGTTCCAACTTTGTTAGACTTGTATCGACATAATAAGAGCAAATACCCTAGCCGATGGGGATACATAAGACGGGGATAAAAGGATGGAAGACAAAGATTATAAATACATAATGGGTTATCTTGTTCTGTTTATTGTAGGAATATTTACTTTTTATTATGGTACACCATCAAATCAAATTGTCAGTTACATCGGATTCGCAGGAACGCTAATCGGAATTTTATTGGCAATTGCCGCATTAATATATGCCTTTTATCAGAGTACGACATCAATAAGTCAAGCTCAAAAACTATCGGAAACTTCAGATAAATTTACTAATGCACTAAATGAATTTAAAGATACTCAATCCCAATTAGTTGAAACTGTTCAATCAATGAAGTACGTTAGTCTCCAAGTTGCTTCGGTAGATAATAAATTAGATTATATTTCAAATAGACTTGAACAACCTATAACAAATGGCGAACAATTTCCATCAACTACAGTAGGATTAGAAGAAATGAAGAATAGTTTAAGAAGATCTTCCATTCTTGGATTGCTTACAATAATGTTATGTATCTATCAATTTGAAAAACACAAATATTTGGGTTTAAAAGAGTTGTTTGAACACTTGAATATTGATTACTTTTCCGAAGAATATTGCTATGGATTTCTAATTGGGTTTTGTAGTACAAGCATAATCACAATAAATTCAAAAGATACAGATTTTATAGTAGAAATACCTGATCCTGAATCACTAAAAACCGCGCTTAAATATGTGCTAATTAAACGCTTGGAAGATGATGATCCCCAGTATATTAAGGATGCTCATTTAAAAATAAGCCAATATTATGGAATTGATTTGGAACTCATATCTGAATAAAGTTATTGTTTTTCATGAAAGCGAAAATAGCCCCTCACCTGTATTAGCGTGAACGACTGATATAATAAACATATACAAAGCTTGTCGGTGTTTGGTATAATTTCCATGCGGTCTAAGGCCTTGGGTTTAAAGGAGGTCTGCGATCCGTGTCAAATGACAGCTTTAACCTGTTCATGGCTGTAATGGGAGTCTTAACATTGGTACTTACAATACTAATGCCAATTCTTGCAATCATCTTAAAAAACGCCCTCAAAAAGCGTTAAAATGATCTACATCGTATGATTCTCAGTAACGATGAGCGACACGTGACGGAGCAAAACATCTTAGAGGTGGGAAATGGCACCTGCTGGGTCAATACCCTAGGTAATCTAAGTAAAGACCGCTGTTCTTGGAACCAGTCCTATTTCAATACAGAGACGTACATAAGTGTAGAAAACGAATGCAAAAAAGAGACTAACGCTCGCTCAAGCGCAGTCTCTTTTTTGTGTCTCCCCATCGATGGCATATGTAGTACATAAGTATGTTTCACGATGTTTTACTACTAAAAATGGACCCGCTAAAGTGATGGAGAGAACTGCTTTTGTACAAATTGGCTATTTGTACATTCTGACAAAGAAGACATTGAACCTCAGGCAAATGCAACTTGTCACGTGTTCTGGCATACACTCATGTTACTTCATTTCCATCTGATTTACAACAGTTCCCTAAACCTCGATCCAGCAACCGACACGCAGATTACACTTTGATCAGCAACCGGATCTCTGCTTGAATAACATTACTCAACATGCCATTAACAGTTTAATCCACTGAAATACCACCCACTAATGAGGACTTTAAGTTTATAGCGTGTGGCTGTGAGTAAATCCACCACTTGAACTAATTGTTACTGTTCCGCCACCGTTGACCATTAACAGTGTTCCATCTGGGGGTATGCCGTGGTTGTGATTTCATTGAGAATGTGAGTTAGTAGATGATCCTTCCGTTGCTACTTCTTGCCAAGAATCGATCCCTGAAGCCCTCACTTGTGTTTGTGATCCATCTCCTAAGTTTCGTATACCTCCACCATTGTCTGCTAATATTCTTACTGAACCGTTATCTCCCAAGAATACTGCTTGAGCTGCAGGACCAACTATATATATGCCAGACCTAGTTGCTTCGTCAAATGTTTCAGTATCGTTTATGATTAGACCTATCGATCCACCAGCAGGGCCGCCTGGTCCGTAGAAGTGCCAGGCCTTTGCTCCTTTAGATGGTGTTGCGCTTAACGTAACCCTCTCCACTCCAGCAGCATCATTCGCACGTATTCCAGCACAGTTCCCCCTACAAGAGATCCAGTAGGTACACACCAGCCTGATTCAAAATTCACAGGAGATAAGGTCCCCTCAAACATATTATCACTGATAGGATTAATGATATTTTCTCTCTGGCGATCATCCACGAAATAATTGTAATATTCCTCTAATCGCTTGACTGTTAAAATCTCATTAATAGGTTCCCGCTTAATTAGATGTGCGCCTTTGCTATCGACCACATAGAGCGTTAATTCTCCACCTATTCCACTTCCGGACATCTTCTCGAATACTTCTTTGATAACTAAATCGACATATACATACTTACCTGTTGTAAATAGTTTAATCGTTAGTTCATTAGCTTTCTTAGAGGAAACTCCACCTGATACAACATGAGTACCATCTTTGATTCCATCTCTTGTTACGATCTCATGCGCTGTCCCTGGATTAAACGAGTGAGAGACCACTTCACCATTAGCACGTGATTCGAAAGCTACAACACTTAATAACGAGTCATTTTCTTCTGTTAATGTCAGCAATTCTTCAGGGTATGCAGAAATATAATCTCTATACCGACTTTTGATAATTGATTGCAATGCTTCAGTAGTTTTAGTTTCCGTTTGTCGGAAGTCAGCTACAGCATGCAGCCCTATATCTACAACACCACAAACAAATATCAGGAAATTGCCAGCAATGTAGAGCTTGTCCAAACCTTCTCTACGTCTGAACTTCTCATCTTGAAACTTATCTGCTGTTACTGCTGTATCAACTCCGACAATGATCTTTCGTTTGAAAACGCTTGGAACGGCAAACCCCTTAATCCCTATAGCGTTATAACGTGGTGGACCCGCTTCACAAAGCGTCACAGTCTTAGGTATATCAACTTCCACGCTTTACGACACACTTCGGATATATTGCTCCTTAATCAAGGCCTACAAGCTAAGATCATCCAGGCACGGCTCGGACATGCCAATATATCCACTACATTGAACATCTATACTCACGCTCTCCAGGAGGCAGAACAAGGTGTAGCTAAGATATTCGATGCTATGCTGCAGGATAATAAGAGCGAAATAGTACAGAGTCACCTTTTACAGGTGGCTCTTTTTATTCGAAATCTGAGCACTAATGATATTTATCTCTAATAAGTAGTAATATATTCCCCAATTTGATAGTATTACTTATCATGATTTGGGAGAGAAGATTATGCTCAATAAACTTATTCTTATTCTACTTTTGGTTTGCGCTACATCAATAAATATCGCATTTGCCGAAAGTGTTCCGCCTGCCGATACCTCTATAAAAACTGATGCCCCAGAAATAACAACAATTAACACAGATATAACTGAAGTAGAAATAAAAGAAGAGTTATCTGAATTAGAGGCATACAAATTATTATATGAAAACCAGAAAGAAGCTAATGAAAAGATACTAGATACGACTTTTTGGGCATTAGGTTTAGCGGTTACTGTACTTATCTTTATATTAAGTGCTAATTTATTAAATAATGTCAGATCTAAGAGAAACGAGACAGAACTTTTATCCAGTCAATTTAACAATGAATTAGAGAAAATCAGGACACACTTTTTAGGTGAAATGGAAAAATCAATTCGTGCTGAGTTTGAGTTGTTAAAGAAGTCTACTAATGAAAATCTTAATGAGAAGTTAGATAAGTTCCAAAGTAACTTGGAATCTATGGTTAATACAAACATTGAAAGCGAAGAACGACTAACAAATCGTGTTGACGGGGAGATAAAAATTCTTAAGCTTACTATCCAATCGATAAAAAGTAAATTATCAGATTTCGAAAACAAACTAAAGATGGAAAGATTCTATTCAAATGGAATGATTGCTAGACTTCAAGGGGATTTATATATAGGTAAGATTACTGTCGTCCCATTAAATGCTTTGAGGTTCTATATTGAGGCGGTGGAGCAATTTTCAAATGCAAATCTGCATGGGAGATATGAATTAATACTTGGGGATATAATTGAAATTCTTGAGTCAGGAGTGAAAAGTGATAAGTTTATACGAAGCGACTTTAATGATATGTTCATAAAAATCCAAGATATACAGAAAAACAAAACATCCATCGATAAAATAAAAGAGTTGGTGATGTAAAATTGATGTGAAACTTGATGTAAATCGCTCATATTCATTAACAACAGAAGATATGAAACCTTACACCTTAAGGTTTTATGGCAATACATCACACCAGAAAAGTGTTACCCCATGACTTTGACAGGATTGGGGTAACAGGTTCGATCCCTGTTCAGGTCACCATACATAAACGCTGAAACCCCTTGATGGATAAGGGGTTTTTATTTTGGGAATTAAGATATTGGTGTGTTGTAGGAAACGAAAATTTATTTTGGGGACGGATTGGGGACGAAAGCTAGTTTCAGCTAGCGACCACCAACGGCTTACGTGCTGCCGCCTCCAACTGGCACTGTTTTAATAGCATCTATCATTATTCATTACCACTCCCCAAATGTGATTACCGCATCATATTTTTCTGGGATTGCTGAAGAGCTAAAGATATGTTCACCATCTCCTGGTCATCCAGTTCTTTACGACCCTTGTTATATAAACTAACTCCCGGAGCTAACCTGTGATGGGAATCGAGTCGGATGATGTTACCGGAGCATAGAGAAGCGATATTGCATCATAATAAGAACAGATAGTATCTCCACGGGTTGCAGTTAGCTTCTTTGGGGCTATAGGGGCTATTAAATCTTACTGTTCAAATCTGACATTGAGAGTTGCCCCGTGTCCATTGTAAATATTATCATAGTAAAATAGTTCCACCTCTGGTAGAATTGTTTCGAAATAATAAACTATAAGGAGAGATTTAATTGAAGAAGAAACTTTTATTGTCCTTAGGATTAATAGTAGTCATTGTAGCATCAATCACTATTGGAGCTTACGCGGCATCGAATCTACAAGAAATTAAAGCTTACCTAAACAAAGATTTAAAAATCCAACTTGATGGAGATGTATTTGCTGTAACAGATTCGTCAGGGAAAGCTACATATCCTATTACTTATAATGGCACTACATACCTACCTGTCAGATCAGTCGGAGAAGCTATTGGTTTAAAGGTTGGCTTTGATAGTGCTTCAAACACAGTTTTACTAGGAGAGACAACTGCTAATGGTACAACCAGTGTTGGTTTATCCAGAAGCAACCCCGCTCCTGTAGGAACTAGTGTGAAATTCGCTAAGAAAGATATATTCGATGATTATGAGGTTGCATTGTCAGTAGATCAAGTTATCCGCGGGGATGAAGCGTGGACAATGATCCTAGCAGCAAACGCTTATAATGATGCCCCCATAGAAGGGCATGAATATATACTTGTGAAACTTACAGCTACTGTCAATAAGAATGCTAAAGCTGATGCAACATTAGGTATTAGTGGCCATTCATTCACTGTGGTATCTACATCTGGAAAAGATTACGATTTTACATCTGTTGTTGAACCTGATCCAGTATTTGATTCACAACTCTATGTTGGAGCTTCTAATACAGGATGGGCTGCTTTTCTAGTGAAAACGGATGATGTAAATCCACTCCTCGCTTACGGACGCAGTTATGATGGGACCGGTGGAGCTTGGTTTAAAATTAATTAATACAATAAAGCCCCTCACATGTGATAGTGTGAAGGGCTTTATTGTTATAATGTATGGCTATGAGTAAATCCATCACAACTAAATGTCACTGTCCTACCGGTGCAATAGCTAAACTATTTTGTTTTCCCCTCATCACTAGCTGTCTATCCTTTTGGTGTAACCGGTTAAGCAAATAAGCTGATTAGGTTTCCATCTGGGTCTTGCACAATCGCGTATCGTTGGCCCCAAAATGCATCCCAAGGCTCACGGTGGCCGACATATCCATGGTCAATAATCTTCTTATACAGCTCATTTAGCAAAACCTCATTCTCACATACAAACGCTAACTCAATTCGATGACCTGATTGTTGTTCCCAGCTTCCATAAACCTCTTTTGCCGTTTCTTGCTTGTCAAAAGCTAATCGAAATCCCTCCTGATTCACTTCTACATGCTGATCCTCGTTCATCTCCTCGGGAATTTCTAATCCAAGAACTCGATAAAACTCTAATGACGCTTTCATTTCTTTACCACGATGCCAACCATATCTAACCTAATTTTCATTGGTTTCACTCCTATATTTCTTTATGATTTATTTCCCTTAACTCAAGTGATAGCTTATATTACCCATTGGAGATTGTAAAAAACGGACAGGTTTATTAAATTCCCTATGTCTAACGGTCCAATAGCAAGCAATATATGATTCCAGATCCTTGCTTGGTGTAAATTCCCTTATGCCCAAATTCATTGGGCAAGCATCACGCGTTGTCGAAAGTGCATAGGTTAGATAATCAATCTGATTGGAGTTGAGCTCATGTCATTTACGAATCCACATGGTCCATATTCTCAGCCGAGTTATCCTGGGGCATACCCACCACACTACTCGGGTCCACAACCTTACGGAGGTGGCTACCAAGGTGGTCAGAGCGGTCACATCTGTCCTTGCTGTGGTCAACCAACTAGTCAACCTACTGGTAACGCTGCTGGTGTTCAGTTGGGCGGTCACCTTGGTGCTTATGGAGTTGGCGTCAATGTCGGCGGACATCTTGGTGGTGG
Organism: Caryophanales bacterium UBA4045; assembly: GCA_002383695.1. Classification (GTDB taxonomy): domain Bacteria; phylum Bacillota; class Bacilli; order Paenibacillales; family UBA4045; genus UBA4045. The sequence goes on from DFZX01000058.1 coordinate 14,703, forward strand.
GCAGGGTGTTGGTGCACATGTTGGTGGAAATCTCGGCGCTCAAACCGGCAATGTTGGCTTTAAGTTCGGTGGTCGTTAAGAGCTGAGAGAAGAGAATTCCTCTTCTCTTTACATATGCACTTCATTTATTCGGCAAAACAATGAAAGAACTTTATAAATGCGAGAATTTGGAGAACTTCTGCTCGTACCGCTTCTCTAAACCTTTGGAAAGCAAATGAAACCCGATGATGAGTATGACATAGAAAATCAGGGGTACATAAAAAATCCATTGATCTACGTAAAAATTCATTCTTAATTGTCCAATCAAACCGCCCCATTCGTTGGTGCGACTATAATATTCGACGGGGTCAGGGTACATGATCGTACCGCCAACGAAGATTCCAAAGATACCCAGCTGTCCGAATAATGCTAGGATAAGAATGATCTCTTGAACGATGAGAATGAGAAAGCTTTCTTTCAAATGTAGAAACAGATGTGATCGTATGATTGTCCAGCTTCCTGCCCCCAGCGATTGCGAGGCTGTCACAAATTGCTTCTCACGAATGATTATCGTCTTAGCTTTGACTGTGGAAGCTACTGAAGGTACTCCGATAACCAGTAGCACGACGGCTAATATCATTGACATAAGGAATGGTGAAGTATGGGGATTAATAGAGATACCTATCATAATCAGCCAGACGATAATAAAGATCGGTATACCGTTCAGCATGCTCCAATAAGACTCCTCACCCTGACGTTTGCCCCTCTGCCTTCCATAGTAACCTACTATCATACCGATCAAACCGCCTATGAGCACTCTCATAACCGCAATTCCAATTGAGAGTAAGATGGTATACTTGGCGCCATACATCAGCTTTGTCATCAGATCGTAGCCATTCTTGTCTGTACCTAATGGATATTCGGCACTAGGAGGAATCGGAGGAGCAATGAATGTACCGTTCCCGTGCTCATCTATCATATATTTGATTTCGACCTGATGATGCAGGTCATGGGGAGCTAATAAAGGCCCAAACAGGGCAATGACGAGCATAAAAGCTGTTATCAGAAGGCCTGTAAGCAATGCTCTGTTCATCGAAGGAACACCTTCTCTATCATGTATAGGTAGGCTCTTAGTATGGTATAGCCGATGCTGTACAGCACTAGAAATGCGAGTAACCCGTTGACGACAATGTCGTACTGATAGCTACGACCAACGAAAGCATTTGCAAATATCAGCATCGAAACACCTTTATTGTTAAATAGATATTCCATGATAAATAAGTTACCCATAACAATTCCCATCAGTTTATGCAGATCACTCTTCATATAAGGCAGCACATTCGGAAGGGCATGATAGAAAATAATATATACCTTGCCTAATCCCCGAGCCTTGGCGTTGCCGATATATTCCTCCTTCAGCGTAAGCTTCATCTGGAGAGCGACATTGCGAATCATATAGTTTGTGGGCATAACTACCATTGCAATGAGCGGTAGCACGATCGCTGGATCCTCGGAAGTTAATGTGCCCACTTTGAATACCACAACTCCTGTCTGCTTAGCAATGAGGACAATGACGAATTGAAGCAGTAGAATGACCACAAATTCCGGCAATGCGCCCACTAAATCTACGATACTTCTGACCCACCTTGCCCCTGATACCGCGAAATAGATACCGATAAAAATTCCGATTGTCACGCTTAAGATTCCAGTTGTTACTACATAATAGAACGACGTGGGAAAATAATATCCGATTCTCTCCCAGAACAAATATTCATTCTTTCCCGAATAGAATCGGAACGAGTCGCCGCTGCCAACTCCTGCTATATACTCCTTTAAGCTTTGAAAGCCTTGCCCCCAAGAGAAGTGTAGCGAACCATCAATGGGTCCAGCTTGAAGGACAATAGGCATCATTGCAAATATGAACACGAACAAGAGGATGCCTGGTACAATCATGGACATTTGCACGGCCTTTGACATACCAAGCTCCCCCTTCCCTACATGTAGTCCTCGATGCGTGAATACAGCGATACTGTCGAACATCGCCGCTCATACTTTCCTTAATTTTGTTCGCTACTTTGATAGAAATCCCTTTTTTAGTTATGGCTGTACACAAATAATACAAAATCCTAAACGATCTCCAATAATTCTGGAGAGGGATTGTGAGAATAAAAGAAGCCATCTATTGGTTACAATGAATGTATACAATCACTAGATCGAGGAGTGAATGAGAATGTCAGTTGTCCAAGCATTAATTCTGTTTGGTCTTTACTTGGTTCTGAAGACTGGTGTTTTGTTGGAGATGATTCCATAATCCTAAGCAAAGCCCAAAAAAGCACCCTCTGGCGCTTTCTTGGGCTTTGTTTATTTTTTTTCTAAATCGTACTTACCTGTTCGGGTATCATACGGTCCAACGCTCACGACTGGCGGCTCAATGACCATGGGTTTATCTGTGTTCCTCGTTTTGTGTAAGTCTGTCGCTCCTGCTTGATGAGTAAGCAGATCTCTGAGCTCTTCATTCGTTTCAGACTGATCCATATGTTAATTCCTCCTTGATTAAACCGTTTATATCTAATGCCAATCTCAGTTTGCATCAATGAGAAGAGAATTATTCAATAATAATCTACAGCAAAGTATAATGTTGATTAAGTTGTGCATCCTGATAATTAGGAGAGACAATTTCTGTTACAGATGGAGAGTGACCTTTCATGGATAAGAATAAGGATAAGCAGGAACAGGATAACGAAAGCGACTTTTATGATGGGGTAGCAAAAGCTGCGAATTTTGTTAATAAACGACTGGATGATACCATTGCACCCGGCGGGTTAAATAATACGATTGATGAATATGTAGAGGATGAGAAAGAGGATCAGTAATCTTCCATCTTCAACCCAAAAAACCACCCCACGGGTGGTTTTTTGGGTTTGGCTTAATTCTTTCCACATACATGTCTAACTCGATATACTTGAATGATTTAATAAGGATATTTAACTAAATATACTCTATTTAGCACGATATGAGGATTTTGTTAATAGAATAGATTATGAAGCTCGGAAGGAGTGTGATCGTATATGTTTCCAGTTTTTCTTGTACAGCTGGCATTACTTATTATAACCGCCCGTTCCATTTATGTTGTGGTCAAGCGTTCACGTATGATGGGTTGGTTAGATATTGCATTTCATATATCCATTGCAGTATTTGCACTCAGTATTCTGTTACCTCATAATTACAGCTATTATATTAACTAATCATATCGTTGTCTAACAATCCCCCCACAGGAGCAGGGGGATTTATTATGATATTCGCGCTGCTATTACCTCTGCGATCCGTACGCCATGAAACCTTCCGTTCTCAATGAATATTTCATTCGCACGAGACACGGCCGCGACAACACCCGCAATGAACACGCCAGGCACATTCGTCTCCATCGTATCCTCATCGAAATGGGGAGCTCCTGTCTCCTCCTCCGTCAGCACACCAATTTCCGCTAGGAAGGAGCGATCCGGTCGAAAGCCTGTAAGCACGAGTACATCATCATTGTCTAGCTCTTGCTTGAAACCTTCCTTATTCACAATGATCGAATAAGGTTTAATTTCCTCCACCGTCGATTTCCAATACATCTTAATCTTGCCTTTACTCACTGCACTTTCAAAAACCGGTTTGACCCAGGATTTAACGACGTCAGCAAGCTCTTCCCCACGGTATATAACCGTCACATCTGCTCCGACCCGCATCAACTCGAGCGCAGCGTCTATACCTGAATTACGGGCACCCACAATCGCCACCTTACGACCTACATACGGATGTGCCTCACGAAAGCTATGTGCTACCTTCGGAAGCCCTTCACCTGGTATTCCTAAATGATTGGGCCAGTCAAAATAACCGGTAGCCATAATCACATTAGCTGCTTTATAGCTGTACTGGATATCGAAACGATCCTTTGTTAATACCATAAAGCTGCCATTCTCGTTACGGTGGACACTTGTAACTTCCTCATACACACGTACACGAATGCCTTTACGCCTTACGACCGTTGCATAGTACTCCAAGCCTTCAATTCTAGTAGGTCTCTCATTCGGTGTAATGAATGGGATATTACCGATTTCCAACAAATCAGGTGTACTATGAAATCGCAAGTTAGTTGGATATTCATAAACCGATTGCACTAAACACCCTTTTTCTATGACTAAGGGCTCAATACCTTTATCTTGAAGAGCCGCTGCTGCTGACAGACCACACGGTCCGGCGCCAATAATAATAACCGTTTCCATGGTACCACTCCTATTTCGTCGAATTGCCGCATCTCATTTTGCTAGATTCACATATGCTGTATCACTGTCTACGGATGTTCTCATCAGACCTGTCTCATCTAACCATTCTCCTACCTCCGACCATAGAGATTTAGATTGCAATCCAAATTCATCCTCTGTATTGGACATGAAAGGTAATAGCATGCCCAAGCTCTCCTCCTCGACATTCATCGATAATGGAAAGCTCTGATGCTCGTTATTCACTACGTGCACTAAAGCCTGCTTCGGATTGGCGATGACGTCCTGTTGAGCTCTCGCGAATACCGCCCAGATGGTCTCAAGAAGCTCTGATTGATGTTCAACCATACTCTCATTTGCAACAAGCACCAGCTCATAATATTCTGGAACACCATACAGATTAGGCTCAATGGTGCGGACTGGCTGCATGCGATTCGCGAGTAAGATACGATCCTGATTGATGTTACCTCCTAGGATGGCATCCACTTTATGTGAAGCGATGGATTGCACAAAATCACGCTTTACATTAATGAGCAGAACCTGATCAGGATCAGCATCATCCGAACGCATCATGGTTTTGAGAATAGCCAGACTTACCCCATCTCCGGGGTACCCCACCTTACGATGCACAAGGTTTTTAGGTGATTGAACAGTGCTTGATTTAGGAATCATCAAGTAATTCATTGGATGTCGAACAATCGCAGCAACAGACACAACAGGTATCTCATCCGCTCTTGCAATCAGCACCTGAGGCTGAGAAGTCAGCGTCAAATCTACTAAATTTAATCCAACTAGTGTTATTCCTTCATTGGCTTCCCCAGGCTGAATAACCTCGAGCTCAATGCCCTTCTCCTCGAAGTACCCCTTCTCAATGGCCATATAGATAAAAGCATGCATCGCGTTCGGATATCGATCGAGCATCAAGCTTACCTTGATCCTGGGATTTATTGCCTCAGTTATCTCATTCTGACCTGTTGTATTTAGGCGTTCCTCGAATGAAATCGTATTGGAAAAAGCGATGACACTCAAGATAATGATACTGATTAGGATAGCTTTGATCATCGAATACCCATGGTTGCCCATCCTCTAGGTCACTCCTTAGACTCTATCGAACACCTTAAAGCTATAGGAATACGGATTTTTCTCATCCTGCAGGCCGGGCTCTTCACTGACTAGCGCCCATTCAGACCAATCGATCTCGGGAAAATATTCATCACCCTCGAAGTCATGATCGATCATAGTTATATATAGACGTTCCGCAATAGGGAGAAATTCGCGATAAATTTGAGCACCGCCAATAATAAAAGCTTCTGAATTCTTATATAACTCAAGCACCTCCTCCACGGAATGCAGGACAACGATATCCGCGGCTGTAAAACTGCGATCACGAGATAATAGGATATTCGTTCTTCTAGGCAGTGGTTTACTACCTATGGATTCGAATGTACGTCTGCCCATAATAATGGGATGCCCTGTCGTGACCCTCTTGAAGTAAGCGAGCTCTGCTGGGATATGCCAAGGCATCTGATTAGCGATTCCAATTACACGATTTCGATCCATCGCCCAGATGAGCGAGAAGCCCTGGATAGGCTTCAAGATATTTAACGAGTATGTCATACACTAACTTCCCCTTTAATATGTGGGTGTGGATCATAGTTTAATAGCTCGAAATCCTCAAAGCTGAAATCGAATATCGACTTAATGTCTGGATTCAGTTTAAGCGTTGGTAAAGGTCTTAATTCACGACTCAATTGTAGCTGAACCTGTTCGAGATGGTTCTTATAAATGTGTGCATCACCGAAAGTATGCACGAAATCTCCAAGCTCCAAATCACATACTTGAGCGATCATCATCGTCAATAATGCGTAGGAGGCGATGTTAAAGGGAACACCAAGGAATACATCCGCACTCCGTTGATAAAGCTGACAAGACAGCTTTCCATCTGATACATAAAACTGGAATAGGCAATGACAAGGTGCCAGCGCCATCTTAGGAATATCTGCTACATTCCATGCACTAATAATGAGTCGACGAGAATTAGGATTACTCTTGATCTCAGCAATAAGCTCCTTGACCTGATCAATCGTTTCTCCATTAGGACCTGGCCAAGACCGCCATTGATGACCGTACACCGGGCCTAAGTCACCTTCCTCGTCCGCCCATTCATTCCATATCCGCACACCATTATCCTGCAAATAACGAACGTTAGTGTCACCCTTAAGAAACCATAATAATTCATAGACGATAGATTTAATATGCAGTTTTTTTGTCGTAATCATAGGAAAGCCTTGCTGTAAATCAAACCGCATCTGGTAGCCAAACTCACTAATGGTGCTCGTTCCCGTTCGGTCGCCCTTGTATGTTCCATGCTCTAGAATATGCTGACAAAGCTCGTGATATTGCTTCAAGGTAAATTCTCCTATCCTGTGATATGTGCTAATCTCATTATTATAATAGATAACCCTAAGAACGTACACAATAGTCATTGCTTTGTTGCAACATTCAGCTCAGAGTCGTCGTCTAAGTGAGTAATCCGGAGAAATACAACATACTACTATGATAGAGGTGGCTTAATAATGAGAAAAAAATTCCGAACATCCGTTTCACTGCTTATCATGCTCTGTGTAATTTTAAGTAGCTCAGTTCTGGCTTTTAATGATATCGATAATAACCCCGACCAGGCTAAGATTCAGGCACTTAAGGATCAAGGAGTCGTTAATGGATTTAATTCCAAGTTTCATGCCGAGGCACAGATGACGAATGCAGAAGGCTTTCAATTGATTGTAAAAGCATTGGACCTCAATATTGACCACATGCGTTTCATAAAGATGCCAGTTGCTAGTGATTATTACACCCATGTATCTGATCAAGCTTGGTATGCGAATGCATTCCTTATGGCCCAGTTTCATCTTGAGCCTCCGGCGGATATTCAGCCTAACGACATTATGACTAGAGAAGTATTCGCTCATTACTTGTACAAGGGTATGATGACTAAGGGCGAGTTTGCTTTCATTAAAATTTATATGCTTATCAACGATGAAGATTTGGTTACTGACGCATATATGGGTGCGATTCAGAACTTACTCATTAGTAAAGTCATTGAATTGGATGCAGACGGGAACTTCAGACCTAATGTAGCCATCACTCGTGGAGAAGCCGCAGTCATGGTTTACAATGGCTTAGAATTTCTAAAGCAAGCAGAGTCAGTACCACCACTTGAGCCTGTTGTTGACAAGGATGTACAAATTCTTGTTGAGAAGGTAAATGATGATGTGAATAAAGTAACTGTCATTTGGAGTGACATGCCACATCCTGGTTATGGTATTACCATCAGTCGTGTTGAATTTAATGCCGACGGAACCGCTTCTGTAGTCTATACAACATTAGATCCTGACCCCGATCGTATGTATCCTCAGGTTATTACTGAAGGAAGGGCTACCACTTATGTAGCTTCACAGTATGAACCTGTTCTTATGGCTGATCCCGATCAACCTGTATCAAGCCCGACAGTGAGTGCTGATCCGAATGCCGATCCATTCGCTATCTATGAGGAAGGTAAAGCCCCTCAAGGCGCGGATGTGGATAGTGACATCATTGCCGAGTAAATGCCTGATGCTTGCCCTTTAATTACAACATAACAAGGACCGAAGCTCCTCAATGAAGAGGATTTTCGGTCCTTGTTTGTTATAACTCAAATATGAATTAGGTCAATCATGATTACTGGTAAAATCAATACCATATAATCTTGTCAGCATTACCAAATATCTTCTGTCCCCTTGGTGCATCCCCCTTGGAGTCAGGCTCGAGTGTTATCCCAATCGTATCGAAGTTGGCTTCTTGGTTCATACGATAGGTGAGCACGCCAACCCCATTATCCCCAACCTTAAATGTACCTGCATTCGTCCGCTCCGTGTCATCCAACAGCCAAACCTGATAGGCTTCATCTCCTTGATTATTCTGAACGTTGTATACATATACAACTAGCTCTGAATATTCTCCTTGCTTTACAATACAGGCAATTCCATAAGCGTTGCTTGTTTCGCTGTCCGTTTTGGTTTGGTTTGAATTGGATTATTCTAAAATCACATATTTGGAGGGGTTTAGTCCATGCTAATAGAAGGCTCTCAGAATTACATCTGACAACTCTGAGCTTTATTGATTTATGAAACCATCCAAGGAGGATTTACTATGATGCGTCAAGTTACAAAACGCGAAGGTATGATACCAACTATTCTAGGTGCCGTCGTCACTGCGTCCGCCGCCACTCTATTAAGAAGCAGGTATAAGAAAACAGCTACCGGTGTTCTAGGCTTTGGATTAGCACATGTTGTTCTGGGTGCAATTGACCTATTCGGACGTCGAAGAGCTTGGAAGGTTTGGTAATGGGATTTAGAACAGGTAATCAGACAGTCAATTTTAATTCGACAGCCTCGTAATCCACATTAAATGGTACCTCAAGGATCATAAAACCTGCGCTGCGGTCATGTTAGGATGACGATTATCCTATCCGCGTGCAGGTTTTTTTATTATGTTTTACATACTCACTCACACCTCTGGCATATATCCGATAATATCCTCCTGCTTTACCCACTCGCCCTCAATCCTGATTTGATGCTCAGTTGAGTCTACACGAAGTACAATCCCCGTGACCGTGCGGCTTTCATACTCACTGTAGAGAATTAAAGATATCGGCGTTCTCTGAATGAAGGATGAGTACACAGCAGATGATATCTCCTGCAGCTCTTGATCGTCTAATATAGGCCTAGACTGGATATGAAGCTCCTTCCGATGTTTAATAATGTCCTCCCTGTGCTCAGGAAGCATCATCCTCGTGGACTCCCATCGCAGATTGGATCCTCGTGTCAATTTGTTCGCTTTCACCATTAGCCCTCCAATATCAAATATCGCCATTAGCAGAACATTTGTTTGGATTTATTATATGCGAACGAGATACGAACATGCAAGTCAGATATTGGCATATACACGAACGTATATTCGTATTATAATAGGAGAACTTTCTAAGTATATGTTTACGAGATAGTTTGCTCGGTTGCTGGTGCAGCCATCCAAAGCTTTAGGGAGGTACTCCATGAAATCAAATCAGCCCGTTATCTTCTTAGTCGATATGCAGAGCTTCTATTGTAGTGTGGAGAAAGCTGATCATCCTGAATATAAAGATAAGCCGCTCATTGTAGCCGGCGATCCAGCCAAGAGGTCCGGTATTGTTCTGGCCGCATGCCCAATCGCTAAGAAATTCGGTGTACAGACCACGGAATGGATTAAGCAGGCGCTATCCAAGTGTCCTGAGCTTATTGTCGTTCAACCGAGGATGCAATTGTATCTCGATGTTTCCATTCAGATTACAACCATCTTCGAACGTTATACGGACCTAGTTGAGCCCTTCTCGATAGACGAACAATTCTTAGACGTAACCGAGAGCCAGTATCTGTTCGGAGCACCACATCGGATAGCATCAGATATTCAACAAGCCATTATGGCAGAGACGAAGATATATTCTCGGGTTGGCATGGGTCCGAACAAAATATTGGCTAAGCTTGCATGTGACAATTTCGCAAAAAAAAATAAGGACGGGATTTTCTTATTAAATGAGGAAAACATGAAGGAGAAGCTGTGGCAGCTACCTATCCCCAGTATGTTCGGAATTGGGGGCAGAATGACACGTCATATGCAGCGCATGGGAATCCATTATATCGGGGATCTCGCAAAGCTGGAGCTTGGAAGCTTCAAGCAGATGATGAAAGCACGTATGGGAAAGCAAGCAGATATTCATGCAGAAATACTCTGGCAAACAGCGAACGGGATCGATTATAGCCCGGTTACGCCTACGACCCATAACACGCAGAAGGCCATCGGACATAACATGACGACACCAAGAGATTATACACGCGCGGATGAAATTGAGACATTACTATTAGAATTGAGTGAGGAAGTGGGGAGAAGAGCTCGCGCCAAAGGATATATAGGTGACGTGGTCTCTTGTGGCTGTCGCGGGGCCGACTTTGATCACCCTACTGGCTTTCACCGCCAGATGAAGCTTCCCCTCGTCACGAATCACGGACCAGATATATCAACGGCTGCTAAACAGCTGTTCCATCAGCATTGGGACGGTCTACCGGTTCGAAGTGTTGGTATTACCCTAACTGGGCTAGTTCCCGACGGGGAATATCAGATAGATTTATTCCGAGACCGTGAAGCGGAGATACGCCTAGACCGCGCGATGGACGCAATCAAGAATCGATACGGACCTGCAGCGATCATGCGTGCCACCTCTATGACACCAGCCGGTCTTGCCAAGGACAGGGCTGCTAAGATAGGGGGACATTACAAATAAATCAATAGCATTTACCGCAGAAGCTTCAACAGGATTAGCATTGTTATTACGCTTCTACAAGCTCTCTTTCACTCACGGAATATCGATTATTATTCGCAATGTATGCTTGAACAACCAAGTTAAAACGTTTATATCTTTGTCTTGGATTCTTGTCTAACCATGAGCTAAACTCAACTACCTCTTGTTTAGTCATATTAAACTCGCCATTTTCTGATATTTTCATGTTATTCTCTCCTTCTACTGTGTATTGCCTTAAGGTGTATTACACCATACATGTTCTTTTGAACCACATGGAAAAGCCAGCTTCTACAATGCGTAGGAACTGGCTTTTTAGCAGATGTATAATTACCCTTGATTTTTATTATCTTCTGCCTCGAGTGATGAGACCAATGACAAAAATGAACAGGATCGCCCCGATAATTGCAGGCACTACTGCAAACCCACCAATAATAGGCCCAAAGCTACCTAACAATAAGTTACCTATCCAAGCACCTACAAAACCAGCAATCATGGAACCAATAATTCCCCCAGGCATGCTATTCCTCACAAAGAAATCAGCAATAAATCCAATGATGATTGCCATTACGATACTTATTAATAACCCGATATAGCTCACTCCCTATGCGCTCTATTCAAACTATTCTATTCTAAATAATGAATCTATATCACATATTTATATTTAAACGGATTATCACAAATTGAAACAACTCAATACTCATCAATAATGTCTTACTCGTCTTAGTTAGCCCCAAGAATAAATAGCGTGATAAATGGGAAACATGCCACAATGACAAACTTTAAGCCAAAAGCCTTACAAGAGGAACCTCCTCCTTCCTATGCGAGTCAGTGCCAAAGCTGTGAGCTATCTAAGCAGAGACAGCGTGTCATATGGGGAGAAGGGAATCCTAATGCACGAATATTTTTCCTTATGGATAACCCAGGATTACGTGAGGATAAGGAAGGAAATGCATTTGTATGTGGCACTCGTGAAACATTACAGCTTGGAATAAAGGAAGTTGGATTAGATATCGATTCTATATATGTAAGCTACCTACTAAAATGTCGTCCAATACGGACATATAACAAGCAACTTGCCAGGGAAGCATGCTTATCACATTTACAGTTTCAGCTACTGGAGAAGAAACCATATTTACTGCTTGGTTTAGGTAACGCCGTTGCTCAATCACTATTCCCAGATATTGAGACAGACGTGAAAAGCTTAAGGGGCGAATGGCATATATATCAAGGGATACCCGTTGCCTTCTCATACCATCCGTTGGCTGTGCGTCGAAGGCCTAATCTTATGAAGTCTTTCATCGCAGATTTATTGTTAGTTGCCGAGAAGAATAAGGAGCTACAAGAGCTCAATAGATGATTATTTTCTCCACCGGTATTTATATCAAAGATCGAGGAGAAATGATTGGACTTCGCTGGATGTATATGACTCTAGTAATCTCTCTAAACAACAAAAAAACCCTTATACAATAAAGGTTTAATACTGGTGGGCCTTGAGGGACTCGAACCCCCGACCAATCGGTTATGAGCCGACCGCTCTAACCAACTGAGCTAAATTTTGCGTTTTTTTGAGTTCCACCATGTACGAAAACCATTGATTTTATGCGATTTTTCTATATTAAGTTCCTACGTGTTTTTGGGGTTCCGTTAGCAAATCCGTTAGCAAATCTTTAATGGTGTTTAGATTTTTAGGTTCACTCACTTCAAAATACCTTTCTTGCAGAACCCAAAAAGTTCGCCCTGGATCGAAGCCTAGTGAAACCCTAGTGTTTGAACTGCTTATTCAGCTCGTGCACAATCAATCTAGGTAACTACTGTGATAATAACCCGGTTGTTACACCACTAGAACCTGAATCTTGAAATAGTAATTAGGGCGGTTGCTCTGCGTGTCGGATCCATCGAATAATCTGATAAGGGACTTCAGTCCATGACTCTAATTTTTTGTGATGCGTTTGATGTTTAGTTATTATACCGATGTTGGAGGAGATGTTAGAAAGATATATCGGATACTTCCCATACGAACCCAGACTAATTAATAGAAAGCAAACATTTAAACTTAGCCACTAAACTTAAACCAATTGATATGTGTAAAAGCCATTATCATCTATCAAGCCATGAGCAATCTATTTCTAAGATAATAAACAGATCGCTCTACTAATAGCCTTTATAAATCCCACTCAATATTTACTTTTTATGTAATCTGCCACATCATCTATTTCAGGAAATAAGGTTGCTTTATTAATAGAAAAAGCCTGTAATTGCTCAGAAATTTTCTTCTTATTTGTTATAATATACACTTTAGTTTTGTTAGATTTCCCTTTGTTTCTCCATCTGTTAATAGTTGAAGAGTTTTCTTCCGACAAGCCGCATATTATGAATGCACCATCTTGTTTAATAATGCGATTATTGGACTTTGAAGGCAGAACAATAAAACAATTCAACAAATCTTCTCTATTCACTTCGTCTCTAAATGCAGGTTTTTCAATTTTCACCTGATGTAGTAGCCGGTCTATTTTTTCATTAAAATCATTCTTTTCCATTGTAGGATCAGAAGCATAGCGAAAAAAACTCTGTTGATCTTCATAATTAAAAAGTGGCAAACTTGCTAAAATAGACACGGTATCACTGTTTGGATATTTAATGTTTTGTCTTTCAATTCCAAAAATAATAATTTCTCCATAAGAGCTGACATCCTGCTCACAAGCAAAATATAGTGCTACTAAAGGATTTCTAGTTATGTCCAACAATCGCGTTGGCAAACCATAATGTTGCATGTGAACAAGATAATTCAGATGAGATTTTATCTTTTCAAAATCCTGAGGACATTCAATCAGTAATTCATTGTACATATCACGTTCATGCTCTTTCCACTGCTTGTTCCGCAAAATAGAAGGCATAAGAACATAATTCACATAGGAATGCCCTCGAAAAAACAAGTTTTTCCCCGGATATTCTATATTTCTTATTGCTCTATAAAAACCATCTATCGAAGATATAATGTGAAGTTCAATTCTTGATTCTACGTATATAATCCCCTGGGAGAACCTTAAATCATCTTTAATTTTATATGCTTTCTCTAATATCTCCATTAGCTCTTCTGTAGCCTTAATTCTATCATTTGAATTATTAGAAGCTCTGAAAATCCAATTCATCAATGCTTGTGCTTCAAGAAGTTGCAAATCATCAGGTGATATCTTCTTAAGATTCTGCTCAAAATAGTTCAACCAAGCATTTTCTATTGTGTCTTTCTTAGGATACGATTTTGTATATAATTCAGTAAACGGTGATTTAACACTCTTAAGTCCTTTATACATTTCTTCTTTTTTTATTCGACCGTAAATGTACTGCCCAATATCACAATATCCATCATTTAGAAGCTTATCAGCAAAGACTAGCTGGCAAGCTTTTTTAACAATGGGGTTTGTATAGACTTCGTCAGTAAAGAAAAAAAAGAAAATAATACACCCCCAGGAAAACCTATGATTCTTAATCTGTAAAAGACTGATTATATGCGCCTGTCATTTTTAATTGTTTCTACAAACTTTCCAGTTATCCTGCTTGTCTCGACAAATTAAATAGCACATAATGATTTCATTTAAATAAAGAAAGTGGGGTAGAACTATTGAAGACCATCTAATCATCAAATTTATATTTATAGTGCAATGTAGTTTCCCCTAATGAGTTCTCAACCTACAAATGGCAAGAGTTATTATCGGGATACCAAACGTTTTCTAAGCAATACACCAGCTCTTCCTAGGAAGAGGCTGTTTGTATGGTGCGGTCAAGAGGATCCTCCACAATATCACTTATTACACAATCGAGTAGGAGGGAGTGATTAACTCCCGACCTCTCACACCACCGTACGTACCGTTCGGTATACGGCGGTTTACGAAATATTCCGTAAGTGGGTGTATCTGTCCGTTAAGCTTTTTAATCCATTAGATTTCCAGTATTGGTTGTCTAGTGATCTATGCAGAATCGGACTACAAGCCGTACGCCAATACCCTTTACGGGTATTCCCCCATTCAAAGGCTTTATCTTTAGGTATTCCTAGAGAAA
>DFZX01000082.1 GCA_002383695.1 Caryophanales bacterium UBA4045
AAAATGACCATACCGAGCACCGATCATACATCTAACTGCATAATTTTTCTGATCCTCCACTTAATCGACACTCTCGTTTTCTACTCTACAGCACGATTCCTGCACCAAAGTCAAAAGTCACGCTCTAAGGTCGATTTTCTACTCTACAGCATGATTCCTGCTCCAAGGTCACGCTCTAAGGTCGATTTTCGACTCTACAGCACGATTCCTGCTCCGATAACGCAAGGATTAACGCTAGAGAGCAGACCAGAAGGAGATGTTGCGCTAAACACAGTGCTAATATTTCCAAATGGTACTGTTCAACAAGAGTTCCTATTTCCAAACCACACTAAAACGCAATGTCTAGCGTTAAAGCAGGGAGAAGGTTACTCTCAAACCTCTAGACTTCTACCACTTGCATACAGCTCCCGCAGCACTAAACTATAACCACTGTCATAAAATAGGGGAATGGTACTGTGATGTGCTTGTAAACCTAGCTAAAATAATCGAGGATAACCTGCAGGTCAGTATGAGCAGGATACTCCCGTAGCTTCTCTATGATCACTGTGGCTTGCTGCAGGTAGTCGGTGCTAAGCTCGGCGGAGCGAACCAGAGCATCACTGGCCGTGATGAAGTCAACAACCACCTGCACTTCTTCAGCCGTGGAATCTACATGCAGGGATCGAATGTGGGGGGACAATAATGGGTCCTCAAGGGCGAACAGAACGGGTAGGGTGACGTTACCATTCCTCAGGTCAGAGCCCGCAGGCTTACCGATATCTCCAGAGGTATGCGTATAATCCAGGAGGTCATCGCGGATTTGGAAGGCCATGCCGATACATTCACCAAATTCAAACAGAAGCTGGCATGTATGTGGTGCAGCTCCAGCAATTTCTGCGCCTGACTTCAAGCAATTCGCCATCAGTAATGCGGTCTTATTCCTCGTCTTCTCCAGATAGTTATCCAAGGTTATGTCAAAGTTAAATTGGTTGTACAATTGCTGGTATTCTCCAATACAGAGCTGAGTTAATACAGAGGTTGCTCCAACGATTCGGATTACATCATCATGATTACTCAGTGTTGCCCATTCTATGGCACGCGCCATCATGTAGTTCGCAATATGTGTTGCCGTGTAAGTATCCGTTAACTTGTGAAGCGTCGGTTCATTCCTACGTAGATCGGAGCGATCTATAATGTCATCATGAATTAAAGAAGCCATATGGAGATACTCCAATATGGCTGCGATGCGTATAGTATGATCTGCTGGCATAGGAATTGGCTTAGGCGTTAACTCGGAGTGTGAATACAACAAGGCATCCTCGCCAAACCTTGCGCCTACGATGACCATCATGGGCCGCAGGCGCTTGCCTCCAGAACGAATTAAGCCAAGTATACTTTCGGATATTACGGAAGACGGTTGAACGTCAGGATCCGTAAGAACAACTTGACTTAATGCTTCATCAATCGTTTCGAGTTCTATGTTTAATGCCTCATGCAACTTCTTCCTTATCTCCACCGATCGAACACTCCTGCTCTAGATACTGTTTGATTTGTTCAGCTATCTCAGCATACATAAGCTCCAAGCTTTTACCCTCGATGAGACTAATCTGCATACGCTTATGCGCAGGGACCAAATATCGAAGTAAGCGGAATTCCTTATGTTGTACTAATAGTTGAAAATATAAACCAAACAAGTAATCACCGTCAAGGATATTCTTAGTTAACTCACTATTATTCGTACTACTCAGCTCCTGGTGCTTGCGGATCGCTGATGAAATAAGAATATAACATCCGAGAATAGCCGTCTTACGTGTACGAGTAAGCTTATAGGCATGTAGCATATTCGCGATCTCTTCTAATGAGTACTCATCTATATTATTAAGACGAATCAGTGTATCATGTGAGACTTCCTGTTGGAGCATACGGATGGCGTCCTGAATAAGAATCTTGTTCATGGATGTAGCCCCCTTTCACGATTAATCCGAATAGATATACCATCTTCTAACGATTGGAATGCGCTTGTAGTACTTCTTCAACCAAGGAAGGACATAATAATCTAAACCTATTGTACTTCCGGAGCCTCCGATAAGTGCCACACTTGCAATCATGTACCAGAGCATATCAAATGGTGCCATACTGGACACCCACACCATAGCTCCCATACCAATCGAAACAATCGATGCTAATGCAGTGAATAATCCAGCCATTAATAGGCAACCTATAACAAGCTCTGCAAGAACCATACCACCTTGGAAAATGTAAGCTAAAGCATTGTAATCACCATTAGATTTGAAGAATATTAATTCCATCGACCAGGTGACCATATCTTGGACAAATTCAGGAACCCATAGTGCGGCCTCACCAGCATATTCGCTCACTACAGCTACACCATCAGCATCTACCTCAGCGGTAACAGCGGCTACGCCATCAACAGTTTTTGCTGGAATAAGGAAAACCTCTGAAGGATCCTTCCAAATCTGCATGGCCTTCTTGAAGCCCTCTATAAACCACATTAGTCCAACGAAGACACGTAGCGGGACGAGCCAGAAGTTAGGCGAACGTTTTGCAAGGTGACCACCAATGAAGCTACGGTTGTTCTTAACATGGAAGAATTCATGAAGTGCGTAAGAATAAACCTTATTGAACCCACAAATTTGGAAAAAGTAGAGCATATTAATCATATGTTTGACCAGCATGGCGAAGAATCCACTTAACTGATACATCTTCTTCGGTGTACCTACATAGGCAACTCCATATCGACTACCAATACATACCATAGTACCGTGGAATGTTGGTTTATAAGCTTTCTTCTCTTGCTTCTTAATATCAGCCGCAATGTTATAAGCAATTAGGGGAGCAGCATGCTCAGCGTTCTCCACCATCTGTGGAACGGGGGCAGTTTCACCCTCAGGAATGAAGAAAATATTATCACCAACTACATATACATTGTCATGCTCCAGCGTTTGCAGATTCTCGTTAGTCTGAATTCGTTTTCTACCCTTCTGTTCAAGGTCTAAGTTACCAACCAGCTCAGAGCCCTCAACACCGGCATTCCAGATAATCGTTCTCGAAGGTAATTTCTTATCTCCAATACACACACAGTTTTTATCAACTGCTGTGATTTTAGACTGAAGATCGATGCTAACCCCAAGCTTTCTCAGTCTCTTAGCAGATTTCTCAATGAGCGGGTCTGGTAGAGTAGGTAGAATCTTCGGTAGAATATCTATAACATGTAGATGTACTTCAGATGGATCTACATAGAATTCCTTGCATAACTCTTGGGTATATTCTGCGAGCTCACCAATAACCTCTATACCTGTGAAGCCGGCACCAATAACAACGAAGGTCAGCATCTCTTGACGACGTTCAGGATTTCTCTCCATCACTGCAGCTCTGAACATGCTCGGGATGTGCTCTCTAAGCTTTATAGCATCCTCATAGGACCAAAGCGTGAAGGTGTTCTCCTCGGCGCCTGGTGTACCCCAGAATGTCGGCTTACTGCCTGTTCCGAGGACGAGATAGTCGTATGAGTAGGTGTTCTTCTCAGACCGTAGTGTAGTTTGATTAAAATCAATATCGGTGATCTCATCCATAACTACTGTTACATTCTTAAAGCCGGCAAAAATCTTGCTAAACTCCACTTTTATGGAATCTTCCTCACAGCGATTACCGACAACTTCATGAAGCTCAGTGAGCAATGTGTGGAATGGTTTTCTATCAATGAGAGTAATGCGTACGTCGCGATGCTTTTTTAACCGTTTGGCAAGCTTCTTGGCTGTTAATACACCGCCATAGCCGCCACCGAGAACAACAATATGCTTCATTCCAATCCCCTCCAACAAAGATGTAATTTTTCTGTGAAATTATTCACAACGTTGATATTAAACTCATTCTAGCATAAGAACATTTCGGTTAAAGTGATATTTGTCACTATAATTATATAACACGAGGCATTCGACTTATATAGCTGGAATGAATGCTTTTAATATTTTTCTGGAAGCTTATAGCGAAATCATTTAACATCATACATATAAGTTTGGAATCATACTGGAAATTGCAAGCTCGAGTCATAAAGCTATATGTGCTCGAGAGAGCCATGAAGGAGCATCAGTTGTGATGAAGTTGAAATGGATTGTAGCGATGACCTTGGTTATCTTATTCGGGCTATTATTATTTTATTTGAGTATATTCTCGCAAGATGAGCAGGGATCACCGATACAAGGCGAATGGGAATTCTATTGGATGGAGCGGTTTAATCCAGAGGATATTAAGAATACGAGCGTAAAGCCAAGCCGTATTCAGGTTCCATCTTCATGGGGAGGGCAAGAATTGGAAGGTAGGATTCTAACCAGTCATGGTTATGCAACCTATCATAAGAAATTGATCGTACATCCAGAGGATGTAGGGAGTCCAAAGGGACTTTATCTTGAGAGTATAGGTAGTGCTTACACATTATGGATTGATGGAGAATTAATACTGCAGTTGGGTACTGTCGGTACGAGCTTAGCAGAGGAAACACCAGAATTCCAAGCCAAGTTAGTTACCTTTGAACCCAACCAGGAAACGGTAGACATTGTCATACAGGTATCGAATTATTCGTTTCGTGAAGGCGGTATTCTCGAAGATGTCTTATATGGGAATACGAATGTGTTAATACCCTCCATCTTTAAGGGTGTTCTTAAGGATGTCATATTGATGGGTGGTTTTCTCTTCCTTGGCTTGTATCATCTTGTTGTATACAGTATTCGTAGGAAGGAACTCTCCATACTTCTGATTGGAATAGGTGGAATTGTGGCAAT
The DNA here is from genome assembly GCA_002383695.1 of Caryophanales bacterium UBA4045. GTDB lineage: Bacteria > Bacillota > Bacilli > Paenibacillales > UBA4045 > UBA4045. The sequence continues at coordinate 4,779 of DFZX01000082.1, forward strand.
GATTCGCGTTCTGTTCGTTAGCGAATTTCTTGTCGGAGTAATCATTCCTATTGAGAACTGGGAGATCCTTGTTAAGATCGAATATATAGCTGAGCTTGTTGGATTTATGATTCTGATCCTACTCATGAAGATGATGTATCCCGGAGAAGTGCACACTTCCATGCTGAGGCTTTCTTATGGGTTTACAATTAGCTTTATAGGATACATCTTACTTACTCCCGCACGCATATTTACGGAGACCGTGCTGATCCAAGTATCTTTAATGGCGGTAATCCTCCTTTACTTTGTAGGGTATGTGGGAATTGTTGCTGCTATACGGGAAAGGGAAGGAGCGCGACTGAATCTAATAGCATTATTCGTAATCATCCTTGCCATGATAAATGATGTCTTAGTTGTTACCCAGCTTACTAAATTACCGCTTATGCTGGCGTATAGTCTCATCAACTTCGCCATGTTCCAGGCGATCATCATCTCTTATCGTTACTCCTTGCTATTCAATAAGAATCGAACATTAGCTAGTGAGCTTGTTATTATGAATCGAACATTAGAGGAGAAGGTCAGCAATCGTACGAGGGAGCTTAATGAGAAGAATGAAGAATTAGGGCGTATGCAGAATTTTAGGACTAGGATGTTAGCTAATATTGCTCATGATTTAGGGTCTCCAATAGTAGGGATTCAAACCTATTTGCAGCTGATGAAGGATGGTCTAGTTCAAGCAGGGAATCAAGAAGTCATTCAACAATTGTATGGGAAATCAGACGATATGAAGGGGTTAATTGAGGATTTATTCGAGCTAACGAAGCTAGAATCCAGAGAAATCACATTCGATTGGAAGGGGATGGAGGTGAAATCGTTTATAAACGACATATACCGCAAATTCGAGTATGATCTTGATCGTGAAGGCCGCGCCCTCCGACTTGGAAAAGTGGACACAGCTCATGCTGGTCGAGAAGCCTTCTTCCGCATTGATCCATTCCGCATGAATCGCGTCATGCAGAACTTTATAGATAATGCAGTTAAATTCAGCAGTCGATCCAGTGGGACGATTACAATAAACTGTTTTTTACTCCTTGAAGAGCTTAAGGGTAGTATTCCGCATGTGCGAATGGAGGTAATTGATCAAGGGATAGGTATCACAGAGGATGAGTTACCCAACGTATTCCAGCGCTTTTACAAGAAGCAGGATGGGAATGAAAACGGAAGTGGTCTCGGACTAGCAATTGTAAAGGAAATTATAGAACATCATCAAGGAACGGTTGGAGTGGAAAGTGAGATAGGGCAAGGAAGTGTATTCTATGTTACGGTTCCTATTTACCTTGAAGATAATTGACCAGCTTAGCCGCAACCTCGATAGGGAGAAAATATTGTCCCTTCGCTGCTTCGCGTATACTCTGTATGATCTGTCCATAATGAGCCCTTTTCAACAAATATCCATTGGCTCCATTAGCTAGCCCTTCAATAACATATTCATCTTCGTTAAATGTGGTTAATATAAGTATAATGACCTTCAAATCTCGCGAACGGATATTCTTGATGGTGTCAATACCATTCATAACTGGCATCTGGACATCCATCAGAATGAGATCTGGTCGATGTTGCTTAGCTTTTTTGGTGCCCTCAAGACCGTCTTTCGCTGTGGCTACTACTTCCATATCAGCTTCTGAATTAATGGCAATCTCAAGGGCGTTGCGAATCAATGGCTCGTCGTCAACAATAAGCACTTTAACTTTAGTTGTCATGATGCACAACCCTTCTATATAATATGTTAATTTTACCTTACTTCCATCGTTTCTGCCAACTGAGGCAGGCGATTACAATAGTTTTGTGAGCACGGGTATATTCTTCATAGAGCGAGAAGGAGGTTTTCTTGAATGAACATCGATTATGAGATAGATAAAATATACAAGCTGATAGCAACAAATGCCCGCGATATCATCTCATTCAGCACGCCTGATGGAATTTGCAGGTACTGTACACCCTCGATGCTCGATGTACTTGGATATGAACAGGAGGAGATTATTGGGAAAGCCATTTCCCATCTTTATCACGAAGAGGATATAAAAGCTTTAAGAAGCCAGATCATCTCGGAGGATGATGTCGTATCCTATCGAGTGCTTCATAAGAAAGGTCACTATGTTTGGGTAGAGAGTACATTTAGAAGAGTTCTTGAGCCCGAAGGAACGGTGGGAATCACGAGGGATATTACACAACGGAAGAAGGGTGAGCAGAATCTAGCCGAAGCTCAGCGTATTGCTTCTATCGGAAGCTGGGAGCAAGATATGTCCTCGAATGTGGTTTATTGCTCTAATGAGTTCTTCCGAATTTATAGTATGAAGCCATCTGACTTCAACGGAACTTCTGAGCAATTGCTAATGCTCGTGCATCCGGAGGACCGTAGGCTGTTCGAATCGGCAGTTGAGCGCTGTATGGCAGGTAACGATTTGAGCATCGAATTTCGGCATCTTAAAGCAGATGGTTCAATAAAGTATTTGCAGGCGCGAGGGTCTATCTCTGAAGATAAGCAGCGTTTATTCGGGACCATACAGGACATTAGTGGGCAGAAGGAAATTCAACAAATGATGCATGAAGCCAGGATAACGAATAGAGCTAAGAGCGAATTCCTTGCTATGATGAGCCATGAAATTAGAACACCGCTTAATGGTGTGCTCGGTATGGTAGATCTACTGTTGGATACAGATTTGGATGCGACTCAGAAGGAATATGCCGAAATCATTAGGAAAAGTGGTAATGCACTATTATCGATCATCAGTGATATTCTTGACTTTTCCAAGATAGAAGCGGGGAAGACAGAATTAATACAAGAGCCATTTGAAATTCTCACCTGTATTAAGGAAGCCTTCGATGTTCTTTCCAGTCAAGCGAAAGAGAAGGATCTAGATTTGGTATATATGATGGGTCCGAATGTACCTAATGAGGTCATCGGTGACTATGGCGTGTTGAGGCAAATTTTGCTTAACCTAGTAGGTAATGGACTGAAGTTTACTACCGATGGTAGTATTCGGGTGGAGGCACGTCTTCTATCAGAGGATGAAGAGAAGGTTAAATTAGAAATCAGAGTGAGGGATACAGGAATTGGTATACCCTCGGATAAAACTGAACAGCTGTTCGAGCCTTTCAGGCAGCTTGATCATTTTATGACGCGCAAATATGGGGGTACTGGGCTTGGACTAGCGATTAGTAAGAAGCTAGTTGATCTGATGGGTGGACAAATTTATCATCTTGATACGGGAGAGAAGGGGACAACCTTCGTATTCACGATGGAGGTTAAGAAGGTCAGCTTGGAGATCTCTGGCCATTCTGTGGAGGAAGAAGTAAGTGCTTCTTTACCGCATTCCCTTCATTTTCTAATTGCTGAGGATAATGAAATAAGTCAACTGGTGCTGAAGAGGATGCTGACCCAATTTGGTCATAACGTAGACATTGTAAACAACGGATGGGAAGCCCTAGAAGCCGTTTCGCAAGGCTCTTATGATATGCTATTCATGGATTTACAGATGCCAGAGATGGACGGCCTCGAAACAACAAGACGATTAATGGAAACATCAGCACATAGGAAAGTCCCTATTATCGTAGCGGTTACAGCCAATGCCTTCGTTGAGGATCGTGAAACCTGTTTGGCTGCTGGGATGGATGACTATATAAGTAAGCCTATTAATAAAGATAAGGTTCAAGCGGTCATAGCCAAATATATAGATAACCAATATAGAAAGATCGAATAATTCGTCCCACAATTCATCAGGAGAAGAGATGCGGGCAGTATCATGATTAATGATGCTGTTTTCTACCGAAGATTATCCATACCCCGCCTAAGATTAAGAGTATAGCTAGTATAGGCTGACCAAGGATCATGGTATTGAAGAGAGATCCAAGAGTGAAGACGATGAAGAATAGTATCGATAGCACGGTTAGAATATTAATCGGAATAAGCAGCCATTTGTTCCGTGTACCGAACCAATAGAATTCGAATAGACCGATAGCTGGAGCTAATATAAATCCAGGCCAAGTTACTTCCCAATTGCCGAATAACATGGAGACCTGACAGACGATTCCTACTGTTATCAAGATGCCGCCTGGTATCAGAAGACCCGATCCTCGGCGATCTGTCATTGTGAAATAGAGCCAGTGGAATAATAGACCCAATGGGATGACGAATATACTTGGCCAGAAGTAGCCGATCAGCTCGCCTGCTCCGAATGTCTCGCCTCGATTAAGCAATAAGAAGACGCCTAGCAGTATAATAAGTGGTCCCATAATCGTTCTAATATTCATTGTGTGTTCTCCTTTTAAGGTTTATATAAATGCGTTGAGCTTAGTGTACTATCGGTAAGGTTATTGTGTCATCATGCTGTGGATGGAAGCTAATCGGTCTGAGGTCCTAGACCCCATGGTAATATCATAGAAATTCCGGATACGGGAACAATAACGAGGAATGTATGGATCTAGGCGAATAGAGTGTTTACACTATGATAATAATCTCTTGATTATGTTTTTTCTGGAGCTTATAGTAGAAGATGAAGTGAGCGTGTTGTCCAAGCGTATAGGGACACAAATTGGAGAATTTAGGGGGCATTTGTACATGAAAAAGGGAATTATGATGATGGCTATCATCGCCATGGTATTCTCGTTGCTTATCGGTTGTGGTAACAACAATGCTAAGAACGAGGGTAACAATGAGGGTGAGAAGGCTGGAGCAGTAGATTTAAAGGTTGGAATGGTTACGGATGCAGGTACGATTGATGACAAATCATTCAATCAAGGTACTTGGGAAGGTGTATTGCGAGCTAAGAGTGAATTAGGAATTACTGAAAAATATTTGAAGCCTGCAGGAACAACACCGGCTGATTACATGAAGGAGATCGGAAATTTATTCGATGCTGGCTATAAATTCATCGTAACACCAGGCTTTAAGTTCGAGACAGCTATATTCGAAGCGCAGGACAAGTATCCGGATGCTAAGTTTGTACTTATTGATGGGTATCCGCATAATGGTGACTATGCTCCGGTTGTGAAGGATAATACAGTTTCGATTTTCTATGCAGAGCATGAATCTGGCTTTCTTGCCGGGATAGCGACTGCAGTTGAGCTGAAGGAAGGCCAAGCAGGGTTTATTGGTGGTCTTGAAATCCCACCGGTTCAGAAGTTTAACTGGGGATTCCAGCAAGGTATTGCATACGCTAATGAGAACTTCGGAACGAAGATTACTCTGAAGGCTGAGAATGTTATCTATCAAGGTAGCTTTGATAATGTGGCTGCGGGTAGCCAACTAGCCGCTCAGATGTATGATGGTGGTGTTAAGGTTATCTTCACTGCAGCAGGCGGTGTTGGTGTAGGAGCAATCAACGAGGCTAAGACCCGTGCAGCGGGCGGAGCTGAAGTTTGGATTGTTGGTGTTGACGTGGATCAATATGCCGAGGGTCTCGATGAGGCTAAGAAATCATCAATTATTCTTACCTCTGCCATGAAGATGATCGATCAATCCGCATTCGATATGATCGAAGCTGAATTGAATGGTGAATTCCCAGGCGGGGAAACATTAATGTTCGACGCTAAGAATAATGGTGTTGGTATTCCAGCTGAGAACCCGAACCTAAGTGAAGCAACAACTAAGCAGGTTGATGAAGTATTCAAGAAGATTCAATCGGGTGATATCGTTGTAGCAGCTGAACAAGGAACTTTACTTAAATAGTTAATTGATTGGGAGCAACGAATAAATACTTGTGATTTTCGTACATTATTCGCTTGTTCCAGAGAGAGGCGGAGGATCCGCCTCTTTTACTTTTTCATATCCTTTACGCTAAGGGAGCTAGCTTCGATGGATTATGTTGTAGAGATGCTCAATATCAGAAAAGAATTTCCCGGTGTTGTAGCCAATGACGACATCACATTACAGTTAAGGAAGGGCGAAATCCATGCCTTGCTCGGTGAGAATGGGGCTGGCAAATCAACCCTTATGGGTATGCTATTCGGCATGTATCAAGCAGATCGTGGGACGATCCGAGTGAATGGGCAAGCGGTCACGATTGCTAACCCGAATGTAGCTAATAAGCTAGGGATTGGTATGGTGCATCAACATTTTAAGCTAGTAAGTAATTTTACGGTTACTGAGAATATTATTCTAGGAATAGAGCCTCGTAAGAGACTTGTGTTGGACGTGGGCACGGCAAGTGAACGAATTGAACAGCTATCGCTACAGTATGGTCTTAATGTAGATCCGTCTTCTAAGATTGAAGACATTTCAGTAGGCATGCAGCAGAGGGTAGAAATTCTCAAGATGCTCTATCGGGACGCAGAGGTTCTCATTCTAGATGAGCCTACAGCGGTATTAACTCCTCAGGAAATTATCGAATTAGGGAAGATCATTAAGAACTTGATTTCCGAAGGTAAATCAATCATCCTTATCACACATAAATTGAAAGAAATAAAGGCGCTTGCAGATCGTTGTACGGTTATTCGACGTGGCAGAACGATAGGTACCGTGGATGTAGCAACAACCAGTCAAGAAACGATGGCCGAGATGATGGTCGGTCGCCAGGTAACCTTTAAGGTAGATAAGAAGGAGAGTACACCTGGTGAGGTTGTTCTTCGTGTAGATTCGCTGTCGATGAAGAATAGTAAGAAGTGTCTCGCATTGAATCATTTCTCTGTTGAAGTAAGAGCCGGGGAGATCGTTGGTATCGCTGGCGTAGATGGAAATGGACAATCCGAGTTAATAGAGGGAATTACCGGTCTTCGCAAGTCGGATTCGGGAAGTATCCTATACAAGGGTGAAGAGATTACAGGTAAATCGATTCGTTCCCGGATAGAGCGTGGAATAGGTCATATTCCGGAGGACCGTCAGAAGCGTGGGCTTGTGCTCGATTATTCCATGGAAGATAACATGATCTTAGAGGTGTATTATCGAGAGCCCTTCTCTAGAAGAGGGTTATTGAATAAATCCTACATTAGACAATATGCAGAGGGAATAATCAAGAAATTTGATGTCCGCTCAGGTCGAGGTGCAACGGCAATTGCCAGATCTCTATCAGGGGGTAACCAGCAGAAAGCGATTGTAGGCCGTGAATTCGAATTGAATCCAACACTGCTTATCGCTGTCCAACCGACTCGAGGACTAGATGTAGGCTCAATCGAATATATTCACAAACGCTTAATTGAACATCGAGATAATGGGAAGGCCGTGCTCTTAATATCTCTGGAGCTTGATGAGATATTGAATGTATCGGATCGAATTGCAGTCATTAACAATGGAGAGCTCGTTGGTGAAGTGGTTGCGCTCGAGACGAACGAGAATGAGATTGGGCTTATGATGGCAGGCATAAAGAGGGGTGAGGGCGCATGAGAGTTGGAGTCGTCTCCTTACTAGCTGTTGTCTTTGGATTGATGGCTGGAGCTATATTAATGCTGGTTACAGGACATAATCCAATCGAGGGATTTCGATATCTATTCGAAGGTGGACTGAAGAATCCTGCGAGAATCGGGGATACATTAGCTACAGCGACACCACTGATCTTTACGGGACTATCCGTTGCTTTCGCTTTTAGAACCGGTTTATTCAATATCGGGGCTGCGGGGCAGATGCTGTTTGGTGGCTTTTGCGCTACTGCTGTAGGGCTTAATTTGGACATGCCTAGACCATTCCTACTATTAACGATGATCTTCGTCGGCTTTGTAGGTGGTGCAATATGGGGGTTTATACCTGGACTACTTAAAGCTAAATTTAATGTGCATGAAGTGGTATCGACGATAATGATGAATTGGATTGCATATTGGACGATTTATTATGCAGTACCCGCTTATCTTAAAGGACCATTTCTTGAGACAGAGTCGAGACCCTTACCGAAGGAAGCTACACTTAGAGAGCCCTTCTTATCAAATTTGTTCGATGGGTCTTATATCAATCTTGGTTTTTTTCTCTCGATTATTATCGTGATTGTGGTAGCATTCATCATTAATCGTACTACGCTCGGCTACGAGTTAAAGGCAGTAGGGTTTAATCGTGATGCTTCCGAATATGCGGGAATAGCAGTTGATCGTAGTATTATTGTATCGATGCTCATATCGGGGGGACTTGCAGGTCTTGGGGGTGTCGCTCAATATGCTGGGAATGCTAATAACATCCAGATTGGCTTTTTACCATCACAGGGCTTTGATGGAATTGCCGTAGCATTGTTAGGTGTTAACACAGCTGTGGGTGTACTCATTTCGGCTGTCTTCTTCGGCCTCTTATATTCGGGCAAAGGATTTATGAATGCAATGACCGACATTCCTCCAGAGATAGCAGATTCCATTATTGCGATTATTATTTATTTTGCAGCTACTAGTATCCTTATAGAACGATTGGTGAGTTGGTTCCTTAAGCGTCGAGCCAGTAATAAGACGAATGCAGCCAATGAAAGGGAGGTGGAGTGATCTGATGTGGACGATCATTCAGCAAATTTTCCCTTATGCTATCGTATACACGATTCCCCTACTCATCACCGCTTTAGGTGGTCTATTCAGTGAACGAAGTGGTGTCGTCAACATTGGACTTGAGGGCTTGATGGTAGTCGGTGCATTCTCGGGTGCCCTGGTTATCTTCAGAATGCAGGAGCAATGGCCGAATAAACCGATCATCCTCTTGATCGGACTGCTTGTCGCCATGCTGATTGGCGCGTTATTCTCGATGCTGCATGCATTCGCCAGTATCAACTTAAGCGCTAATCAAATTATAAGTGGAACAGCGATTAATATGATTGCAGGTGCTCTAACTATATTCCTAGCAAGGAACATAACGGGAAGTGGGAATATTCGAATTGGTAGAGGCGTTCTACCGGCAGATATTCCGTTCTTGTCAGACATTCCTATTCTCGGTAATTTGTTATTTACGAAGACATATTGGACATCGTGGCTTGTCTTACTTATATTAGCTTTGAGTGCATTCGTGCTTTATAGAATGCCATTCGGTCTGCGTCTGAGAGCCTGTGGGGAGAATCCTCAAGCAGCAGAAGCGGCAGGTATCAATGTCAGACGAATGCGATACATCGGAGTGATGATATCGGGTGCATTCGCAGGTCTAGGTGGGGCGATTATCATCGTCACGTATTCAGGTGAATTTAGTGGGACCGTAGCAGGCTTAGGGTTTTTAGCGCTTGCTGCATTGATATTCGGACAATGGAAACCGCTCGGCATATTAGGAGCTACCCTGTTCTTCGGCTTTGCCAGCACCATTGCCAATGTATCACAGGTCATTCCATCACTAGCCGTATTCCCACCAGTCATTCTTAAGGTGTTTCCCTATGTCGTCACGCTCATTGCGCTAGTGCTCTTCTCGAAATCCTCACAAGCACCTAAAGCGGCTGGAGAGCCCTTCGATTCGGGTAAACGCTAATGATGTGTGAGAATCAGAATGAGTGGATCTGAGTAAATTTCTGACTTAAAGGTGAAATACGAGAAAAACCGACTATTGAGCGTAACTTTGACGCAGAAATTGGGCCGTAGAGTAGAAAATCGACCTTAGAACGTGTCCAATTTCTTAACAGAGGGCCAAATTCTGCTTTCGAGGGTAGCTTTGGGGTAGAATCATATCGTACTGAGCATAGGGGATAGAGCATAAAAGAAAAAATATTCTTCACACAAGCAGCTTTCGGAATTTTCTGATTTGAAAAATGTCAGATATAGCATCGAAGGGATTATTCTATGAATCTGAATCACATCCAACATAAGGATTGGCGTCTTCTGGACAGTAGCGCATTTCCCCTCGTTGGAGAAGCGTTGCTTCCATTTGCAGTGGATGAGCTTGAATGTCGGCTTATAGGCAAGGGCGCTCAGCCACTCCTTCATATATGGCGACATAAACGCGCGTTCATACTTGGTCTGCGAGATCGTAAGCTAGAACGAGCTCATCTGGCAATGGAAGCTTTGGGTAAGCGAGGATATGCAGTGGCTGTTAGGAATTCCGGTGGAGCCGCAGTGCCTTTAGACGATGGTGTATTGAATATTTCGCTTATCCTACCTAATCCTTCGGGCATAACAAAGCTTCATGATGATTTTGCGATATTGGCTGGGCTGATCCAGGAGACGACTTATCGCCTCGCTGGGAATGTAGAAGGACTCGCAACGAATGTCGCAGTGGATGTAGGAGAGATCGCGGGAGCTTATTGCCCAGGTGCATTCGATCTGGCTATAGAGGGTCGTAAATTCTGTGGAATCGCTCAACGCAGGCAGACCGGTGCCTATATTGTGCAGGCATTCATTGTTATTGAAGGTGTTGGTGCAGAGCGTGCGCGCTTGGTAGCCGATTATTATCGTGATGCTGCTGGGGCTAATGAATCTGGATACCCTATCGTGAACGAACAAACTACAGCGAGCTTGCAGGAATTAATCGAGAATGCTTCGGTTGAGCATTTTGTAAGAGAATTCAAGAAAAATCTCTTAGGGGATAAAGAGTTGTCGCGAGAGTTTAATTCCTATGATGGATATAATGAATTTGAATTGAGTCAATTGATTAAGCAAATGGTTAATAGATACGATACAAATTGAGTAGAGGAAAGGTGATCCTATGAATGCACTTGTATTAAAGAAACCAGGAGCCCCAGATACGTTAACTTTATCGGAATTGCCTATGCCAATTCCTGATAAAGGAGAGATTCGAGTTCGTGTATATGCTGTTGGTTTAAATCCGGTGGATTACAAAGTTGCCGCGAATGGCCATCCTGCTTGGGAATACCCCTTCATACTAGGCCTAGATGTGGCAGGTACAGTAGACGAGGTGGGTGCAGATGTAACTGACTGGACTGTAGGTGATCGAGTTGTCTATCACGGTAACTTAACAAAGCCCGGAGGTTATGCAGAATATGGGATAACCACCTCACATACCGTAGCTGCAATTCCTGAGGGTATTTCATTCGTAGATGCAGCAGCCTTTCCGTGTGCAGGTTTAACTGCGTATCAAGCCATTCAACGGAAGATGAGTATGCATCTGCGAACAGGACAATCCATACTTATACACGGTGGGGCAGGTGGAGTTGGTGGTTATGCCCTTCAATTGGCCAGAATATATGGGGCATCGAAGATCATAACCACTGCTTCTGCAAGCAGCTTCGGTCATGTCAGAGCTTTAGGGGCTGATATCTGTATCGACTATAACCATGAGGATGTATACCAACGGGTGATGGATGCTACAGATGGCCAGGGTGTGGACTTCATTCTGAATACGATTAATCGATCGACAGCTCAGAAGGATTTGTCGATGCTTACCTTTGGTGGTCAGCTAACCTGTATAGCCGGAGCTCCAGAGAATGTAGCAGACTTTCAGCCAGGAAATCGGACCTTTACCCTACACAAGACAGCACTTGGTGGTGCACATGGCTCGGGTAATATTCAAGCTGAGGAAGATCTTGCGAGGATGGCTGAAGAATTCATGCAGCTGATGCTCGATGGGAAAATCAATGCGATGGTGAAGGAAGTCATTCCATTGGTGGGTGTACCCGCGGCACTGACACGAATAGCCTCGAGACATGTTCAAGGTAAAATTGTAGCCAAATTATTACTGTAATACACTGAAACTTGAGAGGAGATCTTTAATATGAGGTTAGGTGGACCCGTTTTTTTAGACAGTAAAGACAAGAATCCCGAAACATGGGTACAAGCGGTAAAGGAAGAAGGCTACCGAGCAGCAATATGCCCAGTAGGTCATGATACTGATGATTCGTTAATAGTGGAATATAAGAAAGCAGCAGCAGCAAATGATATCCTCATTGCCGAAGTGGGTGCTTGGAGTAATCCGATTAGTCGGAATACAGAGACACGGAACAAAGCGATCGATTATTGCAAACAGCAGCTTGCGCTCGCAGATCGAATAGGTGCTAGAGTCTGTGTGAACATTGCCGGCTCGCGAGCCGAGCAATGGGATGGACCGCACGCTGATAATTTCTCTGATGAGACATTCGAGATGATTGTAGAGACAACGAGAGAAATTATCGATGCAGTGAATCCTAGCCATACCTTCTATGCACTAGAGACAATGCCTTGGGTATTCCCGGATACCGCAGATACATACCTGGCGCTATTAAAGGCGATAGATCGAAAGGCATTCGCTGTTCATCTGGACCCCGTCAATATGATTAGTAGCCCGCGCTTGTATTATAAGAACAGTGCGATGATGAAGGATTTCTTCGCGAAGCTGGCTCCCTATATTAAGAGTGCTCATGCGAAGGATATCCTATTATCGAAGAAATTGACCGTTCGCCTCGAAGAGGTCATACCCGGTGAAGGCGAGCTAGACTATCAGATATTCTTGACTGAGTTACAGAAGCTGGATATCGACACGCCCCTTATTGTAGAGCATCTGAATAGTGCTGAAGAGTACAAAAAAGCCACTACTCACATTAGGAATGTGGCAGCAGCGTTGCAGATATCACTATAGCATTCAGTCTTTACAATGACAAAAAGATTACCAGCTAATTAAATACTTAACTGAGCCATAAGAGCTCGTAAACGTGAGCTCGATATAACGGTCATAGGAGGGTTCGTCCCAATAGGCCGGTGCTTCAAGCTCATGCTTACGAGTAAACTTCTGTACAGCATCGGTCACGGAGGATGCTAGTATAATGTGATCCTTTTCTCTAAACCCTGTAATTGTGCATAAAATGAGGTCAAACTTATATTTTCTCAATATTGAATCCCCTAATGTTTAATTCCCTACTTACAAGCTAAGAACTATGCAGTAAGCTCAGATAGATTGGTTATAATTAGATAAAAGCTGAAATCAGGTCCAATAACTCGGATAAGTGCCTTAATAGGTGAGTTCACAGTGAATTGAGATCCCTGTTTCATTGACTGAGGAAGCATATTCAGCTCTGAGCCTTGATTAGAACGATTGACTAAGTATATCCCATTATGTAGATTTAGAAACTCACCCACAGCAGCTTCCATCATTTCCCCAGGGCTATTGACGTTCTCTTGTGCGTAGATGGAAGCTAATCTTAAGATATCCGCCTCGGTTCCAGCAATTGCAGTTGTTCGTTCGACAACATAATTCTCACTCTGAATGGTCTGCTCGGCAACCCAATCGAATGCTTGAGCATGATCAGAGATTATCTCCATTCGAATATCCGTATCGATGAACCGAATTAGATTTTTAGCTAACAAGCTAATGTAGTCAACTAATATAGAGTCCCCTGATATACCAGCCTTCAACAATTCAGATTCTAGAAGCGCCACGATATCACCATCCACGATAGCTTGGAACTGTTCGTCGGATAAGCTATTCTCTTGTTTGTATTGGAATAGTGCAGTAGAGAATGCTTCATAGCTCATGACTTCATTATCAATAAGAGCTTGTCCAAGTGCGAGGTGTGCACTTGGCTGTGCGGTCAGAAGCTCTGTAATTAGCTCTTCTCGAATAAATCCAAGCTCAACAGCAATTTCACCGAAACGTTTGTCCATTCTTGTCTGTGCTTGGTGAACAGCCTCGACCTGCTCGGCATTCATCATTCCGCGATTAATGGCAAGTACACCCAGCTTGACTCTTGTGCTCTTCTGAGCAACTAAAGCTCTTTCGAGCTCACTTGATTTAATCAAACCCTGGTTGAAAAGAAATTGACCGAAGTATTGTGCGAACATTAGCGGTCACCTCTTTGATTAAAAATTTTTGCAGTGATATCCATAATTGCTTCAATTTGTATGGGCTTCTGCAAAAAGTTCTCTGCCCCAAGCTTGATGGCCTTCATTAGGTTACCCTGTGTACCAACAGATGAAGCAATAACTACATGAGTCTTGGGATTGTTCTTTTTGATTTCCTGTAGCGCCTCTAAACCATCCTTCTTGGGCATTGTAATATCAAGTAATACTAGGTCCGGATCTTCCTTTAGACAAAGCGCGACAGCCTCTTCACCATCAGCAGCCTCGAACAGTCGTGTGAAACCTTTCTCCTCTAAGGCACCTTTTAATTTCTTGCGTACTAACATGGAGTCATCACACAGCAAAATTTTGAGGTTAAACATGAGTTTGCACACTCCTTCTAGTATTAATCGTATAAGATCACACCCTCGTGAGAAGGTGAAAACTCCAGGAGGTGAGGTAATCATTTGATGTAAATTCCGCCGAACGGTAGTAGCTCGCGTAGCATACGCTTGATAAAGCTATCATGATGCAGCTGTTCAGTCAGTTGGGTATCATTCGAGCCTGTTTGAATGAGTACTGGGCCACTGCCGGTAATCTCCCATTGTACATTCATGTGCTGACTGGCTAGGGTATTCCCATACACCGAGAGCTTAATACTCGCGTCCTCAGGGTAGGCGACCAATGAACCAGACTCCACGAATAAAGGCTGATCTGTCTGTAATTGAATGGTAGCTAGCTCACCCTTGGTTATAATGCCCAATGCTCCAGGACCACTGAACTTCATTCTAACCCATTCTCTTGTAATCCACGCATTCTTAATCTTCTGTATTCTACTTTTTAATCCCATTCCCTCTGTGAAGAACATAATATGTCGAAAATCGAATAAGAGATTACTGTCTGCTGGAATATCGATCGTTTGTAATGAGCAGCCAGCGGGAAGTGAAATGATCATCTCTGAAGGTCCCTGCATGCGGGACCGAATCCACTTACGCTTCCGATAAGCTGCAGCAAGGTCCATAATGCGATCCTCGCGATGTCGTGGTGATCCTTGGTATGCGATCATCGATTTGGGATGTAGAACATTCAGGAGATCAGAGCTATCTAACTGAATTCGAACATGTCCAACGTGAGCAGGAGTGGTGACTTTCATAATTTACGTCCTTGATCCGTACGCTGACTACGCCAAACGAAATATCTCCAAATTCGAATTAATGCAAAATAGCCTAGTATAAGTCCAATTACCGTGATTGCCATAATAATTAACTTTCGTATGAGTGATTTACGGCTTGCCTGCTCTTGCTCCATAAAAGCGAGACGCGCAGATAATTCCGTGTTCTGATTTTGTAGCTTCTCGTTATCCGTTCGATATTGTTCATTAATGGCCAGCAGCTCTTGTTGCTGACGAACATATTCAGCGACTTGCTTTTCTGATTCTTGATACTTCTGTTGCTGCTCTGTAAGAGCTTTCTGCGTATCCTCGAACTGCTGCTTGGTTTGTTCATACTGTAATTCATACTGCTCTAGTAAATTGTCGACTTTCTCAGGGGTACTATATATGGCTTTTATGCGATCGATAATACCTGCTTGACTTGGGGAGGGCGCAATGAAGAGCAGACAGAAGCTCATAATGATAGCGATAGCGATCCATATTCTCATCTCGGTTCCTCCTAAGTAATAGGCATGTACACCTGCAATCGTCTTATTTATTATTCTATCATAGACTGGTGTCATTTTTCGACATTTAGTATGTTTTGAAATTCCTTCAATACCTTCATTGACAATAAAAAATACTGCGAATATATTTAGGTTACCTAATTAATTGCAATCCAATGTATGTGAGGAGGAGGCGCGTTTAATGAATTCAGATACAACACAAAAGCTGCTCAGATCGTTCATGCAATTTAACCGAGCTTATTGGCACCAGAAGGAGGTGCTGGAATTTAAGAATAGTGAGGTTATGATGCTAATCTGTATTAAGAAGAATGCTAAACCTGAATCGCCGGGTTTAATGGTATCGGAAATTAGCCAAATTCTTCAAGTTACCTCACCTACGGTTACTCAGGTGCTTAAAGGAATGGAGAAGAAAGGGTTGGTCGAACGTAATTTGGATCAATTGGATCGACGCGTAGTTAGAATCAAGCTCACGGAACCAGGGAAGAAGATCACAGAGCAGGCTGAGGCGGCATTCCATACTTCCTTCAGCGGATTGATTGATCATCTGGGTGAGGAACAGAGCAGTCAGCTTGCTGATTTATTAGAGAAAGCTTATCTGTATTATAAAGATATATCAGAATAAGCCTAAAAGGGATTTTAATAAAGAAGAAGATATACCGATATAAACTATGATGAAGAGATACAATGGTATAAAAATTGGGAGAAGAATCAATTATGAACATAAGAAGAACTGTCCTAGTCACTGCATTTGTTTTTCTCATACTCACAAGTATGCGGTTGACCTGGATTGCAATGGATACGCCAACTGAACATCCAGATGTAGTAAGAGGCGAGTTAGATTTGCGCAATTGGAACTTTACGAACGACCCGATAATTACCTTGGATGGTCAGTGGGAATTTTACCCTAACCAGTTTGTGATGTTTAATGAGGGACCTATCCTTACATCGGAGCGAGAATATATTCAAGTCCCTAGCAAGTGGAATGCCTTCTTTCCTGAGGAGCAGTATTCAGCGCATGGTTACGGTTCTTATCGGTTGCGATTGTCTATGCAACAGGGTATCGAGCAATCATATAGTATTAGGCTATCAAAATTGCAAACTTCATCAGAGGTGTTTGTAAACGGTAAATCCATTGGGAGGTCGGGCCAGCCTGCACCCTCAGCAGATCAGCATGTTCCTCGGAATGTTCCTTACACAGTCACATTCACATCTGATGAACAAGAGATTGAACTTGTTATTCATGTAGCGAATTATCTCAATAGCATAACAGGCGGCGTACACCAATCTATCCAATTTGGCACGACAGAAGCGATTAATCATGACTCATGGTTTTCGATTTCTTCACAGATCGTGGTTGCTGGATTCCTATTTATTCAAATTGTATATGCTTGCTTAATGTTCATAATCGGATCACGTCAGCGATCATTACTCTATTTTTCCACACTCGTCCTAAGTATGATCATTATGCTTGTGCTGGATGATGATAAGGTACTTCTGCTCTGGTTGCCCATTCAGTATGAATGGAGCATTAGGCTCGTTATTCTATCTTATATTGGTATTGGTACATCTTTACTGGTGGTTATTAGAAGTATAGTGCCTGAGTTTTCGAAGTTTCGATATTTTAATTGGTTCTTATTATTGTCAGCGATCTTTGCATTGATCATTACAATCATACCTGCTCAACTCGTATGGAGCTTTGGTATTAAATACTATTACTTGCTGTTATTCATCCTTCTTACAGTTATCGTTCTTACATTACGTTCTACAATAAAGGGCGGACAGGATGTTATTTATCTGTTCCTCGCATTGAGTATTATTCTGGGCAACGGGATTTGGGGAATACTCAAAGGTAGGGTCTTTCTTGATATGGGATACTATCCAATCGATATGATGGTTGCTTTCTTCATCTTCTCTGCTTTCTGGTTCAAGCAATACTTCCGGGTCTCTGCACAGACGAAGAAGCTCGCCGATAAACTACAAGAGGCTGATAGGCAGAAGGATGAGTTTCTAGCGAACACCTCTCATGAATTACGAAATCCACTGCATGGTATATTGAATATAGCCCAGAATGTACTAGATACGGGAAAAAGCTCGCTCAGCGATAAGAATGTCAAGAACATGGAGCTGTTAGTTACTGTAGGTCGACGTATGTCCTTTATGTTGAATGACCTGCTGGATTTGATGCGTCTGAAAGAGAAGGGTATTCGTCTCCAAACGAAGAGTTTAAGCATTCAAACGATTGCGGCGGGTGCATGTGATATGCTGTACTTTATGACAGAAGGCAAGCCCATCCGAATAATCAATGCCATCCCAGATACTTTTCCCCGAATTCTTGCCGACGAAAATCGACTTCTACAAATTCTCTTTAATCTACTTCACAATGCGGTGAAGTATACGAATGAAGGCTCGATCACTATTGAGGCTCATGTTCAAGATAACAAGGCCAAGATAATGATTACAGATACTGGAATCGGTATAGATGTAGAAACGCAGGAAAAGATATTCCAGCCCTACGAACAGGTTGACTCCGGAATAACATCCGTTGGCGGTGGATTCGGACTAGGTTTACATATAAGCAAGCAATTGGTTGAGCTGCATGGTGGGGTGCTAGAAGTTACTTCTTCACTAGGTCAAGGTACGGCATTCAGCTTTTCCTTGTCATTGTCTGATCCATCATTGTCCTATGACGAGGAAGAGAAAGAAGTTGTGGATATGATTAGGTTCAATGAACTACCCGTTGCCGCAGCTGCTGATACTGTGGATCCAACTGATCATTCATCTGCGTCCGTTGTGACTCATGTGGACAGGCCCCGGGTATTGGTCGTTGATGATGACTCTACTAATCTAACGATCCTAGTTAATATGCTATCCTTGGAGCGTTATGAGATGGTTACAGCAACAAGCGGCTCTGAAGCTTTAGCCTTACTAGATAAGAACGAATGGGATTTGATTATTGCTGATGTGATGATGCCCCATATGTCAGGCTATGAGTTATCCCGCACGATCCGAGAACGTTTCTCCATCTCAGAGCTACCCATTCTGTTATTGACCGCCCGAAGTCAACCAGAAGACATTGAAGCTGGATTTAGATCGGGTGCTAACGACTATGTGACTAAGCCTGTGGAAGCTATGGAATTGCGTTCCCGAGTGCGGATCTTAACGGAATTAAGAAAGTCTATTCGCGAACGTCTACGGATGGAAGCGGCTTGGCTTCAAGCTCAAATTCAACCTCACTTTCTATTCAATACATTGAATGCCATCGCGGCATTAAGCGATTTTGATTCAATTAGAATGCGCACCCTTCTCGATGAATTTGGGAAATACTTACGTGCGAGCTTTGATTTTCGTAATTCGGAACGAGTTGTCCAACTGGAGCATGAGCTCGGACTCGTTCGGTCGTATCTATTCATTGAGCAGGAACGATTCGAAGACCGGTTGAAGGTTCATTGGGAGATCGCTGAAACACGCATCCCAGGTATACCTCCGTTATCCATCCAGCCCTTGGTGGAGAATGCAGTCCGGCATGGGATTATGAAGAAATCCCAGGGTGGAATCGTCCACATCCGAATCATAGATAAGAATACGTATGTAGAAATTAGTATCGAAGATAACGGTGTCGGTATGAATGAAGATATAGTAAGGGATTTACTAGTGAGCAAACCGGGTCGGAGTTCAGGAATTGGATTGCTTAATATAGATCGACGGTTAAAGCAAATATATGGTCAAGGGTTGCTGATTCGCAGTGTGCCTGACCAGGGTACGATTGTTTCCTTTGTTGTGCCCAAATAATGCGACATGTATAGGATGCATAGTATTAATTATAATTGGGTATATTAGTGTTGCTATATTGGTTGTTGCAATATCAACAGGACGCTGATATAATGTGAATTAACGTTGGAAGCGCATTCATACATTTCATATTTACAACGTTGTAAATATTAGAAGTGTTGCGAAGAGTTATGAAGGATCTATCTCGATAGAGGATTGCATTGTAGATTAGATTGAAAAAAGGTGAAGATATTGGCAAAATTTACAACGTTGTAAATTTGAACATTAGAAAAGGACGTGAGTACATTTTGAAGAGTAGACCTGCTCCAAGCCTCATTAATCTGATTAACCGGGACAAATATTTGCTGCTGATGTTTTCGCCTGTATTTATTTATTACATCGTGTTTATGTACCTCCCCATGCCAGGGGTTATTATGGCCTTTAAGGATTTTGTTCCGGGGCAAGGTATGTTCGGAGGTGATTGGGTTGGCTTAAGGTGGTTCGATCAATTTGTTCATTCCAGATACTTCTGGAGGCTGATACGCAATACTTTCCTACTGGCGTTCTATCCGCTATTGTTTGGATTTTCGATACCAATCCTGTTCGCGGTTTGTATTGTAGAAATTCAGAATAAGACATTCAAGCGGTTTGCCCAGACCGTGACCTACCTGCCTCACTTTATATCGACGGTTGTCATTTCAGGGATCATTATTAACTTTCTATCTCCTACAGATGGAATTATTAATACCTTGATCGCCAAGATGGGCTTCGAGAAGATTAATTTCATGATGGACCCCAGCTGGTTTCGAACGATCTTCACCAGCTCTGACATCTGGCAAAGCTTTGGGTTTAGCTCGATTATCTACATTGCCGCTATTATGAGCGTGGATCCGGAAATCTATGATTCAGGGAAGATGGACGGCGTCAACAAGTTTCAAGAGCTTTGGCACCTTACACTGCCAAGCATCAAACCAACAATCGTCATTCTCTTATTATTATCTCTTGGCGGAATCATGAGCGTCGGATTTGAGAAGGTATATCTGCTTTATAATGGTGCGACCTACGAGACTGCGGATGTGTTATCTACTTACGTGTATCGGATGGGTATCGAGGGGCAGAATTTCGGGTTTGCTACTGCGGTGGGATTGTTTAATTCCGTAGTTACCTTCCTATTGGTATTCGCTGCGAACTATATGACAAGGCGCGCAACTAATATGTCGTTATGGTAGGTTTGTTTGCCCAATCATCTGTTACATAAAGGAGTTCTCACATGAAAAAGTCAATAACGGATCAAACCTATTACGGCTTAGTTTATTTTATAACCATCATGGCTGTCATCGTTACTTTATATCCTTTCTTATATGTCCTGAGCGTCTCTCTGAGCTCTGTGAATGCGATCGATAAACAGCTTGTTATCCTGTTCCCAGTTGAATTTACATTATCGGGTTATAAGATGGTGCTTCAGTATCCAGAGATATGGACCTCTTATTACAATACAATCTGGTACACCGTAGTAGGAACGGCACTGAATATATTCGCCACCTGTCTAGCTGCTTTCCCGTTGTCGAGAACGAGATTTTTCCTGCGAAGGAAGCTGAATTTTTTCATCGCATTTACGATGTATTTTTCCGGGGGACTTATCCCAGTATATATTCTCATTACTTCATTAGGTCTTTATAATACCCGTTGGGTTATGGTGCTTCCGGTGCTTGTTATGACATTCAATGTTATGATCTGTCGTTCGGCCTTCGAGAGCATTCCTAATGAGGTATTCGAAAGCGCAAGCATGGACGGAGCTAATGATATCACGATGCTCTTCCGCATTGCTGTCCCTATTGTTAAGCCAACATTGGCTGTACTTACTCTGTATTATGCCGTGTTTCACTGGAATAATTTCTTCAGTGCACTCCTGTATCTAGGAGATCATAGCTTGCAGCCATTACAGATATTCCTAAGAAGGGTTTTGATCATGGCCTCGCCTGAGATCATGCAGAAGATGGGCGGAGGAACAGCCACAAGCCAGCTTGCCGTTTCTTCCCTACAGGTCAGATATGTATCGATTGTAGTGAGTATTTTGCCTATTATTATGATTTATCCGTTCATCCAAAGGTACTTTGTCAAAGGGATTACATTGGGGGCAGTAAAGGGGTAATTCCCTTGTCTGTATAGCATTAAATATTTATCAAATCTAGGGGGTTAATGGTCATGACAAGGAAGAGAAAAGGTTTAGTTTGGGTATTGATTACGGTATTACTTGCCGCTATCCTTGCAGGGTGCAGCAACAACAACGCTAACACGAAATCCGAGCCAAAGAATGAAGCGACAGAAGCAACACCAGCAGGCGAAGATGAATTTGTTTACACAGGCTCGGGACCCGTTACGGATAAGGCAGTCGAGATCAGTATTCTGGGGACGAATGCATGGTCCACCAACGTGGATCTGTCAACAGCTGAGATCGTCCAGGAGGTTGTCAAGAATTCGGGCGTTAATGTCACATGGGAGCTTATTCCCCCGCAGAACTATGCGGATTCGGTTAGTCCAAGATTAGCAGCGGGCATTGATCTACCCGATATTGTATATTTGCCAGATCAGGACCAGCTGATGAAATACATCAAAAGTGGGCTATTCATGCCTATTGATGAATTGTATGAGAAGTATGGTGTTAATCTGAAGAAGCTTTACGAAGCTAACCCAGATATTAAGGCGAGCTTAACAACACCAGATGGTAAGATGTATTATGTCCCCCAAAGAACGCTAACTAAAAACTATATGCCCTTATTTATGCTTAATATGAGATGGCTGGATGCAGTTGGCCTGCAGGAGCCAACAACGCTTGATGAGTTTGCCAATATGCTAAGAAAATTCAAGACAGAGGACCCGAATCAGAATGGGAAGCAGGATGAAATTCCATTCTCAGCTGATCCTAAGTTCATTCCTATGGCGTTCGGTCCAGCTTTCGGTATGGATTTGTACAACCAATTCTATGCAGATGATAGCGGTAAGGTACACTTTGGCTACTATGAGCCAGTTTACAAGGATTATCTTACTTATTTGAATGGACTATATGCTGAAGGCTTGCTGGGTATTGATTACGCAAGCACAACGCTTGATCAGGTCAGCTCTAGATTTTCTCAGGATACAACAGGCGCGACCTTCAACTTTAGCTGGTATATGTCTATGGTGTACAGCCCGCTCTTCAAGGATTATGAGCGAACCACACCGATTATCAAAGGTATCTTACCATTGAAGGGTCCGAATGGCGACCAGTTCTATGTAGGAAGAACGCCAGTAAGTAATGTATTCGCTATATCGAAGAATAGTAAGAACCCAGATATCGCCTTTAAATTTCTTGATTATGCATCGGGCGAAGAAGCGCTTGACTACTATACTTGGGGGATTGAAGGTATCACTTATGAGGTTGTAGATGGTAAGAAGCAATTTACTGAGAAGGGTAAGGATAATGAATTTATTCAGAAGCTTGGTGTAGGTCCTGTTAATCTGCCAATCGCGCAATCGACGGACTCAACAGATGTGCTGGTTGCTCCATGGCATGTGGAGGTTGATAAACAGCTAGAGGAATATATCAAAGCGCCGTTCCCCTTCGTTTACGCTTTACCGGAGGAAGCTAGCACAGAGAGCATGTACATGCCTGACATTACTACGTATGTAGAAGAAATGAATTTAAAGTTTATTACGGGAAAAGAAAGCTTTGATAAGTTTGATGCTTATATTGAGGTTCTGAAGAGTATGGGAATAGAAGAAGTAATTGAAGGAAGACAAGCTCAGTACGATCGTTATATTGCTGCAACCAAGTAAAATCTCAGCTGTCTTATTTACCAGCAGCAGATCAATAGGTCGAACTTAACCTATTGGTCTGCTGCTGGGTATTTCAATATTCTAGCAAAAGATGTAAAAATCATATATGGTAAGATAAGTAGGTGTTGTAGAAAGGGGCTGAGCGATAGTTGATTACAATTAAGGATATAGCCAAGCTGGCCGGAGTGAGCTATAGCACGGTTTCCAAGGCCTTAAACGGGAATCCTCTCATTAAGCCTGAAACGAGGGAGAAGGTGCTAGCCGTTGCTGAGAAGCATCAATACAGTAAGAACATTATGGCTACTCAGCTATCCTCTGGTAAGAGTCATATTATTGGTTTTGTTCTGGATGAATTAAGTAATCCGTTATTCTCGAATATCTCAAAAAATCTTCAGCTAGAGTTAAAAAACCGTGGATATCAAATGATCTTGGTTGTGTCTACGGATGGATTTGAAATCTTCAGTCAATTAAGAGTGGACGGTTGTATATTCTGGGATTATAGATTAGACAAGCGTGAGGATTTCCTGAATAAATTCTCGAATCTGAAGATCCCGTGGTTTCTCCTGGGTGCGGACGAGAATCCGAATTCACCGTATATTAAAATTGATCGTAAAGAAGGTATCTTTAAAGCGGTTGAGCTTCTTAAGTCATATGGTCACCGCAGAATCGGTTTTATTGGTACCTCTCAAGATATCAAGGTTGATGGTTATAAAGAAGCACTATCTAGAACAGGCTTACCCTATTCGGCTGACAACTTACTGCCTGCTTATTCGACCTGGGAGGATGGTTATCTAGCTGTGCGCAACTATCAGTTTACAGAGCAATCGCCTACAGCTTTTATTGGCTTGAATAATATGGTGACCAAGGGTGCGCTTCGCGCTTTACTTGAAGCGGGCTTTAAGGTTCCTGAAGATATTTCATTGATTGGTTATGATGATTTGCCAGAAATGCAATATACGGAGGTTGCTATAACGACTATAGGACCTCCATTGGACGAACTGGCCATACAAGCTGCGGAGTTGATTGTTGCCCTCATTAAGAATAAGAGCATGGAGTATCCTGTTGTCATACAACCGAGGATCTATGAACGGAATTCTGTAGCTAGGAATAAAGAAGAAATTGATTGAGGAGAGTGTATACATGTGGAACCCAGATTCATATTTAAAGAAGTTAACCTCGGACATTCAGCCACGCTTAAAATTTCACCAGAGCTCAGACTGGAGACAATGGAAGGAAGAGCTTGTTAAGCGATTCACCTCATTGCTAGGTGGGTTTCCAGAGCAACCGGCAGCGCTCGAAGCGGTCGTGCTGGAGCGGGTACGCTTCGACGATTATATCCAAGAACGGGTAGAGATCACCACGTATGAAGGCTTACGTATGCCGCTATATGTATTGATACCTCGGCAAGATCAACAGAAATTTCCGAGCGTTATAGCTTTACATGGACATGGTTATGGGAGTAGGGAGATTGTTGGACTAGAACCGGATGGATCTATACGAAGTGGAGACCCGGGCTTGCATAAGGACTTTGCTGTGGAGCTTGTTAAGCGTGGGTTTATCGTTGCTGCACCAGAGCTCATTGGCTTCGGTGATCGGAGATTCGAGGTGGACAAGGAGGCCGCGCCAGGCAAGAGCTCCTGCTTTCATATCGCAGCTCAGCTTCTACTAGCCGGGCAGACGGTTGCTGGATATCGTGTTTATGAAACTATGCGCGTTGTCGATTATCTGCAAACAAGAGGTGAGGTTCAGCATCAGCAGATCGGATGTATGGGAATTTCCGGCGGCGGTCTTGTTGCTGCATTCACGGCTGCTTTGGATGAGCGTATTCAGGCGACGGCTGTTAGCGGATACGCGAATACATTCGCGGACAGTATTGTTAAGGTTGGTCATTGCTTAGATAATTATATTCCGGGATTGCTGCTAGAAGCCGAGATGTCCGACATTATCGGGTTGATCGCACCAAGATCGTTGCTGATCGAGTCTGGAGATCAGGACAGGGTGTTTCCTGTTGCTGGGGCACGTAAGGCAGTGGAAGCTCTCGAGCGGATATATGACTCTGTAGGAGCGAGTGATCGTCTGGAGACAGACTTCTTTCACGGGGGGCATGAGATAAGTGGAGCGAAGGCATACGATTGGTTTGAGCTGCTAAAAAACGAATAAATAAGGGAGAGCGGATTGGCTAATGGGACATCAGAGGATAGTAGTTGCAGGGAATGGTAGTGGGGAGTATTCAACCATTCAGGAGGCCGTAAATGCAGTTCCTAAGAATCAGTCGGAACGTGTGATTATCTACATTAAGAATGGCGTGTATAGAGAGAAGCTTCTTATTGAGGAACGCAAAATTACCTTGATTGGTGAGAACGTAGCACATACGATCATCGAGTATAACGATTATGCGATGAAGACTTATCCGAATGGTGAGTTGTATCATACCTTCAATTCATATACGATTTTTATCGGTGCTGATGATTTCATCGCTGAAGGGATAACATTCGTTAATGCTGCTGGTAGCGGCGAGCAGGTAGGGCAGGCGCTTGCGGCCTATGTCGATGGGGATCGAGTGACTTTCAGAGCATGTCGGTTCTTAGGCTGTCAGGATACGTTATTCAATGGTCCGCTTCCTGAGATTCCAATGGATAGGCCAACCTTTGGTGGTCCTAGAGAAGGTAAACCGAGAGCGCATCGGCGTCAATATTTCGAGAGCTGTTACATTGAAGGCGATGTTGATTTTATATTCGGATCGGCGACGGCAATATTTAAACAATGTGAGATATTCTCGAAAGTTCGCGAATCACAGCCGGATAAGGTTGGGTTTATAACCGCTGCTTCAACACCTGCGGACATCGAATTCGGATTTGTGTTCATCGACTGTAAATTGACAAGTAATGCCCCTCCACAGTCCGTATATTTGGGTAGACCCTGGAGAATACATGCGAAGGTTGCTTTCCTCAGCTGCTGGTTGGGTGAGCATATTAAGGCCGAGGGCTGGCACAACTGGGACAAACCAGATAGCGAATCAACTACCGTGTTTGCGGAATATAAGAATATAGGACCGGGCTCAGATATTGGCAATCGTGAGAGTTGGTCCCATCAACTCACAGATCAAGAAGCTGTTCCGTATATGAGCAGACATATCTTATCGGGTGAAGACAATTGGATGCCCCTGTCAGGAGGTGGCGTATGTCAGTAGTTCGTCTATTTCTAGCTGGTGACTCAACCATGTCTACATATGATAGTAATGCCGCTCCCCGCGAAGGCTGGGGACAAGCGATAGGGAGACTACTTCCTGATCACGTACACATATTTAACGAAGCTGCTTCTGGTAGAAGCTCTAAAAGCTTTATTCATGAAGGTAGGCTGGCCAAGATTGTAGAGAAGCTGCGAGCAGGTGATTATTTGCTCATTCAATTTGGACATAATGATCAGAAGCCTGACGAAGAGAGAAGGACAGAGGCAGATACCACATACAAAGCTTGTCTCTTACAATACATTGATACGGCCTTAAATGTAGGTGCAATTCCCATATTAATTACATCGGTTCAGCGACGAAGCTTCGATCCCCATGGAGAACTCTTGGATACACATGGTGATTATCTACATGCAGTGAGGCAGCTTGCCGAGCAATATAACGTAGGATTAATAGACCTAGCTGCCAAAAGTAAGGTACTCATGGAGCGTCTGGGATCAGAGCCGTCGAAGAGCCTGTTCATGTGGCTCCAGACAGGTGAATATCCTAATTATCCAGATGGTGTTGAAGATAACACACACTTCTGCGCGCAAGGTGCTTATGAGATCGCTAAGCTTGTAGTAGAAGGGTTGCAGGAGCTTGGGATCGATTGGATTCAATAGCATACAATCATATTAGCCGGTAACTCCATTTGGGGTTGTCGGTTTTTTTGTTGACAAAGGAGTAGGTCTGATATATTATAAGTTTATAAGTTACTTTAGTTTATATATTAAATTAATTAAAGTGAGTGAATATGAGGAGGAAAATGACAATGACACAAACAAAATGGACAGTAGACACAACACACAGCAGTATTGATTTTTCGATTAGACATATGATGATCGCAAAGGTAAAGGGTGCATTCCATTCCTTCGAAGCAGAGATCGTAGCTAATCCGGAGGATTTAACAACGGCTAAGATCAGTTTCAGTGTTGACCTTACTAGCATTGATACTCGGAATACAGACCGTGACAATCATCTCCGTTCTGCAGATTTCTTCGATACAGAGAATATGCCCAAGATGACTTTTGAAGCTAAGCAAATTACTAGTACGGACAGCAATGAATATGATGTTGTGGGAGATCTTACTCTTCACGGCATTACCCGTTCAGAGAAGTTTGCGGTAATTTTCGAGGGAGCAGGTAAAGATCCTTGGGGTAACGAGAAGGTTGGATTCAGTGCAACAGGAGCTATTAACCGAAGTGATTATGGATTGACTTACAACGCAGCACTCGAAACAGGCGGTATTATGATCGGTGATGAGGTTAAGATCATGATTGAGATCGAAGCTTCGAAGCAAGCGTAAGAATATTCTACTTGATATATGTGTTAGTGTACTTGGGAGCACCGGAGACTCAAGGAAATCATATTAAAGCGGAGAGCTATCATTGTGATAGCTCTTTTTTCAATGGGAAGTATAAGTCTTTATTGTTTCCGACTTTACAGTAGCATGGATCAGATGAAAGTGGAAAAATAGCCGCATTTGGAGGTGAGCGTGGGATGTTAGAGTCGAGGAAGCAAGCGAAGCAGTAGATCATAATTATGCGAAAATAATTGAGTATCTCTCAGCTAACAATCTAAAGGCTAATTTAGAGGATTCCTCCATTATATTATATAGCCTCTCGGCATTCGCCTGAGCAGATAGGACAATGGTTTCCTAGAACCATCCATCTTGCTATCCTCCTACAAATTCACTGCAATAGTACAGTAATTAATAAGGATTTGGACATATAATCATCAAATTACTGCAATTGTGCAGGTTTTATTGCTTTATTCCATAATTCGATCAATGTCGTTGAAAATAACTGTACTTTTACAGGAATATACTTTTTGAAACTGATCTTAAAGGAAATTACTGCACTTTAGCAGGTATTCTACACCTTCCTCCAATTCGTACTCTTAGACTGACCTCTAATTAATCTACATTCCCATTTCGACTCTAGAGGCCGGCTCCTGCACCAAAGTTACCCTCTAAGGTCGATCAGCACAACAAACATGTAAAGTTCGATGATTTTGCTGTGGGTTTTTGCTGTTGACTAATGAGGTTTATTGGAGTAGACTTGACTGAAAGGTTTATTCCAATAAACCCCTTAAAGGAGCAGATTACATGGAAAACTATAAACTTTTCGATGCTGAATATAAGTTTGTGAGCATCATTTGGGATAATGAGCCAGTCAATTCAACCGAGCTTGTACGGATCTGCATGGAGAAGCTTGGGTGGAAGAAATCCACCACGTATACGGTGCTGCGTAAATTGTGTGAGAGGAAGATACTCTTAAACGAGGAAGCGATAGTGACTTCCCTTATCAAGCGAGAGGATACACAAAAATTCGAAAGTCATGCCATCGTCGATAAAGCCTTTGATGGATCTCTTCCACAATTCTTAACGGCCTTCTTAGGCGGGAAAAAATTGACCGAGCAACAAGCAAAGGAGCTTAGGGGAATTATAGAAGGAGCTACCCAATGAGCACATTATTCATACATGTAGTGAACATGAGCATAACGGCAACCTATATTGCACTAGCAATCATAGTCATTCGTTTTTTTCTGTCAAGGCTTCCCAAGATATTCTCCTATGCGCTCTGGTCAGCTGTGCTGATTAGGCTTATTGTTCCGGTATCCTTTAACTCAGCATTTAGCTTTCTAAGCTTCTTTCAACCAAGAGAGCAAGCGAATACAGCAAGCTTGGCGTATGTGCCTGATAATATTGAGCGGATGCAAACTCCGAGCGTGGAATTAGGGATAAGCAGCCTAAACAATTCAATAAACAACCTTCTGCCTGCTGCAGCACCCTTCGCAAGTATAAATCCACTACAGATTTATATACCCTTGTTGAGTAGCATCTGGCTTTTTGGAATGTTCGTATTACTCTGCTACAGTGTCTATTCCTACCTAAAGGTGATTGATAACGTAAGTACGGCCACATTAGTTTATGACAACATATATGAAACGGATCGGATAGATTCACCCTTTGTAATTGGCTTTGTAAAGCCGAAAATTTACATCCCTATTAACTTATCCGAGCAACAATTATCTTATATCCTAGCACATGAACAGACGCACATCAGAAGACTGGATTATCTGGTGAAGCCCCTTGCCTTCTTAGTGCTGATCGTTCATTGGTTTAATCCCTTGATGTGGATTTCATTTGCCTTAATGAGCAAGGATATGGAGATGTCCTGTGATGAGCATGTCATTAGAAAATTAGGTAGCGATCGTAAAGGTGACTATTCCCATTCTCTGCTGTCACTTGCGGTTAGAAGGAGTGGTTTACTAGTCGGCAGTCCGCTTGCCTTCGGGGAGAGTCACATTAAATCAAGGATAAAGAATATTCTCAGCTACAAAAAACCAACCCTCTGGGTTGTTGCGCTCTCTATCATTGTCATTGGTTCGTTAATTTGGGTGTTTACTGCAAATCCGCAAAACGAGCTTACATCTACAACTTCGGCAACAAAAGATTCCTCCGGATATGACGTGGATGCACTAATCAACAATAAAACGCCTTATGTAGGCAATAACAGCAAGGTTATCGCGCTGATTGACGCCATGCCTCTACCTGAGGGGATAGTACGGGATACGGTGGAGCTACAGACAACTACGGCTCCTTATGGGGTAACGATTCATTATGTATTTAAGAACGATGTTACTGATGTTGAGATGAAGCGGGACGCCCTATACGATAATGCTACTTTCTATCATAATGCGATAGTGCTCTTCAGTTTAATCGACAATGTCGATACGATTACCAACAACATTACTGACCCCACCGGTGATAACACGTTTACCTATACAAGGGATATGGCGGAAGAAAGGATGGGAGGGGACGTGCGAGACTATGCAAATAGTAGCACAGAGCTTATGAAGCTTATTGATCGGTTAGAAGTAGACGGGGTGGTTTTCGTGAATGAGGGTGTTGAGAATGATCTTGCGATTATTATGTCCTCACCGCGATTATCGTCTAATCCTGGCGATTATATAAAAGCACACCCAGATGAGTATCAGAGAATATTGAAGACTGGTGATGAAGCTCTTCTATATTTGCTTGATCAATTCGAAAAGAACAGCAACAATAATGATCTTAGAGCTCATATTATGATGGCCTTAATGAAAGACTTACTTGGTGATAGGAACAATGTGACTGATGAAAGTTTATCGCCACAGGAATGGTATGCTCAGCTTAAGCCACTTGAAGCAACAAAGCTGCCCGATTTTGAGGCAGACGTGTCTGACCCGATAGAGCAGCTTGTTTACGATACAGCGATTCAACAATATTCTCGACCTGACGACGGATTTACCATAGTTGCCCCTTCCCTACACGGAAGCTATGAAGAAGGCGATAAACTTAAATTGTTTGTAACTGTGTATAGCCAAAGTTATAAACTCTATAATAAGACGCTTTCCGAGACTAGCGGCGCTGAGGTACCTGCGGCCATTACTTTTACGAAGCATGCGGATGGTAGCTATACTTTAGTTGAATACTTGGAAGCGATGGATGGCTCAGAATGGTCGAAGTCGATTAGAGAATTTAGCGTAATGCCCGTGTCCAATAAAGAAATTGAAGGTCTTGCTGATCGAATTTTGAATAATTACGGAAGTGATGAGCGAGCTGAGCTATTAGCCGAAAATCTTCTGAAGCATCTAAAAGTTAATAGTCAAACAGATGTTATGTTAAAATAGTGGAAGTACGTTTATGTTGAGGTTTAGATTCATACAATCAGGAGGGATTTACAATGGGTACTAATTCAAAAATCGGTGGTGGAGGCTTTCATCACATTGCACTGAAGGTTCGTGATTTCGATGCAACATTGAAGTTTTATGTGGATGGATTGGGCTGTACAGAAGCACTTACTTGGGGTGAAGGAGATTCCCGAGGTGCGCTATTAGATAGTGGGGATGGCAATTACGTAGAGGTTTTCGCTGGTGGCTCCAAGGAGATCAAGCCGGATAGTGCCATTATCCATTTTGCATTCCGTTCAGACAATGTAGATGCAGCGATTGAGGTTGCTCGAGCAGCGGGTGCTGAGGTTACAGTAGAACCGAAGGATGCAGCTTTCAGTACAAATCCACCCACTACAATCCGTATCGCCTTTTGCAAGGGTCCAGATGGTGAAGTCATTGAATTTTTCCAGAGCACGGGTGAGCGCCAGTTGTAAAAGATGAATCCATAACGTGAATTCTTCTCCACCATACCATTCGTCTATTCATATATTAGCGGAAGTTAATTCCGTTAGATTGAAATCTTGCGTAAACTGCAGGTATCTAACGGAAGTAAGTTCCGTTACTTATACATATTGCTTTAAATTTCAATCAATATGGCTCATCTAACGGAAAAAATGACCGCTAAAACAATTAATCCTTCTTAACGATGATGATTAAAGGAAATAATTTCCGATCATCATCATCATTTAGCACGTCCAATATATGAGAAATCATCATTCCCCCGCTTTCCCCGACTATCTTCGTCCCTGAATTCTGAATTTGACGCGTGCCTTCATTCTGAATTTGCCATTTGCCTCGATGACTTCCGTAAACTCGATATCCCGGTCAGTAGAATCCGACCAACAATAAATTATGCGCTTGCGAGTATCTCACTCACACGTACGTTTCTGTTTTTCCTGCGAGCATTCACTTATAACCAATAAATCCATTGACCAATGGATAATGCGGGTGTATATTTTGATTCACATAAATGAATTGAAGTGGCTATTAAACATTCAGAATTGATTATGTATACGAAGGTTTGTGGTACTTGATTGGGGGTTTGAGATTGTATGTTTGTTGTGCTTAGCAAGTTAAGCTGGTTTTTCAAAATTCACTGGAAGCGGTATGCATCGGCTTTGTTACTTCTTGCTGTTGCAGGTATTCTGGATGTGATTCCTGCGAGGCTGATTGGATTTCTTATAGATGGAATTAATCGCGAGGAATTGAGTGGAACTGAATTATTCCAATGGTTGATGTTCTGGTTAGCGCTCACAGTCGTGAGCTATCTCATCTCGTATGTGTGGCTGTACCAGCTATTCGGGGGTGCATTCGTTCTTGAGCGTAAGCTGCGGACGCGGTTAATGAAGCATTTCCTGCGGATGACGCCGACATTCTATGAGCGGAATCGGACTGGGGACTTGATGGCGAGATCGACGAACGATCTAGGTGCGGTCTCAACAACCGCGGGCTTCGGAATCCTGACATTAATTGATTCCACCTTATTCCTATTTACGATTCTCATTACGATGTGTGTGTTCATTAATTGGCAGCTGACATTGGCGGCTTGTATCCCGTTACCGATGATCGCTTTCATTATTGCTCGGTATGGGCGGCTGATTCACGAACGGTTTATAGTTGCCCAGGACGCCTTCGGTGATATGAATGATCAAGTGCTAGAGACGATCTCCGGTGTCCGTGTCATACGTGCTTTTGTGCAGGAGGATGCAAGTGGCCGGAAGTTCGACGATCTAACCCATGACGTATATAAGAAAAATATTGCCGTAGCTCGTGTCGACGCGCTCTTCGACCCTACAATCAAAATTGTTGTTGGTATGAGTTACTTGATCGGACTATGCTACGGTGGGTACCAAGTGTTTCACAGTATAATCACGATAGGTGAGCTGGTGTCCTTTAATATTTTCCTAGGGATGCTGATTTGGCCGATGTTCGCGATTGGAGAGCTTATTAATATTATGCAACGGGGTAATGCCTCGCTTGATCGGGTTCAAGAAACGCTTGGTTATAAGGCTGATGTGACCGATGTTCCTTCGCCGACCAAGTTGGACGCCATAAACGATATCCGCTTCGAGCATGTCACCTTCCGTTATCCTTCATCTTCGATTGATAATCTGACGGATGTGTCCTTCCAGCTTATGAAGGGTCAGACGTTGGGGGTGGTCGGTCGAACCGGGAGTGGCAAGACCACGATACTGAAGCAATTATTACGTGAATATCCATCTGGGTCGGGTCAAGTTCTCATGGCTGGTGTACCCATTGATCAACTTGAACGAGATCAGCTCCATAGCTGGATCGGTTATGTACCCCAGCAGCCGATTCTGTTCTCTCGGACGATCCGTGAGAATATTCAATTCGGAGATGAAGGTGAACGAGACAATGAACGAAACATCGTACTGGATCATAACCCTGATAGCGATCTGACTAGAATCGAAAAATCGTTACAGCTCGCATCCTTCAGTAAGGATATTGTATTCTTGCCGAACGGCTTGGATACGCTTGTGGGTGAGAAGGGTGTTGCCTTATCAGGTGGTCAGAAGCAGCGGGTTTCTATTGCTCGTGCCATGTATATGGAGCCAGAGATCCTGATTCTAGACGATGCCTTATCCGCTGTAGATGCGAAGACGGAGTCAGAGATTATTGAGCGAATCCGCGAGGAGCGTGTGGGCAAGACGACGTTAATTACAACCCATCGTCTGTCTGCTGTACAGCATGCAGATTGGATTGTTGTGCTTGAGGCAGGCGCGATTGTTGAAGAGGGAACGCATGAGGAGCTACTTGAGCGTGGTGGATGGTACAAGGAGCAATATGATCGCCAGCAGATAGAGGCATGGATTGAGAAGCAAGATTAGGATCGGCTAAACTATAACTCCCACTAATTTGTTGGCAAAAACCCTTAAACCGCGGGTGTTTTGCCAACAAAAGTGGGAAGTAATATTTTAGCCGATCCAAAATGGAATTGTGGGTGAGCTAGGATGGGACGAACAGGACAACGATTATTCCGGTACGCCGGATATTATAAGAGGACGATTATACTTGCCTTGGTGCTGCTAACGGTAGCCGTCTGTGCTGAGCTCGTAGGGCCTCTAATTGCTAGACAGGTCATCGATGACCACATCATCGGGATTGAGAAGAAGTGGATGGTAACCACATCTCGTGATCATTATGCAGTTTCGTATAACGAAGAATGGTACAAGAGAGAAGACCGCTTTGGGGAAGGGGAGCCGCAAGGGGAGCTCATTCGCGTTCTACAGGTAGGTAGATCCTTCTACTTCATCGAGGGGGATGTGCCCGAACATGGACGAAGAAGTATAACGAACAATCTGCTCACGATCACGATCGATGGCGAACAGACGAGTTATCCAACTCAGAAGATTAGCACGCAAGAGCTCTATGCTTTCTATAAGCCTGAGCTGGGTAGTATCCTGAAATTAGCATTATTCTACTTAGCATTACTTGTTGTGAGTGCAATTTTCACATACGGGCAGCGATATCTGCTACAGGTATCTGCGAATAAGATCATTCGCAGAATTCGTAATGATGTATTCAGGCAGATTCAGCGACTACCAATCCGGTATTTCGACAATTTACCTGCGGGGAAGGTCGTATCTAGGATTACGAATGATACAGAAGCGATTCGCGAGCTTTATGTCGCGGTACTCGCTAATTTCTTCTCTGGTGTCATCTATATTGCTGCCATCTACGGTGCATTAATCTTCCTCGATCCGAAGCTAGCGCTTATTGCTTCACCACTTATACCCATTCTTGTCGTTTGGATAATTGTCTATCGTAGATTTGCTGCTCGCTACAATCATCGGATACGATCGAGACTTAGTGATATTAATGGGATGATCAATGAATCTATTCAGGGGATGCCGATTATTCAAGCTTTCCGCCGTCAGAAATCTACGGAGAAGGAATTCGAGGAAATTAACGATGATTATTTCAAATATCAGAACAAGCTGCTTAGCTTAAATTCGCTCACCTCTCATAATTTGCTCAATGTCATTCGTAATCTCATTATGCTCACTGTGATCTGGCTGTTTGCTGGTGATTGGTTAGGGACTGTTGTGACTGTGGGCGTATTATTCGCATTTATCGATTACATGAATAGAATGTTTCAGCCGATTGTGAATATTGTTAATCAGCTATCGAATTTAGAGACAGCGCGTGTATCGGCTGAGCGTGTGTTTGAATTGTTGGATGAAGAAGGCGCAGATGTAGCCTCTGGAGAATCTGCAAGATACAAAGGACATGTGCAATTTGAAGATGTATCCTTCGCCTATATTCCCGAGGAGGATGTACTGAAGCACATAACATTCGAGGTCCAGCACGGAGAGACGATCGCTCTGGTTGGGCATACTGGATCAGGTAAGAGCTCCATTCTGAATTTGTTATTCCGTTTCTATGATGTGGAGCGAGGTAGAATTATCGTGGATGGACGGGATATTCTCCATATCCCTAAGCAGCAGCTACGCCATCATATGGGTATAGTCCTGCAGGATCCATTCTTGTTCACTGGGACGATTGCCTCGAATGTTAGTCTAGACGATCCTTCTATTAGCCGTGAGATGGTGGAGCAGGCCCTGCGTGATGTTGGTGCATATGAGATGTTCATGAGCCTGCCACATGGTATTGATGAGCCCGTCATAGAGAAAGGCAGTACCTTATCAGGCGGACAGCGTCAGCTCATTTCCTTCGCACGTGCGCTAGCCTTCAATCCAGCTATCTTGATCTTGGATGAAGCGACCGCAAGTATTGATACAGAGACAGAGGCCGTTATACAGCGTGCACTAGATGTTCTGAAGCGAGGACGTACGACCTTTATTATTGCGCATAGATTATCTACGATTCGGAACGCTGATCAGATTCTGGTCATGGACCATGGGCGTATTATGGAGCGGGGTAACCATGATCAGCTCATGCTCACTGAGGGATTATACTATCAGATGCATAAGCTACAGTCCGCTTAAAATCATTACAAGCGCCTCTATTCATTGGGAAGGTGTTCAGAAGTTTTTGTCGAAAGAATAAATAGCGAGAAAATTCGTATAATTTAGAGAGTTAGAGAGAGAGAACAAATAATTGGATGAGGTGAGCGAATGGAGCCAACAATACAACGCAAGTGGATGGAGTTCTTACCTCAAGAGATTAGCAGACTAAGCGACCTAGCTTACAATTTGTGGTTTGGCGGAAGTGAGAATGCGAAGCAATTGTTCGAGATGGTTGATGAGGTCAAGTGGGATGAGATGAAGCACAATCCTGTTCGATTACTGATCGACACGCCACAGGAACGCTGGTCACAGCTGATTAAAGACCATTCATTCATGGAGAAGTATGCCTTAGTTGTAAAGAAATTTGATGATTATATGAATGCTTCAACATGGTTTCAGCAGCAATATCCTAATTTTGATGGGAAATTCGCCTATTTTTCCGCTGAATTTGGCTTTCATGAGTCATTACCGATTTATTCTGGGGGCTTAGGTATTCTTGCTGGCGACCACTGTAAATCCGCGAGTGATTTAGGTGTTCCGTTAATAGGTGTTGGATTGCTGTATAAGAAAGGATATTTCCGTCAGAAGTTTGATAGTGAAGGCAGACAGCATGCCGACTTTTTTGAATATATCTTCGAGAAGCTACCTATTCAGCCTGTCGAAGTTGCCGGCAAGGAGCTTATCATTCAAGTAGCCTTACCGGGACGAGAAATTCAGCTCAAGGTATGGCAGGTGCTCGTCGGTCGAATGACCGTATACTTATTAGATTCCGATCTGCCGTCGAATTCCCAACAGGATCGTGAATTAACTGCACAGCTATATGGTGGAAATCATGAAACGCGTATCCAGCAAGAAATCATGTTAGGTGTTGGTGGGATCAGAATGCTGAGGGGTCTCGGTATCTTCCCTAAGGCATACCATATTAATGAAGGTCATGCAGCCTTCATCTCATTGGAGAGACTGAGAGAGTATATTCATCAAGGAATTCGTTATCCGAATGCACTTGAGCTCATTCGATCCAGCACCATCTTCACAACACATACGCCGGTTCCTGCAGGGCATGATGTGTTCCCGATGAGCACATTCGAATATCACATGGGTCCGCTGCTTAGCAAGATGGAGACTGAGAGAGCGAGGATTATCGATCTAGGTTTAGATCGCGAGAAGGATCAATATAACATGACATTCCTTGGCTTGAACACATCCGTTTATCGGAATGGTGTAAGTAAGCTACACGGACAAGTTTCCCGGGAAATGTTCCATGGGTTTCATGGTAAGATGCTGCAGGATGAAGTGCCGATTCAGTCGATTACGAATGGTGTCCATCTGAAAACCTGGATTTCGAAGGAATTGAAGGATCTCTTCTCCAGCTATCTTCCTGAGCATTGGCAGCTGAGTCAGACTGACCCTGAGATGTGGAAGGGCTTGGACCAATTACCGAACTCTTTATTATGGAATGAGCATATGCTCATGAAGGAAAGACTCATCGACCATTCTCGAGCTAATCTAGAGCAGCAACGTAGGCGTAATGGAGAATCGGAGGATCGTATTCAAGAGGTTCAGACCTTTCTAAATCCTAAGGTGCTGACCATTGGATTCGCTCGCCGCTTCGCCACATATAAGCGCTCTACTATGATATTCAGTGATCTCGATCGCCTTAGTCGAATGGTCAACCATCCTGAGCGACCTGTGCAATTCGTGTTTGCAGGAAAGTCGCATCCTGCCGATCATCCTGGACAGGATCTTATTCGGGAAATCTATCGCATTTCTCAGCTTGAGCAATTCAAAGGGAAAATTGTCATATTAGAAAATTATGATATTAAACTAGCCCGATCCCTCGTGCAGGGTGTTGATGTTTGGTTGAATAATCCGAAGCGGCCTCTTGAGGCTAGTGGTACAAGTGGTATGAAAGCAGCCTTCAATGGCGTTATTAACTTCAGTGTGCTCGATGGCTGGTGGGAAGAAGGCTTTAACGGAGAGAATGGTTGGGAAATCACATCCAACTATCATGCGCCGTGGGATGTTCAAGAGCAAGAGAATATCATCTCCCTGTATGAAACGTTAGAGAATCAGATTGCACCACTCTATTATGACCAGCAGAATGGGTTGCCTAATGGCTGGGTTGCTCGAATGAAGAATTCGATCCAATCCTTGGCCCCTGTCTATAATACAGATCGGATGGTACAAGACTATACGAATCATTATTATGTGCCCACTGGTGAACGATTTGAGCGATTTAGTATCAATCAATCGGAAATTGCACTTCGATTTGCTGATTATAAAGCGAATATCACGGAGCACTGGCACCAGGTAAGATTCGTTTGGGTTAATGACCAAGTAGAGTATTTAGACAATGGAATGAAGACCATTGGTGCTATTATTAACA
The DNA here is from genome assembly GCA_002383695.1 of Caryophanales bacterium UBA4045. Lineage (GTDB taxonomy): Bacteria > Bacillota > Bacilli > Paenibacillales > UBA4045 > UBA4045. Next base: position 42,979 of record DFZX01000082.1, read on the forward strand.
TGGGTTCAATTCCGGCGCATAATGTGACGGTGGAGGCTATCTATCACGAGGAACGGAAGGGCAAGTGGGCTGATGTCATCGTTCCAATGAAGCTTCACTTCACGGCTAACAGTGGTGACCAAGAATATCGCGGAGCTATCCCAAGCAATCTAAGTCATGCCTCCCACTATACGGTGCGTATTCGACCAGATCATCCAGAATTTGCGCATGCATTTGATCTACCGCTGATCGTACAATCCTGGGTATAGCTTTCAGAAAGAAGAAGCATGTTCGAGTTTACTCGGCACATGCTTCTTCTTTGTATTCCGCAGTTTCAGCACCCAAGTTACTATTCAAAGCGGATTTTGGACCTCTGTTAAGAAAGTGGACACGCTCTAAGGTCGATTTTCTACTCTGCAGCCCATTTCCTGCTCTAAAGTTAGCTCTAATGTCTCATTTTGCACTCTATTCCGCGGTTTCAGCACCCAAGTTATTATTGTTAAATCGCCATCCCGATTCGTTAGTCAAATAAGCGCACATATTCCTTATAGCCCTTAGCTTCAAGCTCAGCCTTCGGAATGAAGAGCATGGATGCTGAGTTCATGCAGTATCTCAGTCCTGTAGGTTTAGGCCCATCATTGAACACATGGCCTAGATGAGAATTCGCATGTTTACTACGGACCTCAGTGCGGACGGAGAACAGACTTCGATCCTCAATGAAAACAATATTATCGGGATTCAATGGTTGCGTATAGCTAGGCCAGCCTGTTCCAGAGTCGAATTTAGCTAAGGAGCTGAACAATGGTTCGCCGGACACGATATCCACATAGATGCCTTCTTCCTTAAGATCCCAATACTCATTCTGAAAGGGTCTCTCGGTTCCTTCTTTCTGAGTAACTTCGATTTGTTCCTTAGTCAGTTCCTTCAGTTTTTCTTGCTTATCGAAATTGCTGTATCCATCCATTCGTGATTCCACCCTTCATTTCTCAATTTTTGACGATTGGACTGACTGCCATTAATTTCTCTGTTCATTCAAGAATATCAGTATATCCTGCATCGTACTAGGTTTACAAATAAAGTAGCCTTGAATATAGTCGCATCCGAGTAATTGTAGAAGTGCCCATTGCTCATCAGTTTCTACACCCTCGGCAACAACCTTAAGGCTAAGGGAATGACCTAGGTCAATAATCGATTTGGCTATGGTTGAATTCACATTCGTTTCAGTCATTTCAGAGATGAATGACCGATCGATTTTAATAACATTCACTGGAAATCTTCTTAGATAGCTAAGTGATGAGTAGCCTGTACCGAAATCATCGACGGCAATTCTCACTCCATGCCCCAATAATTGCTGTAGATTGATGGCTGCTTTATCATGGGACATTGTCGCACTTTCGGTAATTTCCAAATTTAATTGGTGTAGCTGTAAGCCAGTTTCGTGCAGAGTAGCTAGTATTTCCTTAACAATAAACTCGCGTTCTAACTGATAAACCGATAAATTCACATAGATCTCTAACTCAGGAAATCCATTCTGTTGTAAGAATCGAATATCTGTACATGCACGATGGAGTACCCAGGAGCCAATATCGATAATAGCACCAGTAGATTCAGCTATTGGAATAAATTCGGCTGGCGACAACCAACCTAAATCGGGGTGCCTCCATCTTACTAGTGCCTCCAAGGCAACTGTACGTTTGGAGGTAACATCCACGATGGGCTGGTAGTGTAAGAGCAGTGCATTGCTAGAAACGGCAAAGTTAATATACCGCTCAATAAGGGTTTGACGATCATTCTTAGCTTGAAGCTCATCCGAATATAAGGCAACTTGAGTCCCGGATTGCTTAGCGTAGAACATAGCTATATCGGCACGCTTAACTAACTTATCTGCGTTATCACCATCTAGCGGATAAATGCTAACGCCAATACTAGCTGATATGGAAAGCTCTCGACCCTTGAAGGAATAGGGTGCACCTGACATGTAGTCTAATATTTCCTCTACCCGCTGTTTGGCAGCTGCTTTGTTATTGAGATTGGCAATAAGCACTGTGAATTCATCGCCCCCAATTCGGAACACCATATTCGGAGGTTGGGCACAATGTCTAAGGCGCTTAGCAACCTCGACGAGTAAGGCGTCACCATGGTCATGCCCCCAGGTATCGTTAACCCATTTAAAATTATTCAAATCTATATAAATAATAGCCAGTAAGTTGTTTTCTTCTACCGGAGACTGTTTAAGTGCAGACTCTAGCTTTTCATAGAAGAATGCTCGATTAGGAAGTGTCGTTAATGAGTCGTGAAGCACTTGTGTCTGCAACGTGTTTCGGGCATTCTCTAAGGAGTTCATCATGAAATTAAATTCATTCTCGAGCTCAGAGAATTCATCTTTTCCTGAGCTGTTAATCCTTAGAGAGAAGTCGGTTTTCTGATTAATGGTTCGGATATTATGAACTAATTTGACAATTCGGTCGGTAATAAACCGCTTTATAAACAAGGTAACAATGAAATATACAATGACAACACAGATGAACATGATAAGTGCATAATTGATTACTGATTTTACACCTTGCAAATAAACAACGCGTTCTTTTTCGGTAGATAGGATTAAGGCAGGCTTTCCGAATAAATCATATACAATCGAATTTACTTTGAGTAATTTGTCCGTGCTTCCCTTAGTAAACCATATAGGCTTTCCCCATGCTCTTGTTGTATCTTGATTCGCAAAATTATGAACTTCAATTTCAGAATTAGTCTGTTTATTAATTCGGTTAATCTGATACTGATCTAACATACGACCAACGATCAGCGTACCTACCATTGGATATTCCATTGAACTCGTAACGATGGGTAGTGAGACGATCATCATAGGCTCTTCATCATTCGAGAGTATACCCGAGTAGCTGTCGTCGGGTAAGTTGAATTGGAACAGACCGCTGTTAGCGCCAATCAATCCTTCTAGGATCTTTGGTGGAATAGGAGTTAGCTGCTCACGCTCGTAGTTGTAGAAACGACCATATACGAGCTCCTGTTGATCATTATATAGTGCGACCATATGCAGATGATTGAGGGTGAAGGTGGCTTCTGTATAATTGGATCGTATATATGAAACATTGTACGGATCAGGGTATGTCTTTGCTTCTTGGACGAATAGCGAGGTATCATCCCATGCGGAGTAATTCATCATAATCGTGTTGATAGCTTGTATTTCATCCTCTAAGGTATAAATGATATTCTCCATATCCGACCTAATGTCATCTTCATCTAATTGAGCAAACTTATTTAATAGAATCGTATTCAAGAAGAAGAAGATGAAGAAGATACTCAACACGGCGACAATAAAAGTGAAAATAACGATCTTTTTGCGAATTTTCATGAGTGCCTCCGTGAAGAAGTATGAGTAATAGGTATATTGTACCATATGGAATAGGATAGTATCACATTATTATCTCTTACAAAACCTGACAAGATAAGGTATGATCTACTCAAGGGAATACGATCGATAGAGTAGAATTAAAGAGGGAAACCAATGGCAAGTATTCAGTTATTTAAGGGATTAACGACAATAGAACAAGCTAGACTTCTAGGGAAAATGGAGAGAATGCAGCTTCCACAGCATAGCTTAGTCTTCATGCAGAATGACCCCGGAGACTGTATGTATGTATTAGCTAAGGGTAGAGTTGAGGTATTCGCGCATTCGTCACAAGGCAATCAATCTGTTGGCGTGATAGAAGAAGGCGAAACCTTTGGTGAGATCAACCTGCTGCTCGGACAACCTCGGTCCGCTACGGTTATGGCGATGACTGACTTGGAGCTCTATATCATTCGACAGGATGTGTTCGATCAGCTCATTAATGAACATGCTTCGATTGCTAATTATTTCACACGATTACTCAGCAATCGATTGCTTAAGACGAATGATGCACTGGTCGAATATAAGAATGTACAACAGAATTTGGCGATAGATGCATTGCATAGACTACCCCAAGAGCTTGAATATATGATTGCTTTCTGCGATAAGCTTGGCTTTGGTCAGAAGGCTTTGGAATATTACCAGTTTCTGACAAGCGCAAGCCAATCGATTACACCGCAGCAAGGGTTAACTGTAGGAGTTGACCCAGAGCATCGAAAGCGTGCTTTTGCTTTAGCCAAATTGAATTATGAGAGCACGAAAAACCTAAAGCAGCTAGGAACAACCCATTCATTCTTCCATAATGAGAAGTGGACGGTAATCCTCTGCCTATTCTTTGTATGCGCTACACTAACTTTCTTCTACCTCTTCCCACCCTTCGCTGGGCTTGAACGGAGTGGAATGATATTCATCGGAATTACACTATCCGCTGTTGTGTTATGGATGGTGAATATGATCCCTGACTACCTGGTATCCTTACTCATGTGTATGAGCTGGGTATTATTCGGACTCGTAGAACCACCCATAGCATTATCTGGATTCTCTAATGTGATATGGCTGTATATCATCTTCGCACTACTTCTAGGTGCAGCAATTACGACCTCAGGTCTGATGTATAGGGTCTCTCTTCACTTACTTCGTATATTTCCTAAGACTTATAGGGGACAATTACTCGGGCTTTCCTTAGCGGGATTAGCCTTGAATCCAATTATCCCCTCAGGCATGACCAAGGTTGTTTTATCAACGCCCATATCCATGAGTATAGCTGAATCGTTAGGGTTTCAAGAACGGAGCAAGGGGTCTGCAGGACTGGTGTTGTCGGGCTTTATTTTCTTCGGATATGCAACTCCATTCTTACTTACTTCTGGTCTTGGTAATTTTCTTGCCTTAGGTCTCGTGCCTGGGTATCATATTTCCTTCTTAGCGTGGGCTTGGTATGCATTACCAGCATTTTTGTTATTCTCTGTGCTTATGATCTTGGGAATTCTGTATCTGTATAAGGCTGAGCCGATTAAGAGCCGCCTATCCGACGAGCTTCTTCATCAGCAATTAGGCACACTGGGAAAATTAACGAAGTCTAAGAAGGTGTTAATTGTTACACTAATCTTCGTTATTGGGATGCAGATTTTACAGCCCTTACATCAGATTTCAGGTGTATGGATTTTACTAGGCGGGATTGCTTATCTGATCATCAATAAGGTTCTCGATAAGAATGCGATTCGAAGCTTGGTTGACTTCACCGTGCTGTTGCATCTAGGTATTGCGATTGGCTTCTCTAAGGTAGCTTCAGAGTTAGGCGTAGCAACGTGGTTGTCAGATAGCTTATTAATATGGCTAGAGCCATTTACATTCTCACCGTATGTATTCCTTCCTGTACTCATCGTATTCATCTATATGCTTTGCTTCTTTATATACTCCACACCTGCGATTATCCTACTGATTGTAGCGCTTCTACCCTTGTTTCAGAGCTTGGGCTTCGATCCTTGGATTCTTATATTTATCGTTCTGCTATCTTCAGACCCTTTCATCGTTCCCTATCAATCTGAAGTCTATTTGGCTGCGTATTACACGTCAGATGAGAAAGGCTTCTCGCACAAGCAAGGTCGCAAGATGGCATTCCTATATGGGGGAGTCGTTATTATGATTGTATTCGGGAGTATTCCCTTCTGGAAATGGATAGGGCTGCTAGGATAACTTGACCTTCTGAGTTGTGATACAATAGCGTAACGAGAAATCACAATTTTACGAAGAGGTGACCCATGAATCAGCAGTCGTCAAGAATGAAACCAGCTGTAGTAGGATTATTATTAGGGATGTTTGTGGCAGCGCTGGATCAGACAATCGTTGCTACAGCCATGCCAACTGTTGTTAAGGAGCTAGGTGGGTTCGAGCTATTCGTCTGGGTATTCTCGGCTTATATGATCGCTTCCGTTGTTGCGACGCCAATATTCGGAAAGCTGTCTGACATTTATGGACGCAAACGCTTCTTCTTACTTGGTCTTGTTGTCTTCCTGATCGGATCCATCCTATGCGGATTATCCACCAGTATGACTCAGCTTATTATCTTCCGGGCGATTCAAGGAATTGGGGCGGGGGCGCTGATGCCGATCACCTTCGCGATCATCTTCGACATCTTCCCTCCGGAGAAACGCGGTAAGATGAATGGCCTGTTCGGAGCGGTATTCGGCCTATCTAGTGTATTCGGCCCTCTGCTCGGAGCCTTCTTCACGGACTATATTGATTGGCGCTGGGTGTTCTATATTAATATTCCGATCGGCATTGTTTCCTTTATCTTAATTTATTCGGCTTATCATGAGAATTTGAATAAGAGAAAGCAACAAATCGACTGGGCAGGGATTAGCTTCTTCATTATAGCCATTCTCGGCTTGATGTTCGCCATTGAATTTGGGGGTTCAGGTACATATCCATGGCTATCAGCGCAGATTATCGGTCTATTCGCTACCTTCGTCGTATTCCTTATCGCATTCCTGTGGGTAGAGATGAAGGTGAAGGATCCTATGATCGAGCTTAGCCTATTCAAGAATAGGGTGTTCTCTGCAAGTCAGATGATCAGCTTCTTCTACGGAGCGATCATGGTAACGGGAGCGACCTTTATTCCACTCTTCGTTCAGGGTGTATATGGAGAATCTGCGAGTGCCGCGGGACAGACATTGACTCCGATGATGCTAGGTGTGGTTGTAAGCAGTATACTCGGTGGGATGTTCATTAATCGAACCTCCTATCGAGCGATCATGATTGTCTCTACGATCATTCTTATCGGTGCACTCTTCTTCCTAAGTACAATGACTATGGATACACCAAGATGGACCGTGACATTCTATATGGTCTTCGTTGGTCTGGGTATAGGGATGAATTTCTCCGTCCTAAATGTATCTACGCTACATAGAGTGGGCAATGAGCACAAGGGAGCTGCAGTATCACTTATCGCATTCTCAAGAACGATTGGATCTGCACTCGGTGTGACCGTTCTCGGTGCTTTCCAGAAGCTAGACTTCACGGCGAACATAGAAGAATCCTTCACAGATCCTGCGATTCGCGAGCAATTCCTTAATCCTAGTGATTTATTAGACCCGGAGATTCGAAAGGGTTTACCTACAGATGTCTTACAGGAAGCGACCTCAGCTCTAGCTGACTCTATCGCATATCTCTTCATTGTTGGTTTGATCATTAGTGTTCTTGCATTGGTCTGTGTGTTCTTCTTGGGTAGAGCTCGAATCGAGATTCCGTCTAAGAATCAATCTTAATGTATTCTTTGATCCGCCGTCCCACATCGCTCGATTTTTGGAATCCATATCCTTATTTCAATTCAATATTCTTATATTGACCATACATTTGGTGTATACTGAGAAAGTCTATAATATGGCATATAAACTCCTTGCAAAGGGCTGATTTCATTGGAAACGGAAACTAAGTTAGCTTCATCTCATTTTATACGTAACATTGTTGTAGGGGATCTTAAGAGCGGTAAGGTGAAGGAAGTTATTACGCGATTCCCACCTGAGCCAAACGGTTACTTACACATTGGTCATGCAAAATCGATTTGTCTGAACTTTGAGCTTGCAGATGAATTTAATGGTAAGACGAATCTACGGTTTGACGATACGAATCCACTGAAGGAAGATACCGAATATGTTCAATCCATTCAAGAGGATGTGCGTTGGCTGGGCTTCGAGTGGGACAACCTGTTCTTTGCCTCAGATTACTTCGAATATATGTACGAGCGCGCCGAGCTGCTTATTCGTAAGGGTAAGGCTTATGTGTGTGAGCTAACCGCTGATCAGATGAGAGAGACGCGAGGCACATTAACACAGCCAGGCAAGAATAGCCCCTATCGAGATCGATCGGTAGAGGAGAATTTGGACCTGTTCACACGGATGCGTAAGGGTGAATTTAAGGACGGAGAGAAGATACTCCGTGCTAAGATTGACATGAACTCGCCGAATATGAATTTGAGGGATCCTGCACTTTATCGAATATCTCATACGACCCATCACAATACAGGAGATGCGTGGTGTATCTATCCGATGTACGCTTATGCACATCCGCTTGAGGACGCCTTAGAGGGCGTAACCCACTCGATCTGCACATTGGAGTTTGAGGATCAGCGTCCGCTATACGAATGGATTATTAACGAGTGTGAGACCGAGCATGAGCCGAAGCAATATGAATTTGCCAGATTAAACCTGACGAACACGGTGATGAGCAAAAGAATGCTAAAGCAGCTCGTCGATGAGCACATCGTGGACGGCTGGGACGACCCGCGCATGCCGACGATATCCGGCTTACGTCGCAAGGGCTTCACACCAGAGTCCATCCGTGCATTTGCTAAGGAAATTGGAGTTTCCAAGAGTAATAGCACCGTTGATGAGCGTTTGCTAGAGCACTTTATCCGTGAGGACTTGAAGCTGAAGGCGCAACGTACAATGGCTGTCCTGAAGCCGCTTAAGGTTGTCATCACGAACTATCCAGAAGGTCAGTCCGAGCAGCTAGAAGCGGAGAATAATTCCGAGAATCCAGAGATGGGCAATCGGTTCATTCCTTTCTCCCGTGAGATCTATATTGAGCAGGACGACTTCATGGAGGTTCCGCCAAGCAAGTATTTCCGCTTGTTTCCGGGTAATGAGGTGCGGTTGAAGAATGCCTATTTCATCAAGTGTAACGAGTTTATTAAGGATGCTGAAGGTAATGTGATAGAGCTGCACTGCACCTATGATCCTGAGACGAAGAGTGGCACTGGCTTTACAGGCCGGAAGGTGAAGGGAACGATACATTGGGTGGATGCCAAGCTCGCACTCCCTGCAGAATTCCGTCTATATGAGCCGTTAATTATGGATGCGGAGAAAGAAGAAGGCGATTCCTTCCTCGAGCACATTAACCCGAACTCGCTTGAAATTATTGAAGGATTTGTAGAGCCAACGCTTAAGGAGTCGGAAGCACAGCACAAGTTCCAGTTTTTCCGTCATGGATACTTTAATGTAGACTCGAAGAATTCTACCGATCAGCGATTAGTATTCAATCGGATTGTGTCTCTGAAGAGCTCCTTCGATGCTCGCTCCTAACCCATTCCAGATTCTTAGTCATTCCCAACAACCATTATCAACGAGTCTGTTGATAATGGTTGTTGGCGTATCTAACTAGCCTCGGCTGTGCTGGATTAAGAAGTTGGTAAGTGTTCCCGTTTTATTTGATTAGGTTTCTCTACTTGTGTGTAATAATGAGGATAATGATCGAGGGATGTGATTTATGTGCTCATATGTATAAAGCAGAAGTCTACCACATATTGTGTAACATAACTTACCAACGGCTTGTTTATTGATGTTGTATGTTTTGTGTGATACTTTCTTTATTAGCTTGATCTCACAATTGGGGGCGATATGAGAAAGGTAAGACAGAATAAGTAAATGGACTTCCATAAAAGTAGTATGAACAGATATGTCAGAATATTCAATAAAGTCCATCGGCAAGACTGCTTCTATAGTGATTTTTGTCATATTATTAACCCCCTATGTATTGTAATATAATTTCAACATTAGAGGGCGATAGAAAACGAGTAGCTTTAGTGTCGTGCGAATGGATAATCAAATTAATGGAGGTAGTTGTATGGGCCAAATTGTAGGGAAATCTAGTAAGTTTACATTATTATCTCTGGTAGTATTGCTTATACTAGGAACGGTATTAGCAGGTTGCTCCAGCAGCGGATCAGGAGATCAAGAGTTTCGCTTTACGCTTGCTAGCGAGCCACCAAGCTTAGATCCAGCATTGATGACGGATGCACAGTCCTCTATTGTAGCTTCGGGATTATTCGAAGGCCTGATGCGACTCAATTCTGCGGGTGAACCGCAAAATGCTATTGCTAAGGATATTAAGATTTCTGATGATGGGTTAACGTACACAATTGAGATGCGTGATGATGCCACATGGAGTAATGGTGACCCCGTTACTGCAGCTGATTTCGTGTATTCATGGCAACGTGCGCTAGCACCTGAAACTGCCGCAGACTATGCCTATATGCTTTATTATCTAGAGAATGCCCAAGCTTATAACGCTGGTGAAATTACAGATCCGAATCAGGTTGGTGTGAAAGCAGTGGGCGACTATACATTAGAAGCTAAGCTGTTTACCCCAGCTCCTTATTTCGTAAGTCTTCTAGCACATTATACGTACTTCCCTGTTCATAAAGCGACGGTTGAAGCTAAGGCAGATTGGGCAGCTGAAGCCGACACAATGGTTACTAATGGGCCGTTCCTGTTATCGGAATGGGCACATGAAGATAAGCTTATCCTAAAGAAAAACCCAGAATACTTTAATAAAGACGATGTAAGCTTCGAAACGGTGACCATCACATTGGTCAATGACACGAATACAGTTTATAACTTGTTCGAAACCGATGAAATCGACTGGATCGGTGCTCAGGCGGGAACAGTTCCAACCGATTTGATACCGAAGCTAGTAGAAGAGAAAAAAGCAGAAATCAAAACGATCGCTTCTGTTTACTATTATTTATTTAATACAACAAAGGCTCCATTCAATAATGATAAGGTTCGTAAAGCCTTTGCGATGTCCATTGATCGCCAAGCCCTTATAGACAATATCACAAAAGGCAATCAAACCGCTGCATTCGGGCTAGTACCGCCAAGTATTGCAGGAATGGATGGCAAGTCTTATCGTGAGATCTACCCGGATAACTTCTTTGAGGAGAATGTAGAGGAAGCGAAGAAGCTTCTTGCAGAAGGACTTAAGGAATTAGGACTTAGCGAGATACCCGCAGAGACGACCCTCTTGTATAATACGGACGAGGGACATAAGAAAATTGCTGAAGCCATTGCTGATATGTGGCGTACAAATCTGGGCGTGGAAGTTAAGCTCGCAAATCAAGAGTGGGGTACATTCTTAGAAGCGAGAGATGGCGGTCAATTTGATGTCGCAAGGTCCGGTTGGGGTGCAGACTTCAACCATGCGATTAACTTTACTTACGATCTCATCTATCCGACATCTGGTAACAATGACGGTCAATACAATAACCCGAAGGTTGGGCAATTACTGGATGACTCTTTGATTGCTACGGATGAGAAGGATCGCCTAGATAAGATTGCTCAAGCAGAGAAGATTGCCTTTGCAGATGATATGGGTGCGTTACCTCTTTACTATTATACGACTGTGTTCATGATAAAGGATGGTTTCACAGATGTAGTATCGGATTATGCCGGTCACTTGGATTGGGCATTCGGCAGCAAGGAATAAATATAAATAATATTATAGGACTTGGATATAACACGAAAAGGGCATATATAGGTTCCTATATATGCCCTTTATAATCTTAAAAAACTTGTAACAGGCAACCTGAGTTAAACGTTCGTAAGCTGAGTCTGGGGTGATCAAGTGATTCAATTTATATTAAAGAAATTTATGTTCATGCTCTTGTCCATGTTCATTCTCATAAGTGCTACATTTGTTCTAATGAATGCGATTCCCGGCAGTCCCTTACAAACGGAGAAAGCAACTAGCGATGAAGTACAGAGGAACCTCGAAGCATACTATGGTCTGGATCAACCGATGTACAAGCAGTATTTAGTTTACCTCGGTAACCTAGCAAAGCTAGACTTAGGTATCTCTATGAAGAAGAAGTTTCAGTCCGTAGATAAGATGATTAAAAATTCATTTTCCTATTCTTTAAAGCTGGGAACGGTATCGGTCATAACCTCTGTTCTTGCTGGTACGATGCTCGGTATTATTGCGGCGCTCCATCATCGCAAGTTTCTAGATAACTTCGCTATGATTATCGCAGTAATTGGGCTTGCCATACCTAGCTTAGTGATGGCGCCTCTCTTGCAATACGTATTGGCGGTCAAGATCAGGATATTCGATGTATCTGGTTTGAACGATCCTATGGATTATATATTGCCTACCATAGCTTTATCCTCTGTACCTATTGCCTTTATTGCAAGATTAATGCGCTCCACGATGCTGGAGGTTCTGCACTCCGATTTTATTCTAACAGCGAAAGCCAAGGGACTTCCCGGCCATATCGTTATTCTGCGACATGCTTTGCGTAACTCCATGCTGCCTGTCGTTACGTACTTAGGCTTCCTTACGGCCAACGTAATTACCGGCTCAGTTGTCATCGAACAGATCTTTGCTATTCCCGGCATGGGCAAGTATTTCGTACAGAGTGTAGTGGATAGAGATTACCCACTTATTATGGGTATCACGATATTCTATGCCGCGATCCTAATGCTGACCCGGTTTTTGGCGGATATCGCCTATGTACTCGTGGACCCGCGTATTCGCGTATCCGGCGGAAAGGTGGAGTCGTAAATGATGCAATCAAAATTAGATATCCCTGCTACCAAGCAGGTCAATCCTGATATGTTCGTGCCCATTGTACAGGATTTAGCAAATGCGGAGCGTATTGAGCGCAAGAGTCTCTCCGCCTGGCAGGATATGTGGTATAGATTAAAGGGTAGTAAGCTTGCCATGGTAGGCTTCTACATGATTATTGCCATCATATTATTGGCGATCTTCGGACCGATATTCTCCTCTTATAATCATTATTCGAATGATTTAGTTAACAGCAATCAAGCTCCTAGCTTGGAGCACTGGTTTGGAACAGACGATCTAGGACGCGATATGTTCGTGCGAACATGGAAAGGAGCACAAGTTTCCTTGTTTGTAGGTGTCATGGCAGCGCTGATCGACTTGGTGTTAGGCATCATCTATGGTGGAATCATGGGATACTTTGGCGGACGAGTGGACGAGGTCATGAATCGATTCTCCGAAATTTTATATGCGGTTCCACATCTGCTTGTTGTCATTCTACTACTCGTGATCATGGAGCCTAGTCTAACAACCATTATTATCGCGATGTCGATTACTGGATGGATTAATATGGCTTGGATTGTGCGTGGCCAGATCATGCAATTGAAGAATCTTGAATATGTGCTCGCGTCCAAATCGCTTGGAGCAGGAGCAATGCGTATTATTTTTCGACAATTAATTCCTAATGCAATGGGGCCGATCTTGGTCACATTAACATTTACTGTCCCTGGAGCAATTTTTGCCGAGGCGTTTCTGAGCTTTCTAGGTCTAGGTGTTCAGTCACCCGTTGCTTCTTGGGGTACGATGATCAGCTCTAGTATTAGCGCGCTCACCATCTTCCCCTGGAGACTTTTCTTCCCGGCGTTATTCTTAAGCTTAACAATGTTTGCCTTTAATGTATTCGGTGATGGACTGCGTGATGCCTTCGATCCGAAGCTTAGAAGATAAGTGTGGTATAAAAGGAGGCATGAAAAAAGATGAAGACTCTACTAGATGTAAAAAACTTATCTGTATCCTTTGATGTATATGGCGGTTCCGTACAGGCTGTCCGAGACCTTAGCTTCTCTGTAAATGAAGGGGAAGCCGTAGCTATTGTGGGCGAATCTGGGTCTGGTAAGAGTGTGACCGCACAGGCAATCATGCGATTAATCGCAACACCACCAGGTAGAATTAAGCAAGGCTCTGTATGGCTAGACGAACAGGATTTGCTTCAGCTTTCTGAGAAGGAGATGCAGAAGGTTCGCGGCAACAAAATCGGAATGATCTTCCAAGACCCGATGACCTCTCTGAATCCCACATTAACCGTCGGTATGCAGATCATGGAGGGCTTGATTAAACATCAAGGTCTAAACAAAGAAGAAGCAAGAACACGTGGGATCGAATTGCTGGGCTTGGTAGGTATTCCTAATCCAGAAATGCGGATTAGCCAGTACCCCCATCATTTCTCCGGTGGTATGCGTCAGAGAGTGGTGATTGCGATCGCACTTGCTTGTAACCCTTCTCTGCTAATAGCCGATGAGCCGACAACTGCACTCGATGTTACGATACAAGCACAGATCCTTCGATTGTTAAAGGATTTACAGGTAAAGATGAAAACGTCCATTATCTTAATTACTCACGATTTGGGAATCGTTGCAGACTTATGTGATCGGGTATTCGTGATGTACGCTGGTCAGATTGTTGAAAGTGGAACGAAGCGCGAGATCTTCCTTAATCCCCAGCATCCGTATACAAGAGGCTTGCTGAAATCGCTGCCGCGACTCGATCAGAATAAGAATGAACCGTTAATTCCTATATTCGGAACGCCACCGGATATGATTAGCCCTCCACAAGGGTGTGCGTTTTGCGCACGTTGCGAATCAGCCATGCGTATTTGTGAAGTTGAAGCCCCTGAATATACAACCGTCAGTGATGCGCATAAGGTAAGATGTTGGCTGCAGCATCCGTACGCTAAGACCACTGAAAGCAAGGAGGTGCGCGGATGAGTCAACCTTTAATCGAAGTCAACGGATTACGCAAATTTTTTCAATTGGGCAATAATCGCGTTCTACAAGCGGTTAACGATATAAGCTTCGCGATTCAACAGGGTGAGACGTTAGGTCTTGTTGGAGAGTCAGGATGTGGCAAGACATCTGCAGGACGTACGATTATTCGTCTATATGAGCCGTCAGCTGGACAAGTCAATTACGATGGTGTGGACATCACAAAGCTATCGAAATCTAAATTCAAGGCATACCGTCGCAAGATGCAGATGATTTTCCAAGACCCATACTCCTCACTAAATCCCCGGATGACAGTAATGGACATCATTGGAGAAGCCTTGGATATACATGGTCTGGTTGGAAGCCGAGCTGAAAGGAAGAAGCGTGTCGAGCAGCTGCTCGATCTTGTTGGTCTAAACTCAGAGCATGCGGCCCGCTATCCCCATGAATTCTCAGGTGGACAACGACAGCGGATCGGGATTACGAGAGCCTTAGCGGTAGAGCCACAATTTATTATCTGTGATGAGCCAATTTCTGCACTGGATGTATCCATTCAAGCGCAGATCATCAACCTATTGATCGATCTGCAGAAGAAGCTGGGTCTTACCTATTTATTGATTGCACATGACCTCTCTATGGTGAAGTATATGAGTGACCGTGTTGCGGTAATGTACTTGGGTAAAATTGTAGAAATGGCTAGTAGTGAGGACTTATATGCGGATCCGTTGCATCCTTACACGAAGGCTCTACTCTCCGCAATACCAGAGCCTACAGTGGATAGGGCGAACGAGCGAGAGCGTATCATATTATCAGGAGACCTGCCTAGTCCGATTGATCCGCCTAGCGGCTGTCACTTCCGTACGCGCTGCCCCATAGCGACAGAGAAATGCGCGCTAGTTGAACCTGCGTTTGTAGAGGTTAAACCGAAGCATTGGGTAGCCTGCCACTATGCGTAGGGAATTTATAGTTAGAAGGTGAATAAGTGAGCTGAAACGTTGATATATTTGACGTTAACAGTTCACTTATTTTATTTGCTTTTGAACTAGGATACGAATTGTTCTTTATCCAATATGACAAGCGAACTTATTAAATGATTGCTCTCAATAGGGATAATATGTTATATCTAGGTAAATTATAATTTGTTATTCGAGGAGAGATATGATGAGCAATGCAAGAACATTGAAGCTGATTTCAGGTATTGGAGAAGCAATTCTAGCAATACCTTTCTTAGGAGGTATTATAGTAGTCAGTCTAGGCTGGGTACCGCTAATTATTATGCTTGTTCTTCATATTATTACCGCTGTGGTCTGCTCTAATGAGCGCACATCCAAATTACCGAGCATCTTAGGAATCGTTACTTCTGCTATTGGTTGGATACCTTTCGTAGGCTGGTTCATGCATCTGCTCTCAGCTATCGTGTTGTTGTTGTCAGCTGCAAGGAAATAATATCCCGGAATATCATTTAATATAATCCAACATGGTAATGACTGCGAAAATTAAGACATGGGGAGTTAAATTACTCCACGTGTCTTTTTGTTGTGTGTTTTGTGAAATATTGTCATCATTTAGCCTATTCTTCTTATGTTAGAGCCTATATATTTGGGCTAGAATAGAACGGAATGGGTGTGAATAATATGCGAATGTATAAGCATGCAATTTATTTGTTCATGGTGGTAATAATCATACTCACCGCCTGCACAAGTGCAACAGATACAGCCTGGGATCCAGCTGAAGTAGATGCAGTTCTTACTGTAGAACCATCTTCAGTTAAAGCTGGCCAAGAAGTGAAGCTAATCGCTGAGATGCTGGGGATACCTGATAAGAAGGGCGCAGATATGCAGTTCGACATCATCATTGATGGAGAATCGAATCTTAGTGGTAGTCATGATGAGGGAGAAGGCGTTTATTCCTTATTGTTCATTTTCCCACGCCCAGCTACATACGACATTTATCTCCATTATTATTTAGATGGCGAGCATATTACGAAGCTGAAGCGAGTGGAAGTGTTATGAGCATCACTCGAATATTTGGGCTGATTGTAAGCATACTCTTACTGCTAAGTTTCATTTCCCCTTGTTATTATGCAGCCGGGCAAGTAACAGAGGACCTGCAAGCTTTAATTGATAATGCCGAGCCTGAAGAGACGATTACCATTCCACCAGGTAGCTATGAGGGACCGCTTGTCATTAATAAACCGTTGACGATTTTTGTAGAAGGTCTTGTGAATCTTGTGAACAAGAGCAATAACCCGGCAATCTGGATAACGGCAGATCGTGTTCATATCATTGGACTTTCTATTGAGGATATATCCATGAAGGATTCAGCATCCATTCTGATCGAAGCAGATCACGCCACACTGGAAGGCCTAAGCATCCGGACCGCTTCATACGGTATTCGGCTTGATGATGCGAGCTTCAACCAGGTTAGGAATTCAGAGATTACTTGGGAGTCTACAGTGACTCATGAAGTGAAGCTGTCGGATAAGCGGAACGGAATCGATTTATATGAAGCTCACGACAATCTCTTGATAGGCAATACCATCTCGGATTTGCATGACGGTATCTATTTGGAGAGTAGCGATCGTAACGTTGTGGAGAACAATCGTATATTCCGATCCAGGTATGGGGTGCACTGTATGTACACGGACGGTACGATCATTCGGGATAACGTCGGTGCATTCAATATTACAGGGGCAATGGTGATGGCCGTGCGAGACGTGGAGGTCGTAGGTAATCACTTCTACAAGCAGAATGAGAGTGTGAATTCACAGGGTATTCTGATGTTTGATGCGCATTCGTCACAATTCTACAACAACCTAGTGGAAGGCAATCGAGTTGGATTTTACATTGAATTATCCTCAGACAATAGGATCCAATACAATGAAATTAAGCAGAATTTTATTGGCATTCAATTCATTGAGGCGAGTGCCAATCATCTCAATGATAATCTATTCAACGGAAATGTCATCGAGGCAGAAGCAAGGTCAAGCACGAACAACAATATCGACAGTAACTTCTGGGATTCATTTCGCGGAATTGATCTGAATGGAGATGGAAGAAGTGAGATAACCAACGTTATCAATCCCTTTTTTCAAACCGTAGTAGAAGCCCGCCCGGCTTTTCAGCTTTTTTTTCAATCACCAGGCATGATTTTTCTTCAAGATATGTTTCAATCAGATCGCCAGGAATGGCTGACGGATCATCGTCCTTTAATGGCGCCTCCCTCTGATATGCAAGACAAGCTATCTAATGTTGGTAACACGGGTACGGGGGTTATGGGAGCATTCCTGCTAGTGGTGGCAATGACTACAATTATGTATTGGGGGGTAAGGAGATCATGAAGAGTGGATATGTAAAGATGTTTATTGTATGGAGTTTAGTTGCTGTCCTCTTAGTTAGCTGCGGAGGCGAAAAGTATGAGCCGGTTGCGGTGAATGAAGCTGTGGACAAATGTGATATCTGTAACATGCAGGTAAACGATGACGGGTATGCAACCCAATTGATTACCGAGGAAGGAAAGGTGTATAAGTTTGACGATATTGGCTGTATGAATGAGTGGAAGATAAAGTATGGTACAGACGAGATTATCAATGAATTTGTTCGTGATCAAAAAACCAGAGAATGGGTTAGAGCGGACAAAGCTTATTATGCTTACGATCCATCCTTCAAATCACCGATGGCGTATGGACTTATATCGTTTATAGACAAGCAATCGGCCGAGCAATATATTAGCCAGCAAGGGGTAGGTATACTCATGAGCTGGTCGGACTTGTCTACTCACACGTGGGATAGAAGCAAGGGTAGTAGGCACATGAAAATGGGGATTCACGATGAGCGCGCTCATGATGAGTATCATGCTCTGGACAATCGTGACAATCGTTCATGATGCCTGTCTTTCATGTTGCTCTTCGTGAGGTGAAGATCGGCTTCCGCAATCCATGGGCATACTCCTTCTTAGCTCTGTTCAGCATCTTTAGTCTCATATTGCTCCTCATACAAGCGCAGAATGTTGTAGAGGGCTACTCAGGTTTAACCGGTTCCATGCTAAATTTAATTTTGTATCTGCTACCATTAATGACTTTGCTCCTAGGCTCCTTCTCACTTACAGCTGAGAAAGAAGAGGGGAGCTGGGAGCTATTGTCCACGTATCCGATCAGCACATTTGAATTTATAACGGGTAAATTCTTAGGCATGGCTATTGTTCTGCTAACGATTATTTCTTTTGGCTTTGGACTCTCGGGATTGATCGGGGCTATTGGGGGAAGAGCATTTGGATTTACTACTTTCGGATTGTTCTTTTCCTTTTCCATTGGTTTAGTTTTGTTATTCCTTGCTGTAGCGCTTGGAATTGGTACCCTTGCACGCAATCGTTGGCAAGCGCTCACGATCGCGGTTGCGGTGTGGTTTTTTGCCATTATAGGATGGCCTGCGGTCTTGATAGCTGGACTTGGACAGCTACCGTATCTCTGGATCAAGCCAGCTGTTGTGGGGCTTACGATTCTTAATCCGGCTGAATTGGTGCGACTATTCACGATTGTTAAATTAGGCGGTGGATCTGTGCTTGGGCCAGAGTACTATCAATGGGTAGAGTGGATTAAGCATCCGCTGGGTACTTTAAATTTCTTGCTATTGTGCTCGATCTGGATCTGGGTCGCGATTAGCATGACCATCTTGATGTGGGAACGGGGGCGTTCTCGTGAATGAGCCTATAGAGCCTATTGAGCCTATTGTTGAGATGATTGATGTGCAGAAATTGTTGAACAAACAAACCATCGTAGATAGCGTGAATTTGTCTGTGAAGCAGGGAGAGGTGCTAGCGCTCTGTGGAGCCAATGGAGCCGGGAAGAGCACATTGCTACGACTGCTAGTGGGTATTATGCAGCCTACAAAAGGAACCATTCGAATTAAGGGTATGGATTGGAAGAGTCATCGCAAGGAATACGCTGGACTGATCGGGTATATGCCAGATGATTATCGATTCGGCAATGGTCTGACCGCAAGGGAGACCTTATCCTTCTGGGCATCCATACGTGGGTTGCCCGTTAGCCGCGCTGATGAGGTGCTTGCAGAGGTGGGCCTGGCTGATACGGGTAAGAAGCCGGTATCGTCTTTCTCCAAAGGTATGCGACAGCGTGTGCTTTTCGCCCAAGCGATGCTAGCTAGGCCACCTGTCATGGTGCTTGATGAGCCGACGAATGGTTTAGATCCGTTCTGGATGAGCTCCTTTATCACATTGATCCATTCCTTGCGGGAGCAAGGTCACACCATCATATTCTCTACCCATCAGATTCAGATCGCAGAGGCATTGGCGGATCACGCCGTCTTCATGAACCTCGGTCGAATCGAGATGGACGACACGACGGAGAACATCCGGGCAAGCTATGGCTCGCGCGGGCTACATGATGCTTTTGCAGGATTATTCGGTATCTGAAGATGAAGATGGGTGAATCCCGTATTCAAGAAAAGACCCCGATCTTGGTCATTAGTTTCGGATGATTGTTGTTTCAATGAAACGGGGATATCCCAATGTTTATATGCACTTACGGCTCCTGATATAGAGAAACATGATGCGTAAGGGAGAACTGTGGATGGAAGAGTGAAAAGTTTTCGTAGAAAACTACTTCGGGAGCGTAGGCTCGTCCGCATTTGTATGTCGTGTTCTCACCTGCTGGAAGCCATGGCTCTCACTGAAGAAGCAATACTTGGTTTCTTGAAAAAACTAAGACAGCAAGATTAACAGGCATGGCTCAGTGGAAGAAGGAAGTGCTCGAGACTCGTTGATTTTAAGGGTTGATTTCTACTCTACAGTTCAACTCTAGCCCCGAAAGCTCTAAGGTCGATTTTCTACTCTGGAGCTCCAATCCAGCACCCAAGTCACGCTCTAAGGTCGATTTTGAGAGTGTCGATTAATTAATATGGTGTGCATTTTTATCCATTTCAGTGTATATTTCAGTGGGCTGTACTACTATATCCCTTCCTTTTGACCTTTATCCCCTCAACTCAGC
>DFZX01000093.1 GCA_002383695.1 Caryophanales bacterium UBA4045
GTAAGGAATAGTTGTTTTGCAATCATCCAAGACACCACCTAGATTTGATACCTTTATTATACAGGAAAACAGGGCATCTTACCTCAAAAAAGAGAGGTAGGATACCCTGTTTATGAAATTCGGACTTTTTCAGTGGCCTCTTTCGAAGGTCAGGTCTTCCCTTACATAATTCTTTTTTCTCCTTCAATCGCTTGAATCGGATCAATGTTCTGTGTGAATTCTAAAGTGCCTATATATTCTCCATCTTCATTGCGAATAGCAAAATAACGAATATATATAAATTTCTCACGTATTTTGATCCAGAAGCTCTCTGTGTCCTTCTTACCAGATTTAAAATCATCAAGTAATGCTTCAACGATATGAGCGCTTTTAGGTGGATGACAATTCTGAACGGTCCGTCCGATGACAGCCTTCGTTCTTGGGAAAATTCTTTCCTTCCCATGAGAGAAGTAACGGACGATATCCTGATGATCAATGAATGTAATATCTACGGGCAGGTGATTCATAATTAGCTCTAGCTGTTTGAGAGACAGCACACCAGTCTCCATCTTAATATATCCTTCAGACATAGCTTTTTCGTCTAGCATCCTTCGTTCGGGCTTCCACTCATTAGCTGGGGCAATTAAGCAGAAACCAATTTCGTCACTTTCATGGGCTATCTTAATCCATTCATCCTCGGTTAAATTCTTCATGGCCATTGGGAAGAGGATGTTCTCTTCTCTGTAAATCATAGCCGGAACTTCCTCAACTAGGTAATTCATAATGTCTATGATTTGCTGTTTATTCCCGTCGTATTCTATTAATTTCTGTTTCACTGCTTTTATGGCATCTCGGATATAATCATCCATCCTCCACATATTAACGGAGGGCCCATTGATACCGCACTTCTCCAGATAAGGGAATACCAATTGTTCTTTGCGAGCGTAGTGCTTGTCAACATCTTGAAGCAGATTGCAATCTTCGATTAGTGTATAGATGGTTTCCATGGAATCATCATGAGCAAACAGCTGCAAATGTGGTATTAGCTTCGTCTGAATCAATTTTTCAATTTCCGTATTTTCTAGGTTAAAGGTATGGATAGGGTGCCCTTGTTCGTCCATTTGCTGTGAAACTGATTCGATATTCCCTTCAATCACATACATGTGTGCAGCGGATAAACGCTTCACTTCACTCTCACTCATCTCTCTATTCTCCAAGATATCACGTTGAAGCTGAGAAAGCTGAGTTACCTCCTCAACTGTGATCTTACCTATCTGCTGATCAAACTGTGACTTCACTTCTTCAACGTTCACTCCATTATATAGATCCATAAAGATATTCAATAACGTAGCTTGACGTTCTGTCATCTGAATTTCAGGTTGTTCGCGGTTGTTAATGACCTCACTCATCTATGATCTCCCCCAATTATCCCCAGTTATGAATACCGAGAATTATTCTCATATAAAAGTATCATTAATAAAGTTGGATCATAGTGATTTGAGTCACGTTATGAAATGTTAAGGTGTCATTGTAACGCCATTGGGAGTCTTACCCGTGTTAATCGTGCTAATCACCTGATTGGTTTCATTATCAATAATACTGAGTGTGTCTTCGAACATATTCGTAACGTACAGCCTCTTTGTATCAGGGCTTGTAAGCAAGCCATGTGCACCATCGCCTGTTTCAATTGTTGCAGCTACTTTTCGTTCAGCAAGATCTACTTTTGTTACGGTTGTAGACGGATTTTCAGCAGTGCCTTGATTGGCTACGAAAACGTATCGATCATCGGCTTGAACATATACTTGGGCTGGGCCAATTCCCACCTCAATTTTGTCAACCTGCTCTGTTGTTAAATCAACGATGGCTAGTACATTCTCCGTATTTAGAGTAACCATTAATATTTTCCCGTCTGCGGTGATTGCGGTAGTAACTGGAGTAGCTCCTACCTTGATTCGTTTGCTTTCTTTCATTGCAGCTATATCGATTACACTAACCGTATCTTCACCCATATTAGCGACATAAGCGAATTTATCATCTGCAGAGATCCTGAAGCCATGCGGTCCTTTACCGGTTTCAACCGTTTGAATCACCTTATAGTCCACTGTCTCGATAACGGAGACGTTATTATCTTCATTATTCGTAACCCATGCATACTTTCCGTCATTGGTATAAACCACATGCGCTGGATGGTTTCCGACCTCAACCGATTTAATTAGTGCACCGGATGCCACATCGAAGAAGTGGGTGAACCCGTTCATCGCCATGCCATGTTCGTCATCATCATGGTCTGCACCCTCCTTCTCCATCTCAGGAACCACGGTTGCCGCCAGCACTTTACCATCAGGAGATATCTGCACATTATGCACAGCACCTTCAACCTCGAACGTATCCAAAACCTCATTACTTGCAACATCAATTTTGCTTATACTTCCACCTTCATTGGCAGTAAATAGATAATTAGCCTTCACTTCTACTTGGTTTTCTAGAGCTTGATTTTCTGGAACCTGATTTTCTGGAGCTTTTTCAGCTTGTGGGGCTGGTGAAGCCTTTTCATCCTGCTCTGAACTATTGGTGTTCGTGTTTGCGCTGTTACAAGCAGTTAAAATCATCAAAACTACAAAAGCTCCAATTATTGCAAATTTTCTTATTCTCATATTCATATCCTCCTGTTACAGGGATTTGATTTTTATCGCAACACCACAAAGGTGTGATATATGTCTCCCTGTAACAAATATCATACCCATAGTATATGAGAGAAGCCTGAGTCACACCTAAGAGTATGATAAGAAAAGAAATCAAGTTCTGAAGGTTGCTTCCATCTCTTCATCTGTATGGTCAATTTATGAGTGCGAATTGGAAAGTGTTAAATATCTGCAAAAGTGCAGGAATATCCTATTATAATCGTTAAATATGGTACAATGCCTGCAATAGTACAGGAATATTCATAGAAAACACCTTCATATCTATAATGCAGCAAAAATTCATGTATTATTGCAGGAATTTCCACGAGAGGCAGACGAAGACGCAAGAAAGATGTACTTTATACGAAAATAAAAGTAACAT
>DFZX01000057.1 GCA_002383695.1 Caryophanales bacterium UBA4045
CTTGCTTCAGGGCTAACCAGCCTGCTACAGGACTATCAATCCCCCCTGACAGCATGACAACGGCCTTACCATTTGTACCAGCCGGATACCCACCTAAAGCTGTAACAATCTCACAGAATATATAGGCGTGCTGCTCACGAATTTCAATTCGCAATTCCACCTCAGGCTCGTGAACATTAACCTCAAGACCCGGTGTAGCTTGAAGGATATATCCTCCGACTAGATTATTCATTGCTTGCGAGTCATGTGGAAAAGCCTTATTTACCCGTCTTACTGAAACTTTAAAATTTGCTGGCTTTTGTTTCAAGCTCTCCATTACATCGAGCGAGGTTTCTCGTATAGCCTCGAGAGCTAACTCGCAACGAGTTACTGGACTGAAAGAGAAGATTCCGAATGTTCGTGATATTTGTTCTGCTACTTCAGCATAAGATTCGCCATGAAGATGAATGTATAGTCTACCATAGCTTGCTTCGAATTGAATGTGAGAAAAGCTTTCTAATCGCCATCGAAGGTGCCCAATTACTGCCCGTTCGAATCTGTGACGATTCCGTCCCTTAAGGGTCTGTTCACCCATCCGAATCATAATTATTGGATAATTGATCGCTTCCACCTCATCGTTGTTTTAATTGACTTGTTGTCGCAGCTACACCTGCTGCTAATTCATGGACATTGTTCTGTGAATGGAATGGAGATAGACTTATACGAATTCCACTCTTAGCTAAATCTTGCTCATACCCCATAGCCAACAGAACTCTGCTTGGCAAGCCCTCACCTGATGCACAGGCGGATTGTGCGGAGACATATAATCCAACTGACTCCAAGGCATGCACGAATACCTCAGACTTTATACCAGGTAGGCAGAAGTGAACAATATGTGGAAGCATATGCTCCTTGTATTCCGACCCAGTTAATATCAATCCATCTACCTGCTTCAATTGGTTAACAAGACTTTCTCTGAGCTCATTTACATATCGTAAATTTACCGCTTGTTTCTCGGTACCCATTCTTAACGCTTTAGCCATCCCTACGATTAAAGGAACATTCTCAGTACCCGGTCGCAGCCCAAACTCCTGACCACCACCAAGTAAAATCGGACTAAGACGGATACTAGGTCTACGATAAAGAATCCCTACACCTTTAGGACCATGGAATTTATGCGCGGATATTGTTAATAAATCAATACCTGCTCTTTCAGGGTCGATGGGCAGCTTCCCAGCACTCTGTACAGCGTCAACATGAAAAAAAATACGCGGATGCTTAGCAAGCTCATATCCTAGCTCATCTATAGGCTGGATCCGTCCTGTTTCGTTATTGACATGCATGACACTTACAAGAATGGTATCCGTTCGAATCGCCTGAATGACCTCTTCAGCACGAACACAGCCAGTCTGATCCACAGGTACATATGTTACCTCAAAGCCCTCACGTTCCAGCTGCAAGAAACATTCGTACACCGATGAATGCTCGATTCGAGAAGTAATTAAATGCTTACCTCTTGAAGCAAACTGGCGTGCACAGCCTAATATAGCGAGATTATTACTCTCCGTACCCCCAGATGTGAATAAGATATGCGAAGCTTCCGTATGTAAACAAGCTGCAACAACCTCTCTAGCCTGTTTCAAGAGCTTCTCAGCCTCAAATCCCTTC
The DNA here is from genome assembly GCA_002383695.1 of Caryophanales bacterium UBA4045. Lineage (GTDB taxonomy): Bacteria > Bacillota > Bacilli > Paenibacillales > UBA4045 > UBA4045. Next base: position 1,648 of record DFZX01000057.1, read on the forward strand.
CGATGAAGTGACGATGGATTACCATAATGATGCTCCATTAAATCGGCCACAACGTTAATAACCTCCTTGTAAGGAGGTGTCGATGCCGTATAATCATAATATCCTTCACTATCAACCATTACGTATTCCCATTACCTTTCTTATATAATTCTGAGTTTCCTCAGGAAGCTCATTGTAATGCTCTTGTAATTGAGCGTCATTACTTATTCCTAGCCTATCAATCCTTCCTGGACCAGCATTGTATGCTGCAAGTGCGATTTGCTCATTACCTTCATACTTCTGCAACAAAAACCCAAGAAACTTCGTTCCCCCATTAATGTTCTCCTGTGGATCATATGAATTCTTAACTCCAAGGGAAGCCGCAGTTGCGTCCATAAGCTGCATTAAACCCTTAGCACCAGAACGGGAGGTGGCATCCGATTTGTATCCAGATTCAGTCTGTATAACAGCATGGATTAGTTTGGAGTCCACCCCATATTGAGCTGATGATTGGCTAATAAGCTGATCATAATCCGTAACATTCCATATTGGATAGCTTTTGGGTAGCTTGGAATTTAGGGCATTATGGTTGGTTTCAGTGCTTGACCCATTCGGAAGCATTAGGTTCCCAGATAGCCCACTTTTCTCGATAAACGACTGTAACAAAGCCATAAATTCACTCTCAGCAGTACCACCTACAGAATCAAGTGAATGAGCTGTACGATCCGAGAACAAACCGACACTGTCCAGGAATTTGAGCTTTAATAATTCCTCCATCTGCTTTGGATGAATATTCATTTATAATTTCCTCCCCATGCGCCAGGGTAACATGATCTATATGTATTCTACATCTTATTTCTAATCATGAATAGCATAGGGTTTTAGGAGTTATAGAAGTTAGCATAAAAAAACTGCCCATCCGTCACAACGTGACTTATGAACAGCCCCCTAATAATTAATGATCTACAGAATAGCATTACCTATATTGGAGAAAAATGCAATTAATCCAACAATTATCGCTACTAAACCCAAACCTCTTCGGCCCTGTATAAATGCGACTAATCCAGCTAATACTGCCGCAGGCGCTAACAATGATGGCCAGATGAACCAGGCCACAACGGACAACACTACAGCCGTTAAACCCCAGCCTCTGCCCTTTTCCTCTTCTTTCCGTGGCGTAAAAATCTGAGTACCTGGTTGCTCTTGAATTCGGGCAGAGCTTGAGCTTACATCTGCTACTTCAGCACCAAATTCATCATCACTCCGCGTATAAAACTTGGGTATCTCATTTTTTTCAGTTATCGCATCGTTGTGATTGATTTTATTCTCCTCTGTAGTTTGCTGCTTACTCATATTATGCCTCCTCTTCCCCTCTTAAGCCTGCTTGACTTTAAAAGTATGGCAGCACGTCTTAGAAGCTTGATTTGCATGGTCTTTATGTTCAGTATCAAAGCCTTCCCCAGCAAATTCCTCGTTGAATTTCTTAGTTGAATGCGCATCAATTTCAATCATAATCATGTCTGCTCCACATTTGTTATCTGTTTTCCAATATTCGCAATTTGCGACACTACAAGTCACATTCGGCATTCGTATCACCTCCCTTATCAAGTTTCCCTTGAGAGAGGTCAATTATTCATAGCAAAAAGGAGCCCATAAATCGGCTCCTTCTTGTAAATCCTTTATCCGTTATACCTTCTCACCCTGAAGACGGCGCTGATTTACATAATCATTCTCATAATAAGTTAAATTTTCACGAAGCTGCTCGTAAATCTTGGAAATTTCCATCGTAATATCACGGACAGCGCGTACGGGCTTCTTCCTGAATCTGATTGCATCCTGTCCCGTATAAGCATATCGTCCTTCTTCAGAGTAGCATTCATTCTTAGGATAGTAAAATAAGTTAATACACTTATGATACGTCTCGTACAGAACCTTCTCCGCAGTTTCTTCGTTGAAAACAGGTCTGCGTAAACTAACACCTAGCTTCTCATAATACACTTCAGAAAAAACAAGTAAATGCCTTAAATCAGTCAAAAAGTCCTTGTAGAAATCTTTCATCGCCTCATCCTGATCTACATTCAGGCTTGGCAGAGAATGATTGTTAAGAAAACCCTCTAAAAGTTGAATTGCATTCTTTAACTGCATTTTTGTTGATTCGCATAAAAGTTTGGTTTGGTCCGCGGGCATGTTGTTGTACCTCCTGAGATAATCATTAAAACTTTGTCTCTCATATCCTAACATAAACACATCACAAAATATATAATAAGTCCTTCTAAAGCCATCGTTCCATTCAAAATCGCATTGAATACAAACTTCGATTAGCTACATGCATATTTACCACCGTTCCTTCCCACGCTAAGAGTAAGGATTATATCTTGTATGAAGGAGCTCATGTGATGCTATTCAAGACACCCAGATGGATATTTGCTCTGTTGCTTCTAATCGGAATCGGATTTTTCATGTATCCTACGAAAGAACAACACCGCGATTTAACTCAGCGTCCGCCACAGTATGAAACAGCTCAAAAAATCAGTTTAGTTAATCAAGATATCTTTATAACGAATAAGCTATGCTATGAACAATGCAACACTGATTTTAGACGGCTATTAATCGAACTCCAAGACAAGACAGATCTTGAAGTAAAGGAGAAGCTGGTACGGCTGAGACAAGAGCATCCACATATGCTCTTTGTTTCATGGTCACACCCTGATCCTAATAATCAACAGCCAATAAGCGCTGGCACTTATTCTCCAAGCATCAAACAGGAAATAGAACCCTATCGTGCCAAAGCTATACAAGCTCTAAAATCTGGTGAAATGTATCATTCTCCAAGTATCGCGATAGAAAAGGATGATTACATGGTCTTAGCAGTACCTGGAGCCGAGGGTAGTGGTCTAATAGGTATAATTAAACAATCTATCCTAAATCGAATCAAGGACCAACAGCAGAAAAACTTGCGCCTAGTTCCTTATCCAGCGGAAGGCAATTATCGTATTGAGTCTGTTGACTCAGATACACGCCAAGATATAAGAGTTGATAATGGAGAAGAGAACGCCGGTGCTAGTCATTATCACAAGGAGCAGGTTGTGGTTAAATTCAGAGCTACACCAGATCCAGTGAAGTTAGCAAAGATCAAACAAGAAATTCACTCTTCATCTATTCAGAAGCTGGGCTATACGTATGTATTCGAATCCCATAAATGGAATGCTGAACAGATGATCGCATATTTCAAGAAAATCGATAACGTATTGTATGTCGAACCTCATTATTATTACATGACTAATGCTGAGCCTATTCCGAATGATGATTTATTCTCTCCACATCAATGGAATTTACCAATGACTCAAACCGTTGAAGGGTGGGGTATATCCAAGGGGAATGATGACATCATCATCGCTGTTCTAGATACTGGCGCTGATCTCGACCACCCAGATTTACAAGGAAGGTTAGTGCCAGGTCTCAATTTTATCCAACCAGATCTTGAACCCAATGATGATGTTGGTCATGGTACGCATGTAACAGGTGTAATCTCAGCTACCGTGAATAATATTGAGGGTGTCGCTGGTATGACTTGGTATGATAAGGTAATGCCTATTAAAGTCTTAGATCATTCTGGGGCTGGAACAACCTATTCCGTCGCCCAAGGAATTATCTGGGCGACGGACCATGGAGCAAAGATCATTAATATGAGCTTAGGTAATTATGCTCAGGCTGAGTTTCTTCATGATGCAGTTCGCTATGCCTTCAATAAGGATGTTGTTTTAATCGCAGCTAGTGGTAATGACAATACCGATCAGCCAGGATATCCAGCTGCATACCCAGAAGTTTTCGCTGTCGCGGCAACAGACAATCAATCGCAGAGAGCATCATTCTCTAATTATGGTTCATATATCGATGTAGCTGCTCCAGGTGTAACTATCGCCAGTACGTATCCGGATAATCAATATGCAGCTTTATCGGGAACCTCAATGGCCAGCCCTCATGTTGCTGCATTAGCGGCATTAATACGCTCAGTAAATCCTCTGCTTTCGAATGTTGAGGTTATGAATATTATGCGTAATACTTCTGTCGACTTGGGGTATCCCGGGAAGGATGACCTGTTCGGTTACGGACAGATCAATGTCAAGCAAGCATTAACTCAAGCGAATAATGCTAAGAATTCTGTTCGGCTCTTTCCAGAATGGGTGAAGAGGGAGGTCCAGCATATCCGTTCGAAATATACCTCCTCTTAGAGAGTATCTCCGGTGCTCGGGACAAGCCCTTCTGCAAGAGCTTAATATGAAAAAAGGTGTACTCAGTAAGGGTTACACTCGCCCATTATTGAATACACCTTTATTAAATTAAATAGGTTGGAATAGACAAGCTTGTCGTAAGCCGGGTTCTGTACTCTCAAGTGGTGATAACGGGGGGTTAGCCCTCCCACGGCGAAAGTGACAATCATCTATCTACGCTACGCATTACTACGCAGCTCCAGCGACCAACCCGAACGCGCCTCGAGCAAAGGCTGTGCCTTTAAGCACTACGTTCCTCCTAGGTCTTGCTCCAGATGGGGTTTACCAGGACGTAAGTCGCCAAACATCCTCGTGGTCTCTTACACCACGGTTCCACCCTTGCCTGTTCATACATCTGTCAACCAGACATATGTCATCGGCGGTCCATTTCTGTGGCACTTTCCTTCAACTCGCGCTGACTGGACGTTATCCAGCATCCTGCTCTATGGAGCCCGGACTTTCCTCCCGTATTCGGATGTAAACACCCGAATGCCGGCGATTGTCTGACAAACTTCTCTATCACATTCATCATTATAACAAGGAGTGAGGGCTATCACAACCCACAGTTTCTTCTAGTACTCCATTTATATATCTGACTTACATAAATTGAAAAGGCTCGGTATTCAAATTAGATGGTCTTACTTTTGTTACATACCCACTCTTCCACAGCTTCTCTTGCAGCATATTAGCTACAGCAGGTTTTAATAGCTTCTCAATGTTATGTCCTGCATCAATGATATTCAGACCAGCAGCCAATGCATCGTGTGCGGTATGGTAATCGATATCACCTGTGATTAATACATCTACGCCAGCGAATATCGCTGCTTTCACATAATCCCGCCCTGACCCTCCAAGCACTGCAACCTTCTTAATCATACAATTCGGATCTCCGACCAAACGAACAGCTGGAATATCATAAGCATTCTTCACAGCCTTCACAAAATCTGATAATAATAGATGCTCAGGCAATTTGCCTACACGACCAATACCTTGATCATGCTGAACCTCCTGAAGAAACCTCAGCTGCTCAAGACCAAGCATGTTAGCCAGAATATCGTTCACACCACCCGCAGCAACATCTAAATTTGTATGGGCAATATATACAGCAATATCATTCTTAATTAGAGCTTCATATAGCTTGCCTGCAGGGAGGTCTAAACGCAAATGTTTAATTGGGCGATAAATAATGGGGTGGTGAGCAATTATTAGTTCAGCTTTCATTTCAATAGCTTCTTCGATAACCTCCGAAGTCACATCGAGTGCAACTAGCACTTGTGACACCGACTTATTCAGCGTCCCTAGCTGTAATCCAATTGAATCATCAGCGAATGCCAATTGCTTTGGGGCTAATTGGTCCATTATTTGAATGATAGTCTGTCCTTTAGCAATCATGATAACAGCTCCTTAATTCAAATTCGACGCTCTCTTGATTTGTTCAATTTCATTCTCAAGTACGATCCTCTTCTCAAGAGACTCGGGTTGTTCAGATTTACTTAGATGATTAATAATCCATTCTCGTTTTCCAATCTCTTGCAGCCACTTGTCCTTAAATATATTGCTGGATTCGCGAATAAGATAGGGTCCCATTAGCTTCAATAGCTCAAGATCCACATGAAATCCACTCTCTAGATCATATGGGTGATATAAATTCGCTTGTTTACATACCCGTTCTTCTGAGTTCACAGGTACAGCGACTAGAATTTCATAAATCAAGCCTTCCTCTTCCAGTATATGCTCTGATTGTAAAAACCAATTTTCGCGTATAAACCACTCTCTTAAGGCCAGCTCGCCCACGTTGGGTTGAACAATTAGTCGCTTTACTCCTGTTAGCTGATGAAGCCCTTCATCAAGAATGTGGACCATTGTAGAGCCACCCATTCCTGCAATGACTATCGTATCCACCTCGTCAGCGTGTAATACGGATAATCCGTCTCCGTGACGAACTGAAATCTTGTGCTGGAGACCCGCTTGCAGTACTTGTTTGCTTGCGGATTGATATGGACCGTCATTCAGCTCACCCGCTATTGCACCTTCAATGATACCTTGTTGTGCTAAGTAGACAGGCAATAGCGCATGATCGGATCCTATATCTGCAATTCGACTACCGATCAGAACCTGTTCAGCGATCATCCTTAATCTTAGAGATAGCTTCACTGATGCATAATTTTCTTTCATTATCCGGTTACCCACTCTTTCATTTTGGGTTTTCTTAATACGAGCCACACAATGATTAACAAACTCAATATTTTACAAATGATACTGGTAATGAGTATGGGTATAGAGATATCAGAGAATATGAGTCCATAAATTTCAGGAATTACGAAGAACAGACTAGAGATAATAATGATTATCCATCCATTAATTCGATCTGTAGCTAGCCAACTCCTACCTATGAGGAACAGAATTACGAATACAGGAATAAAGTAGGATTGAACAATATACCACTTCGGTTCAGGATGTACCCATTGAATGAACCAGGTATATGCCATTATAATCGACACCCACCCGCAGAAATGCAATAACCCAACACGCCCGACAATCCCAATTAGAATCCACAATGCTCCACTGAAAGCGACCGTACCCATAACAGCTGATGGACTATTCCACTCGTTAATTCGTAAGATAAGCTCGCCATTGAACAACAAAATAATGGAAGCCAAACCCATATTGATATACGAAATGGTTGGATTTTTCTGACGCTTCACGATACCTATGCCATAAAGCATGCCAATAAGTGACAGTGAAAGACCAATTTGCATCGCTGGATGAAAAGATGTAAAATACAGAGAACAAACCAATAACAAGGAGATTACACTAAAGATAAGGAATGACTTCCTGATTTTTAGAGCTATACCTGCTGAGGAGGAATGATGTTGCTTGCTCTTAAATCCTTCTTGCTCATCAATGTACAAATTTAATAAAAAATCGCAATAATGCTCTGGGAGTAGCTTACTATTGCGCCATCGTTCAATTTCACTTAAGATGGTCTGTCGTTTAATAGGATCCAATCATTCCTCACTCCTCTAACCAGAAAATGACCTACCTGCAAGCAGAAAGGTCATCCTGTGTAACCTATATTACTCTAAAAAATCCTTTAAACGTTTACTTCGGCTTGGGTGACGAAGTTTACGAAGAGCCTTGGCTTCGATTTGACGAATACGTTCACGCGTAACACCGAATACTTTACCAACCTCTTCAAGTGTTCTGGTTCTCCCATCGTCCAAACCAAATCGTAAACGAAGAACATTCTCTTCTCGTTCAGTTAGTGTATCCAATACATCCTCAAGCTGTTCCTTCAGCAATTCGTAAGCAGCGGCATCAGCAGGTGCTAATGCATCTTGATCCTCAATGAAATCACCTAAATGCGAGTCGTCTTCTTCACCAATAGGTGTCTCTAACGATACAGGCTCTTGAGCAATCTTCATGATCTCACGCACTTTTTCTGTGCTAAGCTCCATCTCTTGGGCAATCTCTTCTGGCGTTGGTTCACGACCTAATTCTTGTAAGAGTTGACGTGAAACACGGATTAACTTATTAATCGTCTCGACCATGTGAACTGGAATACGAATCGTTCTAGCTTGGTCCGCTATCGCACGTGTAATAGCTTGACGTATCCACCAAGTTGCATAAGTACTGAATTTATACCCCTTAGTATGATCAAACTTCTCTACCGCTTTAATTAATCCCATATTCCCCTCTTGAATTAAATCCAAGAAAAGCATGCCGCGTCCTACATAACGTTTGGCGATACTGACAACAAGTCGGAGGTTTGCTTCGGCTAATCTACGTTTAGCCTCTTCATCGCCATCTTCGATACGCTTTGCAAGTTGAATTTCCTCTTCAGCCGATAACAATGGAACCCGACCAATTTCCTTCAAGTACATTCTAACTGGATCGTTGATCTTAATTCCAGGTGGAAGTGAAATGTCATCCTCGAATGTGAATTCATCACGTTCTCTAGGCTGTCCATCAGGATCAAGTGTGTTCTCTTCTTCATTCTCGTTGTTCACTTCGATCCCTTGGTCAGATAACAATTCGAAAAAATCATCCATCTGCTCAGGATCTTGGTCGAACGGACTTAAACGTTCGATAATGTCTTTGTAAGTGAGTGAGGAACGTTTCTTACCTAGCTCGATTAGCTGGTCCTTCACTTGTTCCAATGTTAATTCAGTTTCTAACTCAGTATGCTGCTCGTTAGCCATTATTCCAACTCCCTCCTCCCTGGTTGCCCTATGAACGCCAATTGTTAGCGTTATATGGACTTTAGCTCTTTCTCCAAGGATATGATCTCCATGCCAATTTGCGCTGCTCTCTGCATATCACCAGATCGCATAGCTTGACTCTGGTCTTCCTTCTTCACCCTAATTGCTTGCTGCTTTGGGTACTTCTTAATCTCTCTAATGTAATCATCAATCACCTGAGCATGAATCCCTGAGCCTGTCTCTGTCATTAACATCGCGCTAGCTATATTAATTAGGTTCTCGTCTTCAAGTCTGGTAATGAAGCGACTAGGATCAGGTTCATTGTCCTCTGCATAATAAGCATATAGATAAGCAGCAATAGCTGCATGAGCTTCAACATGAAATTGATCCGCCAGATGTTCCTGGACATACATAGCAACTTCTCGATCCTCCATCATAACCGTCAATAGCTTCCGTTCTGCATTATGATAGGCAGGAAGTAAGGAAGGAACGCCTTTCTTGCCGCTTTCACCCTGCATAACATTATTCCACGGAATTTCGTTCTTATCCCTATGACGCTTTAAATTTTGAGATTGTTGCCGAAGCTGATGTAGTTGTTCATGTAAAGCTTCCATTGTATATTGATAGTCCACCGACAATTCCCGCAGATAAAACTCTCTCTCGGTTGGTGACTGCAATTCTGCAATGATCTTTAGTGCTGCTTGGATATACTTAAGTCTACCCTCATCACTTCTTGCTGGAAAACTCCTACGGAGATAAATAAGTCTATACTTCGTAGAAGGAACAGCACTTTGAATAATTTGCTGCTGAAAGGCATCCTTCCCGAACTGAGCAATATAGTCATCAGGATCAAGTCCATCCGGCAATAATGCAACATTCACGGTACAGCCTTCCTTCTCTAATAGGTCCAAGCATTTGTAAGCAGCAGCCAATCCAGCTTGATCTCCGTCATAACATACAATAACCTGTTCTGCCATCCTCCGAACCATTCGCGCATGACTATCTGTAAGAGCAGTTCCCATGGTTGCTATACTGTTGTCAGTTCCTGCATCCCAAGCTCGAATCACATCCCCGAAGCCTTCAAAGATAACGATAATTCCGGATTTGCGAATAGCTGATCTCGAACGGTGAAGATTAAACAATGTACGACTTTTGTTAAATAGAGGTGTTTCAGGAGAATTCAAGTATTTGGGCTGACCCTCACCGACGATTCGACCTGATAGTGCAATCGGTTTGCCTTGGCTATTGTGAATCGGAAACATAATTCGATCACGAAAACGGTCTACATACCCACTATGATCTTGCTTAGCTGATATAAGCCCACCCTTCTCCATTAATACAGGATCAAATTTGTTCTTGGTTAAGTAGCGGACCAGCGTATCCCAAGAAGCTGGTGCATAGCCAATCTGAAACTCCTCAATTAGATGATCTGTAAACCCTCGAGCACGTAAGTATTCAAGAGCAGCATGACCTTCAACCGAGTTCTTCAACACATAGTTGTAAATTTTAATCGCCAGCTCATGTGCAGCTATGATGATTGAGAATTCCTTCTGTTCTTCCGTTTCCTGCGCAGAGGTTTCTTCCCATTGTACAGAAATTTGTGCTTCCTTAGCCATAAGGCGAATAGCTTCTGGGAATGAGTAACCTTCTATATCCATTACAAACCTGATAACATGCCCACCAGCACCACAGCCAAAACAACGATATATTTGTTTCTCAGGTGAGACCGTGAATGAGGATGTTTTCTCTGAATGGAATGGGCATAGCCCTTTGTAATTCCGCCCTTGCTTTGTTAGGTGAACATACTTGCCCACTGTCTCCACAATGTCGTGATGCTTGAGTACAGCGGCGATCACTTCTTCTGGAATTTTATTAGACATGTACTCCTCTATTCTGTATAAGTGGCTTCCAAATTACCACGTATAACTATTCGCTAAACGGATTTATTCTCCTGCAAGCTTATTAAAACTTTTGTCATAGATTGTAGAAAATAATTCCGATCCTCATCCGTAAAAGGCTTTGGTCCCGATCCACGTGCATACTTTCCATTCCGTCGTTGCTTGGCAAGCTCATGTCGACGCTCTAGCATAAAATCAATCGTCTCGTCCCTGTAAAGCTGGCCCCGATTGGACAATGTGATAGCCCCTTTAGCTAGGCCAATTGTGGCAAGACCGTAGTCTTGTGTAACTAGAATATCACCTTTAGATATTCGATTAGCAATATACAAGTCTACGGATTGATCAGAACGATCAACCTGAATGACGGTTACTCCCTCAGTAGCAGGAGCCATTCGATGGTCGAAGGAAGCAACAATAAGCACCTCAACGTTAAATTGTCGACCTACGGTAATTATTTCTGATTTAACCGGACATGCATCAGCGTCTACAATAATTTTATGTGCTAACGATTTTATGATAATCACCATATTCTTTTTTTACTTGTCACCCATATATATACGATATATAAAGTTAAATTCCTGCTATCTGTTTAAGACCATACAATTTTGGAAAAGTCGGCAAAGGAGAAAACAGGCTTCGCAACTGTCGCCAGAAGAGCTAATCTAGCTTGTCGGAGCTCCAAATCATCAGTCATTACCATCACAGCATCGAAGTATGGATTGATCTGGTCCTTCAATTCCGTAAGAATTTGCAATGCTTCCGCTTCTTGCCCTTGCAGCATCCTCTCCATATATAATATATGAACGGACTGTGACTGTTTGAATAGGTCATTCTCCACTGGCTCCACGAAAATTTCCGTATTCATCGATTCACCGCTCCACTTACTGGCCAAATTATTAACTCGATTAAAAGCATCCACAATCGATTTGGCTTCGGGGGAATGGAGGAAGCTTGCTAATGCATGTGCTTTACGGATGACAACAGGGACTTGATCAATGCCCGGTCCCATAGCAGCATCTGCAATATCATAGCGTACCTTATCAGACAGAATATTCTTCATCCGTAGTGTGAAGAAATCAGACATATCTGCTTTAATTTCTTCCATAGACCGTTTCAACGGGATTTGTGATTCAATGACCTCTAGAGCATTTCGGAATAACTCGCTGAGTGCTACTGGCATATTGTGTTCAATCATAATTTGAACAATTCCAGTCGCTTGTCTGCGAAGTGCATATGGATCCTGAGAGCCTGTAGGTACGATACCAATGGAGAAGCAGCCCGTAATGCTATCCATCTTATCTGCGATACTGATGATTGCACTTACGATTGAAGCAGGCACTTGATCTCCAGCAAAGCGAGGCTGATAGTGCTCATTCACCGCGCTTGCCACAAGCTCAGATTCTCCTAGCTTCCGTGCATAATCCTCGCCCATTACTCCTTGAAGCTCAGGGAATTCATACACCATCTGAGAAACTAGATCGAACTTACAAATTTGTGCGGCTCGTTGTATGGTAGATAAAAGCTCTTGATCAATCTGAATCATCTGTGCAATTCGGATAGCAAGGGCTTCAATTCGTCTTACCTTATCTCCGATTGTTCCAAGCTCCTCATGGAATACAATGGTTTCGAGGCGCTTCAGTGCATGAGGAATTTGCATTTTTTGATCTTCTTCATAGAAGAATTTAGCATCGGATAAGCGTGCTCGTAAAACCTTCTCATTCCCTTTAGCCACCTGCTCTAAGGCTGTAGCATTACCGTTGCGAATCGTTACAAAAAAAGGTAGTAATTGATCGTGCTTATCTAGAACTGGGAAGTATCGTTGATGCTCCCTCATCGATGTTATTAGCACCTCTTGGGGGATTGTCAAAAACTCAGGTGCATAATTTCCATAGAGGATGGTTGGATATTCGACCAAGAATAATACCTCTTCTAACAGATCATCCTTAATTGCTATGGACCAACCTTTTTCAGCTGCTAAACCCTCAATCTGTTGAACAATCATCTGCTGTCTTTCATTGAAATCTACAATAACATTCTGCTCACGTAAAGCTTCCACGTAGACCTCGGGTGAGCTAATTTCAACATCTGTCCCTAGAAAACGATGCCCCTTAGATATCCGCCCTGCTAGAACACCCGCAATTTCTAGTGTAATAATATCAGAGCCGAACAATGCAACCATCCAGCGAATGGGTCTAATGAATTTCAAATCATAGGAGCCCCAGCGCATATTCTTAGGAAATACCATCGATTGAACTAATTCCTGTAGATGCTGTGTAAGCAATTGTAAGGCTTGTGCTCCTTTACTACTCTTTCTTGCATATATATATGTGACTTCAGCTAGTTCCTTCTCATAAACATCTTGCTCGGTAACACCTTGACCCTTCATAAACCCTAATGCCGCTTTCGTCCATTGTCCCTGATCGTCCTTAGCAATACGCAGTGAGGGACCCTTAACTTCCTCGTCTAAATCTGTTTGCTGTTCATTCACATCACTGATTATGACAGCCATTCTTCTTGGTGTTGCATAGAGCTGAACGGCTGTATATGAAATTCTAGAGTCAGTCAACCACTTCGTTAACTTCTGGCCTAGCTGTTCAACTGCTCCGCGAATAAATCTAGCGGGTACTTCCTCCATGCCGATTTCCAATAATAGCTGCTTAGTCATGGACTTTCACCCCCTTGTCTTGTAGTAATGGGAACCCTAGACGCTCTCTCTCTTCAAGGAATGTCTGAGCGATCTGACGTGCTAAATTACGGACTCTTACGATATAACCCGTTCTTTCCGTTACACTAATAGCTCCACGTGCATCAAGCAAATTGAAGGAATGAGAGCATTTTAATACATAATCATAAGCAGGGAATACTAGTCGCTCAGCCATAGCTCGACGTGCTTCCTCTTCATACATACTGAATAGTGAGAACAGCATAGCTGAATCCGATACCTCGAATGTATATTTGGAATGCTCGTACTCAGCTTGATGGAATACATCACCATAAGTTATGCCATTTACCCATTCCAGCTCGTATACATTCTCCTTATCTTGAATATAGGAAGCAAGACGCTCCAATCCATATGTGATCTCAACAGCAACTGGATTTGCATCAATGCCACCAACCTGTTGGAAGTACGTGAATTGAGTCACTTCCATTCCATCCAGCCATACTTCCCAGCCAAGTCCCCAAGCGCCTAACGTAGGTGCTTCCCAGTTGTCCTCAACAAAACGGATGTCATGAAGCAAGGGGTCTATTCCTAACAGCTTCAGACTGTCTAAATATATTTCCTGAATATTGTTCGGTGATGGTTTCATAATAACCTGGAATTGATGATGCTGATAAAGTCGATTCGGATTCTCACCATACCGACCGTCCGCAGGTCTTCGTGAGGGTTCAACATAAGCGACGTTCCATGGCTCAGGACCAATACTTCTTAAGAAGGTCATCGGGTTCATGGTTCCCGCACCTTTCTCCACATCATAAGGCTGAACGATCATACAATTCTGATTAGCCCAGAATTGCTGTAGCGTTAATATCATTGTTTGAAAATTCATTCGTAATCCCCCTATTCGTTATCCATAATCCTTGAATATCTTTCGATGTAAAGACATTTATGCACATCAAAAAACTCCCGTCCCTGCGTCTGAATCAGACATAGGGACGAGAGTTATCTCCCGCGGTTCCACCCTAATTGGCCAAATCTCATAAGAGATCGCCCTCTTTTCGCCTTGCTTGCACTCCGGAATGCCCTTCATCGATACGTAAGTACTAGGCTCTCACTACCCCCAGCTCGCTATACATACGCAAATCGATTACTCTTCTCCTTCATAGTGCCTAGCTTCAATTATTTTTAAACCACTTTATATTAGTAAGCATTATAGCATGATCATAACATCGAGTCAAAACATCACTGACAGGATCATTATGTACGCTATACACCATACTTCTCCATCTGGTCCAGCACATGCTGCGAGCGCCATTGGATACCAATATGAGTATCTAAAAAAGCACGCATAACCTGCTTTAATAACAGCCTGGTTTCGCTCTTGACCTCTACTTTTCCTAAGCGGTGTAGATCAACCCTAGCTAAGAGCCGCAATAATTTCAGTAGCCCTTCGGTTATCAGCATCGATTGTGGATGTTTGATAGCACAGATCTCACATAACAAGCCGCCAAGCTGTATATTCATTCTTGGATGATTTGTTTGCGTACCGCATGATGCGCATTCGTTGAAATTCGGAGCATATCCAGCTTGAATGAGCATCTTCATCTCGAACAAATGTGTGATGATTTGTGTGTCTTTCCCATCCTCAATACCCTCTAACGCTACTTTTAATTGCTCATAAATGAAAGGGTTGGGCTCATTATCTGTAAGAATACGATCAACCATCTCTGCCATATAAGCACTGTATGCGGTGAGAAGTAAATCTGCTCTAAGTCGATGGTGGCTCGATAGGATATCCGCGTGATTCAGCGTACCCAACTGTGTACCCGTCTTAAAGAACACAAATTCACCATGTGTGAATAGCTGCGCAATTGCGGAATGTCGACTATTCATCTTCTTAGCACCTCTAACCATCACACCAACCTTACCAGCATCTCTAGTGAACAATGTGATGATCTTATTGCTCTCCCCATAATCCATACTCCGAATAACAATACCTTCTATGCGGTGTAGCACGATAATCGCCTTCTCCCGAACGACTGGTCATATTCTATATATAATTGCTTGCGTCTTGATGTTCCTCCTCTTCTATACGCTCATCCTCAATATCCTGATTCATGTCAATCGTATGCATATCTTTGTAAAGCAGGTAAGCATCGACATCTCCAGTTAGTGTAAAATACTCCCACGAAAAAGTTCGCACTCTGTATCCATCCTCTCGAAATGACTATGCATGTATAGTGATAGGATGAGTAGAATGAGGTGAAAGTATGCCTTGGAATGTCTACCATTGTTATTCGTTGCGGTAACCAAGATCCTTTAATGATCGCTCATGATTACGCCAATCCTTCTTCACCTTAACCCAAATTTCTAAGAACACCTTCGAGCCTAATAGCTTTTCTATATCCTGTCTTGCTAGTTGACCAACCTTCTTAAGCAGAGCACCCTGCTTACCAATGATAATTCCTTTCTGTGAATCGCGCTCTACAAAGACTACAGTGGATATATGAACAACACCATTCGCTTCAACCTTCATATCTTCAATAAAGACAGCAATAGAATGAGGGATCTCTTCATGTGTGAGATGTAGAATTTTCTCTCTGACAAGCTCTGCACAGATGAATTGCTCTGGATGATCTGTAATCTGATCTGAAGGATAATACTGCGGTCCCTCAGGAAGATACTTCGCTATGACCTTAAGCAGCGTGTCAACATTATCACCAGCTAATGCAGAGATAGGAACAATATCGGCGAATGCCATTAAATCCTTATAGGCTGTTATTGCTTCGAATACATTCTCAGGTTGAACCTTATCAAGCTTATTAAGAACGAGAATAACGGGTGTTTGTACGTTCTTCAATCGTTCAATTATGAATCTGTCGCCACCACCAAGACCATCCGCAATATCAACAAGGAATAAGATGACATCCACCTCATCGAGTGTTCCTAATGCCGATTTCATCATATAGTCGCCTAGCTTAGATTGAGCCTTATGAATACCTGGTGTGTCCAGAAATACAATCTGATGATCATCCTGTGTATATACACCATGAATTTTATTACGTGTTGTTTGAGCTTTGTCCGACATAATGGCTACCTTCTGACCAAGAACCTGATTCATCATGGTCGACTTCCCGACGTTAGGTCTACCAATTATTGCTGCAAAGCCACTTAGAAATTTACTCTTTGACTTGGAACTACTCATAATTACTGCCTCCTGATATATCGAACATCCTATTCACTACTCTTGCCAAATTGCTCTAAAGATTGCGGACCGAAAGCACCTGGTAGCAATTGTCCTACTGTGCTCTGTATCCAGGTCCCTTGTAAATTACCCATGTATACAGGCATATCGGGGGAGCAGAGCTCAATTAGAACCTGACGGCATACACCACAAGGAGTTACCGGTTCGTCCATATCTGCGACTACAGCTATCATTCGGAAGCTCCTTGCTGTCACTCCGTCAGCTATTGCTCGGAAAAGTGCAGTTCGTTCTGCACAATTGGTGGGTCCATAAGCGACATTCTCCACATTACAACCAGCATGAATGTGGCCGCTATCATCCATAATCGCGGCCCCAACCTTAAAGTGTGAGTAAGGAACATACGCATGGTTTCTTACGTTTACTGCCGCTTCCTTTAGCTTCCTGATGTCCATCTCCATGTTATCCCTCCGATGATATGGTCACCCAAGATAATAATGCCTACGGCAATCGCGAAGATTGCGCAGATCAGCACAGCAGCTGCAGCGCAATCCTTGGCCGCTTTTGCAAGAGCATGCTGATCGGGCATAGCCAAATCAACAGTCTTCTCAATAGCTGTATTCAATAATTCGCTTACAATAACAAGGGTTATTGCAAGGAACATTATTAACAATTCAATGGCTGACAAATCAATTATGATCGCGATAACGAGCGTAATAACCGCTATTGTTGTGTGAATTCGCATGTTTCGTTCATGAATGAGACTAAACCTATATCCATCACGAGCATGACGCAAACTGTCTAACAAGCGCACTTCACATCACCTCGTCAATCCAATTTGAGACAATATCTGTTCCTGTTTCGCAATCATGACCTGCTCAGCTTCTTCATCCTGATGATCATAACCGATCAGATGTAGGAAGCCATGAACAAACAAGAAAGCAATTTCACGCTCTAGGGAATGCCCATACTCCTCGCTCTGTGCTAAAGCACGCGGTATCGAAATAATAATATCCCCTAATAATACGCCATCCGGTGCTTCCTCCCAATCCTCGCTATTAAATACAATCGTCGGTTCGTCTGAATCATTCTCAGTTAATGCGAAAGATAGCACATCTGTCACTTTGTCCAAACCCCGGTAGCTTTTGTTTAATTCACGGATAGCCTCATCATCTACAAACGATAACGCCACTTCACCTTCGATAATTCCTTCCATTTCCCCTGTAAGCAACAGAATGGTCTCTAGCTTCTCGATCCAATTCACAGGGATATCTTCATCTAACTCACTGTTCCATTCTAATGATAAGCTCATACGTATTCTCCTTTGTTATCTTAATGCGAGATGGGTTTGTTAGGTAAATCCTCAGGATACTCTATTCTGGAGTGAAAGATCCCTAATAGTGTTTCCTTCAAGCTGCGTGCTACCAAATCCAATTCCTTCATGGTGAGGTCACACTCATCGAATTGCCCATCATCTAAGCGTGATTTAATAATTTTGCGGATCATGGTTTCAATTTGCTCTTTAGTCGGATTACGCAATGAACGAACAGCTGCCTCTACACTATCAGCTATTCCCACTATCGCAGCTTCTCGTGTTTGCGCCTTCGGGCCCGGATAACGATACTCGATCTCTTCGATAACTGTATCAGTATCTCCATCCAGCTCCAGCTGCTTCTTCGCTTTATGGTAGAAGTATGCAAGTAGCGTTGTTCCATGATGCTGTTCAGCAATATCACGAAGCGGCTTAGGCATACGATGGGTGTTTAGCATATCAACACCATCACGTGTGTGAGCAATTATGATGGACTTACTAAGAGAGGGATCCATCTGATCATGCGGGTTCTCAATATTCGTCTGGTTTTCTATGAAATAGCTTGGTCGTTTCGTCTTCCCAATATCATGGTAGAATGAGCCTACCCGACATAACAATCCATCAGCTCCAATAGCTTCAGCGGCCGATTCAGACAAATTCCCAACCATCACACTGTGATGATAAGAGCCTGGTGTCTCGGTGAGTAGCTTGCGAAGCAATGGATGGTTAGGATTTGAAAGCTCAACAAGCTTGAGTGGAGATAGAATGCCAAAGGCGATCTCGAAGAATGGTAGTAGTCCAATAACAAGAACGGTAGTAATCATCCCTCCTGTGGCTGAGAAAGCGATTGAATATAACAAGTTCTTCAACGTGTATGTATTCTCAATCAGCAGTAAGGAAATGGATGAAATCGTTGCAAACGCAGATATGAGTATGCCAGCTCGTAAAACCGTAGACCTCTGGCTTGCTTTATGAATGGCGAAGATGGATACCATACATACGACTGCCGTAACAAATCCATAGCGGTAATCGAATAGAATATCGTTGCGCACGTTCAGAATGATACTTGCTACTATACTGAATATCATCGAGGATATAAAGGCAATTCTGGCATCCAGGAGGATGGTGATCAGAATACTACCCAATGCAACCGGTGCCATATAACCCATGTATGGAACATTCGCCGCTTGACCAAGTGAGATCAACACCATGCTGATAACGGTCAGTACGAATATCACCAGGAGCATAGTCAGATGACCATTGTTTACCATGATTGCGAGCTTGCTTTGGCGAATAAACATATGCAAGACGAACACGAATAAGGAAACCATAATGATCATTCCGATATGAGGCCAGACATTCGTAGTATTCTTCAGCATACCTAATTCATTAAGGAGATCATAATCCTCCGCAGTAATCCGCTCACCACTGGCAACAATAATGTCACCCTTTTCTATAAAGATAGGCTCGGTCTGCTCGGCAGCTTGAATTCTAGCTTCCTTGGTTGCTTCTTCATCATAAAAGCGATTCGATGTTAGTGCAAATCGTGCAATTTCTTGAACAATCTCTCTAGCGTTCTTGTTCGACAATTGTGATGCATTGACCATCTCAGGAACCTTAGTACGTGAGGTGAGTGGATCATTATTCCTCTCAAGCATCAGTTTCGATACGATACCCTTCGTGACTGACTTCATCTCTGAGATTTCTTCAGCGGAGATCTTTGGAATTTTAAAGTACGTTTCCTCGGGAATACGATATTGATAGTCTGTCAGCTGCCCTTGAATTTCTTCTAGCATAGCTTCTTTGTATATATCTCGATTCACGCGAATAAATGTATCCGTATAATCTAAGAATAATTGCGGAAATTCGCTCCGATAGATCGCGATTTTGTCATTGTTACTCATTAAGGTGTCCGGGTTTAATTGCTCAATCTTATTATAAATAAGCTCAACAATTTCCTCATTCCGAAGTTGAATGATGGTTTGTACAGGCTGGACTTCCTCAGATGCATTCGCTCGAGCACGTAAGGTTGCAGACTCATTCTTAATCCTTTCCTGTGCTTCAATCGTTTTATTACTTATCCCATTCAATTCAATGTCGTAAGTCTCTTGTATCAATTTAGGAGAGACGGAGAGGTAGAATAACACAATAAAACAGAAAAATAATAGAATACGAACAATTCTACTATTCTTCCACTCATTCACCTTCAGGCGCCACTTATTCTTCTGCGATCGATTCTTATTCGATTCCATTGAGCTACCGCCCTTCCTTGTCCAGTGTGGAAAGAAATCACCGGTGCTTCGTCGGTTCTTTACTATAGGCTACGATAATCTTCTGCACCAATGAATGTCTCACTACATCCTGCTCTGTCATATAGACAAAGCCAATTTCTTCAATGCCTTTTAATATACGCTCAGCTGCGAACAACCCGGATTGCTTACCAGCAGGAAGATCGATCTGTGTGACATCCCCGGTAATAACCATCTTAGAGCTGAATCCGAGACGAGTTAGGAACATCTTCATCTGCTCAGGTGTCGAGTTCTGTGCTTCATCGAGAATGATGAATGAATCATCCAGTGTACGTCCACGCATATAAGCAAGCGGTGCAATCTCGATAATACCGCGCTCCAATGCTTTGGCAACCTGATCAGGTCCCATCACATCATTCAATGCATCGTATAACGGACGTAGATATGGATCTACCTTTTCCTGTAGATCGCCTGGTAGGAAGCCCAGACTCTCTCCAGCTTCAACGGCGGGTCGTGTCAGCACGATACGCTTAACCTTGCCTTCCTTGAGCGCTACAACCGCTAGCACTACGGCTAGGTACGTTTTACCAGTACCTGCTGGACCAATACCGAACACGATATCGTTCTTCTTAATTACACTCACATAATGACGTTGTCCTAAGGTTTTGACACGTATGGGTTTACCCTTATAAGCTGTTGTCAGCTCACCCTTGAATAAGTCGAGCAGCTGCTCAGCTTGCATGCTCTTAGCAAGATCAAGTGCATACTGCACATCACGGTCAGAGAGTGCATAACCTCCCCTAGCAAGTCCAAGTAGAACTTGGAATAATTGCACAATCGAATCCACATCCGATGTTTTACCTTGAATGACGATTTCGGCATCTCGGGTCTGAATGTGGGCATCTGTCTGGCTTTCGATAAGGCGCAGGAATTTATCCTGGGGTCCAAAAATCGCTAAACCCTCTGTTGCATTGTTTAATTTGACAATCACGAGCTCTGTAGTATCCGACAATAGCTTCATTCTCCTTGAATAATAAGAAGTTCAGTACTAATCTCTTGTTCAACCTCAAATAGTACTTTCATATAAACTTTACCATCTTCGATCTTTTCATGCAAAATTTTTTCACTTTGAATGTGTGCATCATCATCGGATTTTATAATAATATCTGCTCTGGCTTGGGTTAATCCAATCTCTCTCGCATCCTTAGCCTCTATTCTCTCTTGATCAATGCGGACCTCACGTATCTCCTCTCGCATCCATCCCAAGGGAAGAACGATATCTCGCCATTGAAGTGAGCTGCGCTTAGAATCAAATTCTGAAGAGGTAAAGGGCAATTTCCCATATCCAGTAACTTGTAGTGCTCGATTGCCAATCACCAAATGCTGACGTGTCTTAGATTCCCCGGTGTACACCTTATGCTCATGAGTGAGTGGTGCCTGAATATCGTATACATGCCAAACCAAACCTCTGACCTTACCCTCAGCAACAACCACAAGATTATTCTCTTCATTGCCCATTATACCAGAGATTAGCATATCCCCCTTCTTCACTCTCATGTGAGGTTTGACCAAGGGACGTCCGCGTTCGACGAATATCTGTGTAATTACTGCATCCACATTCGAAACGAGATGGCGTGGATTCATGAGTGGTTTAGGATCAGGCACAGTTTGCTCTACAACTCTAATTCGAATTCGTGTACCCTTCACATCTACCCCGATCCAGGCAGCACCTGGCAAAGCTTGGGTAAGTGTACGAGATAGTGTTTCTGGCTCCTGTAATCTAAACTTCCATTGAAATGGATATATTCCTTGTTGCTTAGCTTCCAGCATAATATCATCATAAGGAATTCGTTCATTCCCTTCCACGTCCACTCGCCACACCAGCTGTGAGAGTACATAAATCCCTAATATGAATAGGACAATTCCCACTGCAAAAAAAAGCCTTGCCTCCATCTTACTTAGTAAGAATGGAAGACCATAGCGAGATTGAACATGCATGGTACAGCCTGTCTGTCTAAGCAAGCTCTTAAATCTAAAGAAGGAGTTTAGGTCGGCATATAGTCTCATAGTGACTGGACTCGTCCGATTTATATGCCAGATGTGACAGCCACTTTGAATAGCCTTATTCATAAAAGCCTCTATATCACCTCCACGTATGTCCACTGCCACATATCCGCGAATATACAATAATAAATTAGATTGCAAGGTTGACCCTCCTTCAACTGCAAATGATTCTGGTCTTCTCTGTCGTACTGGTTATACATTAGGACGTCTTGGACGTGCTATTGTGGTTTTCTGCTGTCAAGATACTCGTTAGGGCGTCTTGGACGTGTTATTGCATTTGTAGTTCTTATTTCACGTACTCTACTCGTTGGATGGTTCCCTCGATGAGTACTTCATTCTTGAGGATATTACGAATGACTAGATTCTCACCAGCGATCTCCAAAGCACCTACCTCTAAACGGAGACGCAACAAATCACTGCCAAAGAGATCTAAACCGCGGTGATTCTCAATGGTGATCTGAGCGTTGCCAATCAACGTAATCCGAGGCATATCGAAGATAAGATCTTGAGGTAAGTCCATTACTGTGACCGCTAAATTGCGGATATTCTTTCGCCAACGACGCATCAGTTCAACAAACCTCCCAGAGCGCACTTCTATCCAATACTCCTACCAAGCTATGCGAAACTTGAAGTAATTATGAGAACTTGGACTAAATAGGATAATTGAGTGGAGTCGCTGGAGTTGCTGGAGTTGCTGTGGTGCTGGTTTGACTTGTTGATTAGATTACCGAAGTTCCTCTACAGCGTGCGTAGGTGCGGATTGCTGCGAATTGAGTACCGATGAGCCTCTACAGCGTGCGTACGGTGCGGATTGCTGCGAATAGAGTACCGATGAGCCTCTACAGCGTGCGTTCGGTGCGGATTGCTGCGAATTGAGTACCGATGAGCCTCTACAGTGTGCGTACGGAGCAGATTGCTGCGAATAGAGTACCGATGAGCCTCTACAGTGTGCGTACGGTGCGGAATGCTGCGAATAGAGTACCGATGAGCCTCTACAGCGTACGTACGGAGCAGATTGCTGCGAATCGAGTACCGATGAGCCTCTACAGTGTGCGTACGGAGCAGATTGCTGCGAATAGAG
>DFZX01000015.1 GCA_002383695.1 Caryophanales bacterium UBA4045
TAGTTACTCAAAAGTGAGTTATCGCGATTAGCGCTGAATTTAGCGCTATAGTACCATGTAAATGTATGATATGCGACTAAAAGTAACCTTGGATACTGAATAGCGCTAGTTTCTTCGCTATAGCTCGTACTGGACGGCGCTATAGCGAAGAAACTAGCGCTATATGGAGTAATTTAGTTTTTTGGAGCGTTTTAGCGAATATGGAGGGTGTTCTAGCGCTAATTGTAGCGCTAATCAGGTGTGAGCTACTCCGAATGTTACTCCAACTACCCAGCAACTACCCAGCAACTACCCAGTATTTCCACAGCTCCACAGCTCCACATCTCTCACATCTCCACAGCTCTCACAGCTCCACAGCTCCACAGCTCTCACAGCTCCACAGCTACTGTTCCCATAATCGGCGTGCTTGCTCGAGGCCTATGCGCGTGCCTTGGCGACATTCTTCTAAGCCTTCGAATTCCAACGAGAGGTACCCGTCATAACCAGAGCTTCGAACGACCTTCAGAATCTCCGTTAAATTCACATCACCGTGACCTAGGATAGCGCCTCTGAGATGATAGCCTCCGGCGCTCTTGAACCAGCCTTCTCCTAGCTCAACTGTAGGTGGACGTCGATAAAAGTCCTTTAGATGGACAATCGAAGCGATTTCGATATTACGTTGAACTGCAAGAAGAGGATCCTCATCTGCGCACAAGAAATTGCCGACATCTAATGTTGTTCGGAAATTACTACGGTCAACCTCGTTGACCAAACGATGTACGCGTTCACTGGATTGAATATAGAATCCGTGATTCTCAACACTTGTTGTTATGTGATATTGCTGTGCATATTCAGCTATTTCTTGACAGGCTTCAACTAATCGCGGAAGGTCCGATTCATATGAACCCAGTGAAATATCATCAGAAGGCGGCTTGCCTGCAACATCATGTCGCATAAGGAGCACACCTAGCTCTGCTGCAATATCCACATGCTGCTTCACTTGTTCGATTTCTGCTCTAAATTCTTGCGTACTATCCTTCAAGAAATTCGCGCCAATCGCATAATTCGAGACATCTATGCCAACAGAGGCCGCTTTGCTACGAATTTGTCCCGCCAACTGTCGATCCGCAATCAGATCAAACCCAATGGGAACAATCTCGATATGCTCCCCACCGTGGGCCGCGATCCAATCGATAGCACTAAGTATGGTCAAATCGCCTGTTTTAATAGCTCTTGCCAAGCTGTATGAGCTTACGCCAAGTTTCATGGTCTAGGCCTCCTTAACGATACCTCTTTATAAATTCAACCGCTTTACGGATATCTACCTCAGGCTGGTTCCCAACCTCGCGCTCAATCGTCAGATAGCCTTTGTAACCAATGTCCTGTAATGCTTGGAAATATTGATCGAAATCAACACGTCCCTCGCCAAGGGGGAGCTCTTCGAATAGTAAACCTGAACCCAGCTCAGCAATTCGCTCATGGGACATCTTCTGATAGCCCAATGAACCGTATACCTCGCGCGGATCAACCTCTACAAGTCGCACACCATCCTTCACGTGGGTATGGACAATGTAATCCTTCAATAATCGGACGCCTTGAACGGGATCGTCACCGGTAACCATCACCATATTGGCAGGGTCGAAATTGACCGATAATCCATTCGTACTAAGCTGATCTAGAAATTGCTTCAGATGAGCAGCTGTTTCCGGTCCCGTCTCAATGGCGAAATAGGCATCGATACTACTCGCGTAGCTGCTGAGTTCGTCACATGCGGTTAGCAGTGTGTTGTAAATCTCACCCTGTGTATCATCGGGAACTACACCAATATGAGTCGTTACAATGCGAGTTCCTAAATCTAGTGCAAGATCGAGAATCCGCTTGGACTGTTCGATCTTCACAGCATTCTCTGTCTTATCTTGAAAACCATGGCCTCCTAGGTCGCCGCATAATGCCGAGATTTCTAAACCTAAGGATTCAATGTAACTCTTTAGCTCACGGCGAGCAGATGCTGACAATAGGGTGGGGTCCATCTCACCGCTGACGGCATAAATTTGCACACCCTCAGCGCCAACCTCTTTGGCCTTCAATAATCCTTCACGCACTCCTAGATTAAAGCTGTCTATGATTACACCAATTTTATTTGTTAATGCCATTGTTTACTTCCTCCTCTTCTATATAATAGCCTCTCGGCATTCGCCGGGGCAGATGGGGCAAGGGTTTCCTTGGACCACCCATCTCGCTTAACTCCTAGGAAATCACTGCAAAGTACAGTAATTCAAAGGGAATTGATCTTGAAAACATCAAAAAACTGCAATTGTACAGGTATTAATAGCTTTCTTCAGTAAATTGATCGATATCGCAGAAAATAACTGCACATTTCGAATGCCGAGAGGCTATTATAAGAAAGATATGATTTTACGATTGTATGTTGATCGATTATGAGAAGTGGATTTCTTCGCCGCGCTCTGCAGATTCATAGATGCCAGTTAAGATCTTCATCATCTCGACACCATCTGCAACGGGGCTTAAGGTAGTCTTCCTACCAAGGGATGCATCAATGAAATGAGTGACTTCACTCTTAAATGCCGATACAAAATCGAATGAAAGATTATCGACCTGTGGCGTCATATTCAGAATGGTATTGTTCTTCTCAGTGACCATCATTAGCTTTGGCTCTAGCTCAGCTCCACCTTTATCACCGTATAGCTTTAAGCTTAATTCATCTTCCTTAGCATGAAGCGTGAAGCTCACATCGACGAATAGGGAAGCACCATTCTCGAAACGGATCAGAGCATTAGCTAGATCCTCAACGCCATTAAGGGTTGGATCATAATCAGCAGCCTTATAGAAGCTTAAATTCTGGACATTGGCACGATTGCCAAGCTTCTTGTAGGTGTTACCGGATATCGACTTCACCTTAGGCATGCCCATTAGGTACCATCCAATATCTATAAGATGCACGCCTAAATCAATTAGCGGTCCACCGCCAGAGCGCTTTTCATCAGCGAACCATCCACCGGGGTTTCCGAGTCTTCGCAAGCAGGATGCCTTCACATAATAAATATCACCTAAATCACCTTGGTCAATGAAGCTTTTGAGTATTTGTGTATTCGGAGCGTAACGTCGCACGACACCAACCTGCAATACCTTGCCGCTCTGTTTAACCGCTTTTTCAACTTCAAGTGCTTCTGCTACGGTTTTGCATAACGGCTTTTCGCATAACACATGCTTGCCGGCCTGGAGGGCAGCGATACTAAGCTCGGCGTGTGTATTGTTCCATGTGCAAATACTGACTGAATGCAGCTCAGAGAGTGCTAGCAGCTCGTGGTAATCGGTAAATACGTGCGTTATGCCATATTTTTGAGCTTTTAGCTTGGCCCGTTCCTCATTCAGATCACATATAGCATAAATTTCGACATCAGGATTGCTCGCATAGCCATTAAGATGTGCCTCGGATATGGACCCAGCACCAATTACGCCAATTTTTACTTTTGACATGTACGTCATCTCCCCATTATCTTATTCCTTAATATTTGATCAATATTCCTAGTGTATCTTCTGTTCTGTTCATGATCACATCATAAGCTTGTGGTGCATTCTCTAAGGAAAATTCATGAGAAATTAATGGGCTCACTTGTATGCGCTGCTCGGCAAGTAAACGAATATATTCGGCAATATTCCTGCCTTCTGTCCATCTTACATAGCCTAGCGGATACCCACGACCATCGGTTTCATATTCCTTGTCATACCTGCCGGGACCACCAGCACGGGAAATTAATATTTGAGCTTCTTTACCGAACATCTTCCCACGAGAGAAGCTCATCTCTAGGTCACCTACAATAATGATCTTACCTCGATCACGGATCCAATCCATGGAGCGATCAATTAAATCGTTCTTGCCGCTAGCACATAGTAGAGCACTATCCACACCCTTGCCTTCCGTCAATTCTTTCATCTGGTTCTGCATGTCCTCAATCGAATACGACACATGCTTCAAACCACGATCACGCAATATGTCACAGCGACTGCTCAGTAGATCCGTAGCGAACACCTGAAGTGCGGCTGCATCGGCAATTTGTGCCATAATCTGGCCTAAGATGCCAAGACCTACAACAGCAACGGATTCACCGAATTGCAATTCAGCTTGCCTGATCGCATGTATAGCGATGGCTCCTAAACCAGCGAATGCGGCTTCCTTGGGGTCGACATGTGAGGGAACAGGGGCAGCAAGCGGACTTGGCACCAATAAGTATTGTGCATGCTTAACGAAAGGTGCACCATAACAGGCTACACGCTGTCCAACTTGCATATGCTTCACCTGATCGCCTACCTCAACTACGATTCCAACGGCGCTGTAGCCTAGATGGGAGAGACTTTCATTCTTCTTGGTACTATTAATGATCAGCATTTCTGTACCTGGACTAATCGCCGAATACTCGGTTTTCACCAAAACTGCATGCTCCGTACATGTGGGAATGTCTATCTCTACTAGCTCGGGTATCCCCTGATTGGCTGCCACAACACGCATACTTACCTTTTCATCCACTTTAGGTCACCTCTCGAAAATAACTGGTATATATCTAGTTCATATAACCTATATTATCTTCATTCTTGAGTAACGTCAATCAAATTTGCTTGATCGATCAGACCTTCAATTTTCTGGCAGAATACATCCGGAGCCTCTAAGCCCGAAAAGTATAATTTCAATTCAGCTCCGAGCAAATTAAGTGTATGCTGACTGAGCCCTAGATCCGTATAATGTGCGTAGGAAGAGGTTATCTCCTTGTGCATATTAAACCGGAATGGGCGGTGGAATAGACTGTCTGCACGTTGCTCTGCCACTTGCTTAACGGTCGGGATACTTAGCGTGTGATCACGAATGTACGCTTGCCTATCATAGGAAATACTAAACTCCGCGAATTTTCTGGCAGCTTCACTAGCTTTGGATGCTTTGTTCATCGCCATGCCTATGGTTAGTAATAAAGTTTTGGATTGATGAGAATGGGGTAGGGGTGCGATATCATACGTAACCGAGGTATCCTGAAGCTGATTGAGCTGAAAATAGGTAGTCATGATCATAGAAACCTTCTCTAATTGGAATAAGGTTTCTGCATCGGTCAAATTCTCAGCAAGGATATGAGGGAATATCCCTTCGTTATGAATGATATTGTAGCAAAGCTCGAGGTTCTCCATGAGATTGCTTCGACAAATCTGAAGCTTCCCTTGGTCATCCTTCTTTACTATATCTCCGCTCTGCAGCAGGAAGACGACCCAACGATTTAACGCTAGAGGGGTAAAGTAAAAGCCGTATCGATGCTGTGACCCCTCCTTGATCGTCAACCGCTTGGCAGCTTCAATGAGTGTTCTCCAGCTCCAGCTGCTGTCGGGCTCGGGAATGCCGCATTCCTGAAAGTGCTTCAGGTTATAACACAGTACGACAGGTGAAAAAATAAAGGGCAATACATACAAGCTTTGCTCAATTGTATAGGGCTGCAGCAAGAAGGGATATATGGTTGGGCTGCTTTCAAACGTGTCTAACCGATGTAGCTGGTTGTTCTCCCGGAAATAATTAAAATTAACCGCATTCATGGTCATTACATCAAGCATGTCATTATCGAAGTATTCGATAACGGTATGATGATACTCCTTCGAATCATAAGGCAGTGATAGGCTCTGAATTTTGATATAAGGGTATTGCTGCTGAAAGGCTTCAATCATCTCAAAAATCTTAGCCTCTGAAATATTCGTGGAATGATAGCCGAAACGCAGCGTAACCGAGCCTTCTCCTTGTGGTTGTAAGACGCGTGTCCCGACACGAGGAATTTTCTCGATTAATCCTTCCGCAACCAGTTGGTCAAGGCCCTTGCGAATTGAATTTTTACTTAAGCTATATTGGGATCCTAGCTCCAGCTCGGAAGGTAAGTAGCTACCTGGTTTATATTGTCCGGTAAAGATATTCTCTCGCAATCTAGATAAGAAGTCCTCTAGACGATTGTGGAAATATTTTCGACTCTTATTAGGTATATTGTCCATGAAGCTCCCTCTGAATACAGAATAAATACGGATATACATACACTATACACTTCTCAAAAATGATTGACAAATAAACAAAGCTGCTGTTAACCTATGGATATGTACTAGATAAGTACCAGAATACATAGATTGAAGAGGGTGATAAAGGCGGAGGGGATATGACACAAGTGAAAGCGCTTCATAAGTAGAACTGTGCCATGGCTTTATTGCGACGCTTCAAACTCAGGAATGGAGGAATAATTATGATCCGATTGTATAAGAGGAAAGTCACGGTAATCTTATTATCTATGGTATTAGCAGCTTCAACAGTGCTCGGTGTGTCGACTACTGCAAGTGCTGCTACTGCACGAACGGCGGCAGCAGAACCTGTAGTTCCATTACTGTTCTCGCCACCAGAGGATATTGGCCCAATGGTTACCTCTCCGAATACAACAGATGCTGTGTTCGGTATAGAGGATGGCAAGCAGGTCATGTACACGACCGTGTCAGGAAATCCGGCTTTGTTCAATGTGATAGACATTGCGGATTACAGTCTGATCCGCACGGTTCCATTACCACAAGGCGGAGGTACTGGTGGTCATGCGATCGATGCTGAAGGACAAGTGTATATCCTGTCCCTTAACGGCATCTACCGTTATTCGCCGGTAACGAAGCAAGCCGAGAGATTAGTAGGAATTCCGGGTGCTGGCGCACTATATGGACCCGTTATTGATGAGCATGGCAATGTTTATGGCGGTACATTCTCGACGGGGAGTATTTTCAAATATGATCCTGCAGCAGACAAGCTCACCGTTTTTGATCGGTTATCTGAGGGCAAGGATTATGTCAAATCCATTGCTTATTATGAAGGGT
Source organism: Caryophanales bacterium UBA4045 (assembly GCA_002383695.1). Taxonomy (GTDB): domain Bacteria; phylum Bacillota; class Bacilli; order Paenibacillales; family UBA4045; genus UBA4045. The sequence goes on from DFZX01000015.1 coordinate 6,865, forward strand.
ATCTCTATGCAGGCACTGGCGCAATCGGTGAATTCTACAAGGTTGATCCGAACACCGGTAGTAAGATGCTTATTCCATTCCCAGATGTGCCTCAATATACAGATAACCCAGTTTCACAGCTTTACACGATGACGATAGTGCGAAATTATATGTTTATTCTAACGAGTGCGCATAATTTGCTTATCTACGATTTGGCTGCACAGGCATGGTTGCCGGAGTGGTCTACGGCTGACAAGCTCGCCAGATATTTTCGCGGAATGAGTGTCTCACCAGAGCTGAACGGCAAGGTTTATCTAGGTATGGAGGGTAAGATTCAAGTGTTCGATTTGGAGACACTAGAAATTACACCGACAGCCATTGATTTCACGACCTACCTGCGTCAACCGGGCTGGGTCGAGATGAATGACCCTGATCTCCCAGGCAAGTCACTTGTGACGATATTGACGAATGGCGGGATTGCCGCAATAAATATTACGAATAATATCGTCAAGTCATTCGATCCTCTTGTACCGGGAACGCCTGTATCCATTCAGTCATTGGAGTTAGGTCCAGATGGATTGTTATACAGTGCTGGATATCTTGGCACATACGGAGCGCGCTACAACATGGAGACAGGGGACAGAGAGCTGTTCAATATGGGGCAGTCTGAAGGAATGGTTCCCTATGGCGACAAGATGATGTTCGGGGTATACCCAGCAGCAAACATATACGAGTTAGATACAACGCATCCTATTGAGCGCAATATTAATCCGAAGAAAATTCATCAGATTGGTGACGAACAGGATCGTCCATTCGTAATGGTTACGGGTGATGACATGCTCTTCACTGGTACAATTCCTAAGCTCGGTCAATTGGGTGGTGCGCTTACAACCTATGACGGTTCGACCTGGGAAACGCATAGGAATGTTGTACAGAACCAGAGTATTATGGGACTTGCCTACCGAGCAGGTGAGGTCAAGGGTGAGGGTCTAGTATACGGCTCTACATCCGTATGGGGTGGTCTAGGCATTGAACCGAGCGAATCGGAAGCGAAGATGTTCGTTTGGGATGTGAAAACCAAGCAGGTTATAAAAGAGTTTACGCCCGATATTGCACAGGTGGGCGGTGTAAAGCCGAAGGCAATCGGTGCATTATCCTTTGGTCCTGATGGACTATTGTGGGGAGCTGCCTATGGTACCGTCTTCGCAATGGATCCAGATACGTATGAGATTGTGAAGCAGAAGGAGATTCACCGAACGAGCTGGGTATTCGGCCACTATTGGGTTCCGGCGAAGCTGCGCTGGGCTAATAATGGCTTCTTGTACACGACACTGGGCGGTGCGATAACCGTGATGGACCCAGAAACAATGGCGCATGTAACCATTCCTGGCACAAAGGCAAACTTAATGGTAGCGGGTGAAGATGGTAACATCTATTACAGCGAAGCATCCGTGCTGAAGAAAATTACGGTCACACCGGGTGAGCCGCCAGCCCAAGTTGATGTGGAAATTCCTATTGTGAATAGTGGCTTTGAGGAAGTGAACCACGATGGCACAATTCCGGGCTGGGAACAGTCCGCAGCTAATAATAGCTTGGCTAGTAATATAGTAACGAATGAGAATTCGAAGGAAGGTAATTATAGCCTCAAGCTTACAGATACTTCGAATGAAGAAGAAACGGGTACGATCTCAATTCCATTCCCGGTTCAAGCGGGTCTTGAATATTCGGCTAAGAGTGATGTCTTCCTAGAAGAAGGTCGCGCCATCTATGCGATGAGATATTACGACGCAGAGGGTGTAGAGATAAAACTATATCCTGCACCGGCAAGCTATATCGATTCTCCACACAACGTGTGGACAACAGCAGAGTTCAAATCCATGGCACCTGAAGGCGCTGTGACGGGGAAATTAGTTATTTTTATCTCAAAGCTATGGGTAGGTACCGCTTACTTTGATAACTTAAGCATAGTCGAGCAGCGAATTGTCGATAGCCCTTCCCAAGGAGCTATTACGCAATATCTGGAGGTGATAAATCCAGGCTTCGAGCAACCATTAGATGGGAGTGGTACGATTCCGGGCTGGAATGTACAGAATCCTCAGACATTAGTAGGAAAGGATGCAGCAATTAGCCTCTCCTCCGAGATTGTGAAGAGCGGTAATAACAGTCTCTTCCTCTATGATAATGTTACGAATTTAGCAGTCGCGGTTGACTCGGATTTGATTCCAGTTGAGCCAGGACAAGCGTATACGGTCAATATGGCTGCATTCCGCACAGATCCGCCAGCGGGTCGAGGCTCCAATCGGCCGATCATCCAGGTTCGTTATCACGACAGCGAAGGAAAGGTGTTACCGCCATCACCTCTTCCAGTTAGTAAAGAAATAACGGCAGCAGCGAATTCATGGGTTGCTGATGGATTTACATCAACAGCTCCAGCCAATGCAAGCTATCTTAGGGTCATCTTAATTGGGGCATCGGCATATGTGGCTTCGATTTATGTTGACGATGTTACGGTGACAAGGGTTGTATCCTTCGAGGATCGAACAACACTAGCACTAACTCGTGCTGCCACTCCAAGTATTGTGGAGGGAGAAGATGCAACATTCACAGTTACAGCGAAGAGTGGGGCAGATATTATAGTGAAAGATGGATTAGATACTGTAGCTAGAGCAATTGGTGCGGGTGAGGAGCAGCCTGTTACCGTTACCATTCCAACTCCGGCAGTCGGTGATCATTCCTATGAAGTCTACGCCAATGTTCCTGGGCTTGGTAAGAGTGATACGATCATACTACCACTCGTAACCGTGTACGGCCTCACTGATTTCGAGCTTAATGCTGAGGGAGAAGTTACCTTGTTGATTGGTGAGGAATACCCGATATATGCCAAAGCTATATACGGTTCAATATCGAGGGAGGTTACCTCTAGCATCGTACTAAATTCGGAGGATATGAATGTTGTAGCGGTATCTGACAATATCATCTCGGGTATGATGCTTGGACAAGTGAATGTTACAGTTTCACTGGGGAGCGAAGCCATTCAGCTCTCAGTGATTGTAACAACACCTGAAGATGTGGATGGAAACGCTGAGGTTAATGTTCGTGATTTGACCGCAGTCGCCAATCAGAATGGTGATCCAGTAACGGATGAGAATAGAAATTTAGATGTGAATGGTGATGGCGAAATTGATAGTCTAGATATTCGAATGATTAGGATATATATCAATAAGAATAAGTAGACCAAGTTCTAATAAGTCTAAATAATTCTCCCTCAGAATGGATTGAGGGGGGATTTATTTTATTATCGTTGGCAGAGCAGGATATCTCGGTCATCGGATATGAGACTGTCGATTAATTTGCAATTTTGAAAATGAAGAGTGAATAGATGGTTTGCCGGAGCGCTCCAAAAAATGAGAGGGATGAGACAAACGAATGAGTAATTTACTGCAGGAATATGATGTAGCGGTTCTTGGCGGTGGCCCAGCAGGTATTACGGCGGCCATCAGTGCTGCGAGGAACGGAGCCAAGACCATTCTTATAGAGCGTTACGGATTTCTCGGTGGTATGTCTACTGCCGCGATGGTATACCCATGGATGACCTTTCACTCAGCAGCCGGTGAGCAAGTCATTAAGGGAATCGCACAAGAAATAGTGGATAGATTAATGTCTCTTGGAGCATCACCCGGTCACTTGAGGGATACCGTTGGATTCGTTCATACATTGACACCGTATCATCCCGAGGTTTACAAAGTTTTGGCTTGCGACATGCTAGAGGAGGCGGGTGTGAAAATCCTGCTACATACAGCGGCAATTGATGTATTAACGGAGGGGAATCGTATAAGCGGCATTACCCTCTATAACAAGAGCGGTATGTCGAAGCTCAATGCCAAGGTATATGTCGACGCTACAGGAGATGGTGATATTGCCTATATGGCTGGAGCTCCATGGGAGAAGGGGAATATCGAAGGAAAAGCGCAGCCCATGACGATGAAATTTCGCATGAGAGGCGTTGACCTGAACAAGGTCAAGCAATATATGCAGAATAACCCTTCGGAATTCTACGAGAAATCGTTGATTTCAGAGCTGGACCTTCTGCCGCTCACGGGAGTTATGGGCTTCTTCAGTCGCTGGAAGGCTGCCAATCTCCCAATTCAGCGTGATGGTCTTCTATTCTTCAGCGGTCCGAATGAGGATGAGGTGCTTGTGAACGTATCCCGAGTATCGGGCTTGGATGCAACGAATAGTGACGATTTGACTAGGGCGGAGATCGAAGGGCGCAAACAAGTGCTACTCTTGGAGGCATTCTTCCAGAAATCGATTCCGGGATTCGAGAAAGCAAGCGTCTCAGCTGTCGGTACTCAGATTGGAGTGAGGGAGACAAGGCGGATTATTGGGCAATATGTACTGAACGGAACTGATGTGTTAGACGGAAGAAGATTCGATGATGTCATTGCAAGAAGTGGTTATCCGATTGACATTCATAATCCGGAAGGCAAGGGAGTCACCGCTAATTTCATTAAGGAAGGCGGTGCATACGATGTTCCTTATCGCAGTATAGTCCCAATCCATACGCCGAATTTATTGCTGGCCGGAAGGTGTATATCAACAACTCACGAGGCTCAAGCTACAACACGATTGACACCTAGCTGCATGGCAATTGGTCAAGCAGCGGGAACCGCTGCGGCATTGGCAGTGTTACACAGCTGCGATACAGCTGATGTTCCCATCTCTGAATTACAAGTGAGATTAATCGAAGGAAATGCTGAATTAGGATTAGGTTACGTAGGAGGGACTGTTGCTCATGGCTAAACTAACGATTTCAAATCATCATCCAGTGCTTTCCTATGCGGGCGAAGAATGGAGCAGACTACTACAAGTCGCCGGATTGAATATGGATAAGCGGTTCGACCATGTATGGATCGGTACATGGGAGGAACTGAAGGTGTGCCAGTCCCAATTACTTGCAGCGAATATTGAATTCAAATGGAAGGATTCGGGTGTAGGCTCAGGTTCGGATTCGAGCTCAAGCTCAGCCGCAAGCTTGAGCTATTCAGACGAGTTCGTCATTATTGTGACGGAGGACACCGTTGTACTGGCGGGGAAATCCGAGCGTGCAGCCTTGTACGCTGTATATCAATATGCGCAAGAGACTTGGGGAGTACATGCCGTATATCCCGGGACAATCGAGGAGTCCGTCACTACAGGCGAACCTAAGTCGAACCTAGAACGAATTCGTTGGTATGCTCCGCGGATGGAGCGTAGAGGATTCGTTATCGAGACGATCAACGACCCGCCATACTTAATCGCGATGTTAGATTGGCTAGCTAAGAATAAGATCAATGAGATATTCTTCACCTTTATCCTCTGGGATCAAGTTGGCGAAAAAATTGCATCTGAGATTACAAAGCGTGGGATCATGGTGACGCTAGGTGGTCACAGCATGAAGTTCTTATTAAGCAAGGAGAACAACACGCCAACTATTGAAGCGGATCACCCCTATACAGCTAAGGCACAATTGAATTTCCAGGATAACGAATGGCAAGCCCCATTACTTCAGGATATAGTAGAATATTGCCGTAATGTACCTAATTTAACTCGGATTTCACTGTGGCCTGAGGATATAGCGGATCGGCAAACTGCAGGATTCCTTACGCATTACATGCAATTTACAGAACGGTTAAATACTTACCTCCAAGATAACGGGCTTGAGGTTACAGTAGAGCATATTGCCTACAATGCGGGCTTAGCGTGGAATATGCTTGAGCGCGAGACGGCTCCCTCAGCGGATATTGATACGCTATTCGCATACTGGGGGCGGGATTATCAATATGGCTATGGGGATACTCCGCATGAAAGTGATCATAGAGCGAGCGCAGCATTCGAGGATTGGACGCGTGAGCTTAAGCAAACTGAACGCAAGCTGACGATCTTCGAATATTACAGCGATCACTACATGCTCACGAACCTATTCCCGTTTCTACCGCAACGGATCTTGAAGGATGTAGCATATTATGAGGCACATGATGTATTCGGGATGGTCAATTTAGTCGTTCCCTATAGAGGTCCCGACCCTTACCCATGGAAGTGGGTGCATGGATTCAACAGCTATGTATTCTGTAAGGCGATGTGGAGTAACAATCTAGCTGAAATTTTGAATGATTATCACGCTTTCTACCCCGATAACGAGAGAGCGCAGGTTAAGGAACTGTTTGAATTAATCGAAGCTAAGCTAGCAGGCATGACCTATTGGAATGTTCCACTATTCCCTGCAAGAATAGTTGATGAGACAGCAAGAGCAAGTGAGGAGCAGAAGGAGAAGGTGCTCACAGCATTGGCGGATATCTCAAGTAGCATTCGAGCGTTCTTGGCACATCAATCTGAGCTTACTCCACTTAGCAAGCCTTACTTCTATGCACAGCATATTATCGATTACTCGGAGATGCTTTATCAACGTTGGCTTGAGCAATAAATAAAACTGAGTATGCACTTAACTCAGGAGGAGCTTGAAGAAATCATTGCGTCAGGATGATAGAATAAAGCGAATACTTGATCATTTCCCACCTCTTTATTATAATCCATACGGTCACAACCCTTGGTGGATAAGGGTTGTGACCGTATCCTGGGAGAATAAAACCATAAAAGTCAAGCCGCTGAAAACGCTCTCTTTACGGACCATTAACATTTGCTTCAGAATACGAATTAAGCCTTAACGCATCATCGCTTTGAGGTCCAGAACTATTATATGAAATGGGGAGGAAAAAAAATGTCTAGAAAGTATCTTAGTATTATCTTGATTTTATCGTTTCTTATCTTAGCGGCGTGTGGTTCGAACAATAACAATGCAGCGAACAACGTTAACGAACCCGCACCAGTAGAAACACCTGCAGAAACACCTGTAGAACCAAATGATGAATATGGTGATACTGGAGGATTAACACTTCCATTGGTAGATAAGCCTACAACCATCAGTTGGATGCTGATAAGTGATAACCCAGCTAATGATAAGCTGATTGCCAAAGAAATTGAAAAGCGTACAGGGATTACACTTGATCTTCAAACTAATCCATCTGCTACATTCCAGGATAAGCTAAGAGTTAAGATGGCTTCTGGTAAATTACCGGATATCTTCCATGGTCTTAAGCCTGCGGAATTGAAGAAGCTGGGCCAGCAGGGTGCTGTAGTCGCAATCAATGATTACGCGGATTCGCTTCCAAACTTCAAGAAGCTTTATATGGAAGAGAACGATTGGGTTATCAAATCATATGGCGATGAGCAAGGTAAGCTATATGCATGGCCTATATACAATATGAATCGTGATGTGAATCACGGATTTATGTACAGAAAAGATATCTTCGACAAGAATGGTATTAAAGAATGGACGAATACAGAAGAATTCTATCAAGCACTAGTTAAGTTAAAAGAAATTTATCCGGATTCATACCCATTAGCTTCGAAGACGATCGTTAATATCTTCAGAGACTATGCATATGGTTGGGGAATTGGTGGAACACAATATCCTACCTACTATGACGAATCTGCAAAAACATGGAAGTTTGCAACAACACAGCCAGAGAATAAAGAAATGCTCGATTTCATGAAGAAATTGTACAATGAACAATTGATTGATCCAGAGTTCATTACAGCTACAACGGATTCTTGGACTTCCAAGATGACAACAGACAAATCCTTCGTTACCTACGATTGGATCGGCCGTTTAGATTTGTTCTACAATCAAGTGAGTTCAACAAATCCAGAATTTGATCTTCGTTATGCGAATCCAGTTGGTCCAACAGGCAACATTAGAACGCTTCCGAAAGTGGATGCAAACTGGAGTATAACTGTTGCTAATAATGAGAATAAAGAAGTGGCATTAAAGCTGCTTGATTACCTCACAAGCCCATCTGGTGCTGCACTAGTAACATTAGGTGTTGAAGGAGAAACATTCAATTTCGATGCTGACGGAAAGCCCGTATATCCAGAATTGTCCGATTTACCATTAGTTGACATTAAAGCTTTGGAGAACGAATATGGTTTGTGGCTTGAAGGGATGTACCTGAACCCAGACCGACGCAGTGTGTACTACAACTTCACTGAGAAAGAACAAGAAGCACAGGACAAAATGCTCGCTGCTAATAGCTTTGAACCACTTGATCCGGTTCTGAACTTTACAGATGAAGAAACTGCGGCAATCGCTGAATTACAAATTACGCTTCAGAAGGCAGCCGAAGAATTCAATACAAAGTATGTCCTTGATAAAAATTACGGAGACGCACAGTGGGAAGAGTGGAAAGTAAATGCAGAGAAGCTTGGTGCAAGCAAGCTAGCTGACCTTTACAACTCTGCTCAAAAACGTTTTGATGCTGCAAACTAAGTAAGTCGGTAAGTAAGTACAAATAGCCAATAAAGTGATAATGGCACTCGGATGATTCGACTTCTGAGTGCCATTCATCATTGAAGGAAAGGAAAATGAATCGTCATGTCAATCCGCCTGACTTCGTTATGGAAGCACATCAAAAAGGACAGACAATTGTTAATTCTCTTCATACCTTGTGTGGCTTTCTACATTATTTTTCGTTATGGTCCGTTATATGGATTGATTATTGCCTTCAAGGACTATAGTGTATTCACAGGTATAATCAACAGCCCTTGGGTAGGCTTTGAGCACTTCACTAAATTTTTCTCGAGTTCGGATTTCATCATGCTATTTAGGAACACACTTTATCTAGGTTTGTTCACGCTCATCATAGGATTTCCATTTCCCATTATCTTCGCAATTCTACTAAACGAGGTTAGGCTCCGTTGGTTTAAGAAGACCCTGCAGACGGCCAGCTACCTACCTACTTTCTTATCTGTAGTTATTATTAGTAGTATGATTATTGACTTCCTATCCCCGAATAATGGGGTAATCAACCAAGTTATACAAGCGTTTGGGTTTGATTCGAAATATTTTCTAATTGATCCAAATTGGTTTCGTCCCATCTATATTATCTCCGATATCTGGACGAGTATGGGTTATGAAGCCATTATCTTCCTAGCAGCAATTTCTGGCATTAGTCCGACATTATATGAAGCTGCAAGGGTAGATGGAAGTAACAGATTCCAGATGATGAGACATATTACCTTTCCGGGCATTATGCCAGCTATTCTCATTATCTTCATTATGAAGACGGGCTCCATGATTAGAGTCGGATTCGAGAAGGTCATGCTACTCTACAATCCGATGACCTATGATGTTGCCGATGTCTTCTCCACATTCGTTTATCGCAAAGGGCTATTAGAATCGAACTATAGCTATGCTGCGGCTGTTGGGATGTTCGAGGCTGTAGTTGCCTGTGTTATGCTATTGACGGCTAACTTCATAAGTAAAAAAATGGGGGGTAATGGATTGTGGTAGGAGAGCGCAAATTATCATTATTTGGCATTGTAAATTCACTTGTCTTGATATGTGTAGCGATCGCTACCGTTTACCCTGTTCTATATATAGCGGTGGTATCGTTTAGTGATACGGCATATGTCATTCGGGGAGATGTCTTCCTATGGCCCAAAGGATTTAACTTAGATGCATATAAAGAGGTTCTCTCGAGTAATAAAATTCCGAGGGCTTATCTGAATACGATCTACTACACAGGATTAGGCACGACGCTTAATGTATTATTCACGGCGATTGCAGCATACCCCTTGTCCCAAAAAGGCTTTATTGGACGCAAGTATTGGATGTTCGCTATCGTATTGACCATGTTCCTTCAACCGGGAATTATTCCTAACTTCTTGATTGTACAGAAGCTGGGATTGATAGATTCAGTATGGGCGTTGGTCATACCCAATCTAATCTGGACCTTCGAATTAATTATTCTGAAAACCTTCTATGAACAGATGTCCACTCAAATTCGTGAAGCTGCACTTATTGATGGAGCCTCCGAGTTCCGGATCCTGTTCAATATCGTCATCCCGTTATCGAAACCAGCACTTGCTTCAATCGGCCTTTTCTACTTCATTGGGCATTGGAACAGCTTCTTCATACCATTAATTTATTTGAACGAGCAAGCCATGTATCCATTACAGGTCGTATTAAGAGGTATGTTAGTATTCGGTGAGACTGGTGGTGGTGCTAGCCTTACTGATTCAGCCGCTTTAGCTCCACAAGCGATGAAGAATGCAACAATCGTGTTATCGATGATTCCTGTATTAATGATTTATCCATTCGCGCAGAAATATTTTGCAAAAGGGGTAACATTAGGTTCTGAGAAGGGGTGACAAACGTGATATAGTGACGGTAGACATAATTTGCGACACGCTAGGGGATGACGATACGAGTGAAACGTTTATTTACAAATCAAGGGTTACTTCAAATATTCTTCTCTTTATTATTAGTCATCGGTGTTATGTTCATAGCCAATTATTATGTCTACAAAAACTCAATATCAGGCATCTATGAGAAGGTCAGTCAGAACAATGCACTTGTTGTTAACTCCATTGTTCAGTCATTCGACAACAGCTTTCGATCGCTCAATAACATGATTTATTCGATCCACGGCCTATCACCCTATGACAACTTAGAATATTCAAATGATGGTACGGTCAATATGAGCAAGGTGTATACAATGGTAGAGAACCTCTCTACGCTTGTTGCACCTCTCGATTATATGGAAGAAGTGATTGTTTACTACAATAATACGGAGCTAGCTATTACCTCAAAGGGAACGAGTAGCTTCGAGCATTTTTTCGACAAAAAATATAGAAATGAGCTTTATAATTCCAGCTATTGGAAGTCTTATGCGAATACGAAGAGTTCGTTCAAGATGTTCCCGGCAGAGGACTTTCGAATCGTGTCGGAATCGAATCAACAGTACCGGACCAAGAAGCTGATGGTCGCCGTAGGCGGCAACAAGTTTCCGATGTCCACGAAGAATGTGATGATCCTTATTGATGTGAATGGATTGTTGAAGCATGTGAATCAGAAGGCAATGATCCCTGGTGCGTCTCTCATTGTTCTAGATGAGAATCGCAATGTCATTCTAAGCACAGACGAAAGTCTAGATTTGATCGAGGTGTTGAATGATGTTTATTTCAATAACTCGCAGGAGGCTTCGGTAACCCGGGGAGATTACGAGTACAATTTCTACAAATCAGAATATAACGGCTATATGTATATCGACAAGGTACCGTATCAATTTCAGAACATTGATTCTGTGGCCAAAGCCAATTATTTCATCATGCTGACAGCCATAATCTGTGCGATTATTCTCGCCGTTTTCCTCAGTTTATACTTGAATAACCCGGTTAAGAGAATCCTGCGATTGATGGGTGGCGGACATAGTCAGGGTAATGATTTCCGTAAGATTCACAGTGGTATCGTCAAGCTCCAGATGGAAAATGAATCACAGAAAAATCAGCTGTTATTCGTTGATTCGGAATTACGCAAAGGGGTTTTCTTACAAGCATTAGATAAGTATGCTCACTCGAGTGAACTCAACACACACATGCAGGAGTATTATCCCGAATATTACCGTAATCCGTTCTTTGTTATGGCTCTACTGCAATTAAATCAACGTGATACTGAACAGCCGCTTGACTTTGAAGAGATTACAGATCGGATTCAACGTGGATTACAGCAAGAGCATATAGATGCCAATGTGTTTCATGTGGGGAATTTACGATTTTTAATCGTAATGGGTTTGAATCAATCCAGCATGAGAGTAAAGCTGCTCAAGGGATTACATGATTACGTGATTCACACAGAGAATGAGGAATTGAATGGGTTCAAATTGTGGGTGTGTGTAAGTAAGCTATATGCATCCGAGATTGAGAGCCTCAAACGTGCACATCGTGATGTTATGAATGGAATTATATATCGTAGCGTCAATGAAGATTCAGGCGTGATGGATGTAGAGAACATCCAATATGAATGGAATGTTTATTATCCACTTGATGTTATGGAGAAGCTTGCGAATTACTTATTGAGCGGGAAACTGACGGATAGTATTCAAGTGATTAAAGAAATAATGAGGGAGAACGCTGAACGGAACATTCACCATCACCAGCTTGTGCATATTGCCAAGACGATGTTTATTTACATGCTGAGATTTGCGGGTAGCTCCGCTAATGTTAACAATGAATTATATGAGCTTGAAGTCGACTTTGGCTTGAAGATCGAACACGCCCGCGATTACCGAGATGTCGAGAAAGCACTAATCAGAGTCGCTAAGCACATTGCCAATCGGTTCAAGGATGAGCAAGTTAATAAGCTAAACCCAACCTCGATTAGTGAATATATGGAACAGCATTATATGTCGAACCTGTATTTGGATCATATTGCTGAGGTATTCGAGACCTCACCGAAATACTTTTCCAGTTACTTCAAGAAGACGTTCGGAATCAATTATGTTGAATATCTCAACAAGGTGAGATTGTCACATGCCAAAGAGATGATGAAGGATAGCACATTGTCATTAGCAGAAATTGGGGAAAGATCGGGATATCTCAATTCATCCACGTTCACCACTACGTTCAAAAAGTATTATGGCATCTCCCCAAGTGAATATAGGAAGAAGAATGACAAATAAGGAAACGCTGCAATTTTGCTAGCAAATTTGCAGGTTATTTCTTAGCGAGTCCTAAAGAGTGAGAGGGTGTATTCGATGGTAGGGCATATGCATGCAGATATTGTCATCCTTGGTGGTAGCACCGGGGGCATCGCGGCCGCACTGGCGGCAGCAAAAGCAGGCAAAAGAGTGATTTTAACTGAAGAAACGGACTGGATTGGTGGTCAATTAACGAGTCAAGCGGTTCCGCCGGATGAGCATCCATGGATCGAGCAGTTTGGCTGTACGGCAAGCTATCGGGAGTTCCGTAGTCGGGTTAGAGAATATTATAAGCGTAATTTCCCCGTTACCTCGGCGGCAAGGGAGCAGCTGATCTTCAACCCGGGGAATGCGATCGTAAGTCAAGTATCCCATGAACCGCGAGTGGCATTGGCCGTTATACGGGATATGCTTGCACCCTATATACACAGTGGACAATTGACGGTGCTGGAGCATCATAAGGTACAGCATGTAGAGACAGAAGACGATCGTGTAAGTGCGGTAACGGTACGAAATCTGCTGATGGGAGATTCTCTTGTTCTGACGGGGGATTACTACCTAGATGCTACAGATGAAGGAGATGTCCTGCCGTTAGCTGGTGTTGAATACGTGACAGGCTCAGAGTCGATTGCGGATACGGGAGAGCCGAGTGCGCTTCCGGGACCAGCAGATCCTACTGACATGCAAGCTTTCACCTGGTGTTATGCTGTTGATCATATCGATGGAGAGAATTTCACGATTGATAAACCGAAGCAGTATGATTTCTGGAATCAATATCAAGCGGACTTCTGGCCAGACAAGCAATTAAGCTGGATGGGGTTAGTTCCTCATACCTTGGATCCAATACGATATAGCATGTTCCCTGATGGTCATTCCTTCTCATTGTGGAAGTATAGAAGATTGATCGATCGCACTCAGTTTGCTGAGGGTACCTTCGATAGTGATATTACCGTGGTGAATTGGCCGCAGAATGACTATTGGCTAGGTCCGATTATTGATGTATCTGCGGAGGAGCGAGCTAGGCATCTTGAAGCTGCTCGTCAATTAAGCTTATCCCTATTATATTGGATGCAGACAGAAGCACCACGGCCAGATGGGAAGGCAGGATACCCCGGCTTACGGTTGCGATCTGATGTAACTGGCACCGTCGATGGCTTGGCGAAGATGCCCTATATTCGAGAATCTCGTAGAATTAAAGCCGAGTTTACGGTGTTGGAGCAGCATCTTAGCCCGAATTGCCGGACAGATGGTAAATCTGAACGCTACTTCGATTCCGTAGGCATTGGATGCTATCGGATTGATCTTCATCCAAGCACGGGACTGCGCTCATATGTGGATGTATCTAGCTATCCTTTTGAAATTCCATTAGGTAGCTTGATTCCAATTCGAATGAACAATGTATTAGCCGCGTGTAAGAATATTGGAACGACTCACATCACGAACGGCTGTTATCGACTTCATCCGGTAGAATGGAACATTGGAGAGGCAGCAGGTTATCTGGCCGCATATTGTATCGATCAACACATCCGACCTCGAGAGGTCCGTAATGATCAAGAACAATTGGGAGACTATCAGCGTGTTCTGGAAGCTGCGGGTATATCATTACAATGGCCGCATACTCATTCCGTGTGAAGCCAGAAAGAATTGAGGTGGATGTTATGAAATCAGAACACAGCAATGTGGTTATAGGAATTGATATAGGTGGTACGGAGATCAAAGGGGGAGTTGTCTCCTCTGAAGGACTGCTATTAGTAGAGCGGAGAGTTCGGACGCCAATTGAAGAAGGCAAGGTTGGGATGATACAAGCATTACATCATCTAATAACCGAATTGTCGGTACAGACAAATTGTCCCATTCTTGGTATTGGCATTGGTTCAGCGGGACGGATTGATTCTAAGCTAGGAAAAGTAATTTATGCGACTAATCTTCCTCTGACAGGGACCATGCTAGCCGATGAAGTAGCGGAATTACTTCAATTACCCGTATATGTAGATAACGATGTGAATGTTGCTGCATTAGGAGAAGCATGGGTTGGAGCAGCGCAGGATAATGACAACTTTGCCTTCATTGCGCTGGGTACAGGGGTTGGCGGAGCCTTATTTAGTGACGGTCACATTCTACAAGGAGTCAGCGGGGGAGCGGGTGAATTCGGACATCTGATTCTAAAGCCAGGGGGACTAGCCTGTAATTGTGGTCAATATGGCTGTCTAGAACAATACGTGTCCGGATCAGCCTTGCAGCGTATGGCTAGAGAGATTGACCCGAATTATGATAGTCACCTGCTGCTGAAGCTTGCTGGACAAGGTGATTTACAAGCGAATAGAGCTCTGGATCATTTTGTTATAGATTTAGCCTATGGAATGGTGACGATACACAATGTATTCGATCCGGGAGTTATCGTGGTGGGAGGTGGAGTTATTACTTCTAGCGAGATATGGTGGTCTAAACTACTAGAAACGCTGAACGATATCTCACCAAAGTCAATACAACTTACACCAGCATTATTAGGAAATCGAGCAGGCATCCTCGGAGCGGCGAAGCTTGTTTATGATAGGGTTACTATCTGATAGCTAGGGGTGAGTTCCGCTACAGTGAAGAAATCAGGTTACTTGTAAGGAATAGCGGAGCTTTTTTCCGCTAGAGTAGCAGCTTGGGAGTAAAGAGGAGTAGTAGCAGATGGTTAACGGAAAAAGGTTCCGCTATAGTGAAGAAATCAGGTTACTTGTAAGGAATAGCGGAGCTTTTTTCCGTTAGAGTAGCAGCTTGGGAGTAAAGAGGAGTAGTAGCAGATGATTAACGGAAAAAGGTTCCGCTACAGTGAAGAAATCAGGTTACTTGTAAGGAATAGCGGAGCTTTTTTCCGTTAGAGTAGCAGCTTGGGATCTTTAGCAAATTTTAATGGGTGGGGGATTATGTTAAATCAGCTCCACACTAGCTCCTGAAGGAGATGCATTGGAATGAGGATAAGTATCCGTGGAGGGAATGTCGTAACTGCATCAGGAGTACTCAAGCACGCATCCCTAATCGTGGATAACGGGCGAATTGCTGCGCTAGGCACGCATGTGGACGTTGGGAATTCTGCGGAGATTGGTAGATGTGCGGAGCTAGGCACGCAGGTGAACATTGGAAATTCTGCTGAGCTAGGCACACATGTGGACAATGGTAGATCTGCGGACATGGACACACCTTCATCGGTTGATGATCTTATCATAGATGCTGCTGGGTGTTATGTCATGCCGGGTTTCATCGATCTACATATCCATGGTGGAGCGGGTATGGATGTAACCGACTCTGATGATAACGCGATCGAATCGGTATGCCGATACCATGCGCAGCACGGCACAACAGGTTTGTTGATGACTACACGAACAATGCCAATGGCGGATATCAACAACACGTTACAGAGACTAGCCGCATACATGAAAGCTCCTCATCCATTAGGATCAAGGCCATTAGGTATCCATCTGGAGGGTCCGTTTATTAATGAGACTTATAAAGGGGCGCAAAGTGCACAATACATATGTCCACCGTCCCTGGAGATCATGAAACGATGGATAGAAATCGCAGAGGGGCACATAAAGCTTGTCACCTTAGCCCCGGAGCTGGAACAATCTGATGCAGTCATTAGCTGGTTGGATGATCAGGGGGTCATTGTGTCGGCGGGTCACTGCGGACCGGATTACGAGCAGATGATCAAGGCGATTGACCTCGGAGTTCGTCATATTACGCATTGCTTCAATGGGATGCGAGGCTTCTCACATCGGGATCCCGGTATGTTGGCCGCTTTATTGATGGATGAACGAGTTACAGTTGAGCTAATCATGGATACCATCCATGTTCATCCTGCTGCAGGAAAGCTACTTCTCCACAATAAAGGGACACAGGGTGTTGTGCTAATTACAGATGCGATAAGGGCTGCCGGAATGCCGGATGGTGAATATTCATCGGCTGGCGGAAGGACGATCACTGTGGACCATGGTGAAGCTAGACTTCCTTCTGGCAGTCTGGCTGGAAGTACTTTGTCGATGAATCAAGCGCTAGGTAATGCTGTGAAGCATATGGGAGTATCGGTTGCCCAGGCTTCGGTTATGGCTAGCTTAACCCCGGCAACCATTCTCGGCATCGACCAGCATAAAGGCTGCTTGTCCGTAGGCAAGGACGCCGATGTGGTCATCACCGATGTGGAATTTAATGTTCTGTTAACGATGCGGGAAGGTCAGATTGTCTATCAAGCGCAGTAGCAGTAGCAGTAGCAGTAGCAGTAGCGATACCGGTATCATACCCAGACACATTCGCAGCCGAACGAGACAGGAGGAGAATTGGATTATGGACACCATCCGAATAGGTATAATTGGACTGGATACTTCCCATTCCGTGTTATTCACGGAGATGTTGAACAATAAAGATCACCCCTACCATGTGCCTGGAGGCAAGGTAATAGCTGCATATCCGGGAGGGTCTGGGGATTTCGAGCTGAGCTATTCCCGCGTGGAGAGTTATACAGCGAAGCTGCGAGATCAATTCGATGTACAGATCATGGATTCAATGGAGGGAGTGGCGGAATGTGTGGATGCCATTCTGCTGGAGTCTGTAGATGGACGCGTTCACTTGGAGCAATTCAGACGTATGGCGTCATATGGCAAGCCAGTTTTTATCGATAAACCCTTCACACTCAACACTCAGGAAGCAAGCGAAATATTCGCAATAGCAGCTAAATTTAATGTGCCTATCATGAGCAGCTCATCACTGCGTTATGCAGAAGCATTTACTCAGTCACTCTCAGATGAAGAGAAGGGACGAATCATTGGTGTTGATTGTTATGGTCCCATGCCCTTGCAGCCTACCCAGCCGGGTCTATTCTGGTATGGTATCCACATTGTGGAAATGCTGTTCGCAGCGCTCGGAGGGAATTGCCTACAGGTAACAGCTTCTTCAACTGAGAATCATGATATGGTAGTCGGAGCATGGGAAGATGGTCGTATCGGTACCATTCGAGGGAATAGACAAGGGAATCAAACTTTCGGAGCATTGCTTCACCGGGAGCAGGGAAGTCAATTCGTCGATATTAATTCACATCAGAAGCCTTATTATGCGAGCTTATTAGAGCGCATAATGGTGCTGTTCACTAAGGGTATTACCAATATTCCATCCCAAGAAACGGTGCGAATTATCCGGTTTATCGAAGCAGCGAATGAAAGCAAACAGTCTGGTCGAACGGTATATATGTAGAATAGAGGGGTGAGTTGGATTGCACAGTTCAAATGGAGATAGCAAGCTAATAACCATAGCTCATCGGGGGGCGACGGGGTATTGTCCCGAGAATACCATGGCGTCATTCAGAAGGGCAATCGACATGAAGGCCGATATACTCGAGCTCGATGTGCATCTAAGTAAGGATGGAGAGATTATCGTCATTCATGATGACCTGATCGATCGTACCACCGATGGAATGGGGAAGGTATGTGATTATACATTAGAGGAATTGCGCAGCTGGGATGCGGGAAGCTGGTTTGATACGCAATTTGCAGGAGAGAAAATTCCCACGCTTCGTGAGGTACTAGAGCTCTGTAAGGGGAAGGTAGGACTGCTTATTGAGATTAAGAATCCGCTGTTATATCCCGATATCGAGCTTCAACTCGCAGACGAGTTGAAGGCGAGTGGCGTGGCGTTAACGGAGATGATTGTGCAATCTTTTGATAGCGAGGTTATTAAACGATTTCATAAGATCCTCCCAGAGGTGGCGGTGGGTATATTAGTATTCAAGGAGGAAAGCTGCACGAGGGAACGGATTATGGAGTATGCCGCTTACTGTACCTATATGAATGCTTCTCTGAAAATAGTTAATGCGGAAATAGTAAATATGATTCATTCGCAGCATATGAAGATTTTCCCTTGGACCGTGAGAGCTCGAGAGCAGGCTCAGCCACTGATCGATATGGGCGTAGATGGAATCATCACAGATTACCCAGATTATATTCTTTAGCAAGAACGGTTTTTCTCGACTAATTAAAGACATATTAAAGACTTGTCTTTAATTAAAAAGCTCACTACTATGGAATTATATCATCATAAAAGGAGAGATCATTCACTTGAGAACATTACAGGAATTAGAAGCGAAATTAGCTGAGCCATCCGAACAATTAATTAAAGACATTGCCGACATTGACGGGGACATTATGCTGCTTGGTGTAGGAGGCAAGATGGGGCCTAGTTTAGCTAGACTAGCGATGAATACGATTAAAGCAGCGGGTGTCAGCAAGAGGGTCATTGGTGCGTCACGTTTTTCTTCAGGTAATCTGAAGCAGGAATTGGAGGCAGACGGTGTTGAGACGATTTCGGTTGATTTGTTGAATGATGCAGAGCTTCAGAAGCTGCCGGATGTGAAGAATATTATTTATATGGCGGGCAATAAGTTCGGTACGATGGGCAATGAGCATTTTACATGGGCAATGAATTCCTATCTTCCAGGTCGTGTCGCAGAAAAATATAAAAATTCAAGAATGGTCGTATTCTCAACAGGGAATGTGTATCCGTTAACGCCACTAGCTAAAGGAGGGTCAACGGAGAAGGATTCACCAGCTCCAATCGGCGAATATGGGCAATCCTGTTTAGGACGGGAGCGAATATTCGAGCATTTCTCCCACAAATATAATATTCCTATGATGATCTACCGTTTGAATTATGCTATTGATTTACGCTATGGAGTCCTGCTTGAATTGGCGAAATCCATCAAGGCCGGCAAGCCAATCGACGTTACGATGGGCAATGTGAACTGCATATGGCAGGGTGATGCGAATGAAATTGCTATCCGTGCATTAAAGACATGCACGTCACCAGCTAATGTATTCAATGTGACAGGTCCAGAGATCGTTTCGCTGCGTTACGCTGCAGGTCTGCTTGGCGAACGTCTAGGTATCAAGCCTGAATTCATTGGACAAGAAGCACCAACGGCCTTGCTTAGCAATTCTGCTAAAGCTCACAAAACCTTTGGTTACCCGAGTGTATCTCTTCTCCAGATGATCGATTGGATTGGCGGATGGGTTGCAGAGGGTGGGGAAACCTGGAATAAGCCGACACACTTTCAAGAGAGGGAGGGGAAATACTAATGGTACCGAGACGAAAAGATTTGTCCCATGAGCAACGGATGGCGCTGCACGACGGATTAGCTATTCCTGCCCATCCGCTAGCGTTAGACGAGCATCGACAGCTTGATGAGACTAGACAGAGAGCGCTAACCCAATATTATATTGCTTCTGGAGCTGGCGGTATCGCAGTTGGCGTGCATTCAACGCAGTTCGAGATTAGAGATGAACCATATAATCTGTTCGAGCCAGTACTACGAATGGCAGCAGAGGAAGTAGAGAAAGCCAATCTCACTCGTCCTTTCTTGAAGGTGGCAGGCATCTGCGGACCAACGGAGCAAGCTTTAGCTGAGATAGAGATAGCAACCCAATTAGGCTATGATGCTGGTCTGGTCAGTATGGGCGGGTTAAAGGATTGGTCAGAGGAGCAGCACCTGAATAGAATAAAAGAACTAGCCAAGCATATCCCTATTATCGGCTTCTATCTGCAGCCATCCGTTGGCGGGAGAACCTTTAGCTTTGATTTCTGGAGACAATTTGCCAATATTGAAGGTGTAATTGCCATTAAGATGGCACCGTTCAATCGGTATCAGACCATTGATGTTGTCCGCGCGGTTTGTTATTCCGATCGTTGTGATGAGATTGCACTATATACTGGGAATGATGATAATATCGTGAATGATTTATTAACGACATACAGCTTTCAAGTGAATGGCAAGACCGTAGAGAAACAAATTGTCGGAGGCTTGCTTGGACATTGGGCAGTCTGGACGCAGAAGGCTGTCCTGCTGCTTGAAGAGATCAAGAGCGTCAGAGGGAATAAGGAGATTGCCGCCAAATGGCTACAGCGTAATGTAGAGGTAACGGACTCGAATGCAGCATTCTTCGATCCAGCTCATCACTTTGAAGGCTGTATTCCGGGTATACATGAGGTGCTGCGCCGCCAAGGTCTGCTCGCTGGGAGATGGTGTCTGAATCCTAATGAAGAGCTATCGCTAGGACAGATGGAGGAAATCGATCGCGTGTATAGAGATTACCCGCATCTGAATGATGATGCTTTTGTAGAGCGGAATTTGAGTAAGTGGATGAAGGCATAAGCAAGGAAACGTCAATTTAGAACATCGAAGAGAGGAATTAACATGCGATTCAAGGATGTCTTCTCGATCATTGGACCGGCGATGGTAGGTCCCTCCAGCTCTCATACAGCTGGGGCTGTCCGACTCGGGCGAACAGCCCGTCAGCTGTTCGGTCCAATGCCGGTACAAGCGGACATAACTTTCTATGGTTCCTTCGCGGACACGTATCAAGGCCATGGAACCGATTTAGCAATCATAGGTGGATTGTTGGACTATGATACCGACGATCTCCGCATTCCTCACTCGATCAGAACAGCTGAGCATATGGGGATGAGTATCCGTTTTGTTAAGGGGCGAGCTCAAGTCAAGCATCCGAACACCGTTAAGATAACGTTGAAATCCGAGCAGCTACAATTGATCATGCTCGGTTCATCTATCGGCGGGGGGAACATTGAGATCTCCAGTGTGAATGGGTTTGATGTGCATTTTACAAGCATGTATCCGACCCTAGTCATTGTTCATGATGATCGACCGGGGATGATTGCGGATGTTGCGAATATCTTTAAGCGGGAGAATGTGAATATCGGACATATGGATGTCGATCGTAAGGGTCGTAACAAGGAAGCGATGACCGTGCTCGAGGTGGACAGTATTATTTCCGAGGAAATGATTGGTGAATTGGAAGCTTTGCCTTATGTCCAAGAGGTGAAGATGATCAATTTGACGAATGGAGGGATGACATGAGATTCCAGACATTAGATCAATTGGTTAAGGTGTGTGAAGGTGAAGGGAAGAGTATTGCCGAGATTATGCTGGAGGATCAATCCAGTGAATCTGGAAGAAGCGTAGAGCAAGAGTTTCAGAAGATGGCCGAATATTATCAGATTATGAAGGAAGCCGTGCACAAAGGATTAACGGAGGATACGACATCTAGAAGCGGTTTGACCGGAAAAGATGCACAAAGAGTTATGGATCATATGGATACGGGCATAGCTGCAGTAGGAGATATTGCCTGCCGAGCCATGGCCTATGCATTAGCTGTCTCCGAGGTGAATGCCTCCATGGGACGGATTATTGCTACACCTACCGCTGGCTCCTGTGGCATTATACCGGGGGTATTCGTGAGCGCTCAGGAGCGATTTAATTGGACGGATGACCACCTCGTCCATGGATTGTTCGCAGCTGGAGCGATTGGTTACGTAATTGCGAACAATTCATTCGTATCTGGCGCTGAAGGTGGCTGCCAAGCGGAGGTCGGCTCAGCAATTGGTATGGCTGCAGGCGCGATGGTGGAGCTCCGCGGAGGAACGCCTGCACAGGCGATCCATGGTGTTGGGCTTGCTCTGAAGAATACACTAGGATTAATATGCGACCCGGTTGGTGGATTGGTTGAGATTCCTTGTATCGTTAGGAATGGTTTTGGGGCTGTCAATGCACTAGCTGCAGCAGATATGGCGCTTGCAGGCGTAAGAAGCGCCATTCCGTCCGACGAGGTTGTGCAGGTGATGCTCGAGGTGGGGTTAGCGATGCCCGAGAAGCATAGAGAAACGGCGAAGGGTGGGCTTGCCCAGACACCAACAGGGAAGAAGATTATTAAAGATCTGAGAAAGCAACGTAAACAAATTAAAGACTAGATCAGTAGATGGAGGAGAAATGATGAACGAGCTCATAGCTGCAGCAGTCCAGATAGAACCGTTCCTAATCGAGTTCCGACGTGATCTCCATATGAATCCTGAGCTCAGTCTACAAGAATCGGAGACGGCGAGGAAGGTAGCAGAGCAATTAGCTACATTGGGCTTGCAGGTAAGAACACAGGTAGGTGGCCATGGTGTTGTCGCTGATCTGCAAGGTGGCCAGCCTGGACCTACGATTGCACTGCGAGCGGATATGGATGCGTTACCTATCCAAGAGGAGACGGGATTGCCGTATGCTTCGAAGCGAGCTGGGGTCATGCATGCTTGTGGACACGATGCGCACACGACCATTCTGTTAGGAGCAGCACAAATCCTAGTAGATCGTAAGGAGCACATACACGGGACAATCCGATTTATCTTTCAGTCCGCTGAAGAAATTAATCAGGGAGCTAAATCCATGATCAGTGAAGGTGTTATGGAAGGGATAGATGAGATTTATGGTCTTCACAATCTACCAACTGCCCCTGCCGGAAGCATTGCAACCCGTCATGGGGCACTAATGGGTTCAGTCGATCGGATTGAGATCAAGCTTGAAGGCAAAGGCGGACACGGTGCGATGCCGGATCAATCCATAGACCCCATTGTTGCAGCTTCAGCTATCATTATGGGACTGCAGACAGCAGTAAGTCGAGAAATTTCGCCTTTCGAGCCTGTTGTTGTTACAATAGGTAGTATTCAATCGGGCGAGGCTAATAATGTGATCCCCCAATACGCAGAATTGACTGGAACGATACGGACATTCTCCCCCGAAGTGCAAGGGAGGATGGAACAACGGCTTCGTAGAATTGTCGGCAATATTGCGGAAGCTTATCGCTGTGAGCTGAAGATGAATTATATCGAACAGGTTCCCGTGCTATGTGGCACAGATGAATGTGTGGATCATGTAGAGCGAACAGTGGACGAATTATTGGGGCGCAGCCATCGTATCGAAGCAGCTCCGACTATGGCCGGTGAGGATTTCTCGATGTATCTGAATCATGTACCCGGAAGCTTCTTCTGGTTGGGTTCGGGACCAACGATCGATGCAGATTTAGCGATGGGTCTCCATCATCCACGATTCAGCATCAATGAGGCATGCTTAACAATAGGTGCGGCTCTTATGGCAGCGATATGTATTCGAAAGAGGTGATTATCTGATGCAGCATTCGGTTGGGAATGGGATTAAGATCGGTATTATTGGGCCACAAGAGATGATAGAGCTTATTGCAGTGACCATTAAATCCTTTCCATCGTTCTCACCGATAATGCGCGCTTATACCCATGAGCGAGAGGCGCCTCAATTGGCACAAGAGCTACTAGAGAGCGTAGAGACCATTCTTCTTACTGGCATCATTCCATATAAGCTAGTTATTCAACAGCTGAAGACGAATATTCCGATTCATTATATTCCTCTGACAGGCTCAGGGCTTTATCGATCATTATTCCAGCTAGAAAGACTTGTTGGATTAACGAGTATATCCGTGGATACGATTACGAATAAGGCTGTAGAACGCACATTGAAGGAATTGGATCAAGTAGGCATAATAGCAATCTACTATAACGATAGCGATAATCCAACGGACGAAGAGCTAGTCAAATTTCATGTACAGCAATATGAGATAGGAGCATGTACCGCTGTGCTGACGGGTTTGAAATCCGTTTCTGAGCAATTATCCAAGCTGAACATTCCTAATACATGGCTGATTCCTTCGGAGCAAGATATGATTGTATCGTTAGAGCGTGCGCTATTATCCACAGAGACGAGGAGAAGCAAGGAATCTCAAATCGTTGTCGGAATTATTAATGTAGATGAATTTGGAAGAATGGCGGAACAGCGAACATCGGAGCATGATGTACAACGTTTGAAGCTGGATATACATCGCATGCTGCTAGGATATGTTGAATCGCTGGATGGTTACTTGACGGCTCTTGGCGGGGATGAGTATTTGTTCATGACGACCCGAGGAATCTTCGAACGAGAAACTAGAGGATATAAATCCATACCCATTGCAAGTGACATGTACAAGACTTACGGTATATCCTTGAGCATTGGTATCGGCTTTGGACGCTCGGCCAATGAGGCCGGAACCCATGCTAGAGCTGCATTGAGGAATGCCAAGGACGGCGGAGGGAATATATGTTTTATCGTTCGCGAGGATCGCAGTGTTATCGGTCCTCTGCAGATGTCGAATCCGAATGAATATGATCTAACCCTCATTGATGTAGAGTTACTTCATAAGGCGGAGCAGGCAGGACTCAATTCCAAGTATCTCAGCCGATTGATTGCTTATATGTCTCGTAAGGGACGAACGGATTTTATCGCAAACGAGCTGGCTTCGGTGCTAGGTGTGACGATCAGAACCACACATCGGTTATTAATCAGATGGATGGATGCTGGACTCGTAGAAATTGCGGGTGAAGAGAAGGGCAGATCCAGAGGCAGGCCCAATCAAATATACAGACTTAGCTTTCTAGAACAACTGATACGATAAGAGAGGGGTTTTAATCATGTCTGATATGCTAGTGAAGCTGTATGATCTGAAGGAGAATGAATCCGTAGAACAATATGAGAGGCGCACAGGAGTGACGATTCGACGTGCGATTGCCCCTGAGAAGCATGTCGTAACCGCATGGATCGCCAAGCATTTTCGCACACCGTGGGTAAGTGAGGCTGAAGTGGCATTTGCTCGCTCTCCGATAACCTGCTTGATCGCGATAGACAATAATAAGCTAGTAGGATTCGCTTGTTATGACGCCACGACCAAGGGATTCTTCGGTCCTACAGGTGTGGATGAAGAGCAACGCGGCAAAGGAATCGGGAAGATGCTGTTCTTGTACACCATGCAGCTCATGCGCTCTGACGGTTATGGCTATGCGATTATCGGTGGTGCAGGTCCAACTGAATTCTATGCCAAGACCGTAGGTGCAACCATCATCGAAAACTCGGAGCCGGGTATCTATAGAGGGATGCTGAAGGGCTAGATAGATTATAGCGCTAATCTCTGAGACGACCTCCGTGCTATCAGTTTATGTCGAATTTTGTAAATGAATAATTGCCTGTTCATACCCCACACTGTATAATTATAGTTAATGAATGGGGGCTTCGTTATGTATGATGGGAAAGCAAGGGTCACCAGTAGGATGAATATCGCCCGAATCGTATTCATTTATATCTTGTGCGGTATAGGCTGGATTCTATTCTCGGATTATTGGCTTGAATTTATAGATAGGTCGAACCTGCAGTACACTCAGACCTATAAAGGGATATTCTATGTCCTGTCTACAGGAGTACTTCTATATTATATTCTGAGTAGGTATGTCAATCAGCTCCAATCTGCACAGAAAAAAGCCATCACAAGCGAACAAAGATTCCGTGACATCTTCCAGCATGCTAATGATGGGATCGCTCTATTCGTAATGGATTCAACGCAATCGATTACCAACATAGGATCAAATGACATATTCCAACAAATGACCGGTTACACGGATGACGAGTTGAGAACATTCTCACCATATGACTACTTACATTCTACTGAAAAGCAGGATGTATTTTTTAGTTTAGAGGCGAATGGACAGCAGGTGCTTATCCTAGAAATTGTGAATAAAGATGGAGAGGCTATCGCAGTCGAAGTAAATTCAAAGACGTTTCCGAAGGAAGGTCACCTGGAGGTCGTCTCGATCTTTAGAGATATTAGAGACCGCAAGCGTGCAGAGGATACGATTCATTATCTTGCCAATCATGATTACTTAACAACGCTGCCGAATCCCCGTGTATTCCATTATGCATTGAATCAACATATAGCTCGAAAGGAAGACTTTCTTCTTTTTATAGTGAGAATGGATCGTTTAGGGTGGTCAAGAAATACATTAGGCAGAACCTACAGTAATGAGATGATTCAGTTGATCGCAGAGAGACTGGTCCACACTATGGATACCGACGCACTGATAACACGAATGAATGACGATAGCTTTGAGATATTGCTTCCTGGTAGGACCTATGCAGATTATCAGTCTGTGTATGGGAAGATTAAGAAGGAATTTCTCCAGCCTTTTATATCAGGTGAGGATGAGATAATCTTAGGTGTTGATATTGGTGTTTCATGCTACCCTATTGATGGGTTGGAGGCAGAAAGTATTATACGAGGTGCAAATTATACACTGAGTATCGAGATAGATGGTGAAAGTGATCTTGCACTTGATGAGACTGAGCGGAAGCACTATCGACGTAAGTTACTTATTGAAGAGGATATTCCATTCGCATTGGAGAGGAATCAGCTCTACTTACTCTATCAGCCCAAGGTTGAATTAGGGACTGGGGCAACGATAGGAGTCGAAGCCTTACTTCGATGGAATCATCCTGAATTAGGAGCAGTTACACCTGATGAGTTTATTCCAATCGCTGAGGAGATAGGAACGATAATCTCTATCGGAGAATGGGTCTTACTTGAGGCTTGCCATCAATTAATGTACATACAGAAAGCTAGCGGTAAGGAAATTAGCATGGCCGTTAATATATCTACTCGACAATTCATGCAGAGGAATTTTGTGGATATTGTTAAAGAAGCTGTCTCTAAAACTAGTATTCATGTTGAGCACCTCATACTTGAAATCACAGAGAGCATTGCAATGAATGTCGAGTCTTCACTTCCTGTCCTGAAAGAATTAAAGGCACTAGGTGTGAAAATTAGTATGGATGATTTCGGTACAGGGTATAGCTCATTAGCTTATTTGAAGCATATGCCTTTAGATGAGTTGAAAATTGATCGTTCATTTATTCAGAATTTGCAGGATGAAAAAGTAGATAGTAATCTCGTTGAAATTATTATTACACTAGCTCATAGTATGAATTTTCGAGTGGTAGCCGAAGGTGTCGAGGTTGAAACTCAGTTAAATCGATTAAAGGAGCTTCATTGCGAGATGGTGCAAGGCTATTATTATAGCCGGCCATTGGATATTGCATCGTTATTATCCCATCTGGATCAATGGAGTGATTATGGTACGTCTACGGAGGGCGCATAATCCGAATGGGGATATGATCGTGATTCCACCTAACGATGAACAAGTATAAGCTAAATGCGACTAATCTAAATAGTGACACTTCTTGTCATGGTTTCGAATTGTGGCTATTCGTATATAAGTCGTTCGTTCTGTCCTTCGACGATTCACAAATCACAAGCTCTTCAGAGCTAGTAAGTAATTATTCATCGTAAGGGGAGTGGTTAAGTATGTAATGAGTTGGGTTTCAATAACTTCTATGTAGGGAAGCTTTGAAGGCATGTGAAGCGTTAATCAACCATACGGCGGTCAGGACTCCTCGACTCTTCTTAGAATCGTGATATAATATACCCGACTTATCAAATCCATTAGAACAGAACCAGCTGGAGGAACAATTGAAATGATGACACTTGGTCCACGTGTATTCAAGACCGGACTATCGATCACTATCGCTTTATATGTATGTGCATTTTTTGAGCTTGAGCCTGCAATATTCGCTGCCGTAGCAGCTATATTCACAGTTCAGCCCTCCATATATAAATCGTGGAAGCAAGTACTGGATCAACTGCAGACCAACACACTTGGCGCTGTTATTGCATTAGCGGCCTCCTCGTTATTCGGCAATGAGCCTATCGCTATCGGAATTGTAGCTATTCTAGTTATTCTAATCTGTCTGAAGATGAAGATGGAAAGCACCATAGGGCTTACCCTCGTTACCGTACTTGTGATTATGTCTGCCCCAGGTGATGCAGACATCTGGTTTACCATTAATCGCTTTATACTGATCTTAATTGGCATGGGATCTGCATTCATTGTGAATATCACCATACTCAGACCGAAGCATCAAGGGATGTTCATTGAGAAAGCCAGAGCCACATTTGATCGTATGTCGTTACTATTGCGAACCGCGATATCGGACGAGATGACAGAGAAGGAATTTAGGAAGCAAGCAGGCGAGCTGTCCAAGGAGATCGAACAATTGGATGACCTGTTCGGTATGTTCGATGAAGAAAGGCGTAAGCTGGCCAAGTTAAGACACATCGATGTTCGCCAGCTTGTTGTGTTCAAGCAGATGCTGCAGTCTCTCCACAAGGGGTCTGACATCCTACAGATTGTGGAGGAGCATTATATTCAAGGAGGACATAAAGAGGAAGTACACTTAGCGTTCGATCATTATATAGAACAATTAACCAAGGTGCATGAACACATCCTGCTAAGCTATGAAGGTAAAATCAAGGCTGGCGTATTGAGTCATACTGTTCACCTCAACGCGAATGTAGCGTTCATGCAACGAATACTGACCTTCTACGAAGACGAACCAGAACGGAAATTAGGGCTAGTCCTCGTTGGCTCCGCGATCTTCGAATATGGATTCCAGCTGCAGCGACTAGAGCGACTTATCGAGAGGGAAGCCAATAAGCAGGCTGTTAGTTGATTTGGGTGGGTTTAAACGAAAATAACCCGCCCAAGTTTGCGCTAGGTGACGGGTTATTTCTAGGTTTACTTTATATACGAATTCACCAAGCGAAGCTGTACCTGTGGGTCATGAAGAGGTTTAAGAAGCATCTGGAGAATTCAGCAGACTTTACTCGATTGAATCGTCTCACTTAAACACCATCTCGATAAAAGCATTCATTCTAGCTGATAGCCACCTCTCTCGATGATGGCATACATAGATATGGCGTTGCAGCGTGTGTTCAGGGATTGTATGAATATGCAATAAACCTCGTTCCATCTCATCTTGTACAGCCATCCGAGATATGAAGGTAATGCCCTGCCCGCGCATGACAGCTCGCTTGATGGCTTCTAATGAATCAAACTCTAATTGAGCCTGAAGTACGATGCCAGACGCAGCTGCCCATTGTTCAGTTATCTGACGGGTGGAAGAGTTAATGTCATGAAGGATAAAGGGAGTAGAGCCAACCGCTTGCGTGCTTATGGTATCGAGCTTCATAAAGGGATGATTAGGTGAGCAGGCTATGACAAGCTCGTCCTCACATAAGATTTCACATTGCAGATGGGGTGACTCAAAGGGCTGTGAGGAGATTAGGCCAATATCAATCGTATGGTCGAGTAGCATTTGTCGAATAACTGGCGTGGGTTTTATACATATCTTGACGGTCATACCCTTATATAAATCTGTAAAGAGGGTTGCTAGGTCGGGAAGTAAATAAGTGCCTGGCACGTAGCTTGCCCCAATATGAAGCGTGCCTTTATCGATGGTGTGATACTCCTGAAGAACCCGGTTAGACTCTTCTGCAAGCGCATGTATCTTCGTTGCATAATGAAGTAAAGCATGTCCAGCCTCGGTTAGCAGCACTTTACCGGTTCGAGCTTCGAATAGCTGCACGCCATATTCCTGCTCCATACTTTTCATGTGAAAGGAAATCGTTGGCTGCTTGACGCCCAGGGCGTTAGCGACTGCGGTTATTTTTTTGTATTTGGCAAGTAGAACAATAATCTCTAGCTTAACAAGCTTCATTCTATTAGTCGTAGCATGTGCTGGAGGTAATTCGAACACTGAGAATAATGCACAATCCGCAGCAGCGCCTGCAGTAACAGCTACGCCGGAGCCAGCAGGTCTATCTACAACGGGTCTTACTGTTGAGCAATTCGAGGGTACTACGGGTAAGGTGCTTGCACGATTAGAAGCGGAGAAGAGTAACCCAGTTGCAGATATCGTTGTACTTGCATCTTGGCCGTCTGCTATGGGCATGAAGAAGGATGATTGGACACAAAGCTACAAGGAAGCAGTGAATGCAGACAAGCTACAGGATGGTTGGATGGATAAAGATTCACACTTCTTCGGTTATAGCGCTTCAGCGCTTGGCGTAACTTACAATACGAAGCTGGTATCTCAGCCCCCTACAGACTGGTCAGACTTCACTAAGCCAGACCTGCTATGATTCTTAAGGATGCTCCGAATGTAGTTAATGCCAAGCTATTCATTGATTTCTTGTTATCTGATGAGGCTCAAGGCATCGTAGCGAAGGCGTACCTGCTTCCAGGCCGTAAGGACATCGCAGCGATTGATCGTGCAGGAGTTGCTGATATTAAGCTGCTTGATTACGATTGGAACTGGATGATGGATAACAGCGATGCAATTAGCACAAAGTTTCTAGAAACCTTCAAGTAATATAATTAAGGCGGGTGATCCTATGATACAAGCTGGAGGATCTGCTTTTAAGAGGATGGGTGTGACGCTGGCCATCGTGCTACTGACGATTCTGGTCGTCACCCCTCTTTTTTTCATCTTCTTGACGAGTGTTATTCCAGATGGGCAGTTGGATTTAATAGCTCCTCTCAGGCTGATTATCGATCCACAATTAACGATCGTATTATGGAACTCGATATGGCTAGGCTTATGGGTCGTGTTCGGTGCAACGTTGCTGGCATTACCGATGGCCTTTCTATCAGCCAAGACGTCTATTGGTCATCATCGCTGGCTGGATATAGTCCTAATCATTCCATTCATGACGCCACCTTATATCGGTTCAATGGGCTGGATTCTGTTCATGCAACGTCGTGGCTTTCTGGAGCAGATGTTACCATTCACTGAGCACTGGACTCCCTATTTTTTTAACTTATTCGGTATGGTTAGTATTATGAGTCTGCACTTATTCCCTTTCCTTTATCTGATCCTGCGTAATGCAATACAACGGATTGGCAGTGGATATGAGGAAGCCGGTTCGGTACATGGTGGTAGCTTCTATTACAGATTGCGTACAATCATACTACCTTTGTTAGTGGGTAGCTATGCGATGGGTGCCCTGCTCGTATTCGTGAAGACATTGGCGGAATTCGGTACACCCGCAACATTCGGCAGACAGATTGGTTATTATGTGCTCACCAGTGAAATTCACAAATATATATCGAGCTGGCCAATTGACTTTGGCAAGGCGACTGCTCTAGCTTCGACCTTGTTAACAACATCCTTAGTATTCTGGTATGTCCAGAATGTGATTTCACGTAAATTCCACTATCAGACGCTCGGAGGTAAAGGGCTAAGACAATCGCCGCTTCTACTAGTAGGCTGGAGGAATGGGCTTGCTTGGCTGTACGTTGTCTTCTTATTAGTCACATCGATTGGTGTTACATACTTCTCAATCGTGGTGGCATCCTTACAGAAATTACGAGGTAATGGGCTGGCTTGGGGCAATTATACATTAGCTCATTATGGGGAGCTACTAAGCTTCGGCTCTGAGGGGCTGGAGGCATTATTCAACAGCTTGGGGCTAGCACTAATAGCAGCTACAGTTGCAGCCGTGCTCGGCACATTCATTGTGATGCAGATTAACAACGGTCGAACCTTACCGCAGCGAATCACAGACATGTTCAGCTTATTGCCGAACACGGTGCCTGGTATCGTTATCGTAGTTGGACTTATTCTATTCTGGAATTCTCCTTGGATGCCTGTCAAGATATATAACACCTATTGGATGGTTGTTCTGACCTATGTGGTATTCTACTTGCCCTATACCGTACAGTATGTGAAATCGAGCTTCAGTCAGATCGATGGATCACTCATGAGTGCAGGACGTGTATTCGGTGGAACGCCGTTCTATAGCTTCAGACGAATACTCGTGCCCTTACTCATTCCTGGTATACTTGCAGGCTGGACGATGACATTCACAATATCGATTCGTGAGCTGGTGGCTTCATTAATGATACTGCCTCCATCGATGCACGTGTCAGCGACCTATATTTTCTCACAGTTCGAGCAAGGTAGTGTATCTCTAGGTATGGCAATGGCAGTGGTCTCCGTTGGATTAACGACGGTAGTGCTTGTTGTAGCGAACCAATTGATTGGTGCACAAGAATAACAGAACTCTTAGTCGCGTGGTCATTAGCAGATGGGAAGTGGAATGCATTGTTAACAGCGTCAGTATGGGGCGGTGCAGGTGAGCACGGACGCTCCTGTTATTATATAGAGAATGAAGAGTTAAGCGTACTATTAGATTGTGGTGGCAAAAAAGAAAATGGCGGCGAATATCCGTTCCTCGACTCAACTATCATCGCAGGGCTATCAGCCGTCTTCCTCTCACATGCTCATGAGGATCACTGTGTTGCCATTCCTCTGTTATACCAGCTTGGATATAAGGGACCGATCTGGACGACACGAGCTACCGTCGATCAATTACCGGCCTATTATCAGGCTTGGCGACAATATGTAGAGCGTAAGTCGGAAATTGTTCCTTATACAACAGCTGAAGTAGAATCGATTCCATATCGTTATCTGGAGGATGCAGCACCAGCGGGTACGTGGTTCCAGATAGAGCGGAATATTCGTGTATGCTGGGGACCAAGTGGTCATATGCTCGGTTCAGTGTGGCTGAAGCTGGAGCTTGCTGGCAAGAGCGTTTATTATTCTGGGGATTACAGCCCAGAGCCGTGTCTACTAAAGGTCCAGCCACCAGCATCGATTGTATCCCATGCCTATAGTCCAGATTTAGCAATTATCGATGCAGCTTATGGGCTGGATACGGATACGCAGCAGAATTTATTGAGCAAGCTGATTGTTAAGATTCGTCAGGTTTCTGAGCGTGAGGGGCATGTGCTATTGCCGCTTCCTCTATTCGGACGAGGACAAGATATTCTATTGCTGCTGACCGAGCAGCTACCAGAGCTTCCGCTAGCTGTGGAGATAGAAATTCTAGATGGATTTCTACGATTCGAATCGTGGCCGGATTGGCTGCAGGACGGTGCGCAAGCTCGTATGAAGAGAACGCTCCATGGTCATATAACTACGGTGTTCAATGAAGCGGATAGACGTCGCATGCTTGCCAAGAAGCCGCATGTTATTCTCACTTCAGACGGTATGCTCCAAACTCCGATTGCTAGATGGTATTATGAGCAGCTGTGTTCAGATGCTAGGCATTGTGTGATACTCACAGGACATATGAGCGAGAAGATAGAGGAAGGTGGTGGAGCAGCATCAGGATGTGAGGTAGAGTTCTTGCGTTATAAAATTCATCAAGGCTTACATGATGTATGTGCCATGCTAGACTCGATCAGGCCCAAATCAACCATCCTAGCACACGGAAAAAAAAGAAACACCGATTTACTGCTCGAGCAGCTATTGAACAGTGGGTATCGCGGACTACACTCACTAATACCCGGACAAAGCATTACAATATGAGAGGAGATATTAATATGCGTAAGCGGTTAGAAGGAATGAAGCTGCTTAGAATGACGAAGATTTGTGTTGCCATTATATTGGTGAGTGTTCTACTTGTCCCTCAATCGATCATTGGATCCAGTCCGCAGCCTGCAGTGCCGAATTACGAGTTGAAGGTATTCCTCGATCCTGCTGTGGTA
The DNA here is from genome assembly GCA_002383695.1 of Caryophanales bacterium UBA4045. GTDB lineage: Bacteria > Bacillota > Bacilli > Paenibacillales > UBA4045 > UBA4045. Next base: position 40,563 of record DFZX01000015.1, read on the forward strand.
CTTGATCAGGACAAACAGCTAATCTCTAGTGTGAATTCATATTTCAATATTACCTCAGTGGAGAAATTAGCGGTGCAGTTCATGGACACGGATGACCTTGATATGAATAATGAAGGATGGGCTGTCCGAATTCGTAAGAAGCAAGCCCATACTGATAGTCAATTTGAGCTAGTTTACAAGAAACGATATCCGATTGTGAATGGTGATATCGACGCTGCGCTGATGACTGCTGCTAATGAAGGATTCCAAGCCAGTGATACAAATTACGAAGCGCAGGTAGATTGGGGCTATCAGAAGCAGACTCTAAGCTTCAGCAACAAGAAAATCATAACAAAAAGTGGTTACGAAGGTATGGAGCTTCCAACTCGCAAGCATTCACGAAGCTGGAGCATAGACGAAGCGCCTGGTAAGTACGAGAATTGGACGAGTAATAACTGGGGGACAGATTTACTGAACGATGTGCATAAGCCACTCGGTCCTGTAAGTGGCAAGCGGTCTGTGGGAGCTTGGGATAATCTTGAGGTCTATGTTGAGGTATGGCAAATTCTTAATGAGAATGGCACATCCTTTGATTACATCGTAGAAGCATCCTTCAAGGTAGATGATCGACAAGTAGCAGAGGATAAGAAAGCGGATCTTGAGGACGATATGGATTTTCAGGGTTGGTTCTTACCTGTAGACCAATTGAAGACACAGATGATCCTTGAACGTTATTAGATCAATCTGAACTGCACTTGAGCATATAGCATAAGAAAACCATTAGATTGATTTTCACTAATGGTTTTTCTTGACGTGCGCGCTTAGCCAACAAGCTAACAAGCCAACTAACTGCTCTAGCCCGAATAATCGGGTTACAGGGAAGCAACATGTATTGTCGCCTTAGACCCTTGTGTTCGTATAACGTGCTCTAATTCTCTTCGACTCTTCTAATCGAATGGAAATCGCAGTAGATTTATGACCAAGAAACTGGTGGAACACCTGTTCGATATGGTATAATTGGAACAAGCACTAACTTGATTTGGGTGGGATAGGCTTGCCTCCAGTGGGAGGTGCTGCCTATGAATTTCTCGTTAACGGAAGTAATCATGCTCGGAATGTTATTCCTCGCACTACTTACTTATCTAAAACGAAAATAACCCGCCCAAGTTTGCCACAGGGAACGGGTTATTTCTTAATATATTAGGAGGTTTCCCACCCAATAAGTTGTGCAGGGACGGTATGGCGTACCGTCCTTTTCATATTATTATGATACCACGGTTACTTTATGCTTTCAAGTTAAGGAATAATTATATGAATGCAGATGTACCCAAGTCACATGTTATATAAGTAATTGGTTGCAGGTTGCTGGAAATATGAAAACCTATCAAGGAAGTACATAGAAATTCCTACTGATGGTGTATAGTGTGAAGAACAATTAAACATTATGGGGGTAGGTTAAGTGAAAACGATGAGAATTTGAAAATGCTTCAATGTGCAGAGAATTAAAACAGGGAGGTAATTATCAATGGCAATAAAGAATAGTGAGGTACTTAAAATTCAAGAATATAGAATTAGTGCAGAATATGATGAAAAGGTAACGATAGTTACCACAGTTTATCATGTGAATGAAGCACGATTATCGGTTGAAGAGATTATTAAAGAAACAAAGGAATATTTTGAAGATGCAGGATTGACATTACATCATCTTGGAGACAGTGACTACATTATTGAAGAACTACATTAGTAATGTACTGATTAGACTCCAAAATGTCGGTGTAACTTAAAAATAACCTAAAAAGTATATATCGAGAGAGCCTTGTGATGTTCCAATGTGTTGATTTTCAAGTTTCTAAATCATGTATGAATAGCTGACTAGCTAATTACTAGTCAGTTTATTATTCATGGGATTAATAGTAATTAATCTCGCTTTGACCATTTTTATAGGCAACTTTTAAAGCTTCATCGATATGCACACTTGAATCAAAGCTAGCTTTATCACAATATGAGCAATTGAAGTGAGGAAGATGATTTACTCTGATCTTTCTCGTGGCAATATAGAAATCTCTACTACCTATAAGAAGTTCAGATTCTCTACCACACGTACAAATAGAATGTAGTCTCGATTGTTTCTCCTGAGTCATAAATTTCCCCCCCACTTCGTTAGGTACAATTCATATTACCATAATTCAACATTATTATGTCTATAACTAACCGACAAGTACAGATTGGTAGTTGGGACTTATGAGTGGAATATAAAGGGATTCGACAATTATCGACGAATTTCTACAGGATGAGGTTGTAGGAGGGGACATGAGATGATGAAGATTGGTGAATTAGTAAGATCCAGCTTCAACACATTAATCAAGAACAACGCTTTGAGCTCGGAAGAAGTAGACCAGCTACTACAAGCCAAGTACTCCAAACAGCGGTTCGATGTGAATTATCCCATTCTGAAAGCATACATAGAAGGTGTCATTCTCTCTAACCAGCAGAACATTAACGGTTACTCCAGATACTACTCAGCCATACTCAGGATTAATGGGAAGAAATACTTACTGTGTAATGATTGGTATGATAGGAATCGCAAGCATTTCCAGACTTGGTTGGATCGATTCGAAGGAAATACTAATACAAAGGCTACTGCCGATATCATCCATGCGCCAATTCATAATAAAAGTGTAGAAGAATCAGGGAGTTCTCAACTTACACGTACCTACAAAAAGCTAGTCCGTGACCGCATACCAGAAGTAATCAGCAAAAGCGGCAAAAAATTGGTTACTCGGATCCTCAGCGAGGATGAATATAAGCTAGAATTGCAGAAGAAGCTGGTCGAGGAAATTCAAGAATACATAGAAGCAGCAGATGACACTAGCACGATAGAAGAGCTCGCCGATCTATTAGAACTTATCCACGCAGCAACAGAGCTGCACGGTTCTTCAATTCAGGAACTAGAGCGGGTACGGCTTAAGAAAGCACAAGAACGCGGAGGCTTCAAGGAGCGCATATTCCTAATCGAGGTGACCGATGCCTGACATCAAGCTCATAACCGAGAACCTAGCTGATGAACTCATACCAGGCATTCGCAAGGCGCCATCGATCTATATCATGACATCTTTTGTCATGGATTCCGGGGTGAAGCTACTAGCGGCTCATCTGAAGGCGGCGGTCGAGCGAGGTGCCGAGGTCAAGGTGCTGGGCGGCGATTATCTGTTCATCTCAGATCCGAAGGGTCTGCGTAGGCTGTTCGAGCTAGATGATCGAATCGAGGTTCTTCTATGGCGCAGTAACGGTTCATCGTTCCATCCGAAGGCGTACTTGCTAGATTACGATGAGGGACAAGGCCTGCTGATCGTTGGCTCTTCGAACCTATCCGTATCCGCTTATCGCCTTGGCGTGGAGTGGAATTTGGCAATGAATGCGGAGGCGAGCCCTTTTACATTCCAGAGTGCACTGGACAAGTTCATGAACAACTTCCACCACGAGTGTACCATCCCACTTAACAATGAATCGATTGTCGGCTATGAGCAGGACTATGAGGATTACCACCAGAAGTACCCCGAGCTAATCCGCACCATCACGGAAATCGAAGAGTCCGAGCTCATGCTCCCTATCAAGAATAACGATACCGAACCAGTCCAGACTACAACCGACAACCACCACTCATCAGACAAAATACACCCCAGACCAGCGCAAACCTTCGCCCTGGAAGCATTAGAGCAAACCATCGAATACCAATATGACAAGGCTATGGTAGTCATGGCTACAGGGCTGGGGAAGACGTACTTGGCAGGGTTCTCCGCGCTTAAATTCAACAGAGTGCTGTTCATTGCTCACCGGGAGGAGATCCTGCATCAAGCTATGGACTCATTCCGACAGATTATGCCGGATCGATCCACTGGCTTGTACAATGGGCAGAGCAAGGATACAGCCTCTGACTGTATCTTCGCTTCAATCGACACGCTTGGTATGCGCAAGCATCGAGAGAAGTTCGATCCGTCCGCCTTCGACCTGATCATCGTGGATGAGTTTCATCACGCCGCGGCGAAGTCGTATCTGGCGGTCTTGGATTATTTTTCGCCGAAATTTCTGTTAGGGATAACAGCAACGCCCGACCGTATGGACGGGAAGGATGTGTACGCGATCTGCGATGGGAATGTCGCCTTCCAGTTGCACTTCATCGAGGCGATTCAGCGCGGGTGGCTGTCGCCGTTCCAATATTATGGGATATAAGACGATAAGGATTATGGGCAGATTAGGGATGGTGAGTTGGACATTGTCTTTACCGTGGACCTGTTCAACGAGAGTGTGGTTAATCCTTTCGTAGGCAGTATTCAAATAGAATACAATAAAAACCCAATCACATACAGGAGAATTGGATAATGCTGTCGAAAATTTACTTATACTAGTACTACTATAAGGTGGAGAATATGAAAGTATCTGTTTTTGTAGCGATTGTCTGCTTATTCCTGGTTTTATCACAGACCGCTAATGCTCACTCTGGAAGAACTGATTCAAGTGGAGGCCACAACTGTACTTCGAAATCGATATCAAAAGGGTTATGCAGCGGATATCACTACCATAATGGGGGTAGCTCTTCTGGATCCAGTTCCAATTCTTCATCGAACTCATCAACTACGACAACAATCGACTATGCAGCTATCGAGAAGAGTGATCGTATTAAAGGTGAGAAAGCAGGACTTAGTGCTGGTTTATCAGATGGCACTGAGGGTAAAGAGAACAATTCGTTACCAACGGGTTCACTCGCCTACAATGAAGCATATAAAGCCTTTTATCAAGAAGGATATGACCAAGGCAATCAAAAGTTCGAGCTAGTTAAAGCGCAAGCGTATGATGCGGGATCTGAGCTTGGCTATCAACAGGATGAACTCGTAATCGCCGAGGTATATCAAGACAACTCCTTACTAAGCCAATCCTTCGAGAATGGCTTCGAAGCATCAGTAGCTAAGAGAGATGCAGAAAAGGAAACTGAATATATTACATTGGGTTATGAAGATGGCAAGAAGGATATTTCTAATGAACCTAAGGATGTAAAGTCTACTTACCTGAAGTCCTATCAGGAAGGTTACTCAAAAGGGAATGATGAACTGAAACAAAGCTTTATTGAACAAGGATATGAAGCAGCATTTATTATGGTTACATACAATAAACCCAAGCTGGCGAATATCAAATATGAAGCGTGGTATAAGGAAGGCTATGATAACAACGATAAAGCGGTAGCTATCCGGAATGCTGCTAATGATAGTGGTAAACAAGGAGAACATTATGTATTACCAGGAGAGTATCAACATGCAGAGGCGATTTACAAGCATCATTACGAAGCAGGTGCAGAGCAACGGAAGCAAGAAAAGCGGACTTTAATAGTTATAGTTGTAGTTATTGTGTTAGGTTGGTTTCTTCGTAGAATGTATGTGGCTTGGAAAATGATCAAATAAGGTGGTGAGATAATGGGGATATATCAGCATTTGTGTTATAAAGTCGAAGATTTGTTTGTAAAGATATTAGCCTCGAAACAAGAGCCGGGAATTACTCGACAAAAAGTAGATGCATATCGAAAAAGGCAATTCGAAGAGGCTGTAAGAAAGAAACAGGAACAAGAAGCTAGATTGGAAGATATAAGGAGAAAAGAGGAAGAACGACAGGGACGTGAAAGACAGGAAGTGTTAGCTATTCTCTCACAGTTCATGGGAATGGATCATATTGATTATACGACATATGAATTTAATGAAATAAGCAAAAATAAAGCTTTTTTCAAGCATTTAACCGATATGGTGCTCGATAAAGGTGAGAAGGGACTGGCATTCCAGTATTGTGAATTTAACAAGTCCAGTCGACAGCAAATCAGAGGATACCTGATTGCTACCAGTAAGAAAGCGTTGTTCATTTCAACTGATGGGGTTTTTCAACAGAAGTTCCGTTACCAGACTGTGCAGAATGTACAGTGGCTTCAGGAAAGCTTACTTGAGAAGAAGTTGTACATCCAGTATGGTACGAAACAATTAGAATTCGACAAAATCTATGATCTTGATCAGATAAAGCGAGTTGGCAATGTTATATTAAATCTGGCGAGAGAAGTGAGAAAGTAAATGGATGAGAGGCAATACCTGATAATACTAAAAGGCGAAGATAGGACTGCGGAAGTGCTATCTTATAGTTTGGGTTTGAAAGTAGATGTAGTATTTCAAAAAGCTCTCGAACTATATAAATATAACTATGAGAATGTCACTATTAAAGAAAATCCAGCTGCTGTTGATATCACCAATCAAGCATTTTACTGCAACGATTTGCTGATATATGATATTAAACAAATGCTAGATTTTAGTGGATTAATTAAGATTTTTTATCATTCTGGGAAGAGTCAGATATTCGACTCGGAATCGATAAGAATAGAGAACAATTGTCTGGATTCTGAATCTGCAGCACGAATAATAAAATATTGGAAGGATATATCCCATCATACTGTCATCGATAATGAACAAGAATCTTTTTTGAAGAAAGAATTTGAAAAGCTTACATATGTGAATCCCCATAGTGTATTGGGTTATTTTTTAAACAAGAAACCAATCACCATCAAACGTCCAATCACCAATAACATTATATTCCCTTTCAAATTCAACCTGAGCCAGAAGACTGCATTGGACAATGCGCTGACCAGTAATATATCCATTATTGAAGGCCCTCCAGGTACAGGGAAAACCCAAACGATTCTTAATATAATTGCCAATCTGGCGATTATGAATAATAAAACAGTGGCTGTGGTATCAGGGAACAATGCTGCGGTTCTAAATGTGAAAGATAAACTGGAGAAGAACAATTTTCATTTTTTTGTCGCTGCATTAGGAAACAAGGAAAACAAACAGAGCTTCTTTAAAAACCTACCCCAATACGATATATCCGATTGGCATACCGAAGTGGAGGAAAGGATCTTAATTGAGAATATAGCAAGTCTTAATCAACGAATCGATTATCTATTGGAACTCAATAACCAAAAGGCAAAACTACAGCAGAAATTATCTGCGTATTTATTAGAAAAGCAGCATTTTGAGCATTATTATGAAAACCAACAATTGGAGGGAATTAAAGGATTATCATTCTATCGGAAGACACCGGAAAGAATTATTTCTTTCATGGTGGAGAACAATATTGCGAGAGACCATGGGAAGATCAGAAGTATTGTGCACAGAGTTAAATTACTATTTAAATATAGGATTATTGATTATAAGAACATGAAGGTCAATGAGATGATCCATATATTAAATTTACAAAGGGACTATTACTCGTTAAAGATCATACAATTGGAGCGAATAAAGGATGGACTTCAAGATGAGTTAGACAAGGAATCCTTCGAGGACTTGCTTAATCAACATGAAAATTATTCGACAATTCTCTTTAAAAATAAATTATATGAAAGATATCATGGCAAGGAATCAAAGACGTTCTACAGTAACACATTTAAAAAGAAATTTGATACCTTTGTACACCAATTTCCTGTTGTACTCAGTACAACCCACTCTTTACGTAATTGCATCCCTGAAAACTACTTATTCGATTATGTAATCATTGATGAATCATCGCAAGTAGATTTACTGACGGGTGCTTTGGCCTTATCATGTTGCAAGAATGCGATTATTGTGGGAGATACGAAACAATTGCCCCAAATCGTAAATGTGAAGATTAAAGAGAAAATCGATAACAACAATGTAGACCACGATTATGATTATTTTAAGCAGAACTTATTATCCTCAATGATTGATGTCTATCCAGATTCCATACCTAAGATTATCCTAAAAGAACATTACCGGTGTCATCCCCAAATCATAGGATTCTGCAATCAGAGATATTATGGTGGTGAATTGATTCCTTTCAATGATGGTAACGATTGTAAGAATCCACTATTATTACGCCGAACGGCCCCAGGTAATCATATGAGAGAAGTAACCATAGCTTCGGATAAAGGTAAATTCAATCAAAGAGAACTTGATGTAATCCTCGAAGAAGTATTGAATGGCCCTGATCTACACACATATGTAAAAGAGAAAGTTGGGATAACCACTCCATATAGAAAACAAGTTACAAAGGCAAGTCGTATGTTGGATGATGAAATGGAAATTGACACAATACATAAGTACCAAGGTCGAGAGAAGTCAGTAATTATTATGTCGACTGTGTTGGATAATACTCGTTCAGGCAAAATAGGCATGAAATTCGTTGATGATCCCTGCAAAATAAATGTTGCCGTATCTAGAGCACAAAATCAGTTTGTTTTGGTGACCGATTATTCCCTGTTCAATACATCTGGCAAAGAAGTCAGTGAGTTAATCCGTTACATGGAGTACAATGCTTTAGATGAAAAATTCATCGAAAGTGAGATTGTATCCGTATTTGATTTGCTCTATAAGGAATATTCGGATAAGCTCATATTCTTTAAATCGAGATTAATGAAGCAGTCTAGGTACCAGTCGGAAAACATCATATGGACACTCTTGGACGATATATTAAGCGATGAGAAATATAGTAGCCTAGACTTCACGACACAAGTGTATCTGAAAAACTTATTGAACAATACGGAGAAGTTAAACCCAGATGAACTGAGTTACGTTAACCACAATGCTTCTGTTGATTTCGTGATTTATTACAAACTTAATAAGAGACCGATATTGGTAATTGAAGTGGATGGATTTGCCTTCCACGAGAACAACCCAAAGCAATTAATCCGGGATGAATTAAAGAAAAGTATTCTAGTGAAATATAAATTACCGTTATTAAGACTTCCTACTACTGGGAGCGGTGAGAAGGAAAAGATTATCGAACTTTTGTGTGAGATTATATAAAATTTAGCATTCTGAAAAGTAAGATTATTGATGACGGCTATGCGCTTCTCTCGATCAGTAGAAGAATTCCTGTAAGTAGTAGATTTTTCATATCGCTATGGAGATTAAATCCATGGTTTTGTTTTGTTTTCCTAAGTTAATTAAAGTGAATTAATGTTAAATAAAGGTGAACACCATTGTGAAATAGAAGTATGTAATACAGAGGTGAAAACAAATGTGCGGTCTATGTAAATCAAGCATTAGCCTAGTTGTCTTAATAGAATGATATCTTCAAATATAACAAGAGGTCATATCATGCTGGCACTTGCGAAAATTGACAGAGAAGGTTATCCAGATAATCGAGAATCAAAGAAATTTGACCTCGTTCATGGTACAAAAGCCTATCCACCTAAATATGTGATATCGATTGCTAATCACTTTGCAAATGGAGAGGAACTCGATAGAAATGTATTTAGTGGTGGAGAAGAGACTAATGAATTTCTCAGGGCGCTAGGATTTAATGTTGCTGAGAAGGTAGAAGTAGTTTCGTCATTCTCTTGGACAATGCTAAACAACAATACGGCATATAAAAAATTCGACAAGTCATTATTTTTGCATAATGGCACAGGGATCCCTATAGATATTCGGAGTTTTTTTCATCTAACGGTGATTCAGCCTGGCGGTAGAAAAGAGCTTGATTTAAGACTGGACAATGAGTTGTTCAACGTTGTAATTGAAACAGATAAACAGAATAATCCGAGAACGCGGTTGCTGTGGAAGAATGATTTTGCGGTTAAATTAAGAGGGTTATATCCAGATATCTATGAAGCTTTTCGGAGCTCTGCGAATCTTCAACAACAATATCCTGATATGATCTTTCTTAAGAGGAATGAATCTGAATTTGATATCTTCTTTGCGGATGCCATTCAATTCAGTGCTGTATATAGTGATATCGAAGCAGATAAGGCTGAGAATGAAGAGTTAATACGAGAAGGTAACGTCAAATATTACTATGGTAAACGATATGAGCGTAATCCGAAAAACAGGCAAAGAGCAATTGAAATTCATGGTTGCTTTTGTTCTGTTTGTAATTTCGATTTTGAAAGAATGTATGGCGAATTCGGGAAGAATTTTATTGAGGTACATCATATAAAGCCATTACATGAGTTTAAAGGTGAGGAAGTGGATGTAAATCCTGAAACAGATCTTATTCCAATCTGCTCTAATTGTCACCGGATCATTCACAGGGATGTGCAGCATCTATTGACCATTAAGGAGTTGAGGGAAATCATAGCGACCATTAAATAGAAGCAACTATAGATATAATGAGGAGCTGCATAGATGCCGCTTACAATTGGTACGCGCTATTCTAGGAAGGACATTTTCCGAATATTTTCTGTACCTTCCGATATACAACGACAGGGGGATTGGTTCACCGGGTACAATCAATATAATAATGACTTATTCATTTTTGCTAGTGTGAAGGTAAAAGGTCGAACAGGTCATGATTACAATAATAAATTCAAAGGTACAGAGTTAATATGGTATGGCAGGAATAAAAGGAAGTTATCACATCCATCATCGCAATCATTAATTAATCCGGAAATTAAGAAGTACATTTTCGCACGTGAGAATAGCGATCCCAACTTTTATTATTTGGGAATTGGTCGGGCGAAGGAAGTTATTTCACCTGATCCAATTAATATCCTCTGGGCATTCGATGATCCAACAGAGTTTCATCCAGAAATATTACCTGAAGAGATTGTCTCACCGGATGCTCTTATCGAAGGTGCAAAAATGAAAATCACTATAAATACATACGAAAGAAATCCTATTGCTCGGCAACGATGTTTAGATCATTTTGGTTATTCTTGTTCGGTCTGCACCTTTGATTTCTATGAAAAATATGGAGATATCGGGAAGAAGTTTGCTCATGTACACCACTTGAAATTGCTCCGTGAAGTAGGTGTTGAGTACGAGATTAATCCAATTGAAGATCTTCGTCCGGTTTGTCCAAATTGTCATGCTATGCTACACAAAAGGGATCCTATTTATAGCATTGAGGAATTACAGCAATTATTAAGAATACGATCGATCCAACCAGCCACGTGGGATTAAGGAGGAAGATTAATATATGGCCAGAAGACCGAGCAAAGAAAAGCGGGAAAGTAATTTCATCGATACTGCATTGAAGTTGCCGGTTTTGGTGGCGTTCTTTGTAGCGTACATCACAACTAGTTCACTCAAGATTGCTTTCATTGCGACATTGATTGTACTCGGTATTACAATAGTTCTCCTTATTATGCGAAAAATGAAAAGTCAAGAGAAATTAAAGCGATCAGGCATCGCTGATATTGATAAGATGGATGGCCGTCAGTTCGAGCATTATCTCGGGGTTCTATTCAAGAATCAAGGATACACTGTCACAGTTACAAAGGCTGCTGGTGATTATGGAGCAGATCTCATTATATCTAAGAACGGCAAAAAAATCATAGTACAAGCTAAGAGATATAGTAAGACTGTCGGCTTAAAAGCAGTTCAAGAAGCCCAAACGGCAATTGCTCATTATGGAGCTTCAGAGGCATGGGTGGTATCGAATCGTGAATATTCATATGAAGCGACTGAGTTAGCAAGATCCAAAAAAGTAAAATTGTATAACCGAGATGACTTGGTTGAGATGATCTTACAGATGAATCCCGAGATCACTCCTTCACCTAGACAGATAATCGAGCAGTTACCACAGTCGGATATGATTTGCGAGCGTTGCGGCAAGAGCATGATCCTTAGGAATGGCTCGCGTGGTGAGTTCTACGGTTGTATTGGTTTCCCTAAGTGTAGGATGACGAAGTCAGTGGTCTAAATGATAATTATCTCACAGTGACACAGATGGATTGATCCTCCTGCTCTATATTGAATTGATGGAAACAATTTTATATGTGGCAAAACCCAATGATACAGAATTTACAGCTCTGAGAATATTCAGATACTGAACAATATCAGAAACCATGACCACAACAGTCGAATCGTCTGGAAGTAACCAGATAAGCTTCATATGTATGCCCCCTGTAGCTGGAATTAATAATAGAATAACATAAATAGAACCAAATAGGAACATTATTTAATAAATGTGTACTATTTTATCGTGTATAAGTTTGGTTTCATTGCCTAAACTCAGAATGAGGTGTAGTTAATGGATCATTTATTGTTACAATCAGTGGGAAGAAGAATACGAGAAATTCGCAAAGAGAAAGGGTTGACCCAGGAACAAGTCGGAGAACGGGGTGGATTTAATTACTCCTATATCGGGCGGATTGAACGTGGGGACAAGAATGTATCGTTACTAACAATTGAGAAGATTGCAGAAGCGCTTGATGTTGAGCCGATGCAGTTTTTTATTCCTTTTGACGGTAATCTCAGTATGGTCACCCCTAAAGATCAGCAGATACAAGAGACTGTTCAACTGCTCATTGAAATTCTGCGAAAGACAGATACCCGGAAAATAGAGAAAATCAAGAGAATTCTGAAAGAATTTGATGATGAATAATATAATGTCGAATAAGTACAAAGCACCGCGATTTTTCAATACAATTGCAAATAAAATAATTTGCAATTGTATTGAAAAGAACTTCGTTATTGTATAAACTAATTACAAGAGTGCAAAATACGAGGATAGTAGTTTACCTTAATAACTGGGGGATAAGCATATAAGTAGGACATTGCAGGAGTACATAGCATTCTGCAGGAAATTTCAGGAGCAGAATGAATTTGATTACAATGAAACTAAGGTGTTTGAGCCTTCTGATGAAAAGGCTTATCACAGCTATGATGCTACTTATCGTGATGAAGGCAACTATAAAACTAATGTGGAGATTCGTTTTGATGGTCAAGTAATTACTTGGGAGTTGGAAGAGGGCTGGCACGACGCACATATTGAGTTGACTCGATTATATGATGATATGTTTGATTCAAGGCGAGCTGCCCTTTTATTTTAGAAATTTCATTAAAATCAATAACCCAACCTCTTTAATGGTTCTCTTATTGTGTGTCTTAGCTAATCGGGAGGGATATGCTGGGAAATGTCGAATGTTGTTATTGAGAAGTCAATTACAGATAGTTATTTGCTCTAGATCAGGCGAAAGTGAAGGTGACTGTGCGCAATGAAGCTAGGACTCTACGAGCAAATACTAAATACAGTTACAACTAATGAGCTTAAGCTTCTTGATCCAGACCTCTTCACTATCGGCAAAGATGCGCTAGATGTCGAGGAAGCGCGCAAGCTGCTTGCACATTACATCTCATTAGTAACTCGAAGGGCGCTGAAGCTAGTTAGGGAGCAAACGAGTGACGATCAAGAAGCTGTATTGGCGCAGATTCGTATCTGTAACGAGCTCATAGAGACGATGAGAACTGGTCTTGGGCAGCAAGAGTTAGAAGACTTTAGAATAGACGAACACGGAGAAGTCCTTACCTATGTCTATTCTAAACTCAATCACATTCGTGGCATCAAGGACGATAAGATCCTACGACCAGTAACTCCTCTCTCACAGAGCTCATTGTTCACAGGCTCACATGCTGAGCCGAATATGCTTAGTGAGCTTAAGCATGAGATTGTAACCTCAGATCGAATCGATATGCTCGTCTCCTTCATTAAGTGGAGCGGGCTTCGTTGTCTTATGGAACAGCTAGAGCAATTCACTGAATCAGGTGGACATCTGCGTGTCATTACAACGACTTACATGGAAGCAACGGATATGAAAGCGATCGAAGAGCTTAGCCGTCTGAAGAATACGGAGATCCAAATTTCATATGATTCGAAGCGAACTCGCTTACATGCCAAAGCCTATATTTTTAAAAGAGACACAGGCTTCACTACCGCCTATATCGGTTCCTCCAACCTGTCTAATCCTGCACTGACAAGTGGCCTGGAGTGGAATCTTAAGGTCACTGAGAAAGACTCCTATGACGTTCTCCAGAAGGTGTTCGCCACCTTCGAAAGCTATTGGAATGACCGCGAATTTAAGTCTTTCGACATAGAAAGCCAAGAGCATGTAGATCAACTGCGCGAAGCTCTAAATCGCAAGAAGGATCCCGAGAGCACCTTTACCTTTAACTTCGATATCTCCCCTTACGACTATCAAAGGGAGATTCTAGATAAGCTAGCAGCACAACGAACCCTCCATGGTCGATATCATAACCTCGTAGTGGCGGCTACCGGTGTAGGCAAGACAGTTATCGCTGCATTTGATTACAAACGTTTCAAGCAGAACAACCCGAGAGCCAGACTCTTATTCGTCGCCCATCGTGAAGAGATTCTCAAGCAGAGTCGAGATACATTTCGCGCTATTCTCAAAGATCTGAACTTCGGTGAACTACATGTTGGTAGTAATCAGGCAGATTCGTTAAATCATCTGTTCATCAGCATTCAGAGTTTCAATTCGATGAAGCTAGACGAGCGTACAACAGATGATTTCTTCGACTATATCGTTGTCGATGAATTCCATCATGCGGCTGCGCCATCCTACCAGCGATTGCTATCTTACTATAAACCGAAGATTTTACTAGGTTTGACTGCAACCCCAGAACGAATGGATGGCAAGAGTATCCTATCCTACTTCGACGATACGATAGCTGCTGAGATCCGCCTAACCGAGGCTGTGGATCGGAAGCTGCTGAGTCCTTTTCAATATTTTGGCGTGACGGATCAGGTTGATCTTACTCAGGTGAAGTGGACGAGACGCGGTTATGATCTTCTGGAGCTACAGAATCTCTATACGAATAATAAGATACGAGTAACCCAAATCCTCAATAGTCTCAAAAAATACGTAACCGACCTAGACGATGTCAGAGGTCTTGGCTTCTGCGTTAGCGTTGAGCATGCGGTGTATATGGCTAAGGTTTTCCAAGAGTCGGGTATTCCCTCCATCGCCTTGCACGGCAACTCTCCAGATGATGAGCGGAAGCAGGTCAAGGGATGGCTGGTTCGAGGCGAGATCAAGATGATCTTCGTCGTGGACCTCTACAATGAAGGTGTCGATATTCCTGAGGTGAATACGATCCTCTTCCTACGTCCAACGGAGAGCTTAACGGTCTTCCTCCAACAGCTTGGACGGGGGCTACGACTTGCCGATGGGAAAGAGTGCTTGACCGTGCTCGACTTTATCGGACAAGCGCATGCCAGCTATAACTTTCAGGACAAGTTCCGGGCACTCATGGGGCGGACCAAGCACTCCATTAGCTACTATGTAGACAATGGTTTCTCCAATCTTCCACGAGGAAGCTTTATCCAACTGGAGAAGCAGGCGAAGGAATATGTGCTACGCAACCTGAAGGATGCCAATTATACGCGACGTAATGTGGTTGCGAAGCTTAAGTATTTTGAAGAAGAAACGGGTATAAAAGCGACTATAGAGAATTTCCTTGAACACTATCAGATCGATCTATATGAGCTATATGGACGTAGTGGTGATCGCACCTTTGCTAGATTGATGGTTGAGGCGGGGCTTAGGGAAGATTATGTATTCGATGATGAAACCTACCTGACGAAACGCCTACCCGCGTTGTTGGCGATGAATTCGAGAGTCATGCTGAGATTCGTGATGGCATACTTACAATATGATCAGAAGCCGCAGACAGCAGAAGAGCAGCTATTGTTGAACATGTTCTACTATACATTCTACAGCTCGGCTCCTGAGAAGGAGGGCTTTGATAGCATCGAGGTAGGTATTCAAACGGCTGTTCAATGTGCGGAGTTCCGAGATGAGATAGTGCAGATTCTTGCTTACAATCTGAAGCGGCTGGATTTTGTCGATTTACCTAACCCTCTCCCGTATGCTTGTCCGTTAGATGTTCACTGTAGGTATACCACCTCCCAGGTAATGGCGGCCTTCGGATACTATAATGAAGAGAAGGCGCCGGAGTTTCGGGAGGGTGTGAAGTATTTTGCCGATAAAAGCACGGATATCTTCTTCATTACGCTCAATAAGTCGGACAAGGACTTCTCGCCCTCGACCTTATACGAGGACTATGCGATCAACGAGCGCTTGTTCCATTGGCAGACGCAGAGTCGAACGACGGAGCAGTCGAATATGGCGCAGCGATATATCCATCATCGGAGGATGGGCAACCGGATTGCCCTGTTCGTGAGAGAGTATAAGAAGGACAACGGCTATACGTCACCCTTCGTCTATCTGGGCGAAGCGGAGTATGTTCGTCATGAGGGTGATCGGCCGATTAGCTTCGTGTGGAGATTGAAGGAGGAGCTGCCGCCGATGCTGGTTCCTGTTGCGAATAAGTGCATTGTGTAGAAG
Organism: Caryophanales bacterium UBA4045; assembly: GCA_002383695.1. Lineage (GTDB taxonomy): Bacteria > Bacillota > Bacilli > Paenibacillales > UBA4045 > UBA4045. The sequence goes on from DFZX01000015.1 coordinate 56,677, forward strand.
CCATAAGCATAGGGTTATGTTATAATTGCTATAAAAAATGGTAAGCATGAGGGTGGATGGTGATTACCTATGATAAAGTTAAATGTATCTCAGCTGACTTCGCTAACGTCTGAAGAAAAGATAGCTATATCCATATTAAAGGAACGATTGAAGAAGGAGTTTAACGTAGTTAAGCTAATTTTGTTTGGTTCAAAAGCAAGGGGTGACTATACAGAGTACTCCGATGTTGATTTGCTTGTGTTAGTTAAAGAGTCTTCAACACAAGAACAGAAACAGAAACTGTCTGATATGCAATTCGCTACGATTATGGAGCAAGATGCTCCTATAATGTCCATCTTAGAAAACTATAATAACTGGATAACGGAAGTGAATGTATCACTTCCACTAAAGGATAATATAGAGAGCGAGGGTATAGAAATTGAGATATAGCGATTCTGTTAGAATCATGCTAACTAAAGCTCAAGGCTCCTATTCCTCTGCATCTACGGATCTGAGTAATGAAATATATGATAGAGCAATCAGCTCATTGTATTATTCTGCTTTCCAAACAGTGACTGCCTTAATGCTTATAAGAGGTATACGAAGTAAGAGTCATACCCATGTTCGATCCTATGTTAATAATGAATTGATCAAACCAGGGCATGTTCCAATCCAATTGGGGAAAATGTACAATATATTGATGGATATGCGCGGTGACGCTGATTACAGCGATACTGTTACATTCTCAAGGTCTCAAGTTGAGGAGCTATGTGGTGTGATTAAGGAGTTTAATCAATTGATTATCACAATCATTGATAAAGAAGAAGACCAAGAGATAGAGCACTGATGGTTCGAATATCGCTAATGCCAAGTGCATCGGCGATTTTTTTGATGTGAGATCCTCTCCCGTATGTGTATCCGCTAGATGTGCACTGCAGATACTAGACCTCCCAGGTGATGGCGGCCTTCGGATACTACAATGAAGAGAAGGCGCCGGAGTTTCGGGAGGGTGTGAAATATTTTGCCGATAAGGGTACGGATTCTTCATTACGCTCAATAAGTCGGACAAGGACTTCTTGCCCTCGACCTTACACGAGGACTATGCGATGAACGAGCGCTTGTTCCATTGGCAGACGCAGAGTCGAACGACGGAGCAGTCGAATATGGCGCAGCGGTATATCCATCATCGATCAAAAGCAAGGTGGGACACTTCCACTAAAGGATAATATAGAGAGCGAGGATATAGAAATTGAGATATAGTGATTCTGTTAGAATTATGCTAACTAAAGCTCAAGGCTCCTATTCCTCTGCATCTACGGATTTTCGTAATGAAATATATGATAGAGCAATATCGCTAATGCCAAGTGCATCGGCGATTTTCGTTTGAATATGGATATTCCAAGATATCCGACAACGCAATATAATATAATTCGACTTTAAATCCATCGTATGATACAATTCGTAACATAATATACTACTATTATCTTAAGGTGGGATTTCTTTGAATCACAAATTTTTCGGCTCTTCGCTCTACTGTA